>JBKECN010000001.1:0-6538 GCA_047974565.1 Actinomycetales bacterium
CCCGATCCACCCCAGGTGTCCGCGACCCCTTGTTCCCAGCGACGCGTTCCCACGCCACCATCAAGAACGCCGGGTCACAGACCAGGTTGTACAGATCATCAAACCGGCGATCGACGTCGTCGATCGCCCAGCAGCGCAGCTTGGTCTGCATCCTCCGTACCACCCACCACGCCCGCTCCGGCTCCGGCCAGACCTCGACCCCGGACTCGACGCGTTGCGCGGCGCTGGTATTCACCAGCGCGTCTTCGGACATCACAGTCCCTCCTTGCTCCCTTTCGCCGCCGCCCTTCCCCATGGCATTCACCGTGTGACCGGCTCTCCCGGCCTCGGAGTACTACGGCGGCTCCGCCCCACCCACGCCCTTCGGCAGGCAACGCGCCTATCCCGAACCGATATCGCTGGAGTGCAACTGGCTCGGGAAAGGTCCGCAGATGGTTCCCACGTTCACTGTCGTTCCGTCGACGGGCCAAGTGCCCAGCTCTGCCCCTGCGGCCTCGTCGTGGCCCCGCTCTCGGGCTCGCACCCGACAACGTCGTAGACCATCACCACGACCTGCCGGACCTGACTCCCAAGCCGTTCCGGCAGTTCCCCGCCCCGTCCGACGCCTGGCTGACGTCGTCCAAGACAGGTACGAAGCGCTGACCAGCCCGAATCCACCGGGTTAGAGCTGGGCGACGATCAAGAGGCCTTACGACACCGGTTCCTCGCGTACACCTTCCTGTCTCGCTCACCAGGCACGGCCCGTCCGGTAGTACCGGACCCCGACTTCATCGCGGCTGCTCCCACCCTCACCGGCGTTCCCCGGATCAGGCTGCCGCCAGCTTCACCCGACCGCTACGACGGCCAGGCGATGGACGTCTTTCACCTCCATCCGAAACAACAGCGCCTCGTGGCGCACGGAGATCTCATCCACCCCGATGTCGACCAGCCCGGCGAGGTCGTCCGCGCTGCGTAAATCACCGGCCACCCGCTCACACATGGCCCCCACCGCACGCCAGGTGACCCGGGCCAAGAACGGCGACCGTGGTCTTGTCGGCGCGGGTGCACAACCACGCCACCAGATCCTCGAAAACCCTTGTGAACTGAGCCTTGTACCGAGCAAACGGGACTCCTTCGGTGATCACCCCATGCTCGGGGCACCGCCGCCGCCGCATCACCAGCACGCACCGCCGCCCGGACAGGTCCAGATGACGCTACCGAGAATCGGTCGCACGCTCATCACAACGTCGCTGCGTCCGGTACGAACACGCCGGACACCGCAGATACCGGCTCGAAGACAACCTCACCCGCACCTGCACCGCAGCACCCGCACCGCAGCACCCGCACCGCCGGCCGCGTCCACACCCACCACCCGGACTCCCTCCAACCCCAGAACATCGTTGAGTACTGTCTGTGAACGCACGGGCGGTCTCCTCCAGGTCGAAACTTCAGCACTCCGAACCCACGGGACACCACCCGTGCCCCTACCACGCCCCCCGACCTTCACATCCAGGGCAGTAGAGCCAACCGTTTCTGGGCAACTGACGCGCGCGGCCAACATCACACCCGTGTCTAGGATCCGGAGTCGGGGCTGGGGCCCTGATCGCCAGCAGCTCGACAGTCGGCTCTGCCCATAGTGGTCAGAAAGTCGTCAGTTTCGACCGCAAGACGGGGTTTGGGCACGCGCCGTTCATAGCGTCAGGACCATGTACACATCTGAGGCGGGGACGCCGTTTGGTGATGGTGATGCTGTCTTGCCACTCCGCGAGGTGGCCAGCGTGTGCTGGCAGGGAACCTCAAAGTCTCGACGGATTGCACACCAACAGCATGGAAGGTCTGGATGCGGAACTCGGACTCCACCGTATGGGGATGCTGATCCAACCGGAAAGGCTATTCACGTGAACTGCTTCACCGATGATTGTTTGGATCTGTACCAGGACGTGTTGGTAGGGGTGTATCAGCGACTTGCCAGGCACTGGAGGGCTGGAGGGTGCCCAGCGGATCCTATTCGCTACACGGCCTCGATCGTCGCTACTGTCCTAGTCGATAACTATCGGTCGCAGCGCGTGGCTAAGGGGTGGCCCGCCAAGCCGACGCGAATGGACGGCAAGGCGGCAGTGGTGAACGCTCATCTGGCTACGATCGCGCCGGACCCGCCGACCGGGGAGTGGCATGTAGCGCTGTTCGGGCTGCTGCGTCGTCATGCAAACAGTGAGGGGCGAGTCAGCGCCGAATGGCCTTGCGACCGGCTCCTCGAAAGGAGGAAGATGTTTGCGATCCCCCAAGATAGCAGCAGAACGGGGATTGAACGCGAGATCCGTTTCGTCATTACGTCCGCTGAGCAGGCGGTAGGGAAGGAGTGGGTCCATCAACAGGTGTGGCATCCACTGCTGGCGGGGGTTGTGAGTGCGCCGATCCCTTTGGATCTGTTGGCACCTAGCGGCGATCTTGAGGATCAAGTTATGACGACATGGTTCCGTGAAGAGTACTTCAATGGGCGATCACGGGGTCTAAGCATGAGGCATGCGTACAGGGCTGCCGCGCGTCGAATCAGTGGCCATGACGTTGAGGATCCGACGGGTGACGTTGCTGCCGGCCTTCGTGAACTCGAGAAGGCTGGGCCGGGCTGAGAGTCAACGGAGCTCGGTCGGTAGATGGAGAGAGGGAGGGGATTTCTTCATCCGCCTACGCGCCAGCTAGTGCAGCGGAGCGCTTCTCTGTCGGTCAAGAATAGCTTTCTTCAGAACTACTTCCGGTCTGGCCGAGTGGCACCGGCTTCAAGGACGGTCGTTCACGCCTGACCGAGGCGTGAGACATAACAGCTGAGGGGAGGTGACACGTGATGGGATCTCATGAGAACTTGGAGGCCTCAAACCGAAGCGAGAAGGCGCCAGCCAAGGAGCCTTCCTCCGCAACGATCAAGGCACTCGGAGCGGCGGCAGTTCGCGCTAGCGGCGTCAAGTAGCGCGGCGGCGTCAAGGCGTGGAAGCGAGTAGGCGTTCGTAGGCTTCGCGTGGGGTGAGCCAGTTGAGCTTTTCGCGGGGGATGTTGTTGAGTTCTTCGGCGATGGCGGTGAGGTAGGGCTGGTGGTCGGGGATGTCGGTGCCTTTGGGCAGGTAGGCGCGGATGCGTCGGTTGGTGTTTTCGTTGGTGCCTCGTTCCCAGGGTGCGTGGGGGTGGGCGAAGTAGACGGGCATGCCGGTGGCTGTGGTGAGGTGGGCGTGGCGGGCCATCTCGATGCCCTGGTCCCAGGTCAAGGACTTGGCGAACATCGCTGGCAGCACGTTGGTGTGCTCGATGACCGCGTCCACGACGGACTCGCTGCCCCGGCCCAGGGGCAGGGCCAGGATCGCGGTGAACCGGGTGGTGCGTTCGACCAGGGTGGCGGCAGCGGTCTGGCCGGCGCGGCCGATGATGAGGTCTCCTTCCCAGTGCCCGGGGACTTTCCGGTCGGCGACCTCGTCGGGCCGGTCGTCGATGGAGACCATCCCGATGATGGGAGAACCCTTCTCCGAGCGTGGCTTTCGTGGGCGGCGCCGGGTGCGTTTGGACTCCAACCTGATGCCGTGCCGGGCCAGATCCCCCTTGGGCAGGGCGTAGATGTACGCGTAGACCGCTTCATGAGACACCGTCCTACCGTGCACCGCCGGGGCGGCGTCGACCACCCCCAACTCCTGGCGCGCCTCGGCCCGCAGCCGCCCGGCGATCGCCCGCGGTGACCGGTTACGGGCCAGATCGAACAGCACCCGCTCTCGCAACACCGGGCAGGCAGCGACCTTGCGCGGCTGCGGACGGGCCCGACGCCGCCGCGCCTGACAGTGCGCGTGCACCGGCTGATAGCCCCGGGTCTTCGTCGAGTTGCGGGCGATCTCGCGCGTCACCACCGACACATGCCGACCGATCCCGGCCGCGATCCGCGACGGGCTCCACCCCGCCTTCAACCCCGTCGCGATCTCCGCCCGATCCGCGAACGTCAACGCCTGCCTACTCATCGCCATACCCACACCGTCCCAGGCCATCCGGCCCCCGTCCGGGACCGACTCGCTTCGACGCTATGACTCCGCCGGGCCGCCCTGTTCGGTACTGTTGAACGGGTACTCATCGCAGTCTTTCCCAAGCAGTAGGCCGAATTGTTTATCGCCGCCTTTGTAGCACTGGTTCGACGGGTCGTCCCTGAAGGCGACCTGGGTGTACCACTGGCCTTTTGATGGGCCATAGTGGAGTTCGATAGGCCAGCCGGCGAGGATGGCTTCTTGGTCGTGGACGGCGGCTTCCCAGACATCGATGCCGGGGGCGAAGACGGGTTGGTCGTCGCATTGGCCGGGGCGTTGGTAGAGGCCGGTGATCTTCGCTGCGAGGTCTTGGCATTGTTGGAGGTAGAGGCGTGCGGCTTGCCGGTCGTCTAGCGCCCTGTCGTACTCTCCGGTGATGTTGCGGACTCGTTGGTCGAGGAAGGTTGTGATGCGTGCAAGTTGGGCGGGATCGTCGCTGGAGTCGGTGGCGGGTAAGGCGTTGGGGAGAGGGATGGCCAGGCTGGCGGCGACCATGGCCAGGACGCCTGGTCCGAAGCTTTCGATGAGGTGGGCGATGGTTTGGGGCAGTGTTTTGCCGCTTTGCAGGAGCTTTTTGCAGGCTATCTGTTGGTCACTGAGGCTGCTTTCTGCGGTGTGCGTTCCACCTGGGAGTAGTTCCACGCAGGGGTCTCCGCCATGGGTGTTGGATGCGGCGATGATGGATGGGCTCATGGCGGCTAATGCGAGTGCTTCAGCGTAGGGGAGGCCGACGATGCCGGGTCGCGCTTGCCACCCGGTGGTGGTGATGGCTGTTCCGTTGGCGTAGACGGTGGCGCGCAGGTGGGTTTGGGCGGGGACGAGGGTGTGGTCGGCGTTCTCGGCGATGTCCGCGGTGATGGTCCAGGTGCCGGGGTAGCCCAGCGCGTTCCGGTCGGTCGCGATCTGGGAGATCCGGCGGATGGTGTTGTCCTCGTCGGGTAGGCCGCCCTCGATGACGAGTTTGCAGTAGGTGGCGGCACATGTTCCCGCTTGGCCGAGGCCGGTGGCTGTGGCGTGCAGGGTGACGGCATAGTAGGAACCGTTGGTGCTGTCGTCGCCGGTGTAGTCCCATCGATCGATATTCATCGAGACGGTAGGCAGGGGGTAGTTGAGTTCGACGACGCGCCATTTTCCTTCGAGGCGTTCGCCCAGTTGGTTGGTGATGACAGGTCGGATCATGTTGATCTCCCCATAGACCTGGTTTGTGGCGGTACACGTGGTGGACAGGGTCCAAGGCGCATAGGAGTATTGGTTGGGGCAAGGCAGGGTGGCGACCACGACGGGGTCGGCGCTCTTCACTTGGCGGGCGGCCTCAATGCGCATTTGACAGTGCTGGTAGTCACACAGTCCTCCGGCTTTACCGAGGGATTGGGCGGTGGCAGCGACCGTGTAGGTGATGGCCCCGGTGGCTGTGTCAGCCTCCCAGGTATCGACGGTGAGATTGGCGCTCGGCTGGGGATACGGATCCGACACGGTCGTCCAGGGCGAGGTCAAGGTGGTACCGGCGGAGTTCGTCACGACCCCGCGGATGGCGGTTATCTCGCGGTGGGTCTCATCGGTGCCCTGACAGATCGTGGTCAGGGTCCACGCGTTGTACGCATACCGGGTGGTGCAGGTGAGGTTCTCAGTGCGGGTCAAGAGGCCGTCCGGGCCGGGGCGACCGGCCTCCAGGGTGAGCCTGCAGTGAGTTTGAGCGCAGAGACCTGTGGCGCTGGCCAGGCCGGTGGCGGTGACGGTCGTCGTGTAGGTGACCTGCCCAGTGGCGGTATCGACGTCCACAACAGGATTGTCCAGGTGCACCTCGGGCGTGGGATAGGGGCCGGCCACCTCCGTCCACTCCGAGGCCAGGGTCTCCCCCCGGTCGGTGTTGGTGACCAGTGTGCGGATGTGGGTGATCTCTGGGTGTACCTGGTTGGTCGCCGCGCAGTGCGCGGTCAGTTTCCACGCTCCATACACCTGCCCTGGGCTGTCGCACGTCAAGGTGTCGACCGGGACCAGATCACCCCCGGTCTCCGCCCGTCCGGTCTGCACCGCGACCTTGCACCACGCCGACTCACATACCCCGCCGGATTTCGCCAACCCCACTGCGGTGGCATCCACCTCATAGGTGTGCTCTCCCGCCGACAGGTTCGACGACCACGAGATCGCTGTCACGCTCGCCTGCGGGTTCGGGTAGGGGTCGGCCACGTTGGTCCAGTCCGAGGCGAGGGTGGTGTTGTTGCTGGTGTTGGTGATGAGGGTGCGGATGTGGGTGATTTCGGGTCGGTCTTCGTCGGTGGCTTTGCAGGTGGCGGTCATCGTCCAGGGGGAGTTGATCCGTCCGGGGGTGGTGCAGGTCAGGGAGGCGACGACGGTGGTGCCGGTGGTGGACTCTCGTCCGGCTTGCACGCTGATCGTGCACCACGACGATTCACAGATTCCCTCGGATTTGGCTAGGCCGGCGCCGGTTCCCACGACGGTGTAGGTGACTTTGCCGGTGGCGGTGTCGACCTGCCAGGACGGGGACG
>JBKECN010000009.1:0-1836 GCA_047974565.1 Actinomycetales bacterium
TATCGCGGATGCGCTTGAGGTCGGCTGCCTCGATGGTGCCAGCGTCATAGTCCCGCTCGGCGCGACGGATGGAGAGGTGTAACGCCTCCGTCTCGGTGCTAATGGCTCGCACCCGGGGCAGGTCGGCTTGGACCAGGAGGTCCTTGAGGTCGTTGCCGGCGAGCTTGATGCGGATCGCCTCCAGCACGAAGGCGTCGAGGGCCTCGCGTTGACGCTGGATGTGCCCTGCACAGCGATACGAGGACGAGTGCGCTCGCACCCTCTTGTCACAGACGCCACAGATGTAGAGGCCGCTGCCGATGTGCTTGCGGGCTGTCGAGCCCGAGCGGTTGCTGACCCGCGAAGGCTCGTCAAGACGCTCCTGCACGGCGGTCCACACGTCCTCAGACACCAAGGGCTTCCACTTACCCTGAATCCGTGGATGGGTCGGCGATGAATCGTGTCGCGTGAGCGGGGCGGAACGTAGAAGTGCCTTGTGGGGCCAGGAGAATCGGGAGTGTCTAGATCCTGATCGCTACTGCACCCAGAAGGCACTGGAAGTGAAACTACCTCATGTGTGGTCGAAAGCCACGCCGTTGTTCGATGACGAGAATCTGGTGTCGTCGGCGGGGCTGGCGCCGGTGATGGCGCTGGCCGAGCAGACCGGGCTCTCGCAGTTGCTCGCCGAGAAGGTGAAGGTGGCCTCAACCCGGGTGACCTCGGCCGGGGTCAATCCGGCCGGCAAGGTCACCTCGATCGTGGCGGGTATGGCTGCGGGCGCCGACAGCATCGATGATCTGCAGGTGATCCGCTCTGGCGGAATGGGCCGGTTGTTCACCGGCGTGTACGCACCCGCCACGCTGGGGCAGTTCCTGCGTGAGTTCACCCACGGCCACAGCCAGCAGTTGGCATCTGTCGCTCGGGCCCATCTGGTCAGCCTGGCCGACCGCACCGACCTGCTGCCCGGCCTGGGCGAGCAGGCGTTCGTCGACATCGACTCGCTACTGCGCCCGGTTCACGGGCACGCCAAGCAGGGTGCCTCCTATGGGCACACCAAGATCTCCGGCAAGCAGGTGCTGCGCAAGGGACTCTCCCCACTGGCGGCCACCATCAGCACCCCCACCGCGGCACCCGTGGTTGCGGGTATCCGACTACGCGCGGGCAAGGCGGGTTCAGGTCGTGGAGCCGACTCGATGGTGCGCGACGCGATCCGCACCGCCCGGGCTGCTGGCGCAACCGGGAAGATCTTGGTGCGTGGCGACTCGGCCTACGGCACCAGCTCAGTCGTCGCAGCATGCCTGAAGGAGGGAGCACAGTTCTCACTGGTACTGGTCAAGAACCGTGCTGTGGCCCGGGCAATCGCCACCATCGACGACGATGCGTGGGTCCCGGTGAACTATCCCGGGGCCGTGGTCGATCCTGATACCGGTGAGGTGATCTCGGATGCCGAGGTAGCCGAAACCACGTTCACCGCCTTCGCCACCACCAAGCAGCCCGTGATCGCACGGTTGGTGGTGCGCCGCGTGCGGGACCGTGTCCAAGGCGACGAACTGTTCCCCGTGTGGCGCTACCACCCATTCTTCACCAACAGCACCGAACCGATCCCGGCCGCTGACATCACCCAACGTCGCCACGCGATCATCGAGTCCGTGTTCGCCGACCTGATCAACGGGCCGTTGGCGCACATGCCCTCAGGCCGGTTCGCGGCCAACAGTGCGTGGGCGATCTGCGCGGCGATGGCCCACAACCTGCTCCGCGCTGCCGGCTGTCTACACGGAGGACGACTCGCTGTCGCGCGTGGTGCCACGCTACGCCGCCAGATCGTCCACGTCCCGGCCCGGATCACCCGACCACAAC
>JBKECN010000075.1:0-23697 GCA_047974565.1 Actinomycetales bacterium
CACATGTGACGAGGTTGGCATGCCCGTGTCGAGGTGCCGATGCGGCTGGGTCCTGTGTGGCTGAAGGTGTCCGGCTTGGTGGCCGGTGGCATCTGCCCTCGCGACATCCACGACCGCCGCCCGGACGTTCAGCTGGTCCAGCGCTGGCGGGCGCGTGCGGCATGCCGAAGTCGTCACATGTGGCGAGGTTGGCATGCCCGTGTCGAGGTGCCGATGCGGCTGGGTCCTGTGTGGCTGAAGGTGTCCGGCTTGGTGGCCGGTGGCATCTGCCCTCGCGACATCCGCGGCCGCCGCCCGGACGTTCAGCTGGTCCAGGGCTGGCGGGCGCGTGCGGCATGCCGAAGTCGTCAGATGTGACGAGGTTGGCATGCCCTCGGCGCAGGTGCCGATGCGGCTGGGGCAGGTGTGGCTGAAGGTGTCCGGCGCCGTGGCCGGTGGCGCCTGCCCGCGCGGCATCAGCGGCCGTAGCTCTGACGCTCAGGTGCCCCCGGGGCGGCTGCGGGCTGCGCGGGGTATGCGGAAGTCGTCAGATGCAGCGAGGTTGGCATGCCCTCGTCGAGATGCCGCTGCGGCTGGGGCAGATGTGGCTGAAGGTGTCCGGCGCCTGGCCGGTGACGTCTGCCTCGCGACATCCGCGGCCATAACTCTGACGTTCAGGTACCCCCGGGACGGGTGCGAGATGCGTGCGGCATGCCGAAGTCGTCACATGCGGCGAGGTTGGCATGCCCGTGTCGAGGTGCCGGTGCGGCTGGGGCAGGTGTGGCTGAAGGTGTCGGGCTTGGCGGCCGGGGACGACGCCGCGCGGATCACTGCAGCCAGAGCCCGATCAGTCCGCGGAAGTGCGCCAGGAACTGCTCCTGCTCATGTGGGGGGTAGGTCGCTTGCACGGTCTCGCGCAGCAACCGGTCGAAGTCGGGCCCGGCCACCCAGTCTCGGACCGCGTCGTCCAGGTGGGCGAGGTGGTCGGCGCACCACTGCAGGTAGCGCTCGCGTTCGAGTTGCTCGTCCGCCAGAGCGAGGTAGCCGGCGATCTTGTCCTGGTAGCTGCGGTCCGGATCGTCGGCGATGTCGAAGTACCGGTGGCTCTGCATGTCCAGCCGGAACCGCCGTTCGGTGGCCAGGCAGTACACCGACCACTTCACCAGCGCGGTGATCGCCCACGGGAAGTAGTAGTGCAGCGAGGTGACGGCCACGTCCGGGCAGGCGTTGGCGTAGTCGATCGGGTAGACCTCGCGACCGGCCACCAGCATCTCGGCGGAGTTGAAATCCCACCCAAAGAAGGCATTGACGATCCGGCTGATCGCCTGACACTCGTAGCCGGTCTGTTCGTCCAGAAAGCCGTGTGCCACCTCGTAGCGGTTGTGCATCGGCAGTTCCGGGCGGAACTTCATCACCATGGTCTCCGGGCCGATGGACAACGCCCGGACGAAGACGTCGTAATCGACGGTGGCCTGCAGGTGCATGAGCATCTCGCCCGAGGAGTCGTAGGCGGCGTGCAGTTCGTCCTGGTTGTTGATCCGCGACACCCCCCGCCAGCCGCCCCCGTCGAAGGGCTTCATGTACAGCGGATAGCCGAGGTCGGCGGCGATCTTGTCCAGGTCGAAGGGCCGGTTGTACTTCTCCGCGGTGTAGGCCCAGCGGACATTGTCGACCGGGTTCTTGTAGGGCACCAGCACGGTCCGGGGGATTTTCAGCCCGAGCCGGATCATCGCGCAGTACGCGGAGTGCTTCTCCATGGACTGGAAGGTGAACGGGGAGTTCAGCAGGTACGTGCCGTCGGTGAGCGCGGCCTTCTTGAGCCACTCCCGCGGGTGGTAGTACCAGTACGCGAGCCGGTCGATGACCAGCCCGGGCCGTACCGGGGCGTCCAGGGTGAAGGGTTCGATGGTGAGCCGCTCGGAGTCGAAGCGGTGCGCGCCGGCATGGTCGTGCACGGTGCCGACCATCCGCAGGATCGACTCGAAGGCTGTCGGCCAGTCCTGCTCGGCGCCCAGCAGCAGCCCGACCAGGTGATGGTTCTCGCTCATGATGTCCTTTCGCCCGAGGTGGGTGAGTTCGAGGTCGGGTCGTGCAGGGCCGATGGCCGCCAGCCTGGCACCGCAGGTGGGCCCGGCGGCCGGGTGCGCTCAGACAGGCAGGTCCGCCCGGACAGGCGAGGCCGCCCAGACAGGTGAAGCCGCCCAGACTGGTGAAGGTGCCCGGGCAGGTGAAGGTGCCCGGGCTGGTGAAGGTGCCCAGACAGGTGAAGCTGCCCAGGCTGGTGAAGCTGCCCAGGCTGGTGAAGGTGCCCGGACAGATGGAGCCCGGAACCGGGCGGGCAGGTCAACAGAACCTCGGGAGGTAGTGGGCGATCTGACGTTGCCACCACCACCAGTCGTGGCTGACATCGTGTCCCCACAGCTCGAACTCGTGGGGAATGCCCTTCTCGGTGAGCAGGTTCGCCAGCGCGGTGGTGGACGGGAGCGCTCCGGTGGGGTTGGTCTCCCAGGCCCCCTGGCCGACGACGAGCACCGGATACATCCGCGAGCGCAGCCAGTCCAGGTGATCGCCGTGCAGGTTCGCGATCGAGTCCATCGGATTGGTGAAGTAGGCCTGTTCGCCCCGCTCCCCCCAGGCGTGCCACTGCGCCGGATCGTAGGACCCGGACAGGCAGATCGAGACCGGGAACAGGTCGGCCCGTTTGAGGCTGATGTTCAGCGCGTGATAGGCACCCAGGCTGCAGCCCGTGGTCAGCATCCCCGGCCCCATGTCCAGGCCCGGGGAGTCGGTCAGCATCGTCGGCACCACCCGCTCGATCAGCCAGCGTTCGTACCGCTGATGGTTACGGGCCCGGTCTTCCAGGGAGATCGAGCGGTTCGACCAGGAGAGATGGTCGAAGGAATCGACGCAGTAGACCTTGACCCGCCCGGCGTCGATGAACTCGCTGATGGCAGCGATCATCCCGTTGTTCTCGTAGTCCCAGGCACGGCCGGCCTCGCTGGGAAAGACCAGCAGCGGACGTCCCCAGTGCCCGTAGCGGATCAGCGTGCCAGGCCGGTCGAGGCCATCACCGTCCAGTTCCAGCTGGTCTCGTCGCACGACTCTCCTTCGCCCCGGCGTTGCGGGTCTGGTCTCGGCCCTGGCGGATGGACGGCCCGGCCGTCGGGGCGTGCGGGCCCGGCCCGTCCTGGACCGGTGCAGCAGCTTCGCCAGTGGCCGGGCTCCACTGCTGGGCGAGGAACTCGGTGAGGTACGGATGGAAGGTATCGCGCCAGCACGTCCAGGTGTGCAGATCGCGCTGCCCGATCAGGGTGCCGCCCAGGCCGAGTCGGCCCAGAGCCCGGCTGATCAGCGTGTTGCAGGCGTAGTTCTCCTCCCGCAGCCCGCAGGTGAGCAGCACCGGAGCCGTGGTGGGTGCGCTGGTCGCGTCCTGGACGGACGCGGTGAATGCGGTGATCCGGTCGAAGTACTCGAAGCCGGACTCCTGCGGGTCGGTGTGCCGGGTGAAGAAGGAGCCGGACTGGGCCACCACGGCCGCGAAGGTCCCGGGGCAGGTCCATTCCGCGTGCAGCGCGGCCAGGCCTCCCAGGCTGGCGCCGAGCAGCACCGGCGGTCGCGGGGTGTGCACCTGCCCGGTGATCCGGGGCATCAACTGCTCGGTGAGCGCTCGGGCATAGCCGGGGTCCGCGCTGTACCGCTGGTTGCGTGGTCCCGGGGCCAGCAGCGCGACCCGGCTCGGTGGGAGGGCGCCGTGGGCGGTCATCGCCCGGACGTAGTCGATGATCCGCGCATACTCGGCCATCTCCGGGCCGTCGTGTACCGCCAGCATCGGCAGCGGCTCCGCGTCGTCGTCGGTCGGCGTCCACAGCACCGCGGTCAGTTCCCCGACGCCCGTGTCCGGCACGACGATCTCGCGATACCTGCCGTCCGGGCCGCCGGCGGACAGCCACGCGGGCGCCCGGTAGCCGGGGAACTCGATCACCGACTGGGAGCCGAAGGGCCCGGGTGTGGTGCGCGGGTTGGTGGGGTCCAGGACGAAGTCCTCATGCACCTGCCGGCCGGGGTGCTCGGGTCGTCCGAGGTGCTCAGGTCGGTGCTCAGGTTCCGGGGCGCCGGCTTCCTCGGCAGGCTCGCGCTCGAGCCCGGATGAGTCAGGCCCTGCGGTATCGCGCGGTCGGGTGTGAGCGTCCTCGGCTTCGTCGGGTTGGGTGCCGTCGCGTTGGATGCCGTCGGGTTGAGCGCCGTCGGGTTGGGCGACATCGAGTTGGGCGACATCGGCCCGAGCGTCCTGAGGCTGGGCGTCCTGGGGCTGGCCGTCCTGAGGCTCGGCGTCCTGGGGCTGGGCGTGGTCGAGCTGCGAGTCGTGCGGGCGGTCGGGTTGATCCCAGCTGCGCTGGACGACGTACTGGTACTCCAGCCGCTCGAGGTCGGCCAGGTGGACGCGGGGAACCCGCAGCGTCCACCCGGCTTCACCCTGCCCGTCGGACCGGGCGAAGGTGGTCAGGTGAGCCGGCAGGCCCAGGGTCTGCCAGAGTCGAACCCCGACGATGTCCGGATCGTCCCAGGGCAGCCGAAAGACGAGCTCGGTCGGCAGCAGCCCGGTGACGTCACACACCCGGACAACTTACGGTGCCGCGCCGTCGCACGCCGGACGACCGGACGTGATTCACGCGGTCGGATGGTTGCCGGAGGTCTCAGGCGACCGGGTTCTCGGCGTCGTAGCGCACGAAGCCGCGCCAGCGCAGGGCGAGCAGACAGGTGACCAGCACGCACGCCAGGCCGCCGGCGATCGCCGCACCCGGCTCACCGAGCAGGGCGGCGGTGGCGCCCAGGACGATGTCTCCCATCCGTGGTCCGCCGGCCACGACGACGGTGAACACCCCCTGGAGTCGGCCGCGCATGGCGTCCGGGGTGGCCGCCTGCAGGATGGTGAGCCGGAAGACGGCGCTGACCTGGTCACAGGCCCCGGCACAGGCCAGCAGCAGACACGCCGGGACGATCGCCAGGCTCAGACCACCGGCCAGTCCGGTGTCCCCGGCCGAGGGAGGCCGGGCGCCCAGGACCGTGAACCCGAAGCCCGTGACGCACAGGCCCCAGCAGACGACGGCCACGATGACCCACCGTCCCTGCCTGCGAACCCGGCCGAGCGGACCGGACAGGACCCCGGCCAGCACCGAGCCGACCGCGATCGCCGCCCCGAGGAGTCCGACGGTGCGCGCTCCCCCGCCCAGGTACAGCGCGCCCAGCGCCGGGAAGAGCACTCGCGGCATCGCCAGCACCATCGCCGCCAGGTCGACCAGGAAGGTCATCCGGATGTTGGCGCGAGTGCGCAGGAAGTCCAGCCCCTCCCACACCGAGGCCAGGCCGGCCCGGCGGACCTCTCCCTGCGGCGGCATCGCCGGCAGCGACCACAAGGTGGTCAACGCCACCACGAGCACGACGGTCTCCACCAGGTACGTGCCCGGGTAGCCGACCCAGCTCACCAGGTATCCGGCCAGCAGCGGGCCGAGCATGAAGTTCAAGCCCATCGCCAGCCCGTTGAGGGCATTGGCCGCGGGCAGCAGCCTCGGCTCGAGCAGGCGGGGGATCATCGCAGAACGCGCCGGGCTGTTCACCGCGAAGCAGCCGCTCTGAATGGACACCAGGACGTAGAGCACCCACGCGTTGTCCAGCCCGACCAGCGCCTGCGCGGTGATGGCGACCGCGACGATGAACATGCCACTGGCACTGAGCAGAGCCACCCGGCGTCGATCGTGGGCGTCGACGATGGCCCCGCCGTACAGTCCGAGCACGATGAGCGGGACGACGGCGAAGGCACCCACCACGCCCACCGAGAAGGTCGAGCCGGTGATGTCATAGACCTGCAGGGCCACGGCCACCGCGGTGACCGAGGTGCCCATCGACCCGAGAGTGGCCCCGAGGAAGAGCCGCCGGTACGCGGGCGCGACGCGCAGGGGCGTGATATCGGCGAACAGGTGGCGCACGTGTGGGTACCCCGGTCGGGAGGTTCGGGTGCCGCTCGGCATGCGGGGCGTGCTGCCCGTGCGCGGCTAGGTCATGGCGACTCTAACGCCGCTCGCGCCGTTGACCGCCACGCGCCGGTGGGGTGAATCCGGGCAGCAGAAGGCCCACGAGGTTCCGCGGACGGATTCGCTGTGGACGAGCAGCGACCTCGTGGGCCCGGTGACTGCCCGGAAGTGCCGGGCAGGCGCGTCCTGATGTTTCGGGGACGGCTGCCTAGCGAGCAGCCACCTCACGCGTCCGATAGTCACTCACGACTTCGACCACCTCCTTTCCCGTGTGGGCTCACCGTAGAACCGTGCGCCGGACCTGGCAAGGGGTTTTCCCGTCCGGCTCGCCGGCGTGACACCCGGTCGAGCCGGCGGCTCTGTCGTGGTCCGGGCGAGGGATCGCCGCGGGTGAGCGCGTCAGGGGCGTGACCGACCACCACAACGAACGCACCGTTGACCAATCCGAGGGATCGCCGCGGGTGGACGAGTCAAGATCACGTACCTGGGGAATACTGTCGATGTGCTGACCGCGCTGCAGCGACCACGCCGGCTCGTCGCCGGTGACGTCGTCCGTATCGTCGCACCGAGTGGGCCGATCGACCCGGGCCTGCTGGAGCAGGGGGTCGGCGTCTTCACCTCGTGGGGCCTGACGGTGGAGGTCGGCGAGCATGTCCTCGATCGCGACACCGGGTATCTGGCGGCCGCCGATGCCGCCCGGATCACCGACTTGGTGCGTGCCTGGTGCGACCCCCGAGTGGCGGCGGTGATCTGCGCACGCGGCGGATACGGGGTGCACCGCATCCTCGACTCGATCGATTGGACGATGCTCGCGCAGGCCCGCGAAGGCCAGGCCGCTCCGGTTCTGGTCGGCTTCAGCGACATCACCGCCCTGCACCAGGCGGTGGCCACCAACCTCAAGGTGGTCACGGTGCACGCCCCGATGGCAGCCTCGCGACGTTTCCTCGACAGCGAGACCAGCCAGCACCGGCTTCGGCATCTGCTCTTCGGAGTGGACCGGGAGGCGGGGCCGGTCGGCGGCGAGCAGGTCCGCACCATCGTGCCGGGGCGTACCACCGGTGTGCTGGTGGGCGGAAACCTGTCGACCCTGGTGGCCGGTGTCGGCACCGCGACGAGCCCGGCCCGGTTGGCCGGGGGGATTCTGCTGATCGAGGACGTCACCGAGGACCCGTACCGGATCGACCGGATGCTCACCCAGTTGCTGCGCAGCGGCGCCCTCGGCGAGATCGCCGGGGTGGCCGGGGGCACCTGGGTTGGATGCGGCAGCCCCGAGGAGGTCGACAGCGTCTTGCACGACCGGCTGGCGCCGCTGGGGGTTCCGGTGGTCAACGGTCTGGACTTCGGTCACGGACGAACGAATCTGAGTGTGCCGCTGAGCGTGCCCGGTGCCCTGGATTCCAGCAAGGGCATCCTCTGGTGGCCCACCCCCACGCTGCGCTGATCACCCGGGCAGATTGATCACCCGGGCAGGCCGAGGAACTCGGCCATCGCAGCGAGCTCACGCTCCAGTTCAGCCGTGAAGGTGGCCTGCGTCGGGGGTCCACCGTCGGCGTAGCCGAGGTCGTGGCGCAACGTGCCCTCGCGGACCGAGAGATTGGCCCACCCGATCACCCGGTCCTGCCACAGCACCGGCAGGGCGTAGTAGCCCCGCACCCGCCGGGCGGCGGGCACGTAGGCCTCGAAGGTGTATCGCCATCCCCACAGGTGCTCGAAGCGCAGCCGGTCCCACACGATCGGGTCGAAGGGAGCCAACAGCCGCAGTTGGGGCCGGGGATCCCAGCGCCGGGACCCGGGGTCCTCGTCCCGCGGCCAGCCATACTCCACGCCCTCGACGACCTGCCAGTGGTACCTCTCGCGGGCCAGCGACAGCACCTCTTTGCGGTGTGCCCGGTATTGCGGCGCGCCGTACCCGAGGTAGGAGGCCAGTTGCCCCAGCGTGGCCCGGGGCACCGGCGCGTAGAGGCGCACCGCGACGTCCAGCAGGTCGGCGAAGGTGGTGACCGGGTCGAGCGCATGCTCGGGTGGCACGGCCACTGCGTAGGTGCGGGTGCCACCGACCCGACCGGCGACCCGCAGCATGCCCCGGTAGTGCATGCCGTCGAGCAACTGGGTGCTCGCATTGGACGTGCCGCCGAACCAGTTGGTCACTCGGCCGTGCTGGAAGTGGGCCTCGACCTCGCGCGGGTGGACGACGCCCTGGTCGCGAACGAAGTCCAGGACCTGCGCGGCACGCTCCTGGTCCCGCGGCGACCACGCTCGACGTGGGGTGCGCGGATGCATCCGCAGCGCCGTCTCGCGGGGCAGATAGCCGTAGTTGACGAAGGCGTCCTCCTCGATCGGCAGCCGCGAGTACCGCCTCTCCAGATCGCCGGCGAGGTAGCCCCGCGCCCGGTGACGCAGGATGAGGTCCTGGGCTCGCGCGGGTGCGCGAATGGGGTCGGCCTGGACGAAGCCCAGCCGGTCGATGGCCGCACCCAGCGTGGTCGGACGGAACAAGGTACGCCCGACCGCGTACCTGCGAAGCCTCAGTAATGTCACTCCGCCCAACGAATCACTCCTGTCACAACCACCACACGGACCATCTCCACACCCTAGGGTGAGCCGGTCGAGGTCACACGCTGGTTACGACGCGTCACCAGAGCTACTCCCTTGGAGTGCTTGCGCGAAGGAACCGGCGTGTCGGGTCGAAGGTGACCGTGATCCGTCCGTTACCCCCGGGACTGCTGAGGACACTGTGAAGACGAAGAGTTCGCTGTGGTTGGCCGCTCCACTGGCCGTGACTTTGCTTGTAGCGGGCGGCCTGGCTGCCGAGGCGGCGCCGCGGCAACTCAAGACCGGCGCCCAGCCGGTGATCACTGCGCAGAAGTGGGGCGCGGCCGGCAGCACGACTCCAGGCACTACTCCGACCCCGACCCCGACTCCGACCCCGACACCCACCCCGACACCGACTCCGACTCCGACCAACCCCACGTCGACGCGAAGCATCCGCCTGACCGATGCCCAGGCGCGCAGCATGCTCGCCGCAGCCGGGATCTCGGTGTGGTCCAGCGGAGGCTGCACCGATCGCACCATCTCCACGTGCACCAGCCTGGACACCATTCTCACCGGCGTCATCCTGGACACCATCGACCTCAAGAAGCGCTCCGGTTGCAGTGTGCTGGTGACCGGAGGCACCGAGACCGGTCACGCCTCCGGCACCTACTCGCACTGGAACGGCTACAAGATCGACGTCAACAACAGCACCTGCCTGTCGACGTGGATCCCGCGCAATGGCGCCCTGGTGGGCACCGAGACCTACCAGATCGGCGCCGGAACGTACTGGCACGAGGGCAACCACTGGGACATCACGGTCAAGAGTTGAACCGCCCGATCCCCGAGCACTCTCGCCTGCCGGTCACCGTGGTGGAGCCGGCCGGCCAACCCGTACGACCTGCGCCTCATCCAACGCTCACCCGGACCGTGGTGTGCCGGGGTGTATCGGGTCGCTGCCGGGTCTGTCGGGTCGCTGCCGGGTCTGTCGGGTTCGCTGCCGCGCCGGTAGCGGCTCCCTATGGTTGGCGGCGCTGCACCCGCCACTGATGGGCCTGGTCGAGAGCGGCCGGCACGCCGCCCGCCGAGTCGTCGACGGCCACCCAGGCCCAGCGGTCGTGCAGGCGCGACTCCATGCCCACCCACAGCTCGATCTCGACGGGCCGCAACAGATATCCACCCCAGAACGGCGGCAAGGGCAGCACGTGCTGACCGGCGAATCGCTGCTCCATCGAGTGCACCGCCTGCACCAGTTCGTCGCGGTGGGCGAGCGGACGGGACTGAGCCGAGGCCCAGGCGGCGATCTGCGAATCGCGGGGGCGGGACTGGAAGTAGGCCTCGGCATCGGCTCGCGAAACCGGCTCCACCCGCCCGCGGGCGCGCACCTGCCGGAACATCGGATGCCAAGGCAGGACGGCGGCAGCCACCGGGCGGGCGGCGAGTTCGTCGGCCTTGGTCGACTCGGTGTTCGTGTAGAAGACCAAGCCCGAGGCGTCCAGGCGCTTGAGCAGCACGGTGCGGGCGTTGGGCAGACCGTCGCGGTCCACGGTGGCCACCACCATGGCGGCCGCCTCGCTGATCCGATGGTCGCGGGTCGCGTCGGTGTACCAGGCCCGCAACACCTCCAGCGGAGCCACGTCCGGATCGAGATGATCCAGGCCGCTGCCTCGGTAGGTCATCCGGGCGCCCGGGTCGACCGGGTCCGGCTGGGGAGCGAAGACCATGATTTCAGCGTAGTCCGCGACGGCGCGGGCCGAGTCTGGATTGGCAACGCTCGCCAAGGCCTCACCCGGCTCGACCGGACCTGACCCGGCCGGCTCAGCCCGGCCCGACCTGGCCCTTACCGGCTCAACCCGGCACGACCCGGCCCCACCGGCTCAACCTGGCCCCACCGGCTCAACCCGGCCCCACCGGCTCAGCCCCTCCCGACCCGGCCCACCGGCTCAACCCGGCCCCACCGGCTCAACCTGACCCCACCGGCTCAACCCGGCCCCCCGGCGCCCACCCGTCTGGCCGGGGCGATGCCCGGGGGCGCCCCGCGACCCTGCGGCCCCTGAGCTTCGTGCGCGCGGCCGAGTCCGGCAGGATGGCGCCGTGGCAACCTCGTCCCCCCTGATCACGATCCCCGCCGATCTGCTGCCCAGCGACCCTCGCTTCGGCTGCGGCCCGAGCAAGGTCCGCCCGGCCCAACTCGATGCCCTGACCACCCGATGGGCACCGGTGATGGGCACCTCTCACCGCCAGAAGCAGGTGAAATCCCTTGTCTCCCAGGTACGTTCCGGCCTGGCTGAGTTGTTCGGACTGCCCGACGGGTATGAGGTGGTACTCGGCAACGGGGGCTCGACCGCCTTCTGGGATGTGGCGTCCTGCTCACTCATCGCGCGCCGGTCTCAGCACGTGACCATCGGTGAGTTCTCCAGCAAGTTCGCCGCGTGCACCACCGCCGCCCCCTTCCTGCAGGACCCGGACGTGATCTCCGCCCCACCCGGGACCGGCACCAGGAACCACGCGGCGGAGGGCATCGACGCCTACTGCTGGCCACACAACGAGACCTCGACCGGGGTGCTCTGCCCGGTCGAGCGAGTGGCCGCCTCGGACACCGAGCACGGGCCCGCCCTGATGCTGGTCGACGCGACGTCCGCGGCCGGCGGCGTCGCGGTGGACGTGGCGCAGGCGGATGCCTACTACTTCGCCCCGCAGAAGTGCTTCGGCTCCGACGGTGGGCTCTGGTTCGCCCTGCTCTCCCCCGCCGCAGTCGAGCGTGCCGAGCGGCTGGCGGATACCGGACGCTGGATCCCGGACAGCCTGAGCCTGACCACTGCGATCGCCAACTCGCGCCTGGACCAGACCTACAACACCCCGGCGCTGGCCACCTTGGCGCTGCTGGCCGAGCAGCTCGACTGGATGGCTGAGCAGGGGGGCCTGGCGTTCTGCGCCGCGCGCACCGCCGCCAGTTCCGGTCTGCTCTACGGGTGGGCCGACGAGCGTGACTGGGCCAGTCCGTTCGTGGCCGACCCGGCGTGGCGCTCCCCGGTGGTGGCGACGATCGATCTGGACGAACGCATCGACGCCATCGCGGTCACCTCGACCCTGCGCGCCAACGGGCTGCTGGACACCGAGCCCTACCGCAAACTCGGTCGAAACCAGTTGCGGATCGGCATGTTCCCGGCGATCGAGCCCGACGACGTGCGTGCGCTGACCAGCTGCGTGGACTTCGTGGTGGAGCGGTTGGGGTCCTGAACTGTTGCCTGCCGGGCCGGGCGTCGGCCGGGTCGGGTCAGGCGTCGGCCGGATCTGGTCAGGCGTCGGCTGGGTCAGGCGTCGGCTGGGTCAGGCGTCGGCGGGTCGATGGTCGGCCAGGTCAAGATCGCTCAGGTCAAGCGTCGGCCGGCTCGGTGAGGTGCACCACCACACCACCCAGCACCCGGCCCAGCTCACCGAGGCGGAAGACCTCGTTGGCGTGGAAGCTCGGGCCCTCGGCTCTGGCCAGCACGAGAGCCCCGGGGGTGGGCGGCAGTGGAATGACGACGACCGCGCCGTCCTCGGGAGTCATCCGAGCCGATAGCCGAACCGGCAGTTCGACCGCCGAGTCCACCACCGGGCCCTGGGCGGAGGAGGCCAGCACATGCGGGGCGCGCGCCTGACCCACGCCGACGAAGGGCTGGTCGATCACCGCGGCCCAGGTCATGTCCATCCCCGCGACGGCCTGATCGACCAGCACCTGCAGATCGCGAGACCGCAGCACCGCGGAGATCAGCTCGAGTTCACCCAGCCGGGAGACTTCGGAGACGTTGCCGCGAGCGCCCTGCACCTCCACGCCACGAATCGATTGCAGCGCTCGCAGGAGTCGATCCAGATGGTCCGCCCCCGCGACCCGGACCCAGACGTCGTCGACGGCGCGGCCCAGGTCGGAGGCGAGCACCTGGATCTCCTGGACGTCGGCACCGGCGACGCCGATCGCCGATGCCACCCGCCCCAGGGTGCCGGGCTGGTCGGGGATGCTGATCCGGATGCGTGCGAGCATGCACCCGAGCATCTCGCGCGCATGTTTCACCGCGGTTACCGGCACATTGCCCCTGATCGACTATCGGCGACAGGCCGCACATAGTGGCTGTCCCAGCCCCGGGGCTGTCCCAGATCGGAGGCTGTCCCAGATCGGGAGGCTGTCCCAGATCGGGAGGCTGGTCCTCAGATCGGGAGGCTCGTCCTCAGATCGGGGCTGTGAACAGATCGGGGCTGTGAGCCGGACCGGTTCTCAGTCGGCCGTGGCCAGCAGCCGCAGCAGCGCCGGCTGCACCTGCCAGGTGTCCAGCAACTCGGTGAGTTCGGCATCCGAACCCCGCTCGGCCGTCCGTACCGCGCGGAGCATGAGGTTGCGGGGAGTGTGCGCCGAGTCCACGAACTCCACCAGGTCGATCCGGTAGCCGCGGCTGGTCAGCACGGCCGCGCGCAGTTCGTCGGTGAGCAGGTCGGCGAAGCGCTCGCGCAGGATCGGCCGGCGCAGCATCGACCCCAGGCCGGGCAGCTGCGCCCCCGACTCGGTGAGCTGACGCTGCACATCGTGGTGACAGCAGGGGGCCGCCAGCACCACCGGTGCCTGCCAGTGCACAGCCTGCGCCAGCGCCTGGTCGGTGGCGGTATCGCAGGCGTGCAGGGCCAACACCACGTCCACCCGGTCCAGACCGAGGTCATCCAGCCCGACGGCATCGATGCTCCCGGTGACGAAGTCGAGCCCATCCAGGCCCGCCTCGTGGGCACGAACAGTGCTGCGCTGCACCAGATCCGGGCGCAGCTCGACTCCCACGGTGCGGGTGCCGGGCCGGATCCGGGTCAGGTAGCGGTGCGCCGCCATCGTCAGGTAGGCGTTGCCGCAGCCCAGATCGACGACGGTGAGGGCCCCGGGTGACACCGCCCGACGCCGCTGCGCTCGGTCCAGGGTGGTCTGCAGGTTCCGGACGAAGGCATCGACCTGGCGACGCTTGGCGCCGTCCGCACCCAGCGCGGCGAAGATCGGGTCGTCGGGGTCGATCAACCGCTCCCGAGGTCGGTCGTGAGGCTGAGCTCCGCCGGTGCCCTGCGGCGGCGGACCAGTGTGGACCAGGGCACGACCCTTCTTGGTCACCCGGACCTGGAGCGTGCGAGTGAGCGTCTCCACCCGCCATGAGGCGTAGCCCCCGGCCAGCATCGGGGCGATCCGGTCGGCGAACCCGTCCCCATAGGCGATGTTGTGGGTGCTCACCCGTGGCCCGGTGGTGCCTTGAAGTTGCAGGTGAGGGCCGGATTTCAGGGCGACCACGCGTCCGCGCAACTGGGCCGGGTCCGGCTGCGGGTGGCCGCGGCGTCGACCGCCCGCCACCACCCGGACGACTTCCTCCGGGACGGCCAGCGCCGCGCTCACCTCGGCGAGCGCTCGGTCGAGATCCTGCTCAGGCACGGCGCCATGGTAGGCGCCGCAGCACCCGGGCCGCCCACTCCCAGGACCGTGGCCACCCAGCACGCCGGGGGTGTCGTACGGGCTTTCTTGGGAGGTGCTGGCTGGCGACTGGCCCCACGGGGTGTCGGGTCGGCTGCACCACAGCGACGACGCCGGTTCGGCCACCTGCTCGCTGCCGGTTCCACGATGGGCTCGCTGATGCGGGGCTCACTCATGCCCGAACTCACTGACGCGAGTTCGCTTGACGCCGGAGTTCACTGACGCTGGAGTTCACTGACGCGGGGACTCACCGGCGCGGAGCGCGCCGGGGTCGCATGTGCAGGCGCCGGCCTTGGCCCCTGCCGGCGCGGCAACGACCGGGGTGGCAACGACCGGGGTGGCAACGACCGGCCGGGTGGGCACTGCGGCGACATCCGCATCCTGCTCCGGCGGCGCGGCGCGCGATGGCTCACCGACGGATCGACGATCCGGAATCAGCCGAACCCGCGGGCGAGGCCACCACCGCACGCGCAGGGACCGATGCTGCAGGCGCAGCAGGACCAGGGCCGCGATGCCGGCTGCCGCGAGGGCCGTCACACCCCCGACCGCGATCGTCCAACGCGCTCCGAAGACCTCCCCGACCCAGCCGATCAGCGGCGCCCCGATCGGCGTCCCTCCCGCGAAGACCGCCATGTACAGGGCGATCACCCGTCCGCGCATGGCTTGGTCGGTGGTCAACTGGACGATGGTGTTCGCCGCGGTCATCACGGTCAGGCTGGCCAGGCCGACGGGAGCGAGCATGACAGCGAAGCTCAGATAGGTCGGCATCACCGCGGCCAGGCAGGAGAAGACCCCGAAGGCCGCCACCGCACCCAGCAGCAGCCGCATCCCGGGGTGGCGTCGGCGAGCGGCGAGCAGGGCACCGGCCAGCGAGCCCACCGCCATCACCGAACCCAGCAGGCCGTAGCCGGTGACTCCCTTCCCGTAGACGGCGGTCGCCATCAGGGCCGTGGTCAGCTGGAAGTTCATCCCGAAGGTCCCGATTGTGCCGATGATCGCGAGAATCACCAGGATGTCCGGACGGCCTCGCACGTACCGCAGTCCGTCGCGGATCTGCCCGCGGGCCCGGGGCGCCCGCTCGCTCTGGCGCAACTCACCGGGACGCATCGCCAGCAGGGCGGCCAGGGTGCCGGAGAAACTGGCGGCGTTGAGCAGGAAGACCGGCCCGGTGGAGAAGGCGGCGATCGCCAGTCCGGCCAGGCCGGGACCGATCAGCCGGCCGGCGTGGAAGGACGCGGAGTTCAGGGCCACGGCATTGGGCACCAACTCGGTCGGGACCATCTCGGTGACGAAGGTCTGCCGGGCCGGGGCGTCCAAGGCGCTGAAGACCCCGAGGGCGGTGGCCAGGGCGAAGACGTGCCACAACTGGACGGCTCCGGTGATCACCAGCACCCCCAGAATGAGCGCGGTGATCCCCATCGCCGACTGGGTGGCGATCATCAGCCGCCGCTTGGGTAACCGATCTGCCAGCAGCCCACTCACCGGGCTGAGCAGCAGGATGGGCGCGAACTGCAGCCCGGTGGTGACCCCGACGGCCACCGCGTCGTGATCGGTCAGGATGGTGAGCACCAGCCAGTCCTGGGCCACCCGCTGCATCCAGGTACCGATATTCGAGACCAGGGCACCGCCGGCGTAGAGGCGGTAGTTCCGGATCTGCAGCGAGGCGAGCATCCGGCTCATGGAGCGGGCTCGATCGAAGGCCCACTCACGCTCGCCGGGTCGGCGGGTGGCTGGACGGCATCGCCGTATCGCTCGATCCGCCTGTCCGCCGCCACGTAACGGGTCAACATCGCCAGGCGGCGCGCAGATTCCCGCCGGCGGCGTGCTGCCCATCCAGCGGACGCCCCACCAATGGACACCCATCGAGTGGACGTTCAACCAGATGGACACCCATCGACCAGATGGACACCCGTCGAGTGGACGTCCAACCAGCGCACGCCCGCCCAGCGGAGACAGCAAGGGCGGCTCCCGGGAGCCGTCCCAGGTCAGCGCGGCGGGTTCATCGCACGCTGGTGCGGGTGGCCCACACCGGGGTGCCGGACCGGTAGACGACCAGATTCCCGTCGTTCTGCGGGATGAGCCGGACACCGACTCCCCGTCCGAACGTGCCCGAGGTCCACAGTGCCCGCCCATCGGGGGCGTACAGCACGAGGTTGCCGTCGAACTGCATGGCCAGGACCGAGCCCGGGTTGCCATAGGTGCCAGTGCTCCACAGGGCTGCGCCGGGCCCGTAGAGCACGAGGTTGCCGTCCGACTGCAGGGTGAGCCGGAACCGCCGGTCCGGGCTGGACACGTAGTGCCCCGGATACAGGTACTGGTTCTGGACCAGGCGGGAGTGGTCCTCGAACGAGGTCAGCGCGGTGCACGCCGTTCCCGAGGCCCACAGCACAGCGTCGCTGGCGGAGTAGATCACCACGTTGCGGTCGTCCTGCAGCATCACCCGCGCGCCGGGGTTGCCGACCGTCCCGCTGGACCAGGTGGCAACGCCGTCGCTGTACAGCACGAGGTTGCCGTCGGTCTGCATGACGAGGGTGTTGTCGTGCTCGCCGTTGACCCAGGCCAGCGGCGTCAGCAGGCACGACGGCCCGGCCAGCCGCAGTGCCTCGTCGAATCCGACGACCCCCACGGCGAGCTGATGCTGCCCGCCCGGGGACACCAGCCGCTGCTGCTCGCCGAGTTGTTGTCCCTGCGTGAGCATCGACCCGACCGAGGCCTGCGCCTGCGGGGCCGGGGCCAGGGACTGGGCGACCGCGGCCAGGTCGAGCCGGTGCGTGCTGCGTCCGGGCACCCGCGGGTCGCTCACCAACGGCCCGTTGCTGGTCAACGCGGTGAAGAGTTGGTCGGCGGTGGTCGATCGGGCGGCCGAGGCCGCCGCCGCTATCGCCCCGGAGACCATCGGCGCGGCCTGGGAGGTGCCGCTCATCTCGATTCCGGCGATCGAGATGCCGGTACCGGGCGCGAGCAGCGACAGCGTGGGGCCGGTGGCCGAGAAGCAGGCCACCAGATCGGCCCGGGTCGTGGAGTCGGTGCAGATGGACATGTCGCTGAAGTAGGACTGCGAACCCACGGATTGGTGATAGACCGCGCCGACGCTGACCGCGCCGAGGGCGCACGCGGGATTCATGATCCCGTCCCGGAAGGCCCCACCTTGGTAGGCGGTGTTGCCGGAGGCGACCACCGGCATCACCCCGGCGGCCCGCAGTTGCATGAACGTGCGCCCGTAACTGGAGTCGCACACCTGGGTGTAGAGGCGGTCGGTGCCGCCGAGGCTGAGGTTGACCGCCTTGGTGTCCCGGGTGGGCGCGGCGGACATCACCGCGTCGAGGGCCCGCAGCACCGTGATGTCGCTGGTCGTCAGGCCCGCGGGGGTGCGTTGGAAGACGTTGAAGACGTCCAGGTGCGCGGCGGGGGCGACCGCGGCCACGATGCCGGCGACGTTCGTCCCGTGCGGATCGCTCTCCTGCAGGCCCGAGCCGCTGAGGTTGGTGAAGGTGTCGATCCGGCAGTCGCGCACCCCGAAGCCGCCCGTGCAGTCACCGAAGTAGGGGGTGACGGTGGCGTCGGTGCGAACACCGGCGTCGATCACCGCGACGTGGGTGCCTCGCCCGTCGTAGCCGGCAGCCACGGCGGCCGGCTGGTCGATCAGGCGGAGCCAGGGATTGGCCGGGACGGCGGCGGCGTTGAGCGCCAAGTTCGCCGGTGCCCGGTTCGCCGATGCAGACGTCGCAGCGGATCCCGTCGCGGATCCCGTCGAGTGCAGGTACCAGGTCTGGGGAACCTCGACCGAGATCACCCCGGGCGCCTCCGCCAGCTTGCGCATCGTCTCGGCTGAATCCACCCGCACCAGCTGCACCGGCAAGTTGCTGAAGTCGTGTTGCACCACCGCTGCGGGGACCGCCCGGGCGACCTCCCCCTTGACCCGGTCCAGATTGCGTCGAGCCGCCTGCCCGGCCCGCGCCCGCTCGGCTTCGGATGCACCCTCTGCGTCGGTGAGCAGAGAGCGCGAGACCGGCGCGTCGAAGCCGACCAGCACCTCCAGCGGGCCGTCCGCCGCCAGCTTTGCCAACTCCGGGCTCACCCGGGCCTGGGACGCGGGGGACGCCGGCGCTGCCGAACCCGGGGACGCCGCGGCTGCCGAACCCGGGGACGACGTCGCCGCCGGGGCTCCCGGCAATGGAACGGCCACCAGCAACCCGGCGGCCAAAGTCAGCATCGTGGTCCACGCACGCCGCGATCGCATCGCACCTCATATCTCAGGGGATCACCCCTACCCTCGACCGCCCCAGGTCCACCCTTGAGCACTGGGCGCGGAACCAGGGCAAATCCCAACAATGATGACACTGCCGAGGCCTCTGGTCGTGACGCCCTCCGGTCAACCCAGCTCACGCCGTCGGGTGGTGATCGCAGCGCACCACGAGCGGCACAATGTGGCCCGTGAGCGAGCACGCCGCAGTAGCGGCCACCAACCCGACGGCAGCGGCCGCAGCCCTGCAGATGGCCCGGTCCGGGGGACGCGCAGTGGACGCGGCGATCGCGGCAATGGCTGTGACGATGAGCACCGAGCCGGGCATGGTCAGCCTGGGCGGCGGCGGATATGTAGCGGTCTGGCCGGTGGATGGGGAACCGGTCGTCATCGACGGTAACGCCGAGATGCCCGGGCGCGGGGTGGACCCGAACCGGTTGGGCGGCGGTCTGATGGAGGTGAGCACCGACTACGGCGGCGGCCTGACGATGAACGTCGGACCGGGCTCGGTGGCCACCCCGGGCGCCCTGGCCGCCCTGGGCACCGCTCACGAGCAGTTCGGCCGGCTCAGCTGGGCCGACGTGCTCGCCCCCGCGATCGGCGCCTGCCGGGACGGCTTCGCGATGGGCACCGCCACCGCTTCGTTCCTGGCCCAGGTGGGCGAGCAGGTCTACGGATGGGACGCCCAGACCCGTCCGCTGGTGAGCGGACCGGAGGGCGGGATCGTGGTGGCCGGCGATCGCCAGACCAACCCGGACCTGGCGGGGACCTGGGAGCAGTTGGCCACCCGAGGATGGCAGGACGGGTACACCGGGGAACTGGCTCGCGCCCTGGCCGATGACCAGAGCGCGCGAGGCGGTCTGATCACGATGACCGACCTGGCTGCCTACCAGGCGGTGCGGCGCACGCCGGTGACCCTGGGTCTGGGCGAGTGGCAGGTGGCCTTGAACCCGCCGCCGAGTGTCGGCGGGCCGATGCTGGCGATGATGCTCACCGAGTTGACCCGCCGGGGCACCGGCTGGCGGCAGATCATCGACATCCAGCGAGCGGTGCTCGGCTACCGCTTCCATGTGCACGATCACTCCGACGATCTGGAGGGGGACGGGCACGACCTGTTGCAGCAGGTGCAACGGTACGGGCTGGAGTCCCTGCCCACCTCGGCCAGCACCGCGCACGTGTCGGTGGTGGATTCGGCCGGGAACGCCTGCGCCATCACGATGTCCAGCGGCTACGGCTCGGGCGCCACGGTGCCGGGCACCGGGGTGATGCTGAACAACTCCCTCGGCGAGCCCGAACTCAACGCCCTGGGCCTGCATGCCCTCGCGCCCGGCACCAGGCTGGCCTCGAACATGGCCCCCACCACCGCCCGCACGACGGACGGGCGGTGCCTGGCGATCGGCAGCCCCGGCGCCGACCGGATCACCACCGCGCTGATGCAGGTGCTCGCCCGGTACTGCCTGCTGGGGCTGCCGCTGGCGCAGGCCATCGAGGAGCCCCGGCTGCACGTGCGCTACTTCGCAGACGGCAGTGCCCGGGTGGATCACGAACACGACCCGCAGGTCCTGGCTGCCGCGACCGAGTCGGGGCTGGCGACCCGCGACCACGGCTCACGGTCGATGTACTTCGGCGGCGTGGGCGCGGCCCAGCGCGATGCCGACGGACGCCTGCACGCTGCGGCGGATCCGCGGCGGGAATCGGCCACGGCAGTCGCCTGAGCATCAGGGTGTCCCGGCCGGCAGTCGGCCCATCCGTCTCACCTGTCCCAGGCGCATCGTGGCGCTGGGGCAGGGCAGGGCCACGTAGTTCCGGTGTACGCAAATGTGTCTGTGAGACGCAATTGTGTTCAGTGGGATGGCCTGCCAGGCCCATTCGTCTCACCTGTCCCAGGTGCATCGTGGCGCTGGGGCAGTGTGGCCTGGCTTGCGCCAAACCGGTCACGGACGGGCGATGGCCACGGGCTGGCCGCTGGGTGACCAGGCGGGGGTGGGTGGGTCGAGTATCGCTTCTGCCCAGTACGAGCACGGTGGCCGTCGTGGCGACTTGCGTGGAGTAAATGGCGCTGGAGTCGGGTCCGTGTGCGCGTGCCGGGCTGGCGCGGGGAGGGGGGCGCCGACCACGTTGTTCCGGTTTACGCAAGAGTGTCCATGAACGCGCTTTACTGGCGGGCCCTACACCGAGACGCCCGTGCGGTACCCATCGAGGATCGCGTGCACCGCGAGCCGGGCGGAGAGGGCGTCCCCGACGAGGATGACCTGACCGGGGTAGCCGGCGGTGCGCAACTCCTCGGCGATGCCCGATTCGGGCTGGTTGGTGGTGGCCAGCACCAGGGCGTCGGCCGGCAGCAGCTGCTCTTTCCCACTGAGCAGGCTGCGCACCCGAGCCCCGTCACCGTCCCACTCGGTGACCACCGACTCGGTATGCCAGTCGACTCCGAGTTGCGCCAGGCGTCGACGCAGTTCGCCGTCCGAGGCGGTGCGTTGCAGCCAGTACCCGACCATCGGCCACCCGGTGACGATGCTCACCTGATGTCCTCGTTCGGCGAGGTACCAGGCGGTTCCGGTACCCCGCCAGTCGCCGAGGTCGTCCAGCAGCACGATCCGCTGCCCGAGCCGGGCCTGCCGGGACAACACGTCCTCAACCGAGTGCACCGCCTTGTGCTCGACGCCGGTCAGCGCGTCGACCTCGGGAAGTGAGCGCTGGAACCCCTGACCGGTCGGTTGGGAGCCGGTGGCCACGACCACCACGTCGGCCCCGTACGCCGCAGCCTCGGCTCCGTCCAGCGGGGTGTTCAGGTCGACAGTCACTCCCAGATGGGCGAGTTGCCTTGCATACCAGGCGATCAGCTCGGTGATCTGGCCACGGCGCGGTTGCTGGCCGGCGAGCCGGAAGGCACCGCCGAGGTTCGGACCGGCCTCGACCAGGCGCACCTCGTGCCCGCGCAGGGCAGCCACCCGGGCGGTCTCCAGACCGGCGGGGCCGGCACCGATCACCAACACCGATCGAGGTTGCTGCGTGGCAGCCAACTCAGCTGCTCCGCCCCACTCGTGCTCGCGGCCGGCCGAGGGGTTCACCAGGCACGAGATCCAGTAGTCCCGGGACCTGCGACCCCAGCACATCTGGTTGCACGAGATACAGCCGCGCACGTCCTCGGGGCGCCCGGCCAGCGCCTTGTGCACCAGGTACGGGTCGGCGATCTGGCCCCGCACGATGCTGACCAGGTCCGCTCCGCCGGAGGCGAGCACCTGTTCGGCGTTCTCCGGCGTCCGGATGTGGCTTTCCACCTGGACCGCGGCGTGCTGGACGACCGCGGACAGCGCTTCGGCCCCAGGCACTCCCAGCGCATCGGGGTAGAGGAAGGTCGGCATCAAGGAGCCGAAGCCGAAGTAGCTCCCGGTGCCCACCGTGACGTAGTCCATCAACTCGCGTTCGTCGTGCCAGGCCACCACCTCGGCCAACTGCTCGGCGGTCATCGCCGGACGGGCGACCGGATCGACGGCGGTGGCCAGCCCGATGACGAAGTCGTCGCCCACGGCACCTCGGATGCCACGCAGCAACTCGGCCGAGAACCGCATCCGGTTCTCGAAGGAGCCACCCCATCGGTCCTGGCGCCGGTTCGACCACGCCAGCCAGAACTGGTCGACGAGCGCGTTGTAGGCGGCGAAGATCTCCACCCCGTCGAAGCCACAGGCCTTGGCCCGCACCGCGGCGCTGACGAAGGCGTCGACCAACTCAAGGATCTGACGCTGCGACATCGCGTGGCTGCCGTCGGCGTCGTGATAGCTCGGCAATCCGGACGGCGACCACGACTCCCGGAACGAGTTGTCGAAGTCGCCGTGCTGGCCGACGTGGTACAGCTGTTGCAGCACGACGGCACCCTCGGCATGCACCGCCTCGGTGATCGCCCGAAAGCCCGGGATCACCGCGTCGTCCTGGACCCGGAAGTTGCCCCGGGTGAGAACTCCGGTGGGATGAACCGGGACCGGCTCGACGACGATCATCGCCGCGCCTCCGCGGGCCCGCTCGCGGTAATAGGCCAGGTGCTGACGGGACGGCAGACCGTCCTGGCTCATGTTCGCGGTGTGGGCTCCGAAGGTGATCCGGTTGCGCAGCCGGACATGACGCAGGTCGAACGGTTCGGCCAACCGCTTGAAGGGTTGCCCGGCGTGGGTCGGGTCCATCCGTCCTCCTCGGCGAGGCTGGGTCGGCAGGTCGCCTGGCGCTGGATCAGCTGGACCGATCCGGCTCCTCGGTCTCACCCTCGACCTGGGTGGCGGACACGGGCGCACCATCACCCGATGCGGACGTGTCCTGCGCCGGACGGGCCTGGGGGTGCGACCCCTCATCGTGCGACTCGCCAGGTTCGACCGTCGCTGCCTCGCTGCCGCCATCGTGCGACTTGACAGGCTCGACCGCAGCCTGCTCCGATCTCGTCGAAGCCGAGGTCGACCCACCCACGGTGTCCGGCTCAGTGGCCTCCTGCTGCGGCGCGGCAGGCTCCACACCCACCGGAAGCACCACGAGATCGACCACCTGATCGTCCACGATCGGGTCGGGCGGGGAGTAGGCGGAGCGTTCCAGTTCGGTCTCGGAGTGTGCGCCGCAGCCGTAGTCCAGGCTCACGACGTGTCCGTCTGCCGGCGACCACCGGTTGGTGCATATGGCGAATCCCTGGCGCAACACACCGGCGATCGGGGTGACGAAGCCGCAACTGCGGCATTTCTGAACCGCCGTCTTCGCCATGGTCGACTGGGGACCGAAATCCCCCGTTTGCCAACGCTGCCCGGCTTCTTCACGCCCGATGGTGGACAGCACCCGGGGCCGTCCCAGACCCAACTCCCAGACCGCCACCCGGTCGGCCTCGCCCCCGTCGCCGACGGCCTCGTAACCCTGCTCCAGCCGCTCGTCGTCATCGTCGCGGGGCAGCACGTCCCCGGGGCCGAGGTCGCCGGGACGCACCCTGTCGGACCACGGCAACCATTCGGGAGCCACCACCGAGCCAGGCCCGGCGACCAAGCCCACCTCGCACACCGTGGCCACCTTCGACCGTGGCGCTCTTGCCAGGGTCACGGCCCACCGCCAGCCGGGATAGCCCGCGGCCAGACACCCGAAATAGTGGGTGACCAGTCGTTCGCCCTCCATGACGACCTCGAGATGCTCGCCCACGGTGTCGGGATCGGCGACGTCGAGCGCGGCATCACGGGCACGGTCCACCGCGGCCGCCGCCACCGCATCGAGCCGCGCCCTGGCCATCAGGCCTCCAGGTCGTCGGCGACCGCCCGCAGCACCGTCGCCACCTTGCCGGCGCCCTGCTTGTCCGGGTAGCGGCCGCGACGCAGTTGAGTCGAGACCCCGTCCAGGAGCCGGATGAGGTCTTCGACGATGACCGTCATGTCCTCGGGCTTCTTGCGCGTGTTGGCGACCACCGAGGTGGGCTCGGCCAGCAC
>JBKECN010000081.1:0-2208 GCA_047974565.1 Actinomycetales bacterium
GCGCGGGGGTCGGATGGCGGTTGGGTGTACGGAAATGGGTCTGTTGGACGCAAAAGCGTTCAGTGGGCCCAGATCGGGGCGGAGACCCACCCGGCTAGCCCGGAGTTTAAGCAATGGCCGGAGTTGAGCACTGGATTAGGGAGGGCCGCAGGCTGGCCGACAGCGCGCCCGGCAAACGTGAACCGGCCGCCGGGGCGCGCTAACCTCCCAGAGGTGCCGAAACCACCGTCGGTGCCGCATGCTCAGGGGGTGCTGATGCGTACACGTGCGGAATTCGGGCCCGCCTGCGCCGATGTCGCCCGGCGGACGCGGCGGCCGGGTGCATCGTCCGGGCGAAGGCCACCACCAGCCCGCGGGCTCCGGATGGACCGCCCCACGGAGGTGACCCGATGAGCGCCTTCGACTCCCTCGACGACTTCATCGCACTGCCCCGGGTCACCGGTCTGCTGGCCGCCGCCGACGCCTCCCGGCTCGTCGTGTCGGTGGCTACCCTCGACCGGGCGAAGAGCCGATACCTCACCTCGCTGTGGGCCGTCGACCCGGCCGGCCGGGCCCCGGTCCGCCGCCTCACCCGCAGCCTGGATGGGGAGGCCGCAGCCGCCTTCACCCCGACCGGCGATCTGCTGTTCACCGCACGAGAACCCGGCGCCGCAGACGACGACCCGCAACCCCTGTGGCTGCTACCCGCAGACGGCGGGCAGGCCCGAGTCGTCGCACGACATCGCGGCGGTTTTGACAGGGTCCGGGTGGCCGCGGCTTCCGGCGAGGTCCTGGTCGGGGTCCGGATGCTGGCCTCGGCAGCTAACGCCCAGGACGACGAGCGGCTGCGCTCAGCGCGCTCCACCGCGGCGGTGGACGCGATCCTGCACGAGGGGTATCCGGTACGGCATTGGGACAGCGACCTCGGCCCGGGCGCCATCCGGCTGCACCTGGCCGCGTCCGTCGAGGCCAGCGGGGTGGCCGGTCGGCTGGACGACGAACTCGTGCTGCGGCCCCTCACCGGCCACGTCGAGGCGGCCCTGGACCCGGAGGCCTCCTGGCGCATCACCGCCGATGGCCGGCAGGTGATCAGCGACTGGGCGACTGCCCGACCTCATGCGGAAACCTGGCATTCCGTCGTGCAGCTCGACGTCCAGACCGGAGCCCGCACCGACCTCGCGGCCGGCGACGATCAGCACGAGTACGCGCTGCTCGCAGTGAGCCCGGATGCCCGGTTGGTGGCGGTGCAACGGCGGCGACGATCCACGCCCGAGCTGGCTCCGACCGTGGACCTGTGCGTGGTCGAACGCGCGACCGGGCATCTGGCCTGCCTGACCGAGGGCGTCGAGCACTGGGTGGAGGAGGCCGTCTTCTCCCTGGACTCCGGCACCGTGTACTTCACCGCCGACGCCTACGGCAGGCGACCGGTCTTCGCCGTCCCCGCCGATGGCCACCACGCCCCCCGGCGCCTCACCGACGAAGGCTTCTTCAGCGGCATCAGCGCTGGGCCGGACTACCTGGTGGGTCTTCGATCCAGTTATCTGGAGCCTGCCCATCCGGTCCGGATCGAATTGAGTGCCGGGCACCTGGTGCACCGGTTGCCCACCCCGGCACCAGCTCCCGATCTGCCCGGGCAGCTGCGGGAGATCGAGTGCGAGGTCCCGGACGGTGCCGGCGCGGACCCGGTGCGGGTGCGCGGTTACCTGGCGCTGCCGCAAGGAGCCTCGGCCGAGCGCCCGGCACCGCTGTTGCTCTTCGTGCACGGGGGGCCGCTCGGCTCGTGGAACACCTGGTCGTGGCGGTGGTGCCCGTGGGTGATGGTGGCTCGCGGCTACGCGGTGCTGCTGCCCGATCCCGCGCTGTCCACCGGGTACGGCGACGCCTTCATCCAGCGCGGTTGGGGCGCCTGGGGGGCGGCGCCGTACACCGACCTGATGGCGATCACCGACGAGGCCGAGAGGCTACCGGAGATCGACCACACCCGTGTCGCCGCAGCCGGCGGCAGCTTCGGCGGATACATGGCCAACTGGATCGCCGGACACACAGACCGGTTCCGGTGCATCGTCTCGCACGCGGGTCTGTGGGCCTTGGAGCAGTTCGCCCCCACCACCGATGCCGCCCACTACTGGCGTCACGAGATGACCCCGCAGATGACGCAGGCCAACTCCCCAGCACTGCACGTCGAGCGCATCGTCAGTCCGATGCTGGTCCTCCACGGCGCCCTCGACT
>JBKECN010000038.1:0-81353 GCA_047974565.1 Actinomycetales bacterium
GGCTCGCGTGGCTACGCGAGTTCGTCACGCCGGGCGGGCGGGTCATGTCGGACGCGCAGACGGCCTATGCGCTCGCGCTGGCCTTCGACATCGCCACCGACCCGGACCTCCGAACCACCCTGGGTGCGCGCCTGGCGACGCTGGCGCGCAAGGCCGGGTACCGGATCGGGACCGGGTTCGTCGGCACTCCGATCGTCGCCGACGCGCTCACCGCCACCGGGCACCTGCGCGAGGCCGGCCGGATGCTCACCCAGACCGAGTGCCCGTCCTGGCTGTACCCGGTGACGATGGGAGCCACCACGATCTGGGAGCGCTGGGACTCCATGCTGCCGGACGGCACCATCAACCCCGGCGAGATGACCTCCTTCAATCACTACGCGCTCGGTGCCGTCGCCGACTGGATCTATCAGGTGGTGGCAGGAATCCGCCCGGCCGCTCCCGGCTACCGGGAGTTGCTGCTGGCGCCCACGCCGGGCCCCGGCCTGGACTGGGCCCGGGCCGCGCTGGAAACCCCCCACGGGCGGGTGGAGTGCGGATGGCAGCGCGAGCCCGAGGGCTACCTGATCGAGGTCCTGGTGCCCGACGGGGTGGCCGCCGAACTCCGGCTGCCGGACGGTTCGCGGCGGTCGATCCAGTCCGGCCAGCACAGCGTGCGCAGCGCCGCGGAGAAGCCGATGCCGCGCTGACGATGCCGCACGCAGGACACGTTTCCCTGGAGAGGGTTTCGGATCGTCGGGGACCGTCCGCGACCTGGATCAGAGTCGAGTCGTCAACTCGTAGCGGTCGCCGCGGTAGATCGAGGCGGTGAACTCCACGATCCGTCCGCGTGACGTGGTCGTCCTGGCCAGATGCAGCACCGGGCTTCCCGGTGCCATCTGCAGTCGGCTGGCGTCCTCGGGTTCGGCGGCCCGCGCCGTGATCGTCTGCTGCCCACCGTCCAGGATCAACCCGAAACGGTCGGCGAGCACCGCGTACAGCGACCGGTCGGTCAGGTCGACCTCCTCCAGGCCGGGCACCATGCCGGCCACCAGGTGGACCCGTTCGATGGCCACCGGTCGCAGGTCTGCCGAGCGCAGCCGAACGATCGTCAACACGGGCGTCCCCGAGCCGATCCCGAGCCGAGCGGCGACCTCCTCGTCCGCGGAGCCCACCGACTGGCTCAGCGTCTGCGCACCGGAGGTGTAGCCGCGCTGGTTCATGTCGGTGGTGAACGAGGTCAACTGAATCGGCAGCAGGATGGTGGGTTCGTTGACGAAGGATCCCAAGCCCGGGACCCGGCGGATCCGCCCCTCGCTGACCAGTGCGTTGAGCGCGCGCCGCGCGGTCATCCGAGACACGTCGAGTTCGTCGGCGAGTTCGCGTTCGGAGGGAACCGGGTCCCCGGGCCGCAGGCGCTCGTTGATGTGCTCCAGCAGAACGACCCGAAGCCATTCGTACTTGGCCATCGCCGGCGGGGGTGTGCCCACCACATCGCGCGTCAACGCCCCCATACCCGGATCCTCTCCACATCGCAGTCCCGGCGACCGCTCAGAGAGCAGGCACCTTCGCCAGATACCGAGCCCGCAACCGATCGTTGTGATCGTCTGGTCCACCCGTGTTAGCCGATATCCACGTCTGAAGTTCCGGCTCGAGTTCCGAGGCGGCCACCATCACCATATTCCAGCACACTGCATTGGCGATGGAGGACAACGGAGCCACCCGGGCGCCCGACGGCGGCCACACCACATCCCCCGGAGGGACTTCGGTGTCGAGCACCACGTCGGCCAGATCGATCAGGCGCTGCCCGGCCCGCAGCGGAGCCTGCAGCGAGGCCATCCTTGACGTGACGGCGACGACGAAGGCTCCCAGCGACCTGGCCTCGGCTGCCACCTCGACGGGATAGTGGTTGATCCCGCTGTTGGAGAACACCACCACCACGTCCTTCGGTCCTATCGCGGACCGGGCCACGACGGCCCGGCCGAGGCCGACGCGTCGCTCCGCCATCGTCGAGCCGGCCGCGCCGTTGAGCGGGAGGATCTCTGGGTGCCACAGCGGGTTGACGGACGGCAGACCCCCGGCCCTGAAGAACATCTCCAGGACACCCCCGAGTGAGTGTCCCGCGCCGGCGGCCCACACCAGGCGTCCGGAGAGTTGTGCCTGGACGATGAGGCGGGCAGCCCGCTCCACCTGGTCTGCGTTGCGGGCGACCAGCCCCTCGACCTGGTCGACGATCAGGCGCCCGAAGGCTCGCAGGGCAGCGTGCTCAGACATCGCCCACCGCCTCGGCGAGAAGTCCGGTCAGCGCGGGGGCCTGCGCCTCGCGCAGTCGCGCGGCCAGGCCGCCGCCGAGCTTGGTCGCCAGGGTCCGCAGCATGACCAGGTGACCGCCGTCGTCGGGGGTGGAGAAGGCGAAGACGAGGTCCACCGGGTCGTTCGTCGGGTGACCGAAAGCCGTTGGTTCAGTGAGTCTCACGAGCGAGAGCCCGAGGCCGAGGGCGCCCTGGTCGGGGCGGGCGTGAGCCAGGGCGAGCCCCTTGGCCAGCACGATGTACGGGCCGTTGGCATGCAGGGAGGCCACGCACGCATCCGCGTAGCTCTCCTGGGCGCTGCCGAGTTCGACGAGCAGGCCGCAGGCTCGGCGGACGCCGTCCTCCCAGCCGAGCACCTCGTCGACGTGAGTCGCCGCCACCCGGGTGGTCGTGCGGTTCACAGCCAACCCACCGATTCCAGTGCCGGGCGCAGCCGTGCTTCGAGTGCCGCATCGTCGACGAAGTCCTCGACCACGACGATGACGGGTGCCAGGCCGTCGAGTTCGCCCATGTGCATCCCCTGGCCGATCAGCACGTCCACGGTGGAACTCTTGGCGGAGGAGAGGTCGGTGTGCTCGACGGCGGCGGAGAGTCCCAGTCGGGTGAAGACGGTCTCGCAGGTCATCCGGAGGATGAGGCTGGTGCCCATCCCGAGGCCACACACGGCCAGTACGCGCAGGGGTTCAGGACGTTGGCTCATTGTTGGTTCCTTCCAAGGGGTGTGGTGGTGGTGCAGTCGATCGTGGTGTGGCGGTGCTGTGGTCGGTTCACGATGGGATGGACGTGGTCCCTGCCGGGGTTGCCTGCGCCGAGGAGTCCGACGATGCCTTGCGGTCGCGGCGGCCCAGGACGAGGAGTACCAGCGCGCTGAAAGCCAGCAGCCCACCCGAGGTCACCCAGATGCCGGCCGAGCCGATCGGCGCCACGAGGGATCCGAGCAGCATGATCAGGCCACCGACGGCGAACCAGTCCGGGTCGGCGAGAGTGGCCAGCTGGGGCGCGGTGTCGGCGAACAGGCCCCAGAAGAACCACTGGCCGAAGCCCAGCAGGAGACCGTTCAGCACCCCGCCGAAGACTGCTCCCCGCCAACCCGCGACGGCGTTCCCGAAGACACCACCGGCACCGCCGCCGAAGAAGAGCATGATCATCGGGGGAACCAGCACGAACCAGCCGAGGCCGGCGAAGAGTCCCATCAGGGCGAGGAATACGACGGTCGAGGTGAGGAAGCCGAGCATGACCGCCGTGGGCGCCTTGGGGAACACCACGGGGATGTCAAGGGCCGGCATGGACCCGGGAAGCAGCCGATCGGAGATCCCCTTGAAGGACGGGACGATCTCGGCGAGGAACATCCGCACGCCGAAGAGCAGGATGGCGATGCCGCCGGCAAAACGCATGGCCTGCACGAGCGCCCACGCCACGGGTGCGGTGTCGCCGGTCACCGTGGCGACGGTCTGCGAGTCGGCGAAGATGAGCGAGATCAGCATGATCACGCCGATGACCAACGCGGTCGCGACGTTCATGTCCTTGAGGAAGGCCACCGAGGACGGGATCTTCAGCTTCTCGGTGTCGTGCTTGACCGGATCTCCGAGCTTGAGGGCGCGAGCGCCGTACCCGGTGGCCAGCGCGAGCGTCGAGGTCGTGTGCGCCAGCGCGAAGTTGTCGTGCCCGACGACCTTGCGCATCAGTGGCTCGGTCCACAGCGGCTGCAGGGTCAGGTAACACCCCAGCACGAGCGAGCCCGCGCCGATCAGCGTCCAACGGTCCACCCCGGCGCCGAAGACTTCGACCAGGGATGCCGCGACGACCGCGCTCATCCAGAACATGAGGTGACCGGTGAGATAGACGTAGCGGGCGGCGCGGAACACGCGCACCAGTACCAGGTGAAGCGCGAAGCCACCGGCGATGATCAGCGGTGCCACCGAACCGGTCCCGGCGAGAAAGTCATCGAGCGTGGTGGTACTGGGTGGCGGTTCGAGTCCGACGGCGCTGGACACGATGGTCTGGAAGTTGGCCAGGCCGCCGACGAACACCTCGATCCCGATGAGCATGATGACCACGCCGATGGCCGAGCGCAGGGTGCCGCCCACGACATCGGAGAAACCCTTGCGCTGCAGGACCAGGCCCAACAAGGTGACCAGGCCGATGAGTATCGGGACTTGCCCCAGGAGGTTGTCTGCGATCGCAACGAAGACGTCTTGGATCATGGTGTGGGTGCTCCTTCGAACGGCCATCCCCGTGGTTCGAGGCGGTGGTATATACCGGAGCGTAGCGGTACGACCCAGTGAAGGCAAGAGTGAATCCTCCCCCTTGCATCGACCGTGCACGAGACGCCCCGGGGTTAGGCCACCGGCTGGCTTCAATCGTGCGGCAACGTGATGAGTGCCAACGCGAGCGAGTCGGAAGATCACGCCGTCGAGCCCGGCAGTTCACCCCCGGGCGTCGCCCGATCGGGCCTGAGAACCGATCCCGCCCGCGGGCCAGGCGCCAAATCAGCGCCAAACCAGACCCACCAGCGGGTCAGCGCCAAACCAGACCCACCAGCGGGTCAGTGCTCAGTCGGCACGGAACGGGTGGCCACAAAGGTCCAGCTGCCGCTGCCGACAACCCGCTGGGCGGGGCCGGTCCAGCCCGGGGGCAGCGCAAGTTCGCTTGTCGTGTTCGCCGGGACGCTCAGCTGGATCCGCGCCCGGTCCCCGTCCCGGTGCCAGTCGACCCCCAACCGTCCGTAGGGGGTGTCGAGGTGCGCCTCGACCCGACGCAACGGGGAATCCAGACCTGGCGTCACGAGGCTGCGCCGAAAGCCCGGCTCGGCCTCGACGAGTCCGGCGAGCCGGCGGAACAGCCAGTCGTCGATGCAGCCGAAGGCGTAGTGATTGAAGGACATGACGCCGACGGTGCCGTCCGGGGCGATGGCGTCCCAGGCCTCCCAGATGGTGGTGGCGCCCCGGTCCACCTCGTAGAGCCAGGACGGGCACCTGTCCTGCCAGGCCAGTTGGTAGGCCACGTCCGCCCGCCCGGCGTCGACCAGCACGTCGAGCAGGTAGGGCACGGACAGGAATCCGGTGTCGAGCCGATTCCCGTTCTCCCGCACGAGCTGGATCAGCCTGCCGGTCGCTGCCGCGCGATCCTGCTCCGGGACCAGGTCGAAGGCGAGGGCGAGCACGTACAGACCCTGCAGGCTCTCCTCGAAGTGGCCCCGGTCCAGGTACTCGGCGGCGAAAGCCGCCCGGATGCTCGCCGCTCGCTCGGCGAAATCGTCTGCCTCAGTGTGCTCCCCGAGGACCCGGGCGATCCCGACGAGCAGATCGAGGGCATGCACCTGGAACATCGGGCCGACGAGCTCGCCGGTGCGCAGCGGCGCCGCCATGATCGACGACGGGTCGGCGGCGTCCATGGTCGACGGGGTCAGCCAGTCGCCGAAGTTGAGCACCCCATTCCACAGCAGCGACTGCCGCCGCTCCTGCTCCTGGCTCAGCCCGCCAGCGCGTAGCCGCTCCGGCAGGATCGCGGCGTCTCGCCGCTGCTTGTCCACCCAGGCCACCATGGCCGGGTAGTTCTCCTGGAGCACCCGTCGGTCACCGAACCTGCGGTACAACACGTGCGGGATGATGACGATCGCGTCCGACCAGCCGGCCGCCACCTCGATACCGTCCAGGCCCGTGGCGCCGGCGTCGAAGCCGGCTTGCAGGGCGGGCGGCAGGGGCACGATGATCGGCACCCCGCCGTCAGGTCGCAGGTCCTCTCGCAGGTTCGTCAACCACCGGGACATAAAGGCGGTCACGTCGGCATTGGTGGCCGCGGTGGGCATGAAGATCTGGGCGTCCCCGGTCCAGCCGGCCCGTTCACGTTGCGGGCAGTCCGTGGGAACGGCCAGGAAGTTCCCCCGTTGACTCCACACCACGTTCTGGTGCAGCCGGTTCATCCTGGCGTCGTCGCTGTGCCAGCCGCTGGTCTCGGTCAGGTCGTTGGCGAGCACCACACCGACGAAGTCCTCGGCCAGTACCGGCCCCGGGTGGCCGGTGATCCGGCAGTAGCGGAAACCGTGGAGGGTGAACTCCGGCTCCCAGGTCTCCCCCGCCGGGTGGCCCGCCAGCGTGTACTGATCGCACTGGTCCTTGTTCATCCCGGAGATGTTGTTGAGGTAGTTGCCGTCGGCGTCGAGCACCTCCCCGTGTTCCAGCGTGATGGTGGTACCGGCCGCCCCGGTGACGCGCATCCGCACTCGGCCGGCGATCACCTGCCCGAAGTCGACGACGCTCTCCCCCGCTGGGGTGGTGATCACCTCGACGGCGGGGATCTGCCGGACCCGACGGATCGGCTCCCCGATGAAGGGGACCAGTGGGGTCTGCACGTCGACGGTCCGCACCGGTGACCAGCCGGTTTCGTCGAAATCGATTCGGCTCCAGCCGTTCTCGATGCGGCGGGCGTCATGGTGCTCGCCGATGAAAAGGTCGCTGTACCGGATGGGGCCTTGGGTGCTGGAGCGGGCCGTCCGATCCGAGCCGAAGACCTGCCGGGATCCGTCCGGGTACTCGACCTCCAGCTGCCAGGCCAGCCGCAGCCGGTCGCCGTACTGCGCGCTGCGTCCGAAGATCGAGATCCGCCCGGCGTACCACCCGTCCGCAAGGGTGAAGGCGACGAGATTGGGGCCCGCGCCAAGCAGGTCGGTGATGTCGTGGGTGTGCACCGCCAGGCTGTGCTGGTAGCTCTGGTAGCCGGGCGCCAGCACGTCCTGGGACGCCGGCCGACCGTTGACCTCGGCCGAGTACACCCCGTGAGCAGTGGCCCGTAGACGAGCCCGGGCCGGCTGCCCGGTCAACTCGATGCGTTGGCGAATCCTCAGGGGTGGATGCAGCCGCTCGCCGGGGGCGGGCAGGTCACCACCCCTGATGGCTTCGAGGATCGAGGTGGCCCCGTCGACGACGACCGGCTCTTGCTCCGGTTCGATCCAGTGCGCATCCCACTCGCCGAACAGCGCTGTCTCGAACCGGGCATGGGCCCACTCGCTGGCCGACGTGTCGTCGCCGACCCAGACCCGAACCTGCCAACCGAACTCCTGCGCCTCGGCAAGGTCGTGGGAAAGCACCTCGACGAGAACGGATTCGGAGCTCTCCACCCGGCCGGTGTCGATGATCAGGGCGCCGGAGCGATCACGCACCAGCACCTGATAGGCGCGCTGATGTACGTCCTTTGCCGAGCTGACCAGCTGCCAGCTGAACCGAGGGCGCCTGGTCCACAACGCAATCGGGGCGCAGGCGTTCTCGGTGCGCAAGTGCTGCAGGACTACCGGTGATGGACGGGGCATTGCTGGGCTCCTCTCGCCGCAAGGCTCCCCCGGTCGCCGGGGACCGGGGGAGCACGGCATCTGGACGCAGATTCCTGCGGTTCGGGGTCAGGGGGTCTGGTGCACGAAGCCGTCCTGGTCGACCACCTTGTCCTCCAGGTCGAACTCGTTGCGGCCGCCCCGGGCGAAGGCGAAGATCGCTGCGGCCATTCCGATCACGACGAGTGCGGTGAGCAGGCCGAACAGCACGGTCGGACCGGAGTTGGCCAGGGCCGGGGTGACCAGGGCCAGCACGGCCGCCAGAATCCGGGCCACCGAGATGATCGTGCCCTGTGCGGTGGAACGCAGCAGCGTCGGGAAGGACTCCTGGGTCCACACCTTGAGGATGGCCTCGAAGGCGAAGGCGCCGCCGATGGCGCCGAGCACCTGCCAGGTGATGAGGGTGGCGACCGAGACCCCGGCAAGGGCTGGGATGAGAACCGAGAGCACGTAGGCGACCGCACCGACGTAGAAGGCCGGCATCCGCCACTTGGTGTCGACGATGCGCAGGAAGAAGATCGACAGCACCATGCCGATGCCGAAGTTCAGCAGGCCCATCTGCCCGGCGAAGGAAGCGGTGCTGCCGGCCAGGTTGACCCACAGGTAGGTGCCGAACTGTCCACCGGTGTTGGCGGCGAGGTTGACCAGCGGGTAGAAGATGAGCAGGCCGAGGAAGGGCACCAGATAGGGCTTCTTGAGCAGGTCGGCGATGCTGACGTGCTCGGCTCGCTCGGTGTGAATGCCGGCGGCCCGCTCCTGCCGGGCCTTGAGCCACACCGACGACTCCGGCAGCGTCATCCGCAGCACCAGAGTCACCAGGGCCACGACGAGGATGTGGGCGAACATGATCTGCCCGCCGGTGCGGCCCTGATCACCGAAGAGGGATTGCAGGACGAGGCTGACCACCACGCCGAGCATCCACAGCACCTGGGAGAAGCCGACGAGCTTGCCGCGGTTCTTGTCGCTGGCCGCCTCGGCGATGGTGGCGATCGAGACGGGCAGGTCGGCCCCGGTTGCGAAGCCGGCCAGCGCCGCGGCCAGGGCCAGGGCTCCGAACGAGCCACCGAAGATGTTGAGCACCATCGCCACGATGATGAGGATCATCGTGACGCTGAAGACCGGCTTGCGCCCGTACCGGTCGCCCAGTCGCCCGCCGACCATGGCACCGATCCCGATGCCCAGGGTCAGGGTGAAGGACGCGATTCCGATCTGGTTGTCGGTGATGCCCAGCGGCTCCTGGTACATCACCAGCGCCGCGCCCGAGGACACGATGGTGGCTGAGTCCAGATACGAGGCCATCCCGGTGACCACCGCCGTGTACCAGGGGTTCGGAGTCTTACGCTCCGCGAGCGACGAGCTCATGTCTTCTCCCTTGAAGCTGGTTCCTCGTTGATTTGAAACGATTCATTCTTACTGGATTGAGATTAGGGGTTGGCGCCCACCGGGTCAAGACCTCAGGAGAAAGTTGGGGAACGACGTTGACCTGGTGGGGGAGAAACCTTGACCTTTCGGGGGGAGAACCTTGTCTGCTGGACCAGGCCCACTGGCACTCTCCGCCGCTCGGCCGGTCGCCAGCAGAGGTCGAGGGCGCCGATCGCCGCACTTCCCCCGGGAGGCTTTTGAATCGAATCAGTCGACGGAGCGCACCACCAGGCTGCCGCTGGTCAAACGGGCCGCAACGGGCAGCGGCTCACGTCCGCCCCTTGGCCGACCAACAACGGCATGCCAACGTCGGCACATGCGACGACCTCGGCACACCCGTGACGCACCGCCCCCCGAGCCACAGTCGCTTGGAGATCATGAGCAACGCCAGCCTGGGGAATCGCTCACCACCTGCGGCGCCACGACCACCCCGAAGCCACGGATAGCGCCCGCCGCGCCGATCACAACGCCCTCCCCTGACGTCGTCACCCGCCAAAACGGGCAGAATCGGCAGCAACCCACCACCCACACCCCGGCCGACCAACAACGGCATGCCAACGTCGGCACATCTGACGACCTCGGCATACCCGTGACGCACCACCCCCCGCGCCACAGTCGCCTGAGACTCAAGACCAACGCCGTTCACACGCGCACCAAGACCACCGAAAGAGCAAACCAACAACCGCCCGCCCCGAAGACGCCACCGTCCACCCCCCGGCCCTGACACCGGTCAAAACAGGCCGCAACCGGCAGCACGCCCACCGTCACCCCCGGCCGACCAACAACGGCATGTCAAAGTCGGCACATCTGACGACCTCGGCATACCCGTGACGCACCCCACCCCGCGCCACAGTCCCCTGAAGATCATGGGCAACGCCAGTCTGGGGAATTGCTCACCACCTGCGGCACCACGACCACCCCGAAGCCAGGGATAACACCCGCCGCGCCGATCACAACGCCCAACCCTGACGCTGCCACCCGCCAAAACGGGCAGAATCGGCAGCAACCCACCACCCACACCCCGGCCGACCAACAACGGCATACCAACGTCGGCACATGCGACGACCTCGGCATACCCGTGACGCACCCACCGAAAACCCCCAGGCCGAGCACGTCACCAGGGTTGCGTTCGTCCCCGACAGGCCACCTCTAACGCCACCAACCGCAGTGGCCGGTCAGATCACAGGCGCGGGACTCCGGAGACACTGACCGAGGACGCCCGGGCGATCAGCTCGGGACGGAAGACCCGCTCGGAATGGGTATGTCCAGTGCCTTCGCGGACCTCGGCGAGCATCAGTTCGGCGGCCGCGCGGCCCATCTGTCTGGTGGGCTGGGCGACCGAGGTGAGGGGGACGGCGGCGGCGCCGGCGTAGACGATGTCGTCGTAGCCGACGATGGCCAGGTCGTCGGGCACGAAGAGACCCGCCTGCATCACCGCCTGCAGTAACCCGATCGCGAGCAGGTCGTTGCCGCAGAAGACCGCAGTGGGCCGACGCTTCTTCGGCAGGCCCAGCAACCGGGCGCCGAGGTCACGACCGGCCTCGATGCTCAACGCCGAGGTGTCCAGGACGGTCAAGGTCGCGCTGCTGTCGCCGCTGTCGTCCACCGCCCGCTCGGCCCCCCGACGCCGCTGAGCCACCTGGGTCAGTTCGGCCGGCCCTGCGGCGAAGGCGATGTGCTGGTGCCCCTGGTCCAGCAGGTGGGCGACGGCCAGTTCTCCGCCCTCGTCGTCGTCGACGCTCACCGCACACCAGCGCGCGTCATGACGCATCGGCGGGCTGTCGACGATGATCACCGGGACCTCGGCGGCCCGGAACGACTCCAACCGAGGATTGTCGTAGTCCAGGCCGGTGACCAGTACCCCGTGCACCCGGCGCTGCAGCAGTTGCACCAGGTACTCGTCCTCGCGGGCCGCGTCCTCGCGACTGTCACACAGGAACAGGGTCAGGCCTTCTGGCCGAAGAACCTCGTCCATCCCGGCAGCCAACTCGGTGAAGAACGGGTTGCCGGCGTTGAGCATGACGTAGGCCACGGTTGTGCTGCTCCCGGACTTCAGCGCCCGGGCCTGCTCGTTGCGTACGAAACCGAGCTTCTCAACGCTCGCCTCCACCTTGGCGCGGGTGGCCGGGCGCACCCGGTCCGGATTGTTGAAGACATTCGAGACGGTGCCGAGCGAGACCCCGGCATCACGCGCCACGTCGTGCACGCTGACGCGCTTCATCCGGGCCCTCCTCCCCCGCGACCGAGGTCGCTGCGGCAGCGAGTGCGCACGCCGGGTGAGGGTCGGCGGGGCGCACCTGACGCCCCCAGTATGGCCCGGTCCCCGCGCACGGACGGCATCGCCGGATGGATGCGCTGATCCAGAACGCACCAGCACCCGTCCCCGCAGGCGAGCGGCAGCACCGGTGCCGCGGCCTGGGCACCGACCTGCAGGCCCCCCGACTCTCAGCCGACGCCCTGCCAGCGCCTACCCAGCTGAGTCAACACCGGTATCCACTGCCCAGCAGATGCCTGCCACCCGGCTGGCCGCGTCCCGCATGCCGAGGCTGGCGCGGCCACCGCCGTCAGCGAAGGAAGGCGGCCGGCACACCGGCATCCACCGGAATGTGCAGCCCGGTGGTCAGGGCCAGGTCGCCGCCGGTGAGCGCGAAGACCGCGGCGGCGATGGACTCGGGCAGCACCTCGCGCTTGAGCAGCGTGCGCTGGGCATAGAAGGCGCCAAGGTCCTCCTCGGCTACGCCGTAAACAGCCGCCCTGGAAGCACCCCAGCCGCCTGAGAAGATGCCAGAGCCCCGAACCACACCGTCGGGGTTCACCCCGTTGACCCGCACACCGATCTCGCCGAGCTCGGCCGCTAGCAGCCGCACCTGGTGGGCCTGATCGGCCTTCGCCGCTCCATAGGCCACATTGTTGGGACCGGCAAAGACGGAGTTCTTCGACGAGATGTAGACGATGTCACCGCCCATCGCCTGGTCGGCCAGCACCTTGGCTGCCGCCTGGGAGACCAGGAACGAACCCCGAGCCATCACCGAATGCTGCAGATCCCAATCTCTTTCGGTCGTCTCCAGGAGTGGCTTGGAGATGGACAAGCCGGCGTTGTTGACGATCAGGTCAACGCCACCGAATGCGAGGCAGGCTTGGGCGAACATCGCCTGGACCGCCTCCTTGCTCGAGACGTCCGCGGCGAGGGCCACGGCCTGATCGGTGGTGCCGATCCCCTCCGCGACGGCCTGTGCGCCATCGGGGTTGAGGTCGGCGACCACCACGCACGCACCTTCGGCGGCCAGCCGTTCGGCGATCGCCTTGCCGATGCCGGATCCGGCGCCGGTGACCAGTGCCACCCGCGAGGCCAGCGGCTTGGGTTTGGGCATCCGGGCCAGCTTTGCCTCCTCCAGCGCCCAGTACTCGATCCGGAACTTCTCCGACTCCTCGATGGGCGCGTAGCTGGAGATCGCCTCAGCGCCGCGCATGACATTGATGGCATTGACGTAGAACTCGCCCGCAACCCGCGCGGTCTGCTTGTTCTTGCCGAAGGAGAACATCCCCACGCCGGGCACCAGGACGATGGCGGGGTCGGCGCCACGCAAGGCAGGTGAGTCCGCATCGGCATGCCGGTCGTAGTAGGCTCGGTACTCGGATCGATACTCCTCGTGCAACTGGCGCAACCGCGCGATGGCGTCCTCCAGCGGGGCGTCGGCAGGCAGGTCCAGGACCATCGGACGCACCTTGGTGCGCAGGAAGTGGTCCGGACATGACGTCCCCAGCTCTGCCAGCGGTGCCAACTTCTGGCGAGACAAGAAGTCCAGCACCGACTCGCGGTCGTCGAAGTGCCCCACCTGGGGGCTGTCGGTGGAGGCCAGCCCCCGGATCACCGGAGCAAGCTGTGCGGCACGCTGCCTGCGTGAGACCTCGGGCAGTGGTTCAAAGCCCGGCCTGACCGGGCCGAAGGGTTCTGGAACACCACGGGCGGCGATGAAATCCTGTGCGGTGCGGATGATCTCCAGGCTGTTCGCCTCGCACTCGGCGGAGGTCTCACCCCAGGCGGTGATGCCGTGCCCGCCCAGGATGACACCGATGGCCTGCGGGTTCGCGCGCTTGACCTCGCAGATGTCCAGGCCCAGCTGGAATCCGGGACGACGCCAAGGGACCCACACCACCCGGTCGCCGAAGCACTCCTTGGTCAGCGCTTCGCCCTCGGCCGAGGTGGCGATGGCGATCCCCGAATCCGGGTGGAGGTGGTCGACGTGGGTGCCGTCGACCAGTCCGTGCATCGCGGTGTCGATGGAGGGAGCCGCACCGCCCTTGCCGTGCAGGCAGTAGTCGAAGGCGGCGACCATCTCGTCTTCGCGATCGACACCGGGGTACACGTCGACCAGCGCACGGAGTCGATCCAGACGCAGTACCGCCAGGCCCTGCTCGGTCAGTGTCCCGAGATCGCCACCGGACCCCTTCACCCACAGCAGTTCGGTCTCCTCGCCAGTAACCGGGTCGGTCTGGCGCCCCTTGGCCGAGGTGTTCCCACCGGCGTAGTTGGTGGTGCGGGGGTCGGAACCGAGCCTGTTACTGCGGTCGATGAGTGCTGACGGAGTGGAGGTCTGGTCGGCAGTCACGGGGTAACTCTCCTTCGAGTCGTCGTGGGATCTGGAGTCGTGCTGAGAGCTGGAGTCGTGTTGAGACCGAGCTGACTTGGAACCGGGTCGTGTTTCACAAGGTCCCCCGGGCTCGATCGAATTGAAACCTTTCATTTCTAGAACTGTATCGGCGGACACCTCGGATGCACAACCCCCTTGCGAATGCTCGCACCCTGGCCTACGGTTGAAACGTCTCAATCATGCAGTCGGATGGAGGTGGCCGGTGCAGTACCCCGAAGCGCCGACACGCGCTGGGGAGATGCTGTGCCATCAGCAGGTCGACTTCCCCGGCCGGGCTGCATCCAGACCTGGTAGCGCAGCGTCCGGCCGAACTGAGGCCGCCACCCGAGCAGCAGACACTCAAGCCAGCACACCCTCAACGAAGAGATTGGACCACCCCATGACCAGTGTCCCCGGCCAGTTCGACGCCCTCGACGAATTCGGCATCGAGGTGCCGTCATGGGCCTTCGGCAATGCGGGCACCCGCTTCAAGGTGTTCTCCACCCCAGGCGTGCCACGCGACCCGTTCGAGAAGATCTCCGACGCGGGCCAGGTGCACCGGGCCACCGGGGCGGCCCCCCGGGTCAGCCTGCACATCCCCTGGGACCTGGTTGACGACTACGGCAAGCTGGCCGCACACGCCGAGGACAACGGCGTCGTCATCGGAGCCATCAACTCCAACCTCTTCCAGGACGAGGACTACAAGCTCGGCTCGCTCACGCACGCGGACAAGCAGATTCGTGACCAGGCCATCGCCCACCACCGTGAGTGCATCGAGGTGATGCGCGCCACTGGTTCCACCGACCTGAAGATCTGGCTGCCCGATGGCACCAACTACCCGGGCCAGGACTCCATCCGAGCCCGACAGGACCGCTTGGCCGACTCACTCGCCCAGATCTACGCGATGCTCGACGACGACCACCGGTTGCTGTTGGAGTACAAGTTCTTCGAACCGTACTTCTACACGATGGACATCCCTGACTGGGGCACCTCACTGACCCACTGCCTCGCCCTGGGCGAGCGCGCCGCGGTCTGCCTGGACACCGGTCACCACGCCCCCGGCACCAATATCGAGTTCATCGTCGCCAGCCTCCTGCGGCTCGGCCGTCTTGGTGCCTTCGACTTCAATTCACGCTTCTACGCCGACGACGACCTGATGGTGGGTGCAGCGGACCCGTTCCAACTGTTCCGGATCCTGCACGAGATCGTCAGCCAGCAGGCACATCGGCCGGCGTCCAGAGTGAACTTCATGCTCGACCAGTGCCACAACATCGAGCCGAAGATCCAGGGCCAGATCCGCTCGGTGCTCAACGTCCAGGAGACCCTGGCCAAGGCCCTTCTGGTAGACAGCACCGCTCTGGCACAGGCCCAGCAATCCGGTGACGTTCTCGGTGCGAACGAGATCTTCATGGACGCGTACCAGAGCGATGTGCGCCCGATGCTGGCCGACCGGCGCGAGGCACGGGGCCTGCCGCGTGACCCGATCGCCGCGTTCAAGGCCTCCGGCTACCTCGAGGCGGTCTCAGCCGAGCGGGTGGGTGGGACGCAGGCCGGCTGGGGCGCTTGATGGTGCACGTGGCTGCCGCCGACCTCGGCGCCAGCAGCGGCCGTGTCGTGCTGGGCGACGTCGGTCCGGATCGGCTCGGCCTGACCGAGACCCATCGCTTCGCCACCCGAACCGTCGACCTGGCCGGCACCCTGCACTGGGACACCACCGGCCTCTACCTCGGGATCCTCGACGGCATCCGTGCCGCCGCGCGCAAGGTCGAGCCCCTCGCCGGGATCGGCATCGATTCCTGGGCGGTGGACTACGGACTGCTCGACTCGACTGGGCAGTTGCTGGGAATGCCTGTCTGCTACCGAGATTCGCGCACCGCGGGGATCCCCGAGCGTGCCTTCGCGCAGGTCCCGGCCGACGAGGTCTACGCCACCACAGGCATTCAACGGTTGGCATTCAACACGGCCATGCAACTGATCAGCGAGCGTGATGCCGGGCGCCTGACGTCCGTTGAAACGATGCTCATGCTCCCTGATCTGTTCGGCTACTGGCTCACCGGCGACATCGGCTGCGAACGCACCAATGCCTCAAGTACTCAGCTCTACGATCCGGTGGCGGGCGACTGGGCCTGGTCGCTGATCGAGCGCTGGAACCTCAGCCGAGGTGTGTTCCCCGCCCTGCGCGAACCGGGCAGCCTGCTCGGGCCGGTGCGGCCGACCGTCGCCGCCGACCTCGGCCTCGATGACGATGTCCCGGTGGTCGCGGTGGCCTCGCACGACACCGCCTCGGCGGTGGTCGCGGTGCCTGCCGAGCAGGAGAACTTCGCCTACGTCTCCTGCGGCACCTGGTCACTGGTCGGCGTCGAGCTCGACAAGCCTGTGCTCACCGACGCGAGCATGGTCGCCAACTTCACCAACGAGGTCGGCCTCGACGACACCATCCGTTACCTGCGCAACGTCATGGGGCTGTGGCTGCTCACCCAGTGCCAACGCACCTGGGAACGCACCGGCCACCCCGCCGACCTGGCCGAACTCCTGCGCGCTGCCGGCCAAGCCCAGCCGTTGCGCAGTGTGGTGGACACCGAGCGACCCGAGTTCCTCCCTCCGGGAGACATGCCCGCACGAATAGCGCAGGAGTGCCGCCGTACCGGACAACCCGAGCCGCGCACTCCCGGCGAAATGGTTCGCTGCATTCTGGACTCCCTGGCTCTGGCCTACCGACGCGCCGTCCAGGACGCGCAACGGCTCTCCGGGGCCGAGGTCGAGGTGATCCACGTCGTGGGTGGGGGCAGCCGTAACGACCTGCTCATGCAGTCGACCGCGGACGCCTGCGGCCTGCCCGTGGTCGCCGGGCCGGTCGAGGCCTCCGCCCTGGGAAACGTCCTGGTACAAGGCCGCGCGCTGGGGGCAGTGGACGCGGACCTGAGCGCGCTGCGCCAGCTGGTGCGGCGGACCCACCGACTCACCCGCTTCGAGCCACGCTCAACATCGCTGGACTGGAACGCCGCAGAACTGGCTGCCTACGGCCCAAACTGGGCGTAACTCAGGCCCATCCCACGTGACCGTCGGTGGGTCAGGATTGTCGATGTGTCGCATCACCTTCCACCGGAGTATCCACCGGTCACCGGAGGCGCCGGTAGAGGTCAGGACGACTCCAGATCGCCCGAGTAGTGGTCGATCTTCTCGGCCAGCACCCCCAGCGCGGTGTCGATGGCGGCTCGCCGGCGCTCCAGTTCCCCGCGCCGGTCGGTGAGGAAGGCCACCTTGTCGGCCGGGGTGCCCTGCGAGCGCAACATCTCGGTGAACGATCGCAGGTCCGCGATTCCCAGACCCGCCTCACGCAGGCAGGTGACGAGCCGGATCCAGAAGAGATCGTCCTCGGTGAAACTGCGGTGGCCGCCGAGGGTTCGGCGCACCGGACCGATCAGGCCCTCACGTTCGTAGTAGCGCAGGGTGTCAACCGATACCCCGGTCCGGGCCACCACCTGCGCAGGCGTCAGATCCGTCACCGCGCCGCCTCGATCCTACTGAAATGCTCTGCGGACAGATGAAGTTCCCGGGCCTGCATCGCCTCTTCCAACTGCTCCACCCGGCTCACCCCGACGATCGGCCAGTAGGCCACGGCGCCCTGCATGAGCCAAGCCAGCACCACCTGGTTGACGCTGGCTTCCAGCTCCGCGGCGATCTTGGTCAGCACGTCAAGAACCCGGGTGCTGCCGGGATGGCCGTAGCCCTGGTGCAGCGGCTTGTCGGGCCGGGTGTACCCACCGTTCAGCAGTGGCGTGTACACCCACACATCCAGGTCGCAGGCTTCGGCGTAGTCACGGTCCTCCGAGGTGAGCAAGGTGTGACCATCGTCGACGCTGACGCCGGGGCGTGGTGTAAGCACAGTGTGCCTGCGCTGCAGCATCGTGTAGCCGGGCACGCCCAGGTCCACCGCGATACGGCGCGCCCGTTCCACCGCCCAGGTGGCATGGTTGGAAGCACCCAGCCGACCGGCTCGACCGGTGGCGGCGATCGTCCCCAACGCCTCGACGGTCTGTTCCAGCGGCACAGCTCTGTCCTCGCCGTGCGCCCACAGCACATCGACCCGGTCGATACCGAGGCGGTCACAGGACTCCGCGAAGTGCTTGTGCACCGCCTCGGCGGACAGTCCGGCTGCATTCGCCGGCCAGGTGCCCGGGTGCACCGGCGCGAACCGTAGCTTGGTCGAGATCCGAACCTGCTGCCGCGCTGAAGGATTCGCGGCCAGCCACCGTCCCAGCAGCCGTTCGCTGTGCCCGTACCCACCGTCTGGATGGGCCCAGAAGGCATAGCAGTCGGCGGTGTCGAGCCACCGGCCACCCAACTCAAGGAAACGGTCCAGGAGCCGACGGGAGACGTCCTCACCGGTGCGGGTGCCGAAGAGCATCGTGCCCAGCACGATCTGTCCCGGCTGTCCCCGCACAGTGCGGTCATCGTGCTCGGTCGGCTGATCACCGGGCGCGGTGCCACCCGACGCTCCGGTGCCCTGGTCGGCTGGGCGGGCACTGCCGTCGGCTGGGCCGGCGATGACACGATGCGAATCTGGATGCATGAGTTCCACTGTGCAACCTGGAGCGCGCTCCAGGTCAAACCAGCCCGGCACCCGCGCATCGGGCGCGCCGATCCAGGTGCTGGTCAGCGGGCCGCGTCGGCGCGGAAAGTGAGTTCGCTCGGGCTGTGGCCGTAGTACCGCTTGAAGCTGCGCGAGAAGTGACTGGGATCGGCAAACCGCCAGCGACGGGCCACCTGGCTGACCGGGGTTCCGGCCAACAGGTCGTCGTGGGCCCGCGCCAGCCGCCGGAGCCGGATGAAACCCGAGACGGTCTCACCCGAATCCTCAAAGGCGCGATGCAGGGACCGGACCGAGATTCCGAGCCCGGCCGCGACGGTCACCGGCGACAGCTGGTGCTCGGCCAGGTTCCGGTCGATGTACCTCTCGGCCGCGTGGCGGGTGGCCAGCGGTGACACCCCCGGTGCCTCGGCGGGCGCCTGCAGGGCCGCCACCAGCAGTTCGATGGTGGCGTTGCGAGCGGCCGGCAGCGCGCTCAGCGGAAGGTCGTCGATGGTGCGGGCCAGCGCATCGAGATAGTTGCGTAGCAGGATTACCGCAGGGGCATCCCCGTCGAGCACCGAGCCGGTGAGCAGCTCGCCTCGGGCACCGACCTCACTCAGCGCGGACTTGGGGACGAACAGGCTGCGCTTGACCAGAGGCTCCTGGACGAGGAATCGGGCCGGGGCCGCCGAGTCCCAGGCGACGATGCTGCCGGAGGTGAGCTGGGATTCACGGTCTCCCTGCACCACCACCTCGCGGCCGCCGAGGGTCATCAGCATGACCAGGTACTCGTCGTCGGTGTGGCCGATCTCGTACCCGCGCCGGGCCCCCGCACACGGATCGCAACTGCAATCCACCAGGACCAGATCGGCCAGGTGTCGGCGCCGGACCGAGGCCCCGAAACCACGGCCCGGGTCGGACTCCAGCTCGGTGATGTCCCACGGCAGATGAGTCGAGGACAACATCTGAGACCAGGAGTCTCGGGCTGCCCGTTGGTCACCCACCCGGAAGGACCACTCGTCCTCGTTCATGGCCGCCTCCTTGCGCCCGCATGTGACGACCGTAGGTGGGCTACGCCCCGGCGACAAGGGTGGGCGCGCAGCCTGGCGCCCAGATACATGCAGTCGGCACCCGGATTCATGGAACAACCCGATCCGATCTTCGAGGGTGGAGAAGGTCAACCGACGGACCAAGGAGCTGTGGTGACCCAGACTGAAACCTCAACGACCTCCAGCAGTTTCTCCCGGGACGACGTCGAGTTCGTCTCCGACGGCGTCACCCTGCGCGGATGGCACTACCGCACCGACGGCCAGGGCACCGCCCCCACCATCGTCATGAGTCACGGCTTCGCCGCCGTGAAGGAGATGTACCTCGACTCCTACGCCGAGGTCTTCGCAGCCAACGGCTTCAACGTGCTCGTCTTCGACAACCGCAACCTCGGAGCATCCGAGGGCACACCCCGCGGTGAGATCACCCCGTGGCACCAGATCGACGACTTCCGCAATGCCATCACCTACGCCCAGACCCTTGAGGGAACCGACCCCGACCGGATCGGGATCTGGGGTTCCTCCTACTCCGGCGGGCATGTCCTGGTGGTGGCCGCCCAGGACCGGCGGGTCAAGTGCGTCAGCGCTCAGGTGCCCGTCATCGATGGGGACGCCAACTTCCGCCAGTTGGTGCGCGCGGATCTGGTCGCCGGGGCTCGGGCGGGTTTCGTGGCCGACCGGCAGGCCCGCTTTCGCGGTGAAGAGCCGGCGATGATCGACGTCGTCAACCAGGATCCGATGGCGCCCTCGGCGTTGCCTACCGCGGACTCCTATGAGTGGTTCATCGGAACCCATGAGTTGCGGGCGCCGAGCTTCGTCAACTCATGCACACTGCGCAGTGTCGAGCGTTTCAGCGAGTACCAGCCGGGCGCCTACCTACGGCTCATCGCCCCCACTCCGCTGCTGATGTGCGTGGCCGAGGACGACGTGCTCACCCCGACCAAGATCGCGATCGATGGTTTCGCGGAGGCGCGCGAGCCGAAGAAGCTGGTGGTCCTGCCCGGCGGACACTTCGACGCCTACGTCAAGGGGTTCGACATCTCCTGCGGCGTACAACTCGACTGGTTCACTCGCCACCTGCTGACCCACACCCAGATCACGATCTGATCCAGCGCCGACCGCGTCTACCGACGCCGACCATTTCGCCGACCATCTCAAAAGGAGCACCCCATGACCTCCCCCCAGGACGGCCGGCTGGCCGGCAAGGTCGTCATCATCACCCGCGCATCAGGTTTCGGCCGCGAATCAGCCCGCCTATTCGCAGAGCACGGTGCCAGCATCGTGGTGGCCGACCTGCTCGACAAGCCACTGGCCAAGGGCTTCGAGACCGATCTGGACACCCCCACCGCCGAGCTGATCCGAGCCAAGGGCGGGCAGGCGATTCAGGTGACCTGCGACGTCACGAAGAAGACGGAGGTCGACGCAGCCGTGGCGACCGCCGTCGATGCCTTCGGCCGGCTCGACGTGATGTTCAACAACGCCGGGATCTACCGTGGCGGCTCCCTCATCGACGGATTCAGCGAGCAGGACCTGGACGCATGTTTCGCGGTCAACGCCAAAGGGACGTTCTTCGGCATCCAGTCCGCGGTGGCCCAGTTCCGCAGGCAAGAGCCGGACGCCCATGGAATGCGTGGAAGCATCCTCAACCTCGTCTCGACCGCCGGGCTGCAAGGCCACCCGATGCAGTCGGTCTACAACGCCTCCAAAGGTGCCCAGGCCAATCTCACCCGATGCGCGGCCATCGAGTACGGGCATGAGGGAATTCGCGTCAATGGCATCTGCCCGACCTACGCCAAGACCGCACTCACCCGAGATCTCTATGAGGACATGGCCTTCATGCGCGAGTTCGCGGAGTCGGTGCCGCTCAAACGCTGGGGCGAGGTGGAGGATGTCGCGAGCCTGGCCCTGTACCTGGCCAGCGACGAGTCGAGTTACATCCACGGTGACCTCATTCGGGTGGACGGCGGAGAAACCTTGTGCCGGTACTCGGTGTGACTCACCGGAACAGTGGCGATCAGCCCGACCAGCAAAACCTCCACTCCGTCAGCCGGGAGGGTGAGGCGCGCCACGGTCGCGGACGCTGGACGTGGCTCAGAGCCCGGACACCAGGAGGTCGGCGTGTGAACGGGTGCTCTCGATGAGCACCGCATTGCGGCCGTCCACGGTGCGGGCCCAGTCGGCTGCCGCTGCTGCGCTTCGCCCGTGCCGGATGTGCCGCTGCACCAGGCGCGCGGTCCGCTCGGCTGCGGGGGTGACGCAGAACCAGCTCTCGTCCAGCGCTTGTCGGACCTGATTCCATGGTTCGTCTTGGACGAGAAGGTAATTGCCTTCGACCACCACCAGGTCGGTACCTGCCGGCACCTCGATCTCGGCAGCGATCGGTTCATCCACCGTCCGCCGGAAACTCGGCGCATACACCGGATTCGCATACTCGGAACGGATCCGGTGCAGGATGGCGACGAAGCCCCAGCCGTCGAACGTGTCGAGCGCACCCTTGCGGTCCCGGCGACCCAAGTGATCCAACGTGGCGTTGGCGAGATGGAAACCGTCCATCGGCAGATGCACAGCCAGCGGCGATCCGTTCTCGCAATTGAGTTCGTCGACCACCTTCGTCGCCAGAGTGGTCTTGCCCGCTCCCGGGCTGCCGGCGATGCCGAGGACGCGACGACACCCGGGCGTGATGAGAGCGCGGGCTCTGGCGAGCAGGGCAGGCATCCCTGCGACGGGTTCGGCCTGGATCATGCGCGCACTCCACTCCGGACGGCAACTACCGCGGAATGATGCCACCTCGGTACCCACGGGAAGAGAGCCGTGTCGCAATCCCGCCTCCTCGCAATGACCCGCGCGCTATGGTCGCAGGGTGCGGCTATCCGACCTTCGAGTGTTCACCGAGCCACAGCAGGGTGCCAGTTACGAGGACCTGCTCGCGGTCGCCCGACGAGCCGAAGCCTTGGGTTTCGGCGCCTTCTTCCGCAGCGACCACTACCTCACAATGGGGGGTGAGGGTTTACCCGGCCCGAGCGACGCCTGGATCACCCTTGCTGGCTTGGCCCGCGAGACCAGCACCATCCGCCTGGGCACCCTGGTTAGTTCGGCGACCTTTCGCCTGCCCGGTCCACTCGCGATCAGCGTCGCCGGCGTGGACCAGATGTCCGGTGGACGGGTCGAGCTGGGCATCGGAGCGGGATGGTTCGCGCCCGAACACACGGCCTATGGCATCCCCTTTGCCGGCCTCGGCGAACGCTTCGACAGCCTCGAGGAACAACTGGCGATCATCGACGGTCTCTTTCGCACCCCGGCCGGGAAGCACTTCACCGGTGGCGGCCCTCGGTGGCAGGTCCGCGAGTCACCTGCCCTGCCCAAACCCGTACAACCGGGAGGGCCGCCGATCATCGTCGGCGGGATGGGCAAGCGGCGCACCCCGAGGCTGGCAGCCAGGTACGCCGCAGAGTACAACGCTGCCTTCACCACGACGTCGGAGTTCGGCGCCCAGGTTGAGCGAGTGGCCGATGCCTGCGTACAACTCGACCGCGATCCGGCCTCGATCATCCACTCCTGCGTGATCGTTGTCTGCTGCGGTGAGACCGAGGAGGACTTCCTCCGCCGCGCGGCCGCGATCGGCCGAGAGCCGCAGGAACTGCAGGCGCACGGGGCCGCCGGCACCGTGCCCGAGGTGATCGAGACGCTGCGGGCGTGGGCCGATGCCGGCGCCCAGCGCATTTACCTGCAGGTACTCGACCTCTCTGATCTCGATCACCTGGACCTCATCGCCGAACAGGTGGCCCCGGCCTTGGCCTGACCGCGCCCGTCGGCACCGACCCGACGCCGGAACCGAGGACTGCCAGGCCCCCGAGGCCGACCGTGGCCGGTCGACTCGGGGGCTCACGTCAGTGGCGGGCTCCGCCACAGGCTGCTTCAGGATGCCGGTTCTCGGCGCGCGACTCCGTCGCCGGGCGGTGCGCCGTCGGCTGTGACCGCGTCCTCATCCGTTCGAACGTCGACCTCATCGGTGACGGCGGCCTCCTGGTCGTGCCGGTGGCCGCGCCGCAGGTGGTGATGTCGCGGTTCGGGCATGATCTCGTTGGCTACCGACTTGTACAGCGACACCGCCATCCCGATGAGCAGGATGGTGAAGGGCACCCCGGTGATGATCGCGACCTGCTGCACCGCCTCCAGGCCGCCCGCCAGCAGCAGGACGAAGGCGAAGAAGGCCACCAGCACACCCCATAGGACCTTCATCCTCCACCCGGGGTTCTGGTTGCCGTCCGAGGAGAGCATGGCCAGAACGAAGGCAGCCGAGTCGGCAGAGGTGATGAAGAAGGTGGCAATGAGGATCATCGCCAGCACAGATACGAAGCCACCCATGGGGAACTGATCGAGGGTGACGAACAGTGCAGTGTTGATGTTGTCCGAGACGGCGGTGGCGATGTCGGCTCCGCGGTACAGGTCCAGGTACAGGCCCGCGCCACCCATCACCGAGAACCACAGGAAGCTGAAGACGGACGGAACCAGGAGCACCCCGAAGACGAACTCCCGGATGGTACGGCCCTTGGAGACGCGGGCGATGAACGTGCCCACCCACATGACCCACATCATCCACCAGGCCCAGTAGAACAGGGTCCAGCTCTGTAGCCAGGCTCGGTCTCCACCCTCCATGAACGCCCCTGAGGTGAAACTCATCCGCAGGAAGTTCTGCAGGTAGTTGCCGACCGACACCACGAAGGTGTCGATGAGGAACAGGCCCGGCCCGAAGATCAGGACGAACGCCATGATGCCAACGAAGAGCGCGATGTTCGTGTTGCTCAGGTACTTGATGCCCTTGTTGAGCCCGGACAGTGCCGACGCCAGGAAGAGGCACATCACCACCACGATGATGACCACCTGCGCGGGGATTCCCTCGGGGATGCCGAACATGAAGTTGGCCCCGCTGTTGATCTGGGTGGCGCCGATGCCGAAGGACGTGGCGACGCCGAGTGCGGTGACGAAGATCGCCAGTACGTCGATGGCCTTGCCGATCGGGCCGTTGACCCGCTCGCCGAGCAACGGGTAGAAGGCCGAACTGATCAGGCCTCGCGCACCCTTGCGGAACTGGAAGTAGGCCAGGGCAAGCGCCACGATGCCGTAGATCGCCCAGGCGTGCAGTCCCCAGTGGAAGAAGGTGTACTGCATGGCCAACTCGCCGGCTGCCTCGGTGCCGGCTGGGGCCAATCCCATCGGCGGGTTCGCGAAGTGGGTGACCGGCTCGGCCACGCCGAAGAAGACCAGGCCGATGCCCATCCCTGCGGAGAAGAGCATCGCCAGCCAGGAGACCGTGCTGAACTCAGGACGGTCGTCGTCCTTGCCCAGGCGGATGTGGCCGAAGCGGCTCAGGGCGAGGAAGAGCAGGAAGGCGATGAAGAGGGTCGTGGCCAGGATGTACACCCAGCCGAAGGTGTCGATGATCACCGACAGGGCTGCGGAGTTGAACGACTTCATGCTGTCGGTGAAGAAGACTCCCCACAGGATGAAGATGCCGGCGACCACCAACGAGGCGACGAAGACCGCTCCCGGCTTGCCCTTGCTGTCCTGCTCGGCCTGCGACGTGTCCGTCGACTCACTCATCGGGCACGCCCCTGTGCGTTCGAAGTGGGATTGCTCGGCTTGGTCTGCACCGTCGTTGTGAGCCGACTCCGATACCTGGCGCGGATCATCTTGTGCCTCCGGGAAGGTGAGGGGGAAAGGCCCGACCACAGCGTGACCCGCCCCGGTCCGAAATGCGGCCCACCCGCGGAGGCGATACGCCGCAGGCGGATGGGTCTGTGACGTGATCGACTGGGTGAGAACCAGCGAGAAGGGCTCGGGTGCGGCTGGGCCGCCAAGTCACCCGTCGAGGTGTCGCGCACCGGCGTCGAGACCGACTGCAGGACCCCGAAACCCCTCGACATCGAACTTGTATATCAGTGTGATTTGACGATGCTAGTGATCACCACACACAGCGTCAAGAGGTATGAGCCCACAATTCCGCGGAGTATCTTCGAAGCAAGATTCGTTGTATCCGAATGGTTATCGCCTACCAACGTGGAGGCATGGCAATGCTGCTAGAGCGAGTGCCGAGCACTGGGTACGCGCTCGGTAGGGTGGTCACATGCAGACCACCGACGGCGCCGCTGCCACGACGCTCAATCAGTCGGTGATGAAGGCCATCCGGCTGCTGCAGGCCGCCGCCGCCGATGACAACGCCAGCATCTCGTCACTGGCCAGAGCCACCGGCCTGCCCCGGGCGACCGCTCTGCGGCTCGTGCAGACTCTTGAGCACGAAGGCTTCCTGCTGCGGCTGCCCGGCGACGAGCGGGTGTTGCTCGGCCCCCAACTGCTCCAGCTGGTGCGCAACGCCGATTCGCAGGCCGTCGTTCAGGAGGTGGCCCGGCCGATCGTCACCGAGGTGGTGGAGACCATCGGAGAAACGGTGACGCTCAGCCTGGTCGGCACCGACGGTGGCCTGGACCTGGTGGAACAGATCGACGCGCAGAACCAGCTCGGGCCGCGGTCGTGGATCGGGCAGCGATTCCCCTTGCATTGCAGTGCCAGCGGAAAGGTCTTGCTGGCTACCTGGGACGATCAGCGACTGGAACGCTTCCTCGCCGAGCCCCTGGAACAGTTCACCCCAGCGACCATCACCTCTGCGGATGCGCTCCGTCACGAGGTTCTCGCGGTCCGAGAGCACCGTTACGCCGTGGCGAGCGACGAGGAGGAGGAGGGGCTGACCGGAGTCGGCGCCGGCATCTACGCCAAGCCTGGCGAACTGCTCGCAGTGATCACCGCCAGCGCCCCCACTCAACGGATGGACCTGCTGCGGGGACGCGAGGCGATTCAGCAACTGCTCAAGGCGGCCCGAACGATCGAGGCCGCACTGCGCCAAGGTCGCTGAGAGCCAGCGACTCTCAGCGCGCCACGGCAGCGTTACTCTGGCGTGCGCGGCTGCGAGTCGTACTCACCCACCACTGCGCGATCAGCAGATTGGGTACCCACGACAACCACGCCACCGCCGGGTAGGCGAAGTCGAGGGGGATCCCGAAGCCCTGCGCCGCACCGAGGTACACACGCAACGTGACGGCGGCCAGACACAGGGCGAGGGACCGGATGGCCCAGACCTGATGAGCCCGAATCCGGCGACCTCGCGCGGCGGTCGCGGCGGCCAGCGAACTCCACGTCCACAGCACCGCAGCCAGCGCGAAGCCGGCCCCGGCGACCGCCCCGTTGGCAGTACCGAACGCGGCGAGAAGTCCCGATGATCCGGCGATCACGGCCGCGACGACGTATCCGCGACCGATCCAGCGGTGCAGACGATGGTGTCGGCGCACCCGGGGCAGCACCTGCCAGGGGACGAGTAGTAGCGCGATCGAGCCGGACAACACATGCACCCGAACCGCCAGCGGAAGCGCGTTCAGTTGCACCGTGGGAGCCACAAACGTAAAGCCTGTGGCAACCAGGTAGAGACCGACCCCGCCGATCAGCAGGCAGCCGAGGATCAACAGGGTCGACAGGCCGGCGCGCAATGTTGTGGTCATCACCACATCGTCCGGTGATGCCTCTCACCCGAGTATCGGGGTCACCCCCCTGGCAACCCGAAGTCCAGCCGGGAGTTTCCCTGGCCAAGGATCGATCTGGTGCGCTGGTCGGGCCCAACCCGGGGCGCCGACCAGGCTCAGACGGCGACGGCGAGCCGCAGCGCATCGTAGATGGCAGCATGAATATTCCTGCTGGACACCGCATCTCCAATCCGGAACAACTGATAACCGCCTGCTGGATTGCGCACCAGGGTCTGCGGTCGGACCTCGACCAGAGCGTCGTAGTCGACCGCTCCGGAGTTACTGGCTCCTGGAAGCAGCTCGGTGTAGAGATCGGCGTTGGGCAAGGTGCCGTGCTCGACCACGACGTGGTCGACGACACGGGTCACCTCCCGATCCGCATACTCGCTCCACAGCGTGGCCACGAGCTTGCCCGCCTCACCTCGCTCGACCCGGCGCAGGTAGTAGGGCAGGCTCACCCGCACATCATGCTCGGCGAAGAGCTTGAGGTAGGCGGGCGAGTTCATCGATCCCACCTCCACACCGATGGTGCGTTCGGGGGTGACGTACTCCACCGAGCAGCCTCGCTCCAACAGGGCCTCGACAGCATCCAAGGCCTGGTGACCGCCGTGATCGTCGAAGACCAGGACGTCACCGGTGAAGCGCACACTGCGGTCGAGGACGTCCCAGGTGTCTCGTACCAGGGAAGCCCCGGACTGGAGCACCTCGGTGTTCGGCATCCCTCCGGTGGCGACGATCACCACGTCCGGGCTCAGAGCGAGAATGTCTGCGGCTTCGGCGTACTCGCCCAGCCGCAGTTCGACCCCGTGCCGACGAAGCTCCTGAAGGCGCCAGTCGACGATGCCGATGAGATCTCCGCGGTGGCGGGATCCGGTGAGGAGGCGAAGTTGCCCCCCGACCGTGTCGGAGGCCTCGAACAGGGTGACCTGGTGACCTCGGGCGCCGAGAACGCGGGCCGCTTCCAGTCCGCCGGGGCCGGCGCCGACGACCACCACTCGCTTGCTCGGCCCGTCCGAGGGTTCGATCTCGTGGGGCAGGGTCTGCTCCCGCCCGGCCGCCGGATTGTGCACGCACTTGGCGTCGCCGGAGGCGTAGATCGCGTCCAGGCAGTAGTTCGCGCCGACGCATGGCCGGATCCGGTCCTCTTCTCCCCTGGCGATCTTGTTGACCAGGTGCGGATCGGCGATCTGCGCTCGGGTCATGCCGACAAGATCCAGCAGACCCTCACGCACGGCGTACCGGGCGGTGGCCACGTCGGCGATCCGCGAGGCGTGCATCACCGGGACGGAGATCTTCTGCTTGATCGTGGCCGTCCAGTCGAGGAAGGGTGCGGCCGGGGTCCCCATTGATGGAATGACCTGTGCGAGCGTCTGATCCGACTCGATGGCGCCCTTGATCGTGGAGACCACATCGATGCCGTCGTCAATGAAGGCCTGCAGGGCCTGCACGCCCTCGTCCACCGGTAGCGCCCCGGGACGATCGTCCTCGATCATCAGGCGCAGGCCCACGATGAAATCCGGCCCCACTGCGGATCGGACCGAGGACACGATGCGACGGGGGAATGTCAGGCGGGCCTCCAGCGAACCCCCGAGCTCGTCGTCGCGCTGATTGGTCCATGACGAGATGAACGAGTCGAAGAGATGACCGTAGGCCTGCAACTCAATGCCGTCCAGGCCGGCCTGCTGGCATCGCTGGGCCGCCGAGACGAAATCGTCGACGATGCGGTCCAGATCCCAGTCCTCGGCCTGCTTGGGAAAGGCCCGGTGGGCGGGCTCTCGCAGCGGGCTGGCCGACACCGTCGGCAGCCAGTCGGCGGTGTAATTGGAGGTCCGGCGGCCCAGGTGCGTCACCTGGCACATCACCGCGGCACCGTTCTCGTGCACGTCATCAGCCAGGCGCGCCATCCAGGGCACGATCTCGTCCCGGTACAGATGCAGGTTGCCGAAGGCCGGGGCGCTGTCGCGAGCCACGATCGCCGAGCCGCCCATCATCGTCAGCGCCACCCCACCCCGGGCCTTCTCCCGGTGATACAGCCGGTAGCGATCCTTCGGCAGCCCGTCCTCGCCGTAGGCGGGCTCGTGTGACGTGCTCACCACCCGGTTGCGAAGCCGCACCGTCTTGAGCGTGAAGGGCTGCAACAGTGGATCTGTGGAAGCGGGAAGTCCCATGACCTGCTCCTGGTACCTGGGTCGGCGGTCGTTCAGAGCTCGAGGCTCAGATTGCTGGTGGGCGATGAACAGCAGATGAGGATCTTGTTCTGAGCGATCTCTCGTGGACGGATTCCTCCATTGTGCTGCATGTCCACGGTGCCCGACAGCATCGTCGTCTTACAGGTGCCACACATACCCTGCCCGCACGAGGACGGCGGGTTGAGTCCGGCGGCGAAGGCCGCGTCCAGCACGCTCTCGCCCGCAGCGCATTCGATGGTGCGCCCGCTGCGCACGAAGTTGACCGAGAAGCTCGTGGGCTCCGGCTCGGCTTCGAGTTCAACCGACGGTGTGGCGGACCAGTCGCGAACGGTGAGGTCCTCGAACGTGAACGATTCCTCGTGGTAGTGCCGCAGATCCACGCCTAGCTGGCCGAGCATGGTTCGCACCGCTGCCATGTAGGGCTTGGGCCCGCAGCAGTACACCGTCCGCTCGGCCAGATCCGGCGCGAGCAGCAGGAGCATCTCCGGGGTGAGGAAGCCGCGCAGGCCATCCCATGGCTCGTGCGGGGAGTCGTTCTCGCAGACGTTGACCACCCCTATGCTGCGCACGGTGCTGGCCATGGCACGTAACTCGTTGCGGAAGATGATGTCCGACGGTGTGCGGGCACTGTGCACGAAGACCACGTCGGCGCCCGAGCCCAGGTCGTAGAAGGTGCGGGTCATCGACATCAACGGGGTGATGCCGCTGCCCCCGGACAGGAAGAGGTACTTGTTCGAGGTCTGACCGGTGGTGGTGAAGCTGCCGAACGGCCCGTAGGCCGAGATCCGCTGGCCCGGACGCATCGTGTCGTGCAGCCAGTTCGAGACCAAGCCCCCTGGCTGACGCTTGACGGTGATACCCAGCAGGTACGGACGGGTGGGCGGGGTGGAGATGGTGTAGCAGCGGCTCACCGGGACGCCGTCGATCTGCAACTGCAACGTGACGAACTGACCGGGCTCGTGGGTGAACTGCGCCGGCTCGGCCGGCTCGAACAGGAACGACTTCACATCGTGGGTGATGTCCTGCACCTGCCGACACACCAAGGTCGAATCGTCGGTATCACCCCAGGACGGCAAGCTCAGCGGATGCGGCGCACCTGGCTCCTGGGACTGCTGACCGAGCACGCCGACGGCGGCCGGGGCGTCGTCGACAACGGACATCGCAACACCTTCCTCTACGACGAAGGCCCGCAGCGACGCGGGCCTCAACTCGCTATGGAGGCTGCCCATTAGATGGGCACTCCTGATCATTCAATGGAAGCGTAAGGCCCGACGACAGTTTGAGCAAGGGGGTGGAGCACACCTCAGTGGACATCTCTCAGCGGGCGGCTGCCGGGAGAGCGCTCGGGTTGAACCGCTTATATCGTCAGCTAACGCCGCCGAGATTCGCCCGAAGAGGGCTATGCGGCGCAGCGCAGGTGCGGAGAATGACTCTCTTGGAAACCTTGACGACCGGCTGAGCGCTGGTGTTCACTTGATGGATAGTTCCATCCGCCTGGCGATAAAGCGCAGCAACGTAGGGACTTCAGTAGGCGCCGTACCCCGGCATCGGTCTCATCAGGGAGCCCTCCATGGTCCTCGACCTCGCACAGACCTCGCGTCCCACGTCCCAGGTGGGTGAACTGGTCGCCCGTCGTCAGCCCGGCTACAGCCTCGAGGCGCCGTTCTACTCCAGTCAGGAGATCTACGACCTGGACCTGGACGGCATCTTCTCCAGGCACTGGCTGTTCGTTGCCACCGAAGCCGAGATCCCCGAGCCGGGGGATTACGTCACCGTCGAAGTCGGCGGCTCATCGGTGATCATCGTGCGAGACGACGACGAAGGCGTGCGCGCGTTCCACAATGTGTGCCGGCACCGCGGGTCCCGCATCCTCGACGATGTCTGCGGCAGCGTGGGCAATATCGTCTGCCCCTACCACCGGTGGACCTATGGCGTGGACGGCAGCCTGCTGCACGCAGACAACCAGCCGGCGAGCATGGACCGGCGCACCCTGGGCCTGCGGTCGGTCCACGCGCGCACCGTCTCTGGGCTCATCTTCATCTGCCTTGCCCAGTACCCCCCGGACGACTTCGACGAGGTGATGGATCGGGTCCAGCCCTACCTGGCGCCCTACGACCTCGCTCACGCCAAAGTGGCCCACCAGGTCGACCTGATCGAAGAGGGCAACTGGAAACTCGTCATGGAGAACAACCGGGAGTGCTACCACTGCGACGGGCACCCCGAGTTGATCACCGCGTACTTCCCGCTGCACAACTACACCGGGGACGACCTGCCACCTCGGCTCAAGCACGTCTGGGAGCGTTTCGAGAAGGCCTCGGCCGATCTGGAGGTCGCCTGCCGGGTACAGGGGATCCCGGTCGAGCGGATGCGCGAACTCGACAACCGGCCAACCGGTTTCATGGTGATGCACAGCCCCCTCGATGGAGTCGGCAAGTCATATCAGCCCGGCGGGGAAGCCAGCTGCACCATGAAGCTGGGATCGATCGCCGACGAGCGGTTCGGAGACCTGCACCTGCACCTGCAGCCGAACGCCTGGTTCCACATGCTCTCTGACAACGCCGTGGTGTTCTCGGTGCTGCCGATCAGCCCGACCAGGTCGTTGCTGCGCACCACCTGGCTCGTTCACGCAGACGCTCAGGAGGGGCGGGACTATGACCGGGAGTCCCTGATCCGGGTGTGGTCGGCAACCAACTCCCAGGACAATGCCTTCGTCGCCCGGACCCAGCGCGGGGTGAGCGATCCTGCCTACCAGCCCGGCCCGTACTCCGAGGTCGAAGGTGACGTGGAGGCCTTCGTCGCCTGGTACATCAATCGACTTTCGGCTCACCTTGGGCTGACTGCCTGAGTTCTCACGAGCCCCCGGAGTTACCCGACGGACCAACGTGCATTCGGCGCAACCGAGTGCCTCAGTTCTCCTGGGCACGACTGAGCGTGGAGCGCACTTCGTCGGAGAACACCCGCAGATGCTTCTCGGCAGCGACGCGAGCACCGGCTGCGTCGCGGTCCGCTATCGCGTCCACCACGGTGCGTTGGCTGACGATGTGCACCGTCGATGCGTGCTCGTAGCGCAGGCAACTGTTCCAGATCCGCATCGTGAGATTGACGTACATCGCCAGGGTGGTCTCCAGGTACTCGTTGCGGGCGGCAGAGTAGATCGCTCGGTGCACCTTGAGGTCGAGGTCGGTGTGGTCCGCTCGTTGCAGACTGCCTCGCTCGAGGTCGGTCATCAGTCGCTGGAGTTCGCTGATCTGCGCGGCTGTCGCCCGCTCCGCGGCCAGGGCGGCGGCGAGCCCTTCGAGTTCCACCCGAACCTCGGTGAGCCTGGCCTCGTCGGCGATGTCGATCCGGGAGACGAAGGTGCCCCGACGCGGGTAGGTGGTGGCCAGCCGCTCCCAGGACAGGCGTTTGAGTGCATCCCGAATGGGGGTCAGCCCCAGGGACAAGGAGGCGCTGAGCGACTTCTCGTCCAGAGGCTCACCAGGCTTGAGGTCCACCCGGACGATGGCGTCGCGGATCTGCTGGTATGCCTGATCCGCCATGCGCGTGCGTTGCGGGGTCGCCTCACCTGAGCCACTCATCGTCCCTCCGGGCCGTCGGAGCAACCCAGTCTATGCATCCTCGCGAGCGGTGCCCCGAGGCCGAACCGACGGGTAGCCGGGCATGCCGCACCCCTATCATCGGGACGTGAGCATCGAGGCCGAATGGGGAGTCGACCTCGATCCCGCCCGATCCAGGGCCTCTTTGGCCGATAGGGCATACCTTGCGCTACGCGACCGCCTGATCATGCTCGACATCGCACCGGGCGAGCCGATCCACGACGACGAGGTGGCCGCGTCCCTGGGGATGGGACGCACTCCGGTGCGCGAAGCCCTCAAGCGCCTCGAGGGTGACCGTCTTGTCGAGTGCTATCCGCGACGTGGCACCTTCGCCAGTGGCCTCGACCTGGCCGACCTGACCGACATCTGCGAGATCCGCATCCACCTGGAGCCGGTGGCGGCCCGCCGCGCAGCCACCAACGCACACCGCACCACCCGGGACGAACTCACCGCTCTGGCACGTCAGGTGATGCGGGAGAGCGAGGCTGCGGACCCCTCCCGATTCATTCATGCGGACCTGGCCACCTCACGGGCCATCTACCGGGCAGCCGGCAACCGTCACCTGGAAGACACCCTCGTTCGCTACGCCAACCTCACCACCCGGATCGCCTGCCAGTTCGCGGACCGGTTGTCCGCGCGGGATCTGTCCATCCCCAGCCTGCCCAGCTTGCTGCACAGCATCGCCTCCGGCGACGCAGACGCCGCGGCCCAGCTCGCACTCGCCAGGGTCCGACGCTTCGAACGGGCGGTCAGCGACGCCATCTGAGGCGCCCCGAACAGGTGCCGGTCGAGCGTGGTCGCTGAGAACGGGCCATTGGTCATTCCATCTCTCACCCGATAAATCGTGCATATTACTGCAATCGGGGATTGTCTCTATATCGGATGTGCACTACCGTGGCGTCCCGTCCGGACCTGCGACCCGAGGTCGTCGGCGGGCTGACATCGCTACGTCGGAGGGGGAGTTCGATGATTCATCGGGTGCTGCGCTCTATTCCAGGGCTGGTTCTCATTGTCGGCTTGTTCGTCGGGACGGCGGGCCCGGCAGCCGCTGACCCGCTCGAGTGCTACAAGGAGGCCACCTACATCACGACCCCGGTGTGTCCCGACGACGCCATCGTCAACTCCTGGGCCGTGGGCGATGGAGGCCTTCTGGACAAGCAGGACCTCCTGAAGAACCTCACGGTGTACCAGCATTACGGATTCACCCAGGACTGGATCGAGCACTCGGTCGAGGCCGTGATCCCCGTTGATGTCAACACGAGCTGGTCGGGATGCGCTTCGGGAGGCCAGCAGGAGGGTCTATGTCCGCTTGGACAGGTTTTCCCCAACCCGGTCGGTCTGCGCTTCAACCAGAACCAGGGCACGGTCTCGCTGCACGTCTACACCGATGGCACCAACTGGATCGCGCGGATGTGCGGCAACTTCGTCATGCTTGCGCCACCGGCCGACGTAGAGAAGGTGGCGCTGAGCCTGGTCGACGCGCCGGACACCATTGACGCGGACACCGATGTGACCGTCACCGTCCGGTCCCGGTTGCGCAACAACGGGCCCCTGGATATCGCTCTCAGCACCGACACGCTCACCATCGACCCGGTCAACCCGGACTGCACAGTTCGCGACCCCGAGAAGACGAAGAACGTCAGCCTCCCCGTGGGCCAGATCGTCAATTGGACAACGACATTCACCATTCGCTGCACCGAACCTTCGAACCACACGGTCAAGATCCGCAACACGCTCGTCGGCCCACGGGGGCACCTGGATGCAGATCTCGCCAATAACACCCGTACCCTCACCTGGACGCCCGCGGTGCTGGACCGCAGCGACGTCCGCGTCCTCGGAACCACCCTGACCTGCCCGGCACAGACGATGGTCCGCGACGAGGTCACCTGCCAGGGCACCGCACGCATCACCAACGCCGGACCGCACGGGCCGGAGCCGGTCACCTCCACCCTCGACCTCGCCACGCCGTCGGACTGCACGATCAGAGCGCACACCGGAGACGGCCAGGCCCGGCACGACCGGCTGGATGCCGGACAGACCCAGACCCGCACCGCGTCATGGACTCTGGCCTGCAGCGACCGCAGCTTCCACGACCTCGCCCTCACGGCACAGGCCGCACTCGCCCACGACGCGGACGAGCATGTGCTCGACCCTGACCCGTCGAACAACACCGGCCGTGCGGCCACGACGATGGAGGTCTTCGAAGAGGTCGACCTGGAGACCTCGGTGCTCGATCTTCAATGCAGTGAGCGCGAGCACAACCAGTTGGCATCCACCTGCACCGCTTCGGTCGAGATCACCAACAACGGCCTGGCCGATCACGTGATCACCGATACTGCAGCGCTTTTCACCGTCGAGGACACCTGCATGGCCGACCCTGCCGAGCAGACCCAAGAGCATGTCCTGGCCGCCGGTAGCAGTGAGGTCATCACCTTCAGCACCCAGATCACCTGCACCAGCGACCGTCGGCACGTCGTCGGCGTCGAGGCCACCCTGGCGAACTCGCCCAAGGATCCGCATGCCGTCGACAGCGACTCAGCCGCCCTGCTCTGGGTTCCCAGCGACATCAAGCCGCGGTCACTGCCCAGCGCCATCAACGTCAACCGCAACGGTCTGGTGCCTTTCGCGATCCTCGGCACCGCCGACTTCGACCCGCTCACCCAGGTGACGGTCGACTCGCTGACCTTCGGAGCCGCCGGAGTCGAGGACAGCGTCGTGCGATGTGCCCCGTCAGGGGAGGACGTCAATGACGACGGCTATCTGGATCTGGTGTGCCACGCCGATGCACCGAAGACCGGGATCTCCTGTGAATCAGAGGTTCTCATCACCCGCGGACTGCTCAAGGATGGTGCTGCTTTCATCAGCCAGGATGCGGTGAAGACCACGGGGTGCAGGCGCTGACACCGGGCAGGCTCACACCCCGAGCTCGGCGCGCCGCAGGTCGATAAGGGTCCGGACGAGGCCCGCCGGCAGGGGTGTGTCGATCGGCATCCGCACCGCGCCTTTGGAGGCCGAGAACCCGGCGAGTTGTTCGCCGGACACGGTGGCCAGGATCTGCCCGCTGTGCGGCAGGTAGCTGAGGTGGTGCTTGGCTGCGGAGAAGCCGGCCACCGGCCGTCCGGCGATCCGGAAGACCGGCGCACCGTAGGACAGGCCTTCCTCGGCTTCGGGAATGATCTGGGCGATCAGTTCTCGCAGCGTCTGCAAGGTCGACCTGCGTGGTTCGTCCAGTCGATCGAGGTATTCATCGATCTCGATTCCCGGCATGCTTTCTCCTTGGCTGATGCCGCTCACCGTGGTGCGTAGGTGAGCCTGAGAACACCCTCGGCGAGTTCCACGTGGCCGGTCAGCCGCAGTGTCGGGCGCGAGCCGGCGAAGAACGTCGTGCCCTGACCGACCACGACCGGGTGCAGGTAGATCTGGTACTCATCGATGAGGCCGAGCTCGGCGACGCTGTTGGCCAGCACCGGGCCGGCGACCTCGATGTCTCCCTCATGTTCGGCCTTCACCGTGCGCAGCGCCTGTTCCAGATCGCCGTGCAGGAGTGTGGCATTCGGCCCGACCGTGCTGAGCGAACGCGAGACAACCCACTTGGGTTTGCTGCGCCAGGCCTCGGCGAAAGCCTGTTCGTCTGGGCTCCAACCAGAATCGTCGTCATCCCAGTAGCGCATGATCTCGTACATGCGCCGCCCGTACACGCACCCCGTCTGGGATCTGGTCTGTTCGATGAAATGTCGAAAGACCTTCGGCCCAGGCGCGAAGGCATCATGGTCGACGTAGCCGTCCAGAGATTGGTTCAGGCCGAAGACGAACCTGGCCATGTCGTGCTCCCTTCTCGGTGCGGTTTCTCGGGTGCGGGTGCGTCTTCGCCGCTGCTGACGACGGCTCGGCCGTCAGGTTCCAGTCAGGGCAGGCGCAGTCCACTCGGTGATCTGTTCCGCGACGGCCCACGTCGCCAGTTCGTCGAGCGCCTTCTCGCTGGGGCTGCCGGGTACCGCGGGGTAGACCGTCATCGCGTGGCCGCTCTCCGCGTCAAGCTCGACCTGCTGGTAGATCAAGTCGAGCGGGCCCACCGCTCGATGGTGGAATCGCTTGACTCCCCAGGCGTGCCGGCGAACGTTGTGCGCGGCCCATCGAGCGGGGAATTCCGAACTGCGTTGCGATAGCTGTCCGATCAGCTCGGCCAGGCCGCGATCGTGCGGGAACCGGCCACTTTGGTGTCGCAGAACGGCAACGTTGAAGTCGGCAGCGGCATCCCAGTCGGCGTAGAAGCTGCGGGCGCGGGGGTCGAGAAAGATGAACCGCGAGTGATTGGCGGGCTCGGAGACGGTCCGGAACATGTCGGCGTACATGGCCCTGCCGAGGGTGTTTGCCGCGACCACGTCCAGACGCAGATTGGTCACCAGGGCGGGGGCCTTGGTGATGGCATCGAGCATGTACTGCACCCCCGGCGACAGTGGCCGGGTGGTCGATACGCTCGATCGGCGGCCGCGGCGGCTGCGGTTCGCCTCCCGGGCGAGGTCGTACAGATGATCGGTCTCGGCTTGGTCCAGGTGCAAGGCCAGGCCGATGGCGTCGAGAACGCTGTCGGACACCCCGGTCAGATTGCCGCGCTCCAGGCGCACGTAGTAGTCCACGCTCACCCCGGCCAGGCGAGCCACCTCGTCGCGGCGCAGGCCCGGGACGCGGCGACGCGTGCCGACCGGCTCGATCCCGGCCTGGTCCGGGGTGATGCGGGCGCGGCGGGAGGCCAGGAAGGACCGCGCCTCCGCTCGGTTGTCCATACCCACCAACCTACGACCCCGCGCGATGCCCGCGTGCTTCACGGTTGCCCGGTGATCCTGGGGAGGACTGGCAGTACCCGTCACCGCAGCCCTCTGGCAGGTCTGGACGGTGACCCCGACAATCGACACCCACCGCCGAGCCACAGGAGCCGTCATGGAACAGTCACCCGTCTGGATGATCACCGGCGCGAGCCGAGGAATGGGCGCCGAGTTCGCCACCGCCGCCCTGGCGGCCGGTCATCGAGTGGTCGCCACCGGGCGTCGTCCGGCTGAGGTGTCCGCCACGCTGAGGAGCTCGGACCGCCTGCTGGTCACCGCCTTGGACGTCACCAGCCACACCGACGCCGAGGCTGCGGTGGGTGCCACGATGGAGCGGTTCGGCCGGATCGACGTGCTGGTCAACAGCGCCGGGGCGTCGTTCAAGGGCTTCTTCGAGGAGATGTCCGCGTCCCAGGTCGACCAACAGCTCGCGGTCAATCTGGTCGGGCCGATGACCCTCACCCGCGCCGTCCTGCCGGTGATGCGAGCCCAACGCGGCGGACACCTGGTCGCGATCTCGTCCGGTGCCGGGCTGCTCGGCTTCGAGTACTCCTCGGTGTATGCCGCGTCCAAGGCCGGCCTGGAGGGCTGGATGGGTGCCCTCGCCCAAGAGGTGGCGCCCTTCGGGATCCACACCACCATCGTCAATCCGGGTTTCTTCCGGACCGGTCTGGCGAGCCCCGAATCGCTTGTGTGGCCGGCGGTCTCGATCGACGACTACGCCGAACGCAGCGCCGCACAGCGGGCCTGGTGGTCCTCCCAGGACGGCCAGCAGCCGGGAGACCCGGCCAAGCTGGCGGCCGCACTGCTGGAGATCGCCGCCCAGGACCCGCCACCGCGACGCTTCCTCGCCGGCTCCGACGTGGTCGCGCTCACCCGGACCAAGATCGAGCAGCTCCGCGAGGACATCGACAGCAACAGCGAACTGTCGGCCTCGCTGACCTACGACGAGGGTCCGCAGGAGTAGCCGGGCGGCCCTCCCGTCAGCCGTGGTGCCTCACCCGTCGGCCTGACCCTCGCGTCCGAGACCTTCCAGAACCGCCCGCAAGGGTGGCCACCGGTCTCGGCCCCGACGGCTGACAGCGTACGCACGAAGGCGAATCGACGGGTCGGTGCCCTGACTGGTGATGCCGTCCGGCATGGCTTGGTCCAGCGGCATCAGCGCGACGCCCAAGCCGGCCAGGATGAGGTCCTCGACGAGTTCGAGGGAGTCGATCCGATGCCGGATGGTCGGGGTGAAGCCAGCGATCGAGGCCAGAGTCCGCAGAGCCGTCTCGTCGGCGGTGTGCCGGGAGTTGACGATCCAGTCGGCGTCCGCATACGCGACCAGGCTCAGCGTCAGCGCTGTGGTGGTAGCGGGCACGGCCAGGCCCCACGGGCTCTCCCACAGCGGCGTGACCTGGAGGTCGTCGCGCCAGGCCGCGGCGGCCAGGTCATAGTCGTAGACGAGGGCCAGGTCGACCGCGTCGCGCGTGAGCAGGTCGAGGGCCTCGATCGGTTCATGCTCGTGGATCCGCAGGTCGATCCCCGGATGCCGGGCCGCGAGGTCGCCGATGACGGGTACCAGGCTGCGTCTGATCGCCGTGGCGAATCCGGCTACCCGCAGGATTCCGACCGGCTCGGCCGCCGGATCCAGATCGACGCGGGCGGCGTCCACCGCAGCGAGGATGGTGACGGCGTGCCCAGCCAGGCGCACGCCCGCGGGCGTCAGCCGAACGCGTCGACCGTCCCGTTCGAGCAGGGGCGTGCCGACCTCGCGGGCCAGGGTTGCGATGCCCTGGGAGACGGTGGAGGTACTGGTCCGCAGTTCGGCCGCGACCTCGTGCATGGAGCCCAGCCGGGACAACTCGAGCAACAGACGGAGTCGATGCAGGTCCACGTCGCAATTGTTTCAGGATCGCGAACAATATGTACATGAGAATCACGTGGACGTGAACAGTTTTGCCGTCTTCACTGGTGCGTATGACCCACAACCCCGCTCGGGCCGGCGCCTCGATGGCGCTCGCATCCATGCTGTGCGTGCAGCTTGGCTTGGCCGCCTCGGTCGGCTTCATCGACCAACTCGGCACCACCGGGACGGCCTGGCTGCGACTCGCCTGGGCCGGGCTCGTGCTGCTGATCATCGTCCGGCCCAGACCCACCACGCTGACCCGCCAGGCGCTTGCCGCGGGCGTTCCACTGGGCGTGGTCACCGCCGGGCTCACCATGTTCTTCATGGCGGCCATCGCGCGGCTCCCGCTCGGCACGGCCAGCGCCATCGAGTTCCTCGGGCCGCTCGGGGTGGCGGTCGCCCGCGGCCGGGGCATCGCCCGGGCCTGGGCAGCGATGGCAGCGGTGGGAGTGGTCTGCCTGACCCGGCCCTGGGCCGGCGAGGTGGACCCGATCGGGGTGGCCTTCGCGCTGGCCGCCGCCGCCTGCTGGGCGGGGTACATCCTGCTCACCCAGCGAGTCGGCGATGCCGCGACGGGCCTGAGCGGCCTGGCCATCTCGATGCCGGTCGCCGCCGTGGTGGCCACGGTCGTTGCGGGGCCGGACGTGCTCGGCCACCTCACCCCGCAGGTCCTGGTCGCGGGCCTCGGCCTGGCCCTGCTGCTGCCCGTGGTGCCCTTCGCTCTGGAGTTGATGGCTTTGCGGCGCCTGACGACGGCCGCGTTCGGCACCCTGATGGCTCTGGAGCCCGCCATCGCCTTGGTGATCGGGTTCGTTGCCTTGCACCAGCGCCCGTCGATGCTCGCCATCCTGGGGGTAGGACTGGTCGTCTGTGCCGGGGTCGGTGCCGAACGCACCGGCAACCGCACGCTCGACCCGTCACCGGCCTCGTCGGAACCGGCGCTCTCCCCGAGTTGTCAACAGCGGTCGCCGGCATGTTCGGATGCCTGGTGACTGAGCGCGCGCGGCTGATGCTGACGAACCGCTGAACGTGCGCGCAGGCTGCCGGCCCGGTAGCCGATCAGGTCCGTCATAGGCTCGACGCGTACGACCTTGGCGACACGACGCACCTGTGCGTCGCGAGCGGTGCCGTCGGTGACCTCAGCAAGCGTGATGGCGCAGGCATGAAGCACCGAGTCCGTACGTCGCGCGACGATCCCCCACGACTGCATGGTGCGTCGCCCGGCCGCCAACGCCCAGAGTGCTTCGGAGTCGAGCAGGATGGAGTGGGGCCGGACAATCACGCGTTCAGCCGACGCGTGATCGCGGCCACCTCGTCCTCATCGACCGGGCCGTGCTCGGCCTCCAGCTGCGCGAGCAGATCGTCGAGGGCGTCGCGTTCCAGTCGGCGAGCCACGGCGGCAGCAACCTACCCAGAGAACCCGCGTGCGCCCACCCCAGAACGAACTCCCTGCCAGGTCTCGGCGGGCATCGTGACCGAGTGCTTCTCGACCGGCTGAGTCGCCATGAAGGAATCCCACTTCAACGACGACGTTGCTGGAGCGTTTCGAGCAGCTGATCCGTTGGTGTCAGGCGCGGGAAGTCACTCCGGCTGAGCCCGCAGATACCTACCGAAGTGCGGCACCGAGAAGGCGATCTGACCCCGCTCCCCGGACCACACCAGGCCCTTCTTCATGAGCGCATCGCGTGCCGGCGACAGAGACTGAGGCTTGCGACCCAAGTGCTTGGCGATCTCGGCGGTCTGCACCGGGCCGTCGCCGGCCTCGGCGCCCAGGTCGGCCATCGCCCGCATGTACTCGCGCTCAGCCGGTGTCGCCCGGTCGAATCGCGAACCGAAGAAACCCACTGCCAGTTCGGCCTCCGCCTCGGGGGCGGCCACCGCCACGTCCGCCGCGGTCACCGGAGAACAGATCGCGCTGTCCCACACCGCTTTCCCGTAGGCCTGGACGAAGTACGGATAGCCATCGGTCGCCTCATACAGCGCCTCCAAGGCCCGCGCCTCGAAGCAGGCGTCCTCCTGCTCGGCGGGCGACTCCAGCGCCCGATCGGCCTGCTCGCGATCCAGCCGGTCGATCCGCACGTACCGAAACAGCCTCTCGCTGTATGACTTAGACGCCGACAGCACCGCAGGCAGGTGCGGCAGACCGGCTCCCACCACGATCAACGGCAGGCCCTGCTGCCCCAGTTCGTGGCACGCCGCACACAGCGCCGACACGTCATCTGGCATCAGGTCCTGCATCTCGTCAATGAAGACCGCCACCCCCTTGCCCGCCCCGGCAGCCAATCCCGCGACGTCGGTGAGCAACTCGACAAGGTCGATCTCGATATCCCCGGAGTCAGCCCGCCCGGTGGCCGCAGGCACCTCGATGCCCGGATGCCACCGGTCCCGCAGCCGCGGTTTCGCACCCCGCGCACCGGTCGACGACTCCGGGCCCGACTTCAGGGCGAAGGCCTTGACCACCCCGAGCACCTCGTCCGCCTCATCGCGGTTGCGGCCCGCCAACTCCCGAATGGCCAGGTGCAGCGCACCGGCCAGCGGTCGACGCAACTCGGTGTCCGGTCGGGCCTCCAGTTTGCCCGTCCCCCAACCGGCCCGAACCGCCTGCGAGCGCAGCGTGTTGAGCAGCACGGTCTTACCGACCCCGCGCAGGCCGGTGAGCACGAGAGACCGCTCTGGCCGGCCGCGGGCGACTCGTTCGAGCACGACGTCGAAGGCGTCCAACTCACGGTCTCGACCGGCCAACTCGGGCGGGCGCTGACCGGCACCGGGGGCATACGGGTTACGGATCGGATCCACGATCGCACCGTATCCGGGGATCTACCGGTGACCCTAGATTTCGACAGATTCACCCATCGTGTCGCGAGGCCCCGGCCCGGCCGCGTGAGCCGATCCCGGCCTGCTCGGGTGTGCCGGGCGCCCTGACAAGCCTCAGCCGGCCTCTGACGGCGCCGCGGGATCGGCCCGGCGACCCCCTGGATCTGCGCGGCACTCCAGATCCGCGCTGTACTTCAGATCCGCGCGGTACTCGCGCGAAGCCTCGATGATCCGGCGAACAGTGTCCACGGCAGTGCGCAGATCCTGCTCACCCACCTGCGCACCGACGGCGTCGGCCCAGGAGTGCTGGTCCCGGGCCAGCCGGGCGACCGTGGCGCGCCCCGCGTCCGTGGGCTCCAGGAGCTTGGCCCGGCGATGGGCCGGGTTCGGCACGTACCGCGCCCAGTCTCGCTCGACGAGTAGGTCTGCCACCCGTTGCACGCTCTGGCGAGCCAGCCCCAGCCCCACCCGACGGGCGATCTCGGCCACGGGCAGCGGCTCGTCAAGCACGGCACCGAGCACCTGCCACCAGGCCGGGGTCAGCCCCACCGGACGAGTCATGTCCTGCGCGGCGGCGAGGAACTCGCCATTGAGCTCGAAGACCGGCAGGACCAGGGCAGTCAGGGCATCCCCCGCGCCGGTCCGACCCGGCGCAGTCACCGCCGGCGAGGAACTCCCAGCGTCCGCATGGGGGGCCTCGCGCCCCAACCCAGGTTCCCTGCCGGACGGGGCTGTCGGGTCAGCCGGCATCGCCGGCGAGGATGTCGAAGTAGGCTCGCTCACCCGTGGTGAACAGCCCGTACCAGGCGACGACGATCGGTTCGGGGAAGAGTGCCAACTCCCGGAACACGGCGGCCGCGAAATCGACCGGCATGGTCGCCGGTGCCGTGATCAGTCCCCGATCGCGCACCGTGCGCGCCTCCTGGTAGCCCCCCGCGCCTCGGTACCCACTGGGGGCCAGGAAGTCTGCGGCATTACTGGTGTGGGCACGATCGTCGAGTAGCCCCGCCCGGGCCAGCCCATAGGTGGCACCGCAGATCGCGGCCACGCACGCACCGGCCTGCAGTGCGCGCTCAGCCAGGCCGAGCGCGACGTCATGCCCCGACTGCCAGGTGTCCGCTCCGGGCAGCACGAGGGCGGCCAGGGTATGCGGATCCACGGCGCCGATAGAACCGTCGACCAGAACGCGCAGCCCGCCCTTGGTCGTGACGTGGTCGCCGCCATCCGCCAGAATCCGCAGCCGGAACCGACCGGGGGCCATCTCTTCGGCCATGGTGATTCCGCTGATCAGGTACCCGTACTCCCAGTCGGCCATGGTGTCGGTGGCATACACCACGATGTCTCGCATCGCTCCTCCATTGACAGTGTGCTGTCTTATCTCCGATCGGGAACTCTCGCATCTTTGACAGTGCGCTGTCAATGACTCTCCGGACGAAAAGACTTCTGCCCTTCGACGCTGACGCCGAGGACGTGGCTCGCCATTTCTAGCCTTGTCTACGATGGCGCCGAGAAAGATCGATAGAGCCTCAGCCTCGCGAAGGCCCGGCGCCGACACGAGCGCCGCCCACCTGACCTGCAGGCCCGGATCTCGCCGGGTCTCCAGGCATCTACTCGGGTTCTCTCATCGCTTCTAGCGCTCTACATAGACATGCTCAGACAGGGGACGACGAGCGCCCGGCTCCGCTCGGGCAGTCCACGGCAGGTCCAGGAGCACTCGCACGGCGCCGGACCCCGTGGTGCAATGAAGCCATGCGTCGGACCTGGTTGGCCATGGCCTGCCTGCTCGTGGCGGGCTGCGGCTCCAGCACCGCCGAGGACGCGCTGACATCCAGCACCAGTCCCAACGCCGAGGAAACCAGTACGACGTCAGCCACCACGGCTCCGGAAACGACGGTGCCCACGGTGACTATCTCGACCGCAACGCCCCCCACCAGCCCGCCACCGCTGAGCGCTGATCTCACCATCGTGCTCACCGGAACCGGCAGCGAGACGACCTGGACCCTCACCTGCAACCCCGACGGCGGCAGCCATCCCGACCCGGCAGCGGCCTGCGCCCGCATCGACGAGGTCGGCCAGAGCGCCTTCGCGCCACCGCCCGAAGATGTGATGTGCACCCAGCAGTGGGGCGGCCCGGGAGTCGCGCTGGTCACCGGCACCCTCGCCGACACACCGGTGGACGCACGGTTCAGCCTGACCAATGGCTGCGACATCGCCCGGTGGCGCAACCTCGAACCGGTGCTCGGCTCAGCAGACGCCTGAGCGAGTACACCAATCCGCGGGGCCCGACTCGTCGGAAACCCCGCCCTAACGCAGCAGCCGCGACATCCGCCGGTCGGCCAGCGGCTTGCCACCGGTCTGGCAGGTGGCGCAGTACTGCAACGAGGAGTCGGCGAACGACACCTCACGCACCACATCACCACAGACCGGACACACCTGGCCGGTACGCCCGTGCACCGCCATCCCCGCCCGCTTGGTGTCCTTGAGTTCCGCCGCGGGCTTGCCACTGGCCGCGCTCACCGCAGTCGCGAGCACGGCACGCATCGCTTCGTACAGCTGATGCACCTGGGCCTGGTCGAGCTTGCCGGCGATGGCGAAGGGCGACAGCCGGGCTGCGTGCAGGATCTCGTCCGAATAGGCGTTGCCCACCCCCGCGAGGGTGCTCTGATCGCGCAACACACCCTTGATCTGCTTGTTCAGCCCGGCGAGCAAAGCGGCGAAGGCGGCCTCATCGAAGTCGTCGGCCAGCGGATCCGGCCCGAGGGTACGGATTCGCTCCACCTCGCTGGGGTCCCGGACGATGTGCACCGCCAGCTTCTTGCGGGTACCCGCCTCGGTCAGGTCGAACCCTGGCAGCCGGCCCGGAGTCTGCTTGTCCACCCGGGCCCCGTCCAGGCGCACCCGCAAGGCGATCGGCGACTTGCCCGGGCGGGCCGGGTTGGGCGCCAGCCCGTCCGACCAGCGCAGCCAGCCTGCCTTGGCCAGGTGGATGGCCAGGTAGATCCCGCTGACGTCCAGGACGATCCATTTGCCGGCCCGCTGGACATCGGTGACCTGCATGCCCTCCAGCGCCTGCGGAGGCGGGTCAAAGGTCTTCAGCACCGTCACCGACGCCACTTCGACCGCAGCGACCACCGAACCCACGGCGCGCTCCCGCAGGAAGTCCACCAGACCAGCGACCTCGGGCAGCTCAGGCATCGAAGGCCCCGATCCCGCGCGCCAGGTCGACCGCGCCCCACACTGGATCCCGCTCCAGCACACGCACATCGATGATCCCGTGGCCGGCCAGCACCTCGGCGACGCCCTGACCGGCCTCGGGCACGTGCATCACGAAGCCACCGCACAGCAGCACCGGACCCTTGATGCCGGTCCGGTCGCATGCTCGCAGCACCTCGGATGCGCCGGCCGAGATCGCCAGGTCGAGCACCTCGCGGGCCGCCGGGCAGCCGGCTCGCACCGCCTCCATCACTGCGGGCGAGTAGGCGGCCCAGACGCCCGCGCCCGGTCGTGCGTAGACCTGGCCGATGAGGTCGACGGGTTCGCTCACGCCCACCGCGGCCATCAGTTTCTCGGCGAGCAGGCTCGGGGGTCGGGCCTCGTCCGCCTCGCGCAGCGTGTGCCGTATCGCTTCGCGGACCAGTCCGTAGCCGCTTCCCTCGTCCCCGAGTAGCCATCCCCAACCACCCGAACGCGCGCTTTCGCCGTGAGGGGAGCGCGCCCACGCGGCGGATCCGGTGCCGAAGATCAGCACGCATCCCGCATCGAGTTCGCCCGCGGCCAGCAGCAGTCTGGTGTCGTGCACCACCTCGACCTCGGCGCCTGGAAAGCGCTGCCTCAGGAGGCGGGTCAGGCTCTGGGCCGCCGCGGGGGTGTCGATTCCCGCCGACCCGGCGACCACTCGCCGCGCCCGCGGGCCGACGTCGCCGAGCGCCTCGACGAGTTCGTCCAGGGCCAGGCCGGCCCCCGCTTCCCCCAGGGACTGGATGCTGGCGGTTCCCACCGAGATGTCGATAAGCACCGCCCCGGGATCGTCCAGTGCGATGGCCCGGGTCTTGGTGCCCCCGATGTCGATGCCGATCACGGCATCGGGGACTGCTCCGTCACTCATCACGCTCACCCCTGGTCAAGGCGTCTGCGGTTCAGGGCCAATCTTCTACGAGGGATGGCGCTCGCGGATATCTGTGCACATTCTCGTGGCTCGGGGCGGGCCAGCGACCCACCCCGCGCTGCAGGCCCACCGACCATCGCCAACCTGATGGTGGATCGCCCGCATCCAGCAAGGACTCGTCATCACCACCGCTGTCCCGTCCGGGGAGGCGCCACCCTTCCCCGTCACCAGCCCGTCGCGTCATGACGAACCCACGACACCACTTCCACCGACTCAGACGGCCCCGGGGTGCGGGACAGCGTGGAAAATGTAAGAGGCCGGTCTGTTCTTCTGAGTAAACACCAGTCGGCCGCCCACCTTGTCGCATCGTGAACGGTCAGCGTATTGATTCTGGCCATTCAACGAGGCCGGCCCGGGAACCGCTGTAGTTCCCTGAGTAGAGAGCCCGTTGATATAGGCGAATAGTTGATCGCTCGCGGATTTTGCGGAATCTCCCAATCTACCCCAAGGTGGCCGGTACCGCGAGAGCGAGGACATGTCCTGCTCCCCAGACGGTTCCCTCATCGCCCTCATCGCCTACTCAGCCCGGTTCAACACCTCCGCCATCCACCTTCTGGACAGCCGCGACCTCTCGGTGGTGGACGTCCTGCCCGACGCCGACATCGCCGGGTCGAACGGCTGGTCCCCCACCGGTCGCTACCTGATGATCCACAACCACGGCGAAGCCTTCGTCGAAACCTACGGCGATCTGAGCTTCTACGACCTGCACACCCACACCCGGCACCGCATCGACCTCACCCGCGCCAACGCCCGCGCCTTCGGCCCCCGCCAACAACCCGCCATGCTCGCCTGGCTCGACGACACCACCATCATCATCAGCACCCTCAAAGGCCACACCCTCATCGCCCAGACCCTCGACCTACCCACCGGCCACCGCGAGCCCCTGCTGAGCATCACCGACCCCCGCCTCACCCGAGCCACACTCGTCCTCGGGGTCCCCGACACCACCCACATCTGGGAGCAACTCCTGTGACCCCCACGCCACGACGACGACAGAACCCACCGTCATGATCACCCGGGCGGACCTGCACACCTACCTCGCAGGCCTGACCACCCAGGCCGGCGCCGACCTACCCGACTACGTCCTGGACCGGATCACCGAGACCACCCTCCAGCAGGCCCCCGAGCACCCTGACCTACCACCCGCACACCCAGACCTGGGACTCACCCGACCTCGACCACGACGACCTGTGGGGCATCATCGAAGAAGCCGCCTACGAAGAATCAGACACCGTGGCCAGCCAGGTCAGCACACTCGACCACGCCAACCCCGCCACCCTCGACCACGCCCTCGCGGTCATCGCCCTCGGGCCCGACGACCCCGCCTGGGCCAGCCGCTACACCGCCATCGACCAATACCTCGACGGCTACGAACCCCAAGTACCCGGCCTCGCCGACATCAACGCCCTCGACAACCACCGCGAACAAGCCCTCGCAATGACCGCCGCCTGGCGCACCGAACACCGCATCTGACGCAGAGCCTGCAGAGTCCCGGTGCCTGGTCGCGGCCAACCCCGCCTACCGGATCCACCGCGTCGCCGTCGTCCGTGACGACACCCCGCCGGGTCCGGGAAACCCTCACCATGGATCGATCGACCAGTGCGGTAGGCCCCGGCCCGGGGGGACTACATTGACCGCATGAGTGAGCAGGCCGTGCGTCTGAGCGTGGAACTGCATGGCCGGGAACTGAGTGCCGACGTCCCGGTGCTCGTGCTGGGCCCTTCTCTGGGTACGACGGCCGCGATGTGGCATCCGGTGCTGCCCTATCTGCAGGACGTCCGGGTGGCGATCTACTCCCTTCGCGGGCACGGCGGCTCGCAGACGCCTCCGGGTCCCTACACACTCGATGACCTGGTGGCCGATGTCGTCGGCGTGATGGAACAACTGTCCCTGCCCCGCGCGCACCAGGTGGGTGTCTCCCTCGGCGGGATGGTCGCGCTCGGCCTGGCCACCACGCGCCCCGATCTGGTGGAGTCGGTGGTGCCGGTGGCCAGCAGCGCGCACCCGAGAAATCGTGATCAATGGCTGCAACGGGCCGCGGAAGTCCGGGCCCACGGCATGGCTGCGGTCGCCGATTCCAGCCTGCAGCGCTGGTTCACCGACGACTTTCAGAGCGATCCCGAAGCCAGGACGGCCCATCAGAACCTGCTGGCGGTCGAGGCGGAGGGATACGCGGGGTGCTGTGAGGCGCTCGCCGACATCGACCTGCGCCAACAGGTGACCGGGATAGAGGTGCCGGCTCTGGTGCTTGCCGGAGAACAGGATCCAGCTTTCGGTCCCGAGCACGCGGAGGCATTACGCGGGAGTTTGCCTGGGGCCCGACTCACGGTGATCGAGCATTCAGCGCATCTGCCCCCCACCCAACAGCCCCGAGCGGTCGCGGACGCGCTGCGAGACTTCCTCGGCCTGCCCGCGATCACCTAGCCCACGGCCTCATCGCAGGACCGGATCTGACAAAGTAGTCCCCAGCGAGTTCGGTGTTGTACGGCAGACCCCAGCGTGTTCGCCCAGGAGGAGACCAGACGTGACGGACCCTTACCACCCGACGACAGAGAATCTCAGCGCCGACGAGGCCTGGCGGCTCTTTGCCGGCCAGCCCACCGGCCGGATCGCCGCCATCATGGCCGGGCGCCTGGAGTTGTTCCCGGTGAACATCGCCGAGATCGACCGGACGGTCGTCATCCGTACCTCCCCGGGCACGATGCTGTCCACCATGGTGTCCGCGCCCGAGGTGGTCGTGGAGACCGACGGGACCGAGATCCGCGAACGGGTCCCCCATGCCTGGAGCGTGGTCATTCGGGGCACCGCCGAGATGGTCTCCGGGATCGACGCCGAGGAAGACCTCGATGATCACGGGCCGCAGCCGTGGCAGGCCGGGGTGAAGGACGACTTCATCCGGGTCACCCCGTCGGAGGTGTCGGGCCGACGATTCCCGATCACCGGCGACACCCGGGACTGACCCGGCCGCGGGCTCCTCGTGGAGCCACGGGCTCGTGGTGCGGCCAGGTGTCGAGTACCGGTGATATCCGGCGCTGACGCTGCGCCCGCTCAGGACCGAACCCGAAAGGGTGTGGTTCACGACCGGGGCGTCACCGAGTTCAGTTCGGGGCGCTTGGCTAGGACGGCGTCTCCGGACGATCGTCCCCGGAGTCGCCGATTGACCCATGGCCCAGCGAACTCCCGAGCCCAGGCCAGATCTGCGGCCACCCCCACGTCGACGTGCGCACCGCGGGCCGCGATGCGAGTGCACCGTTCGGCGAGAGCCTCCGCCGACGAGCCGGCCGAATCCAACGAATCGTCGCGGTCGGTGGCGGCGTCCCACTGGTCGATCGCGTCCACGCCGGCGCCCGAACCGTCGGGGGGCAGCACCCCCAACGCCACCAGCGCCAACAGCGTGACGATCTCATGCCCCTGGCTGGTCAGATGGATGCGATCAGGCGCCCACACCCGGGGGGAACGCAGCACCGGCATCCCCCACTGATCGATGACGTACGCCCCATGCCGTCGGGCGATCGAGTTGATATGCGCGGCATACTGACCGACCCGCCCCGTCGTCCACCGGATCACCGGGGCCTCCTGCGGGCACACCGGAGTGGCCAGCAGTACGTCGGCCCCAGTGGTCCGGATCCGGCCGACCGCCCGGTCCAGGGCAACGGCGAGTTCGTCCACCTCCACTCGAGGGCGCAGGATGTCGTTCCCTCCCCCGACAATGGTGACCAGGTCCGGCTCAAGTGCCAGCGCCCGGTCCAGCTGTGGACCGACGATGTCGGCCAGCTTGCGTCCACGCACTGCCACATTGGCGTAGCCGAAGCGCTGCGGATCGACACTGCGAACGGCGAGCGAGGCAGCGAGCCGGTCTGCCCAGCCGCGATACCCCCCGACCCGGTTGCCTCGACGAGCCCCGGACAGGCCTGCAGACTCCCGCGCGTGCGGGTACAGATCCTCCATCCCCTCGGTGAAGGAGTCCCCAACACTCACCATGCGCATCCAAGAGTGACCCACAGGCCCATGGTGCCCGATGCATCTCGCCTCGGCCCCCCACGTCCCCCCGCGAGTGCGATGTTCGCGAGTGCAATGTTCCTGTCCCTCCGGTGGCCTGTCGGCTCCAGGGGTCGTAGCGTTGGTCTTGGCCTGAACGGCTGATATCGACCATGAAAGTCATCAGGGAGTAGACGTGAGCACAGGCGACAAGATCGAGAACACCGCGGACAAGGTGGCCGGGCAGGCCAAGGAGACGGTCGGCAAGGCCACTGGTGACTCATCCACCGAGGCCGAGGGCCGGATGCAGCAGGCCGAGGCCGACCTCAAGCAGTCCGGCGAGAAGCTCAAGGACAGCCTGCACGAGGCCGGCGAGAAGGCCAAGGCCAACCTCCGCGAGGCCGAGGAGAAGATCAAGGGCGCCTTCGACCGCTGACCGCACCCAGCGGACGTCCGGCAACCCCCCGCAGGTCGGGTGCAGGAACGATCATTCAGGCGTCCAGGCGTACCCCGACCCGTTCCAAGGCCGACACCAGCAGACTGCGCCCACCGCCCGTCTCTGTTGCGTCCTGCGCCCGACGCATCGCGGACATCGCGGCCGACCGAGCAGGGTCGGGCGGCCAGGCGACCGGCTTGCGGCGCACCATCGCCAGCGTGGTGGCCCGGGTCCGGCGGCCGTCGAGCAGGTCGAGGGCCACCCGGGCGCCGAACCTGGCCGAGGCGATCCCCAGACCCATGTAGCCGCCGACATAGACGGCTCGGCCGGACAGGGCCCGGCCGAACACCGGGGTGAGTCTGGTCGTCGTGGCCACCGGCCCCGCCCAGCGATGGGTGTAGCGCAGCGCTCCCAGGCAGGGAAAGACGGCCAGGGTGTGCCGGGCGAGGTCTTCGAAGCTGGCCTGCGAACGGTGACTGGGATTCACCTCGCCGCGCTCGTAGTTCGTGTCGTGCCCGCCCACCAGCAAACGGTTGTCGCTGGTGAGCCGATAGTGCCGGTAGCGCGCGGCAGCATCCTGCAGAGCGATCGAGTCGCCCCACGCCAAGTGCTCCAACTGGTCCAGCGACAGTTGTTCACTGACCAAAGTATGCCCGAAAACCGTTGCCATCCAAGCAGACTGGCGTCGAAGAACGGGGTTGGAGCCGGTGGCGACCAGTACCTTGCCGGCCCGCACCCGACCCGACCTGAGCCGCGCGCTCACCCCGGCGCAACTCCCATGAACACCGCCCGGCTCGGTGCGGACCGAGGTGACCGGACTCCCCTCGTGAACCCGTACCCCTAGGCGCTCGGCGGCAGCGGCAAGCCCCCACACCAGTCGCGCCGGATCGAGCAGGCCCACCTCCCGGTCGAACACCCCCGCCATCGCATGCGGCACGTGCACCCGCTCCTGCACCGCAGCGGCCCCCAGCCAGAGTTCGCGTTTGCCGTGCGCCGCCGCTGCGTCATGCGCCTCGGCCATCCGCGCCGCCTGCCCCGCTCCGATAGCCACCGTGAGGCGACCAGGCAACCGGAAGTCGGCCTCGATGCCGTGTCGGCGCAGGTCCACCACCAGGGACGCGAAGTTCCGGTCGCCCAGGTCCACCAGCAGATCGAGATCGTCCGGCCACAATCGGGCGCCGTGGGTGAGTCCGTGGGTCAGCGTGGGCACCACCACGCCGGCATTGCGACCCGAAGCCCCGGCGCCGATCACGTCTGCTTCGGCCAGCACCACGTCCCGGGCGGGGTTCTCCTCCTTGGCCTGGATGGCTGCCCAGAGGCCGGTATATCCCGCACCGACGACGAGCAGGTCGGCGCTCTCACGTCCGGTCAGGGGTGCCCGCGCAGTGGGCGCCTCCGACCGGTCCGTCCAGAACACCCGAGACTCGGCATCCGCGAGCGCGGCGCGAGTGGGACGGGCCAGCGACATCGCACCATTCTTGCCCAGCGGATGCCCGCGCGGGGTACGCCCGACCATTTCCAGGAGTGGAACTGCCCACTTCGCCCCGAGGGCAGGCACGTGGTCTCAGGCACTCCACGCCCAACGGTAGGCTGCGCGGGTGTCCAAGGTGCTCAACAGCCTCCCCGTCGGTGAGCGGGTCGGCATCGCGTTCTCCGGTGGTCTCGACACGTCGGTGGCGGTGGCATGGATGCGCGAGAAGGGCGCCATTCCGTGCACCTACACGGCCGATCTGGGCCAGTACGACGAACCGGATGTCTCTGGCGTGCCGGGGCGGGCCGAGGCCTACGGTGCGGAGCTCTCGCGACTGGTCGACTGCCGGGCAGCCCTGGTCGAGGAGGGGCTGTCCGCGCTGATCTGCGGCGCCTTCCACATCCGCTCTGCCGGACGGGTCTACTTCAACACCACACCGCTGGGCCGGGCCGTCGCAGGCTCGCTGCTGGTGCGGGCGATGAAGGCCGACGGGGTCGACATCTGGGGTGACGGCTCCACCTTCAAGGGCAATGACATCGAGCGCTTCTACCGGTACGGGTTGCTGGCCAACCCGTCACTGCGGATCTACAAGCCGTGGCTGGTCGCGGCCTTCGTCACCGAACTCGGCGGACGGCACGAGATGTCCGCCTGGTTGACCGCCCGTGGCCTGCCCTACCGCGACAGCCAGGAGAAGGCCTACTCCACCGACGCCAATATCTGGGGGGCCACCCACGAGGCCAAGACCCTCGAGCATCTGGACACCGGCCTGGAGACGGTGGACCCGATCATGGGTGTGACGCACTGGGATCCCTCGGTGGAGATCCCCACCGAGGACGTCTCGATCACCTTCGAGCAGGGCCGGCCGGTGCGCATCAACGGAGTCGCCTTCGACTCCGCGGTCGACTTGGTGCTCGAGGCCAATGCCATCGGCGGACGGCACGGCCTGGGGATGAGCGACCAGATCGAGAACCGGGTGATCGAGGCCAAGTCCCGCGGCATCTACGAGGCCCCGGGCATGGCGCTGCTGCACATCGCCTACGAACGACTGGTCAACGCGATTCACAACGAGGACACCGTCGCCGCCTACCACAACGACGGGCGTCGGCTGGGGCGTCTGCTCTATGAGGGCCGCTGGCTGGACCCGCAGTCGCTCATGGTGCGCGAGAGCCTGCAGCGCTGGGTCGGCTCGGCGATCACCGGTGAGGTGACGCTGCGGTTGCGCCGCGGGGAGGACTATTCGGTGCTGAACACTCAGGGGCCCACCTTGAGTTACCACCCGGACAAACTCTCGATGGAGCGCACCGAGGACGCGGCCTTCGGCCCGGTCGACCGGATCGGTCAGTTGACCATGCGGAACCTCGACATCGCCGACTCCCGCACCCGGCTGGAGCAGTACGCCACCATGGGGCTGCTCGGCGGGCCGCAGGCCGACCTGGTCGGCGAGCTCACCCCCGGTGGGGCACAGGCGATCACCCGCTCCCGCCGCCCGGAGGACGAAGAGGACGAGGTGGAGTCGCTGGACCGGGCCGCGATGGAGTTCGGCGTCGACTGACCCCCGGCACGAGGTGGCGCTCAGGCCTCGGCGCCGCCGGTCGGTGGTGGTGCCGCCATACCGCGGGTCGCCCCGATGCTGGCCAGCACCACACAGCCCACCGCGATCCACTGCAGCCAGCTCAGCGCCTCGCCGAGAAGCAGCAGTGCCGCCAACGCCGCAGCGGCCGGCTCCAGACTCATCAGGATGGCGAAGACGCTCGGCCGGATCTGGCGCAAGGCGACCAGTTCCAGGCTGTACGGGACCACCGACGACAGCAGGCCCACCGCCAGGCCGATGGCCAGGATCCGCGGTTCCAGCAGTGTCTGCCCGGCTTCGGCGATCGCCGGCCCGGCCATCACGACGGCTCCCACCATGCTGGCCACCGTCAGCCCGGTAACCCCCTGCCAGCGGCGGCCGGTCCGCTCGCTCATCAGGATGTAGCCGGCCCACAGCACCCCCGCGGCAAGCGCCAAGGCGACGCCGGACACGGTGAGCCCAGTCGGATCGAATCCCAGGAGCAGGACGCCCGACCCGGCCAGCAGGACCCAGATCAGGTCCCGCATCCGCCGCGAACCGAGCAGCGACAGGGTGAACGGCCCGAGGAACTCCAGGGTCACCGCCATCCCCAGCGGTATCCGGGCGAACGACTGGTAGATGCACCAGTTCATGCCCATCAGGCACAGCCCGAAGCCGAGCGCGACTGCCCAGTCCCCCCGGGTCTTTCCGCGCAGCACCGGCCGGAAGAAGAGGGCGAAGACGAGCGCCGAGGTGGCCAGCCGCATCCACACCATGGCGGTAGGTGGAACGAGGTCGAAGATGCCCTTGGCCAGCGCCGCACCGACCTGGACCGAAAGGATGCCGCCCATTACCAACCACGTCGGCGGAAGCCGCCGCAGCACCTGTCTCAACCCACCGCCTCACTGTCGCGGCAACCGCATCAGGCGGGTTGCCGCGGCAAGCCTACGGGCTTGGCGCACCGCCCAAGCCCACCCCTGGCACCAGCGGCGTCGGCGTCCGCGCAGGTGTGCGCCACCTCACCCGAGCGGACGGGTGAGTTGGGCGATCTCGAGTTGGGCAAGGACTCGGTCTCTGCCAGCATCTGCGACGCGTCACCGAGCCGGCGGACCACGCGCCGCCACCCGCAGCCCCTCTCCCACCAGGAGCCAACCATGAACGACGCCACCACCGCAGGCGCCGACACCGGCCCGCAGAATCCCCCGGCCGACCACGACGTGTCGTCCATGCGGCGAACCGTGACAGCCGCCATCGACGCTCGGATCGACACCCCGGCAGACCTGATCTTCTCGTTCGCCGCCGCCGACGGCACCCCGATCGACACCGAGACGCTCGAGGTGACGATCGGCGAGGAGCCCACCCCGTACGACGAGATCCGGGACGAGAACGGCACCCGCCTGCACGTGCTGCGGCAGGCCCCATCAGGCCCCTTGCGGGTGCGCTATCGGGCCAGCATCGTCGGCGGGAGCGAGCCCCCGGAACTGACACCGATGCAGGAGATCGTCTACACCCGGCCGAGCCGCTACTGCGACTCCGACGTGCTGGCGCCGATCGCCCGCGCCGAGTTCGGCGGGTACTCGGGTCGCGAACTCGTCGACCAGGTCACCTCATGGGTGGGCACCCAACTCGCCTACGTGAGCGGCTCGTCTCGTCCGATCGACGGCGCGGTGGACACCCTGCTGGCCCGTCAAGGGGTCTGCCGCGACTACGCCCACCTGGTGGTGGCGCTGCTGCGCGCCCTGGGCGTGCCGGCCCGGTTGGTCTCGGTGTACGCACCGGGGTTGTTCCCGATGGACTTCCACGCCGTGGCGGAAGCAGTCGTCGACGGCAGGTGGCAAGTGCTGGACGCCACCTGCCTGGCCCCACGCTCGACGATGCTGCGGATCGCCACCGGCCGCGACGCCGCCGACACCGCGTTCATGACGGTCAACAGCGGTCGGGTGGATCTGCTCTCGGTGGCTGTCACCGCGGTCGCCGAGCCCGGTCTGCCCGACGACAACCCACACGAGCTGGCCGTCCTGCGCTAGGGCGCCCACCGGCCGCGTCCGCCCGTCGTAGCGCGGGCGCCGCCGGGCAGGGGTGTCCTCCGGGTCAGGAGAACCGGCGTAGCCGCAGGCTGTTCGTCACGACGAAGACCGACGAGAAGGCCATCGCCGCACCCGCGAGCATCGGGTTGAGCAGCCCCGCAGCGGCCACCGGGATGGCTGCCACGTTGTAGGCGAAGGCCCAGAACAGGTTGCCCTTGATGGTGCGTACCGTGGCCCGGGCCAGCCTGATCGAGGTGGGCGCCAGCGCCAGATCGCCACCGACGATGGTCAGGTCGCTGGCCTCGATCGCCAGGTCCGTGCCGGTGCCCATGGCGATGCCGAGGTCAGCCTGGGCGAGTGCGGCGGCGTCGTTGATGCCGTCGCCGATCATCGCCACCACCCGGCCGGACTCCTGCAGGCCCTGCACCATGGCCGACTTCTGAGCGGGTAGCACCCCGGCGATCACCTCCTCGATGCCTACCTCGCGGGCCACCGCGCGAGCGGCGTCCTCGTGGTCTCCGGTCAGCAGCACGACCCGCAGGCCGAGCTCGCCGAACTGGGAAACCGCTTGGGCACTCGTGGGTTTGACGGTGTCGGCGACGGCCAGGCCACCCCGGGCACGACCTGCCCAGCCCACCAGGACCCCGGTGCGGCCCTGGCGTCGGGACTCGGTCAGCCACTCGTCCAGGACGACGGGAATGGTCAGGCCACGCTCGACCAGCAGATCTGGCCGCCCGACCACCACCTCGTGGTCGGCTCCGTCGATCTCGACCCGCCCGACCATGCCACTGCCCGACACGGCGGCCGCGTCGCGGGCGGTGACCACCACGTGGCCGCCGGCCTCTGCTCCGGAGACGATGGCCCGGGCGATCGGATGCTCCGAGGCGGACTCCACCGCGGCACTGATCCGCAGGATCTCCTCGTCGTCGTGCTCGGGAACCGCCTGGACCTCGACCAGGCGCATCCGGCCGCTGGTCACCGTGCCGGTCTTGTCCAGCACGACGGTGTCCACCGAGCGGGTGGCTTCCAGGGCCTGCGGCCCCTTGACCAGAATGCCGAGTTGGGCGCCCCGGCCGGTGCCGACCATGAGTGCGGTGGGAGTGGCCAGCCCGAGGGCACATGGGCAGGCGATGATGAGCACGGCCACGGCGGCGCTGAAGGCCATTGCGACGTTTCCGTCCACGACGATCCACCCGATCAGAGTGCCGAGTGCGATGAGGATGACCACCGGGACGAAGACTCCCGAGACCCGGTCGGCCAGCCGTTGAGCGGCCGCCTTGCCGGACTGGGCCTGTTCGAGTAGTCGCGCCAGCTGGGCCAGCGCGGTGTCGTTGCCGACCCGGGTGGCCCGCACCACCAGCCGACCGGAGGAGTTGAGGCTGCCGCCGGTGACCTGGTCGCCGACCGTGACATCCACTGGAACCGGCTCACCGGTGAGGGCGGAGGCGTCCACCGCCGAGCTGCCTTCCAGGACGGTGCCGTCGGTGGCGACCTGCTCACCGGGACGCACCACGAAATCCTCCCCGACGGCGAGCTCCTCGATCGGGATCCGCACCTCCCGGCCCTTGCGCAGGACCGAGACCTCTTTGGCCCCCGCGTCCATCAACTCACGCAACGCCGCACCGGCCGAGTGCTTGGCTCGATCCTCCAGGAAGCGTCCGAGCAGGATCAGCGTGGTGATGCCCGAGGCGGCTTCGAGATAGATCGCCCCGGCCGCATCTCCCCTGCTCGCCACGAAGGTGAACTCATGCCGCATGCCGATCATGCCGGCGTGCCCGAAGACGAGGGCGTACACCGACCACAGGTAGGCGGCCCACACGCCGATGCTCACCAGCGTGTCCATGGTGGTGGCACCGTGCCGCAGGTTCACCACGGCGGCGCGATGGAAGGGCCACGCGCCCCAGACCACCACAGGCGTGGCCAGGGCCAGACTCAGCCACTGCCAGTACGGAAACTGCAGCGCCGGAATCATCGCCATCACCACCACCGGGATGGTGAGGGTGGCCGAGACGATGAGTCGGGTGCGCAGACTCACCCCGGCGGGGCCGTCCGGCTCGGACTCGGCGTCCGCGGCCGCGGCCGGAGGTCGGCTCACTCTGGCCTCGTAGCCGGTCTTCTCCACGGTTGCGATCAGGTCGTCGACACTGACCGACTCGTCGAACTGGACGCTGGCCTTCTCGGTGGCGAAGTTGACGGTGGCCTGCACCCCGTCCACCTTGTTGAGCTTGCGTTCGATCCGGTTGGCGCACGAGGCACAGGTCATGCCCGTGAGGTCCAGCTGGACGCTGTGTGGTGGCCTCGCCTCGCCGGTCCAGCCCGGGCCGGGCGATTCGCTGACCTCGACCAGACCGACGGCGCTGCGACGTGGCGGGTTCGGCTGGGAGCTCATCGATTCTCCAAGGTGTAGCCGGCCTCCTCGACCGCTGCCCGGAGTTCGTCGATGCCCGGCTCCTGGTCGCCGGTCAGGCGCAGTCGGCCAGTGGCCAGATCGACCTCGACGGCGTCGACCCCGGCGACCTGGCTGACCTCCTCGGTGACCGAGGCCACGCAGTGGGCGCAGGTCATCCCGGACACGGTGTAGGTGAAGGTGCTCATCGTGCTGCCTTTCGTTGGCTGGTCAAGAAGTTTCCGGTGTGCTTCGTTCGTGGACGCCGTGCGGCGGTGGGCACGTGGTGGCGCAGGCGGTCAGGAGCGGACCAGGCGAGCGATCGCCGAGGACGCCTCGGCGAGCTTGACCTCGGCCTCCGGGCCGCCCTCGGCCGCGGCGCGGGCCACGCAGTGCTCGAGGTGGTCGTCCAGCAGGCCCAGCGCCACGGATTGCAGCGCCCTGGTGGCCGCGGAGACCTGGGTGAGGATGTCGATGCAGTAGACGTCCTCCTCCACCATCCGCTGCAGGCCCCGGACCTGCCCCTCGATACGCCGCAGCCGGCGCAGGTGGGCAGCCTTGTCATGGCTGTAGCCCGGGGCGGATGCCTCAGATGCCTGACTCGTCGCTACTCCCTCGTCCATCTGTACTCCTTCGCAATTGCGGCCTCGTCGCGGTTCCGTCCAGGTACAGCACCATACCCCATAGGGGTATTCCTCGCAGCCGGCGGGCGACGCCGGTCGCGACCGGGCCATCCGAGATAATCCGCAACACCTGCGTGATGTACCGTTGATCTTCCCGTCCTCTTCCGTTTCGACAGGAAAATATGTAGCCTGGTGGGATGAGAAGAGAATCCGTAGCCATCCCGTCCGCCCGTGACGTGCACGACATCCTGGGGCGTCACCTGCTCGCGGACGGCTTCGACTTCGTCCTCGACCTGGACAAATCCCACGGCAGCCGGCTCGTCGATGAGGTGACCGGCATCGAGTACCTGGACCTGTTCACCTTCTTCGCCTCGTCCGCGCTGGGCATGAACCACCCCGGCCTGCGCGATGACCCGGTGTTCGCCGAACAGTTGCTGCGTGCGGCGATGAACAAGCCCAGCAACTCCGACGTGTACAGCGTCGCCATGGCGCACTTCGTGCAGACCTTCGACCGTGTTCTGGGCGATCCCGAGTTGCCGCACCTGTTCTTCGTCGAGGGTGGCGCCTTGGCGGTGGAGAACGCCCTCAAGGTGGCCTTCGACTGGAAGTCCAGACTGAACGAGAGCCAGGGCCGCTCCCCCGAACTCGGCACCCAGGTCATGCACCTGCGCGGCGCCTTCCACGGCCGCAGCGGCTACACCCTGTCGCTGACCAACACGGACCCGAACAAGGTCGCCCGCTTCCCCAAGTTCAACTGGCCGCGCATCGACGCACCAGCCCTGGAGCCGGGGGTGGACATCGAGGCCGCCGAGGCCACCGCGCTGGCCCAGGCCCGCCGCGCCTTCACCGAGAATCCGCACGACATCGCATGTTTCATCGCCGAGCCGATTCAGGGTGAGGGCGGCGACCGGCATCTACGCCCGGAGTTCCTGGCGGCGATGAAGCGGCTCTGCCACGAGCACGACGCACTCTTCGTGCTCGACGAGGTACAGACCGGCTGCGGACTGACCGGAAGCCCGTGGGCCTACCAGAGCCTGGGGGTCACCCCCGATGTCGTGGCCTTCGGCAAGAAGACCCAGGTCTGCGGCGTGATGGCCGGCGGACGGGTCGATGAGGTGCCGGACAACGTCTTCGTCGTCTCGTCGCGGATCAACTCCACCTGGGGCGGGAACCTCACCGACATGGTGCGGGCGCGTCGGATCCTGGAGGTGATCGAGGCCGAGGAGCTGATCGACAACGCCCGCGACCGCGGCGCCGAACTGCTCACCGCCCTCACCGCGCTCGCGCAGCGACACAGCTTCGTCACCAACCCGCGCGGCCGCGGCCTGATGGCAGCCTTCACCCTGGACACCCCGCAGCGCCGGGCTGCCCTGCTCGCCGACCTTGCCCAGACCGAGCACGTGCTCATGCTGGGGTGCGGTGGGACATCCGTACGCTTCCGTCCACCGTTGACCGTGACATCGGCTGAACTCGAGACCGCGGTGGCCGCCATCGACCGCGCCCTGATCCGAGTGGGAGGCTGACTCCATGTCGATCTCCACCCCAGACACCGATTCCATCACCGCCGTCACCGTCGCCGGCCTGGCTCGCCAGGCCCTGGACCGGATCGGCGTCGAACTGCCGGCCTCGTCCACCCAGACCCTGGCCGCGCGTAGCCCGATCGACGGCTCCACCCTGTTCGACGTGCCCGCGGTGAGCGCCGCTGAAGTGGACGGCATCATCGAGGCCGCGCACGCTGCCTTCCAGACCTGGCGGGTGACCCCGGCACCGGTGCGCGGCGCGCTGGTCAAGCGGCTCGGCGAACTGCTCACCGAGCACAAGGAGGCTCTCGCCGACCTGGTCCAGGTCGAGGTGGGCAAGATCCGCTCCGAGGCCCTCGGCGAGGTGCAGGAGATGATCGACATCTGCGATCTCGCGGTGGGCCTGTCCCGCCAGCTGTTCGGAAAGACCATGCCGTCCGAGCGGGCCGGTCACCGACTGCAGGAGACCTGGCACCCGCTGGGTGTGGTGGGCGTGATCAGCGCCTTCAACTTCCCGGTGGCGGTGTGGTCGTGGAACGCCGCCATCGCCCTGGTCTGCGGCAATGCGGTGGTCTGGAAGCCCTCGGAACTGACCCCGCTCACCGCGCTGGCCTGCACCCGCCTGGCCCGGCAGGCGGCGCAGGAGTCCGGCGCTCCGGACGGGCTGTTCGGGCTGATCGTGGGTGACCGCGCGGTCGGCGAACGGCTGGTGGACTCGCCGCTGGTGCCGCTGGTATCGGCGACCGGCTCGACCCGGATGGGCCGACAGGTGGGCCCGCGAGTGGCCGAACGATTCGGCAAGTCCCTGCTCGAATTGGGCGGCAACAACGCCGCCATCGTCGCGCCGAGCGCGGATCTGGCGGTGGCCGTCAACTCCATCGTCTTCGCCGCCGCCGGCACCGCCGGGCAGCGTTGCACGAGCTGTCGCCGGCTGATCGTGCACTCCAGCCTGGCCGAGGAGGTGGTGGCCCGGGTGCAAGCCGCCTACGACCGGCTGCCGATCGGCGACCCGCGCGAGGAGGGCGTGCTGGTAGGCCCGCTCATCCACGAGGGCGCCTTCGACACCATGCAGCGCGCCCTGGCCGACGCCCAGCACCAGGGTGGTCAGATCGTCACCGGCGGCGAGCGGGTGGAGGTGGACGGCGGTGCCGGCGGCTACTACGTCAAGCCGGCCCTGGTCCGGATGCCCGGCCAGAGCGAGATCGTCACCACCGAGACCTTCGCCCCGATCCTCTACGTGATCGAGTACGAGGATCTCGACGAGGCGATCCGGTTGCAGAACGCCGTCCCGCAGGGGCTGTCCGCGGGGATCTTCACCAACGATCAGCGCGAGGCCGAGCGCTACCTCGCCGCGGACGGGGCCGACTGCGGCATCGTCAACGTCAATGTCGGCACCTCCGGCGCCGAGATCGGCGGAGCCTTCGGCGGGGAGAAGGAGACCGGGGGCGGCCGGGAGTCCGGTTCGGACGCGTGGCGGGCATACATGCGCCGCACCACGACGACGATCAACTACTCCGGCACCATCCAGTTGGCCCAGGGCGTGGACTTCTCCGCCTGAGAGTTCGGCCCGGCCGCGACCACTCATCAGTCGCAGACAGCACACCGCCCGCTCCGAGCACATCGGAGCGGGCGGTGTCGGTCTTGGCCCAGCAGGCCCGAACGGTCAGTCGGTGAGGAAGCCCTCCTCCTTCAGCCAGCTCATGGCGACGTCCGTGGGCTCCTCGCCGTTGACGTCGATCCGGGCGTTGAGGTTGAGCAGCACGTCGTTGGTGAGTTTCTCCGACACCGGGTTGAAGAGATCCGCGACCTGCGGGTAGTCGTTCATGACGTGCTCCTGGACGACCGGTGAGAGGTTGTACAGCGGGAAGAACTTCTTGTCGTCCTCCAGCACCACCAGGTCCAGAGCGATGATCCGGCCGTCCGTGGTGAACACCTCACCGAAGACGCACTCACCCTGGTCGGTGGCGGCGTAGATGGCGCCGGTGTCGAAGATCTTCACCTGGTTCTCCGGCACGCCCGAACCGAAGGGCACCCCGTATAGATCCAGCATCGGCTTGAAGCCGTCGTTGCGGGAGTTGAACTCGGACTCCACGCAGAAGGTCCGCTCGGGTACGGGCACCGTGTCCAGTTCGGAGAGTTTGGTGATGCCGAGCTTCTGCTGCTCCTCACGCTTGAGCGCGAAGCCGTAGGTGTTGTTCATCGGTGCCGGTTGCAGCCAGACGAGATTGTTCTTCAGGTCTGCCTTGGCAACGGCCTCCCACTGCTGGTGTTCGTCCGGGATCGGGGTGTCATTGCCCATGTAGGCGATCCAGGCCGTGCCGGTGTACTCCCACACCATCTGGATCTGGTCACTGACCAGCGCCTGCCGGGACGAGGACGACCCGGGGATGTTGGTGTAGTCGCTGGTGTTGGCGCCGGCGGCCTTGAACAGGAGCACCGCCATCTTGCCGACGAGCACCTGCTCGGAGAAGTTCTTCGAGCCCACAGCGATGTCCGCCCCGGCCAGGGACGGGACCCCGGCCAACGGCCCGGCCAGGGTGGCCTGCGGGATGAAGCCACCAGCCGTGCCGAGCCCGCAGGCCGACAACGACGGGAGGCCGAGCATGGCCAGACCTCCGGCGATGAAGCCGCGGCGGGAAACGCCGCGCGAGGTTGACGGGGTCATGCGATCACATCCCCTTCGGGGTGGCGAGCAGTTCCAGGACGCGGCCGACCCAGTCCACCAGCAACGCCAGCACCGAGATGATGAGGCCGCCGCTGATGAGGATCGAGTTACGGAACAGCGTGATGCCGGTCCCGATCAGGGTGCCGAGCCCGCCGGCGTTGATGAGGTAGGCGAAGGCCGCGGTACCCACGACCAGCACGAGCGCGGTGCGTACCCCGACCATGATCACCGGCAGGGCCAGCGGAAGCTCGACCCGGCGCAGGATCATCGAATTGGACATGCCCATGCCGCGCGCAGCCTCGACCAGGGTCTGATCCACCCCCTGCAGGCCGACGATGGTGTTGCGCAGCACCGGCAGGAAGGCGTAGATCCACAAGGCCAGCACGGCCGTGCCGATCCCGAAGCCGAGCCACATCGCCAGCAGCACGATGATGCCGATGACCGGTGCCGCCTGGCCCGCGTTGGCGACCGCGCTCACCGGGCCGGCGAAGCGCTCCATGCCCGGGCGGGTGAGCAGGATTCCAGTCGGCACCGCGGTGACCACCACGACGGCTGAGGCGAGCAGGGTGAGCTTGATGTGCTCCCAGGTGTACTGACCGATGAGGTCCCACGCCAAGGCGTTGGCCTCGATGTCGTCGAGCTGTGCGTTGGCCCGCCAGATGGCCCAGATGGCCAGGATGATGATGCAGGCAATGGGCAGGCCCAGCAGCAGGCCCAGATCCTCCTTGCCGATCTGTCGGCCGCCGCGGCTGACGACCTGCTGACCCTCGTGAGGGGCTTCGAGTGCCGTCATGCCGAGTGCACCTCCGCCTCGGCCTGCTCGGCCCGCTCTGAGATGAAGCGGGTCACCGTGAGGAAGGTGGTGATGCCGACGTAATCGTCGTGGTCGCCGACCACGACCACCCCATCGTGGGTGGACACCAGCATGTTGTCCAGGGCGTCGTTGAGGGTTGCGCGGTGATCGATGACCGGCAAGGACCGCGAGCTGTCCGGGGTGAGCACCTTGTCGCCGTGCAGCGACCGCAGCCACACCCAGTCCAGCGGGCGCCCACGGTCGTCGACGATGACCACGGACCGGTCGCCGGCGGCGGTGGTCCGCCGCTTGACCTCTTCGACGCTCTCACCCACCCGGGCCGAGGACTGGTTGTACATCGGCAGGTCGTCCACCCGGGTCAGGCTGAGCTGCTTGATCGCCGAGCCGGCACCGATGAAGTCCTCGACGAAGTCGTTCGCCGGAGCGGCCAGGATGTTCGTCGGAGTGTCGTACTGGGCCACGTGCGCGCCCTCACGCAGGATGAGGATCCGGTCGCCCAACTTGATCGCCTCGTCGATGTCGTGGGTGACACAGACGATGGTCTTGCGCAGTTCGCGCTGGATGGAGAGCAACTCGTCCTGCAGCTTCTGCCTGGTGATCGGGTCGACCGCACCGAAGGGCTCGTCCATCAGGATGACGGGTGGGTCGGCCGCCAGACCACGCGCTACCCCGACCCGCTGCTGCTGGCCACCGGAGAGCTCGCGGGGGAACCGGTCGCGGTACTTGCCCGGCTCCAGGCTCACCATGTCGAGAAGTTCGTCCACCCGCTTGGCGATCTTGGCCTTGTCCCAGTTGAGCAGACCGGGCACGAGGCCGATGTTCTCCCCGACCGTCATGTGCGGGAAGAGCGAGCCACCTTGGATGACGTAGCCGATGGTGCGCCGTAGTTCGTCGGGGTTCTTGCTGGTGATCGGGTCGCCGTCGATCGTGATGGTGCCCGAGCTCGGGTCGTGCAGCCGGTTGATCATCTTCAGCGAGGTGGTCTTGCCGCAGCCGGAGGGACCGATGAACATGACGATCTCGCCGGCCGGGATGGTGAGCGAGAGCTTGTTGACCGCGGGCACCTTCTGGCCCGGGTAGACCTTCTCGACGTTGTCGAAGACGATCTCGGCGCCGCTGACCGTGTTCTGGTCGGCGTTCTTGGACAGCGATGGACTGGTGGCAGACATCAGGCGCGAATCCCCTTCGAGGTAGTGAGCCGGCCGATCACGATGAGGACCATGTCGAGCAGCAGAGCGAGAATGACGATCCCGATCGTGGCCACCAGCGCGTAGTTCAAGGCGTTGGCACCGCCGATCTGGGTGAGGCCGGTGAAGATGTAGGCGCCCAGGCCGGGGCCCAGTGCGTAGGCCGCGATCGCGGCGACACCCATGGACATCTGGGTGGAGACCCGAAGACCCGCCAGGATCACCGGCCAGGCCAGTGGTAGACGCACCCGCAGGAAGGTGCGTGCGGAGGACATTCCCATTCCTCGGGCCGATTCGACCAGGGCCGGGTTGACTCCGTCCAGCCCCACCACGGCGTTACGCAGGATCGGCAGCGTGGCATAGAAGGTGACGACGAAGACCGCCGGTCGGGTACCGATGCCGAGAACCGGCAGGGCCAGACCGAGCAGCGCCAGCGACGGCAGAGTCAGGCCCACCGCGCTGATGTAGTTGGCGACCGGCTTCAGCCGGGGGTGCGAGATTACGAGCAGGGCCAGCAGAATGGCGATGATCGTCGCGAGAATGACCGATTGCACGACAAGACTTACGTGCTGGAACGATCGATACGCGATATCGGTCCAGCGGTCCGATATGAACTGAATCACGGGCAGTTACCTTCCTCGTGCCAGTTGGCACGACGGCGACTACCGTCGTGCCTGGACAAGTTCCGCAGTCTTACATAATCAAGGGGCTCGCAACAGGTCTGGTGAAGCGTTTGATCAAATTGTGTTCTCCTGTGCGAACCAGTGTCGAGTCCTTCGCTTCTATCCGTTTTCTTCCGTTTTTCGGACGGTTCGCCGCGGTTTCCGTGGCCGGCGGCGCGTGCCATCGCAGGCCGTGCCGGTGCCAGGTGCCCGGGTACGGTTTGGGAACCATTCACGCCGCCGTAGGTGCCCGGCCCCCATCCCGGCCCGATCCGGCGACCTGACCACTTTTAGTCACCTGTGATCACCATGGGTGACTACGTGATTCTCTGGGATGACCCAGGCCTGCCCGAGCATGTCAACCGGCCCAGCCGGTGGCAGTCTTGGAATATGACAACCGATGCCCACGGCGCCAGCGACCTCGAGGAGGTCGACCCGCACAACGCTGACCTGCAAGGGATCCTCGGCGACAACGGCTACGGCGAGCAGGACGACATGCTCGACACCAGTTGGTCGCCACCGCAGCGGCAGCCGTATGTCAACTTCGACCACGAGACGCTCGACCAGCGGCTCTCCGAGGAACAGCCGGAGGTGTGGGCGGACGAGTCCGGAGACGGGATCGGCGATACCAGCGACACCGACGGCGAGCCCCGCGACACCGAGGTGGGGGCCACCCGCTCCGGACGCCTGCTGGCGCCTGACGAAGGAGCCCACCCGGACTCGGAGTCCGAGTTGTGGGCGCGGGACGTGGGGACCGACGGCGGAGCCGCCAGCGCGGAGGAGGCGGCCATGCACATCGTCGACGAGAGCGTCGGTTTCCTGGACTGACTCAGTGGCCGGGGCACCACTGGTCGTCGGGGACCTGGCGGCGCACGTCCTCGATGTGCTGACCGCACCCGGCCCAGGTGGTCTTCCCGCAGACCGAACATTGCACGGGCTGACACATGAGATGTCCTCCTTGGTGGAACTCTGTGGAGCCGATCCGGCTTGCTGGGTGAGGAACTCGGCTCGTGGGAACCGCAACACCCACCCGCGGAGTGCACGCTACCCGGGCCCGGGCAAGCGCGACACCGTCGGCATCAGCACCCGCCCGCATCAGCACCGTCCGCATCAGCACCGCATGGGCAACGTCCGGCAGCAGCACCGTCCGGCAGCAGCACCGTCCGCAGCGGCACCGCCCTGCATGAGCAGGCTGACCACCCGTCTGAGCGCACCACCGACTGCGGCGGACGCCGGATGCGACACACTGGGCGCCATGGGGAGCGAGAAGAAGCCCGCGGACGACGTACGTGCCATCGTGGAGCGGTACTACGCGACGGTGTCGAACCTGGCGGCCCCGGTGGCAGAGCTGGAGAAGTTGCTGGCCAAGAAGGTGTCCATCACCGAGCATCCCAACCTCATCTCGCCGACCGGCGCGGTGCGGGGCCGGGCCGAGACCCTGGCCGGCTTCGAATCCGGAAAGGATCTGCTCAGCGAGCAGGCCTTCGACGTGCACGAGATCGTGGTCACCAAGGACCGGGCGGCAGTGCGGGCCACCTGGCGGGGCACCATCGGCGTCGACGCCGGCCCGCTCAAGGCAGGCACCCAGTTGCTCGCGCACGTCGCGAGCTTCCTGACCGTCCGAGACGGTGCCGTGGTGGAGCAGGAGACCTTCGACTGCTACGAACAATTCCAGTGAGCGTGCCACCCGGGGGGCGACTGCCGGACATCCCAACACAGGGCACCCTGAGACGTTCGCAGGACGTTGCCGTCGCTAGGCTCAGCATGTGCCGCAATTGCAGAGCCTTCGTGAGTTCATCGAGAATCTGCGCGCCGAGGGCTACTCGGTGCGCGACGACCACGGGTCCGATCCCGACCTCGTCGCGCCCGGTGGCGAGGTGGTGGAGACCTGGCGTCAGGGTTATCCGTACGACGAGCGGATGACCCGGGACGAGTACGAGGTCGAGAAGTACCTCCTGCAGGTGGAACTGCTGAAGTTCCAGTACTGGACCCAGGACAACGGCGGGCGGGTCGTCATCGTCTTCGAGGGCCGCGACGCGGCCGGCAAGGGCGGCACCATCAAGCGCTTCGTCGAGCACCTCAACCCGCGGGCCTGCCGGGTGGTCGCCTTGACCAAGCCGACCACCACCGAACTCGGGCAGTGGTACTTCCAGCGCTACATCGAGCACCTGCCCACCCGCGGGGAGATCGTCCTGTTCGACCGGTCCTGGTACAACCGCGCCGGCGTGGAGCGGGTGATGGGCTTCTGCTCGGACGAGCAGTACCGCCAGTTCATGCACCAGGCGCCGCTGTTCGAGGAGATGCTCTCTGACTCGGGTATCTCGCTGACCAAGTTGTGGTTCTCGGTGAGCCAGGAGGAGCAGCGGACCCGGTTCGCGATCCGTCAGATCGACCCGGTCCGCCGCTGGAAACTCTCCCCGATGGACCTGGAGTCGCTCGACCGCTGGGAGGCCTACGGCGCCGCCAAGGAGGCGATGTTCGCCGCCACCGACCGGGACTACGCGCCGTGGACCTCGATCCGTTCGAACGACAAGAAGCGGGCCCGGATCAACGCGATGCGTTTCTTCCTCAGCCAGTTCGACTACGCCGACAAGGACCCTGCGGTGGTCTTCCCGGCCGATCCGAAGATCGTCAGCCGCGGCACCGACACCCTCGACGACTGAGCCGACTCCGCGCAGCGCGGGACCGTAGAGTGCGGCGACGGGTCGGTACGCCCCTATCCGGTGAGATCGGTCCCGGTGCCGTAGGTGGCCACGTACCCGGTGAGATCGCCGGTGTTCAGGGCCGCCACGAGCTCCGCGGTCTGGACCTGGTCGACCACGTCGGAGAACCCTCCCGTCGAGGAGAAGCCCGAAATCGGCAGCATCACCGAGGTCACCGACGCCTCGGTCAGCCGGGGAGCGAAGTCGAGCAGGGCCATCGCCTGCTCCAGGCTGAGATCGCGCACCCGCACGTTCTCGTAGAGGCCGGGCACCAGCGACTGCATCTTCTCGGGCATCGTGGTGTAGACCTCGTGCACCTTGGCCACGATGCCGGTCAGCGTGGCGCGGTGTCGTTCGGTGCGGTCCAGGTCTCCGTTGGGTAGGCCCTTGCGTTCGCGGTTGTACGACAGCGCAGCGTCGCCGTTGATGTACAGCGGGCCGGCGGGGAAGGCCGGGCCGAAACTGTGCGAGGCGATCCGGTTCTGCACGGTCACGCCGCCGAGCAACTCCATGATGGCGATGAACCGTCCGAAGGTCGTCTCCACGGTGAGGTGGATGGGGATGCCCCCGAGGGTGGCCGAGACCTGTTCGGCCAGTCGGCTCGTCCCGCCGCGGGCGTAGGCGGCGTTGATCTTGCTGCCGCCGGAGGTCACGTCCCGGGGAATGGACACCAGGTTGATGTGGGTGCGTTCGGGGTTCAACTGGACGACGATGATGGCGTCCGATCGTCCGGTGAACCCGCTCTCGTCGCGGGTGTCGGAGCCGATCGCCAGGACGTTCACCAGGCCCGCCGGGAGCGGATCCGGGGTCGCCGTGGTGGCCGATGTGGTGGGTGCGGCCGAGGTGGACGGGGCCGAGTCGGTGCTCGACGTCGGGGTCTGGCTCGGGCTCTGCAGGCTCGCCGAACCAGGCACGTCCGCATCGGAGGAGGACGAACAGGCGGTCAGCAGGCCGAGCAGGAACGAGCCGGCCCCGCCGGCGAGCAGCCGTCGACGGGCCAACTGGGCCAGCCTGACGTCTGGGGTGGGCATCTGGGTCATCACCCCCGAGGGTAGACGGGGCCGGGTGCTGCTCGCCCCAGGTTCGCCTCTTGCCCTCCCTGACCCCGGATGGGGTGACCTGCGCCGTTCCTCGGTCGCCGCCGGATTGCGCTGACTACCCTTGGAACGGAGCGACCTACCCTGAACGGCGCGACCGAGAGGATCGATGTGGCAGAGCGACCCGCCAAGCCGGGCCCCATGAACGGGAAGGTCGACAAGGTCCGAGCCGAGTTGGTGGCCGCGCTCCTGGAGGACGAGTCCCGCCTCGGTGAGGTGTATCGCTACCTGGGCGAGGGACTGACGGCGGAGGAGATCGCCGTCCGGATGGAGATCGCCTCACCTGGGCATGCCGAGAACTACGCCCAACAGGTGGACGCCATCCTCGACGGACGACTTCCGCTCAACTCGCATCTGGCCTCGCACACCGCGGGCCGGTTGCGCCGATGGCAGCAGTCCAAGACCTGGACCCCACCGGCCCGCGAACACCTGGACTCGCTCTTGGCCGGGCTGGAGAACATCGCCACCGACGTGCACCTGGTCGAGCGCGAACGCAACGAAGCGCACCGGTTGACCGCGGAGGTGGAGAAGCTCGGGTTGATCGGGATCTATGTCTACTCGCTGCCGCACTATCTGCGGTTCCCCTACGACCCGGAGAGCGGACGCACCCTGTGCAAGGTGGGCCACTCGACCATGGACGTCTACTCCGGCATCGGCGGGGAGGCCCGCACCACCGCGTTGCCCGAGGATCCGGTGCTACTGCGGGTCTACGCCACCGAGGGCAAGCTGAGCGCACAGGAGGAGCGGCACTTCCACGAGTGGCTCGCCGCCGCCGACCACGGACGAAGCCGATCCGCCCGCGGCAACCGCGAGTGGTACCTCACCACGACGAAGTTCCTGGACCGGGTCGCCCGCCAGCGGGGCCTGGAGATCACCGTGGTCTCCGCGGACCTGGACGGCGCCGAGGACTGACCGGCCGATTCCGGGTCGCACCCTCGACGAGCCTTCCAGGTCGCGGCCTCGGCGAGCCCCGAACGCTTCCAGCCCTCGCAGTCCCGGACGTGGGGACCTACCCTTCGCGGTATGGGTAGCCACGAGGCAACGACCGGGGTACGCGTCATCGAAGACTCGGTGCGCCGGGACTTCCAGGGGGCGATGTCGTACGGGCGGTATCTCGATCTGGACCGGGTGCTGGGGGCCCAGCATCCGCGCAGCGACCCCGAGCATCACGACGAGATGCTGTTCATCATTCAGCATCAGACCAGCGAACTCTGGCTGAAACTGATGCTGCACGAGTTGGAGGCGGCTCGCGGTTATCTGGACCAGGACGAGCCGGGCCCGGCGATGAAGTGCTTCGCCCGGGTGAAGGCGGTGCAGCGCACCCTCACCGAGCAGTGGTCGGTGCTGGGAACCCTCACGCCCCGCGAGTACGCCCAGTTCCGTGGGGCATTGGGCAGCGCCTCGGGCTTTCAGTCGTATCAGTACCGGGCCGTGGAGTTCATCCTCGGCAACAAGAACCGAGGGATGCTGAGGGTTTTCGACTCCGAGCCGCAGGCGCAGGCGCTGCTCTCGCGGTTGCTCGACGAGCCGACGGTCTACGACGCCTTCCTCGGCGCGATGGCCCGGCACGGTTACCCCGTTCCCGAGCCGATCTTGCAGCGGGATGTCAGCCAGGCGTGGGTTTTCCACCCCGAGCTGGTGCCGATCTTCCGGGAGATCTACGAGTCGGACGCCACGCCATGGGGCTTCTACGAGGCCTGCGAGGACCTGGTCGACCTGGAGGACAACTTCCAGGCCTGGCGGTTCCGGCACCTGCGCGTGGTGCAACGCACGATCGGCTTCAAGACCGGCACCGGAGGCTCGTCCGGGGTGGACTTCCTCAGGCGCGCTCTGGATCTGACCTTCTTCCCCGAGTTGTACGCGGTGCGCACCTCTATCGGGGTGCCGGACGACGGCCCAGCCGCCGATCGCGAGACGGGAGACCAGTGATGGCGATACATCCGGACCCGACCTCCATGTCGGAGCTGCCGGCCGGGATGCCGACGGCCGCCGAACTCGACGCGAGCGACCCGCTGGCGGGCCTGCGTGCCCGGTTCGCCGAGCCGGCAGGAGGTCTGACCGCGTACCTCGATGGCAACTCTCTCGGCCGCCCGCTGGCCGAAACACCTTCCAGGTTAAGGGAATTCATCGAGGGCCCGTGGGGGGAACGATTGATTCGGCGGTGGGACGAGGCTTGGATGGACGAGCCCTTCCAGCTCGGAGACCGTCTCGGTGAGGTGGTGCTCGGGGCCGCGGCCGGGCAGACCGTGGTGGCCGACTCCACCTCGGTGCTGTTGTACAAGCTGTTGCGGGCGGGGATGGACGCCCGGCCCGGGCGCGATGAACTCGTCGTCGACGAGGACAACTTCCCCACCGACCGCTATCTCGCCGAAGCGGTGGCCAAGGAGTGCGGCGCCCGGCTGCGCTGGCTCAGCGCCCCGCACGACGGTGGCGTCACCCCCGAGCAGGTCAGCGAGATGGTCGGCGAGCGCACCGCCCTGGTGCTGCTGAGCCAGGTCGCGTACCGGTCCGGGTTCATCGCCGACGCACCGGCGATCACCGCCTTGGTCCATCGGGCTGGTGGTCTGGTGCTGTGGGATCTGAGCCATTCGGTGGGTTCGGTGCCGCTGGCGCTGGACGACTGGAACGTGGACCTGGCGGTGGGGTGCACCTACAAGTACCTCAACGGCGGCCCGGGATCGCCGGCCTTCGCCTACGTGCGGCGCGACCTGCAGGCCGAGCTGCGCCAGCCGATGCCGGGGTGGATGGGGGCGGCGGCGCCCTTCGACATGACCGAGCCGTACCGTCCCGCGGACGGGATGCGACGGTTCCTCACCGGCACGCCCCCGATCCTGGCGATGCAACCCGTCTGGCACATGCTCGAAGTCATCGCCGAGGCGGGGATGCCGGCGGTGCGCGCCAAGTCCGAGTTGCTCACCGCACGCGCGGTGGCGCTGTTCGACGGGTGGCTCGCGCCGATGGGGGCTGTGCTGGCCAGCCCACGCGATCCGGGCGTGCGGGGATCGCACATCACCGTCGACCACCCGGCTTTCGAGCAGGTCACCGCGATGGTCTGGGAGCGGGACGTCATCCCGGACTTTCGACCGCCCGATGGCATTCGCATCGGGCTGTCCCCGCTGAGCACGAGTTTCGCCGAGTTGGACGCCGGCATGGCAGCCGTACGCGGCGCCCTGGCCGAAGTGGATCGACCATCGTGACCCGGCCCGGGGATCCCGGTGGAGCCGGGTGGTGACGGGGTCCGCGGGTCAGGTCCACCGGGTTCGGTACGGGCCCGATCCCAGTCAGTTCTGCGACCTGTACCTGCCCGATGACGACGGTGCCGCGCCTGCGGTGTGCGTGGTCGTCCACGGGGGCTTCTGGCGCACCAGCTACGACCTCGGACTCGGGGCTCCACTGGCTGAGGATCTGGCCCAGCACGGCATCGCGGCTCTCAACGTCGAGTACCGCCGGGTGGGCCCGACGGGCAGTCCCGGGGCCGGCGGTGGCTGGCCCGCGACCTGCCAGGATGTCGCCGCCGCCGTGGACTCCCTGCGGAGCCTGCCGGCCACGGTAGGTGCGGCGCTCGATCTGAACCGGGTTGTCGGGCTGGGACATTCGGCAGGTGGCCACTTGGTCGGCTGGCTGGCTGCGCGGACGCAGGGCAGGGTGCGGTTGACCGGGTTCGTCTCCCAGGCCGGGGTGCTGGACCTGGAATGGGCCAGTGCCGAACTCGTCGGGCGTGGGGCGGTGCACGCATTCCTGGGCGGCAAGCCCTCGCGGATGCCGGCCGAGTACGCGCTTGCCTCGCCGATCCGCTTGGTCCCTACCGGTGTGCCATCGGTTCTCGTGCATGGAGACGCCGACGTGGAGGTTCCCGTCGAGATCTCCCGGCGCTACCACCGCCAGGCTCGAGCGGGTGGGGACGCGTGCGAACTCATCGAATTGCCCGGGTCGGATCACTTCGGTGTCATCGACGTGGCGAGCCCGGACTGGCAGGTGTGCCGAGCGGCCGTGCTCGATCTGCTCGGACTGCCTGAGCCGGGTGCGGTTGTCAGGTAGCCGAGCATCCAGAAATCGAGCAAACCGACCGCGACACCCGGCCTTCGCTCACCGGGGTGCCCGATCGGGCCTCGAGTGCGTGGGATGACAAGCAGGCGGCCTGCAGACGGACATGCATACCACCGCTGAGCAGCGCCTGGCCGAGCACGAGCAGGTGGTCCCTGAGCGCCGGTATGCATGTCGGTGTGACGTCGAGGTCAGCGCAACGCGCCAAGCACCAAGCGCGGGTCCGGGTTGGTGCGCGGGGTTCCGTCGATGACCACGGTCGGCACGACCTCGTTGCCGTCATTGACCGATCGCACGAAGGCGGCCGCCTCATCGTCCTGCCAGATGTCGACCCACACGATCCGGTCGCGCTGGGCCCGGGTGGCGCGGATCAGTCGGTTGCAGAAGGGGCAACCGGGCCGCACGTACGCCACCACCTCACCCCGGCTCCCGGCCGCCGCTGCTGAGCGCTGGTCGACATAATCGAGCCGTCGCCGGGCGCCGGCGAGCGCATAGCCGGCCCCCGCCAGCAGGATCACCGCGCCCCAGGCGTATTCCCACGCGGTGTGCGCGCCGGCGAGTTGGTACACCCCGATGGCGGCCAGCCCGGCACCGATCGCGGGAGCGAACCACGCGTTGCGCATACCTGAACGCTACCGACCTCGGCGCCACCCCGAGCGTGGATCCGGCCTGCCGGGGTCAGGCGCCGGAGGCTGAGGGTCCGCGGGACCGGCTGAGCCGGCGGTCCGGCCACCAGGTGAACCGGCCCAGGCCGATCACCGCGGAGGGAACCAGCAGCGAACGCACCACGAGGGTGTCGACGAGCACCCCGAAGGCGACGATGAAGGCGACCTGGGCGAGGAAGAGCAGCGGGATCACGGCCAGCGCCCCGAAAGTCGCCGCCAGCACCACCCCGGCGCTGGTGATCACGCCACCGGTGACGGTCAGGGCCACCAGCACCCCCTGCCGGGTGCCACGACGCTTGGCCTCTTCCCTGGTGCGGGTCATCAGGAAGATGGAGTAATCCACGCCGAGGGCGACGAGGAAGACGAAGCCGTAGAGCACGGTCGTGGGGTCGGCCCCGGGGAAGTCCAGGACGTGGTTGAAGACCAGGGCCGAGACGCCCATGGTCGCGGCGAAGGACAGCAGGTTGACCAGGATCAGCAGCGTGGGCGCGACGAGCGATCGCAGCAGCACGCACAGCACGAGGAAGACGACGGCAATGATCGTCGGGACCACCACGCGCAGGTCGCGGTCGGCGGCGATCTTGGTATCGAGTGCCTGGGCGGTCTCGCCCCCGACCAGGACGCCCGGGTCCACCTCGTGCAGATCCGTGCGGAGCCTGCTCACCGTGTCGACGGCGGCCTGGGAGTCGGCCGGGTCGGTGAAGGTCGCCTGGACCAGGACCCGTCCATCCACCGGCTCGGACGGCGCTGCGGGGGTGAGGCCGATGAAGGGGTCGGTGATGCCCGGTTCCTGCTGCAACACCGTGAGCACGTCGATGGCCTGGTCCTGCGGCGCGATCACCTGCAGGGGGCTGCCCGAGCCGGCGTCGAAGTGCTCGGCGAGAACGTCCTGACCGGTGACCGAGTCGACCTCCGTGAGAAAGAACTCCGACTGGGAGACCCCGTCCGCCTTGAAGGTGGGCAGGAAGGCCCCGGCGATCAGCAGGGCGATGAGGGTGGTCAGGCCCACCGCGAGCGGGCGCCTGCCGACCAGCGCCGCCACTCGGCCCCAGCCGCGACGGGCGGCGAGCTGGTCCGCTCGGGTGGCGTGGTCGAGCCGGGGAACGGCCGGCCAGAAGATCCAGCGGCGGCCGAGCACCAGCACCGCGGGCAGGAAGGTGAGGGCGGCGAGAAGCGCACCGAGAATCCCCAACGCGCCTACCGGCCCGAGCCCGGCGGTGCCCTTGAGGTCGGCGAGCATCAGCGCGAGCAGGCCGAGGATGACGGTCAGGGCGCTGGCCATGATCGGTTCGACGCTGGCCCGCCAGGCCTTGCCCAGGGCGACCAGCGTGGAGTCGCGCTGGTGCAGTTCCTCCTTGTACCGGGAGACCAGCAGCAGGGCGTAGTCGGTGGCGGCGCCGACGACGAGGATGGACAGGATCCCCTGGCTCTGTCCGCTGACCGTGATCAGGCCGGCGTCGGCCACCCGGTAGATCACCAGACCTGCGGCCGCGAGGCCGAAGACCGCGGTGAGCAGCACCGCGATGGGCAGGATCGGGCTGCGATACACCACGAGGAGGATCACCAGCACCACGACCAACGCGACCGCCAGCAGGATGCCGTCGATACCCGCGAAGGCGGCGGTGAGGTCGTCGACGAAGCCGGCCGGGCCGGTCACGTAGGCGGTGAAACCGGCCGGAGTGAGTTCGTCGTCGATCGCCTGACGAACGGCGTCGGCGATCGGGGCCAGCGGCCTGGTGTCCTCCACCGGCGTGGAGACCTTGTCGCTGTCCAGGGACAGCACGACGAGAATGGCCTGGCCGTCCTGACTGGGGATGGCCACCACCTGGTCGTCGGCGAGATAGTCCGAGATCGGGTGTTCGCCGTCCAGGTCGATGGTGCGCTGCGGCAGCGTGGCGGCGAAGGTCTGGGCCGCGGCGAACTGCTCGGGACCGACGGTGTCGGCCTCGGCGACGACGATCAGCGGAAGCGTGGTGTCGTCGCGGAACTGCGCGACCACGTCGGCGACCTGGGTGGATTCGGCGTCCGCGGGCAGGAAGGACGCGCTGTCGTTCTTCTGCAGCTGCGAAAGCTGGCCGATGTCCTGTCCGCCGATAGCGGCCACCCCGAGCCACACGAGCAGCATCACGATCGCCCCGACGACCACACGGAGCCGTCGTGGCGGCCTGGTGGTGGGAGTCGGGTCGGCCGTCTGGTCGGCAACCGTCGCCATGGTGCATCCTCCGGTAGAATCATTCGTTAGGTTAGTCAGGAAGTAACTAAGTAGGTGAACTACATTACTGGTACTGAGCACGACGTCAAATCGGAGCAAGGCGAGGAGCCGGGCGCGGCAGCGGTTCGTCGCGTCGTGCCGGGCTGGGAGTCCACCCGGACTCTGACGCTGTTGCAGGAACTCATCGACGTGGCCTCCGCAGCTCCGGCGGCGGTGGCCCGGCGCGCCGACCTGAGCACCTCGGAGTTGCATTCGCTGCGGCACCTGTCCAACCGGGCGATGGGGCCGGCCGACCTGGCCAGGCTGCTGGGAGTGACCACGGCGGCGTCCTCGGGCATCGTCGACCGGCTGGCCGCCAACGGTCACGTCGAACGACGACCCCACCCGCAGGACGGGCGTCGCACGGTGGTGCAGATCACCGACAGCGGGCGCGCGGAGGTGCTGGCGAACCTGGCCCCGATGTTCCGGGGTCTTGCCCAGCTCGACGGGGCGTTGAGCCAGGACGACCGTGCGGTCGTGGACCGGTACCTGGACGGCGCCATCGCCGCCATCCGCTCAGTGCTGTAGTCGGCAGGCGTCGGCCCGGTGTCCAGGCTCCCGGGCAGTTCAGGACCTGCGGAGGCGGCTGATAGATCTCAGTGCCGGGCTAGATCTCAGTGCCGGGTCGAGGGGTAGCCGCCCGGCGGCGGTTCCATCTCGGCGCGGATCCCCAGCAGGCGTACCGGGCGCTGGTCGTCCAGCCGGAGGAAGAGGTCGTAGGCGGTCTGCGCGATGACTGCCGGATCGAAGGTCGGGGCCTGGAGCTTGCGCACCTTCGTGGTGGTGAAGAAGGGCCGGAATCGGGCTTTGAGATGCACCCGGGTGGCGGCTCGGCTCTCAGCGTGCAGATCACCGACCACCTGGCGGGCCAGTACATCCAGGGCCTGGCGCACGTCGTCGGACGTGGTGAGGTCCTGCTGGTAGGTGGTCTCGTGGCCGTGGGCCCGGGCTATCCACGGGGTGTCGTCCGGCCATCGCCGGCCGCCACCTCGTCCCAACTCGTGCAACCGGCCACCCGCCGACGGGCCGAAGGCCGCGACGAGTTGCGCCGTCGGCGTCGCGGCAAGTTCGGCCACGGTGCGCACGCCGATCGCCTTCAGGCGATCGCGCAGGCGCGGTCCGACGCCCCACAGCGCGGCCACCTCCCGCTCACCCATCACCGCGAACCAGTTCTCGTCGGTGAGTTGGTACACCCCTTGGGGTTTGCCGAAGTCGGTGGCGATCTTGGCCTTGACGAGGGTGTCGCCTAGGCCGATCGAGCAGTGCAGGCCGGTGGCGGTGAGCACCGCGGCCTGGATGGACCGGGCCTGGGACAGCGGGTCATCGGAGGTAATCCCGACGAAGGCCTCGTCCCAGCCCAGGACCTCCACCACGGCGTCGGGGATGGCCTTGAGGGTGGCCATCACTCGGGCGGAGGCGGCCTCGTACACCGGGCGGTCGACAGGGAGGAAGACGGCGTCCGGGCAGCGCCGGACCGCCACCTTGAGTGGCACTCCGGATCGGACTCCGTACGCCCGGGCCTCGTAGGACGCGGTGGACACGACGGCCCGCTCGGTGGGGTCACCGCGACCGCCGACGACCACCGCCTTGCCGACCAGCTCGGGCCTGCGCAGCAGTTCGACCGCGACGAGGAACTGGTCCAGGTCAACGTGCAGCACCCATCGCCCGGGTGTCCGGGTGTCTGGTGCGGCGAGGTCGGGGCTGGTCATCGTCCGTCATTATCCGGCGCCGTGAGTCCGGCGGTGGCAGGAGAGGTTCCCACCGAAGGTCATCCCGCACGCGAGCGGGGCGCGGGTGATACGCGCAGGGATGTGCCCTCGGCCAGGACGCGTGGGACGCTGCACACCGAGCGGGTACCCGACATGACCCGGGGAAATCCGGCTAACACGAGTCAGGACACAGAGCCGGCTGTGCAGTCCCACCGGTGCTCCTGGGTGTCAAGGCAGGTCAGCGCGAGCAGGAACCGGTGGACACCGGAACCGTGTTGTCGGCGGCGTCGACCAGCCCGGGCGTGACCGCGTCCAGCGTGAGGGCGTAGGCGGTGCTGGGGTCGTCGAGCGAGCGCGCGAAGATCACGCCGACGACCCCGCCGTCCACGTCCAGCAGCGGTCCTCCCGAGTTGCCCGGCTCGACCGTGCCGTAAAGCGAGTAGATCTCCCGCCGGCTGCCCGGCCGGTCGTAGATGTCGGAACCCATCGCGGTGATCTCGCCACGGACCCGGGCCGACGCCTCGTGGTACGGACCGTCGAGCGGGAAGCCGGCGACCACCGCTGGGTCGCCGGAGTCCAGCGGCTCGCCGGTTGACAATGCCGGGGCGCCGAGGTCGGGGGCGGAGATCACCGCCAGGTCGAGGGTGGGATCGAAGTAGATGACCCTGCCCTGGTGCACGGGGCCGGTGCCGCCCACCTGCAACTGGACCTGCTCGACGCCGGCCACCACGTGCGCGTTGGTGACGACCTGGCCGGGCCGGGTCACCCAGCCGCTGCCCTCCTGGCCCTGCCGGCATTCCTGCGCGGTGCCGGTGACCTTGACGATGGAGTCCCGCGCGGCGACCAGACCCGGGGTGAGGTTCACCTGGGGATCCGGCGGCAGCACCGGCACGATGGGCTCGGGGGTGGTGCCCTCGAAGACCCGGGGGAAGCCGCTGTCGTCGAGCAGGCGGGTGAGGCGGCCGGTGACCTGGGCCGTGCCGGCGGGAACCACCGCGTCCAAGGCACCGATCACCCGGGATTGCCCGATCGCCGCCGCGACATTCATCGGCGCCACGGGGCGGATCACCCCGGCGATCAGCCAGACCCCGAGCGCGACCACAGTGACCACCGCCGCGATCCCGAGCACGGAATCCACGACGCGGACGCCCCCGCCCGCCCGCGCCCGCAGGCTCCGTCCGAGCAGGCCGCCGAGCACTTGGCCGAGCAAGGCGACGGCGAAGACCGCGACCACGCTGACCAGCGCGATTGCCCAGCCGGGGGCGGGTTGGGCGGGGGCGCGCGAGAGCACCATCGGCAGGAGCCAGATCGCCGCCAGCCCGGCCCCGACGAAACCCGCAGCGGACAACAGCGAGGTGACCAGACCTTGGCGATAGCCGACGACGGCGTAGCCGAGCAGGAGGATCACGAGCAGCAGGTCGACCGCGGTTGCTGGGCTCACAGGTTCCCTTCGTCCGATGTCCGGCCCCATGGCCCGGTCAGCAGCAGGCCGGGTGGCCCGGTGAGAAGAACTCACCGGCGGGCGTCGAGAACGGCCAGGTCGGCTGGTGCCCGAAGAACGCGGCAGGACGCCGAGGCGTTCCAAGGAACCTCGGGGTCTGCCGCGGCAGCGGCGTGGGAGCGGGGCTGTCGACTGGAGCGGCGGGAGGCAGAACTGCGAGATGGCCGGCCGTTACTGGGCCGCGTATCCCCCGTCGACCAGGTGGTAGCTGCCGGTGATGAACGAGGCGGCATCGGAGACCAGGAAGGCGACCAGGTTGGCCACCTCCTCGGGCGACCCGAGCCGGCCCAGGGCGTGCTTGCCGGCCAGGAACTCCTGGGTCGGCTGGTCGAGGTTGGCCTCGAGCAGCGGGGTGAGGATGAAGCCGGGGCCGACAGCGTTGACTCGCACGCCTTCGCCGCTGTACTCCAGGGCCGCGTTCTTGGTCAGCCCGAGTAGCGCGTGCTTGGCCGCGACATAGGCGGACGACTGGGCGAACCCGACCCAACCCAGGACCGAGGCCATGTTGACTACGGCCCCGCCCCCGTTGGCGGCGACCGCCGGCAGTTGGGCGCGCAGGCCGTAGAACACGCCGTTGAGGTTCACGTCGATGACCTTGTTCCAGCTGTCCACCGGGTAGTCGCCGATGGGCGCGGCGGCGCCTCCGATGCCGGCGTTGTTGACCGCGATCCGCAGCGGCGCGAGCTTGCCCGCCTCGGCGACCGCTGCCACGTTCACCTCGGGATCGCTCGCGTCACCGACGAAGGGTGCCGCGGTGCCACCGGCGGCGGTGATCTCGGCAGTCACCTGTTCGGCGGCGGAGGCGTCGAGGTCCTGGACCAGGACCGCGGCCCCGTTCGCGGCGAGCAGGGTGGCCACCGAACGCCCGATCCCGGAACCTGCTCCGGTGACGATGGCGGATCGGTCGGCGACGTCGTAGGTGGCCATGGGTGCACTCCAATGTGTCGTGGCTGCGATCGCGCGGAAGGCGACGATCGGACGGTGCTGGTGCGGGGGCTGGTGCAGGGGCGCTACCTAGCGATGGCGGAACTTCCCCCTCGACCCGGTGAGTTGCCCGGGATCCAGGAGCCAGGTAGCTGGGCAGGCACCACGATGAGGCGCCTTGAGCAAGGCCGCCGGCGAAGGCACCGGGTGAGCGCCACCGTCGGAGCAAACTTCCCAAGGCCAGCATACGTCAGATCATTATCAGCATTCATGGCGGGTGTGCACCCCAGAGAGGGCTGTGCCGGCTACATCGCGAGTGCGGGGCTGGAATCGTCGACGCGCCGGCTGCACACGCGTGGCCGAGGGGTGCGCACGAGTGACCCAAGGCTCCGCACGCGTGACAGAGGACCGGCGTGACATGCCGTTGCGAGCTGCACTGAGACCGGCTCCGCACGCGTGACAGAGGGACAGGACGCGGTCAATCGTCGTCGCCGTCCCCGGACTCCGTGGGGGTGGCCGCACCTACTTCGCTCCACACCGATGTCGCTCCGGAGTGGCCGGCCCGGACGACGGTCACCATGGCCCCGATTCCCACGACGACACTGAGGACCATGAGGGCGATCATCACGCCCCCCGTGCGGGGCTGCTCAGGAGTTTCCCGACGCGTGAGGATCGCCAGAATGATTGCCACCACGGCCACGCCCAGCACGAAGGGCAGCATCTGTTCGCCGAGTTCGGCGTGCTCCTCCACCAGCGCGGTGCGCGGCACCCGATGCTCCAGACTCTCACCCGCCTGCTCGGTGATCGGCACGA
>JBKECN010000050.1:0-32450 GCA_047974565.1 Actinomycetales bacterium
GCCTGCCAACTCGGCGTGAAGATGGCGGACGTGCTCGTCACCGAGGCCGGCTTCGGTGCCGACATGGGAGCTGAGCGGTTCTTCAACGTCAAGTGCCGGGCATCCGGCCTGACCCCGCACGTCGCGGTGATCGTGGTGACAGTACGGGCCCTGAAACTGCACTCGGGACGATTCCGGGTGGTGCCCGGACGGCCGCTGCCGGCGGAGATGCTCGGTGAGGACCCCGACGACGTGATGGCCGGCGCAGACAACCTGCGCAAGCACATCGATATCGTCCGTTCTTTCGGGGTAACCCCGGTGGTGGCGATCAACGCCTTCCCCACCGATCATCCCAGCGAGCACGAGGCCATCCGGTCCGTCGCCGCCGAGACCGGGACACGGGTGGAGGTGGGTCACTACGTCACCGACGGGGGAGCCGGCGCTGCGGAACTCGCCCATGCGGTAGTCGATGCCTGCGACGACGCGTCCACCATCAAGCACACCTATGAGCTCAGCGACCCGTTGGTCGACAAGATCGACAAGGTTGCCCGCAACGTCTACGGCGCCGACGGCATCGATCTGTCGTCCATCGCTCGCAAGGACCTGGAGCTGTACGAGGCTCTGGGCTACGGCGACATGCCCGTGGTGATCGCCAAGACCCACTTGTCGATCTCTCACGACCCCACGCTGCGTGGGGCCCCCACCGGGTGGCGGCTCCCGGTGCGCGAGGTGCGCCTGGCTGCGGGAGCCGGCTACGTCTACGCGATCTGTGGAGACATGCGCACCATGCCCGGGCTGGGCACCACACCGAATGCGGAGAACATCGACATCGACGCGGACGGGAACATCGTCGGGCTGTCCTGACCCGACATCGCGGTGGTGCCAGGCAACCGCGGCGCCGACCCGGGCCGGCTTTCACCCCGTGTTGCGCAGGCCGGCAGCCACCCCGTTGACCGCCAACAGCAGGGCCCGCTGCAACTGCGGGTCGGTGTCTCCGGCTCGCAGCCGCGCGAGCATGGCCACCTGCAGGTAACTGACCGGGTCGAGATAGGCGTCCCGCACCCGCAGCGTGCGCTGCAGCACCGGCTGGCTCTCGAGCAACTCGGACTCCCCGGTGACCGAGAGCAGTGCCGCCACCGTGCGTTCGTATTCCTGGCAGATGGTCTCGAAGATCGGGTGGAGTTCGGGATCCACGAGCGAGGACACGTAGTGCCGGGCCACGTCCAACCGGGTCTTGGTGAGCATCATCTCCACGTTGGAGATGAACGTGCGGAAGAAGTGCCACTGCTTGTACATCCGGCTCAGCTCTTCACCGTGACCTGCGGCCACCGCCGCCTCGATCCCGCTGCCCACCCCGTACCAGCCGGGCACCACCTGGCGCGACTGGGTCCAGCCGAAGACCCACGGAATCGCCCGGAGCCCGGACAACCCGGCACCGGAGTCGGGACGTTTGGAGGGCCGCGACCCCAGCTTGAGGGCACCGAGCTGGTCCACCGGCGTGGACTGCCAGAAGTACCGGGGCAGATCTGGGTTGTCCACCAAGCCGCGGTAGGCCGCGAAGGCCGCGTCGGACAGGGTCTGCATGGCCGCGTCCCAGCTCTCGAGCTGCTCGGCGGACTGCCGTGAGCTCAGGTGCAGGGTGCTGGCCTCCAGCACCGCCGCCAGTGTGAGTTCGAGGTTCTCCCGGGCCAGCACCGGCAGGGTGTACTTGTCCGAGATGACCTCGCCCTGTTCGGTGACCTTGATCTCCCCGCGCAGGGTGCCGTAGGGCTGGGCCAGGATCGCCTCGTGGGTCGGGCCGCCGCCTCGCCCGACGGTTCCACCGCGGCCGTGGAAGAGCCGCAGCTTGATCCCGTGCCGGGCCGCCACATCACGCAGCACCCGCTGCGCGCGGTGGATCTCCCATTGGCTGGTGGCGATCCCCGCGTCCTTGTTGGAGTCGGAGTAGCCGAGCATGACCTCCTGCACGTCGTCGCGCAGCCGCACGATCTGCCGATAGGACGGGTCACGCAACAGGTCGTCGAGAATCTCTCCGGCGGAACGCAGTTCGGCCACGGTCTCCAGCAACGGGACGAAACCGACCGTCGCATACCCCTCGGTGACGTCGACCAGCCGGGAGTGCCGGGCCAGGATCACCGCGGCGAGCAGGTCATCGGCACCCTGGGTCATCGACACGATGTAGCTCTCGATCACCTCCGGCCCGAACCGCTCGTGGGCGGTGCGGATCGCCTTGAAGGTCTCGTAGGTGCGCAGGCCCGCCTCGTCCAGCGGAGGCGGGGAGGGCGCGAGGGGTCGCCGGCCGGCGAGTTCGGCGGTCAGGTAGGCGAGGCGTTCCGGCCGGCTCAGTTCGGCATAGGGCGTGGCCAGTTCACCGGTCCGGTCCACCAGCTGCCCCAGGGCGTGATGGTGCTTGTCCGCGTGCTCGCGCACGTCCATCGTGGCCACCTGCAGCCCGAAGACCGACAGGGTCCGGATCAACGTGGTCAACCGGCCGTTGGCGATCAGCCCCGCCTGGTTGGCGATCAGCGACTCGCGCACCGCCATCAGATCGGCCACCAGATCGTGCGAGCCGAGGTAGTCGTGGCCGGGGTGGTGGGCACCCTCGTCCACGATGCGCTGGCGGGTGTTGAGCAGCCGCTGACGGATGCAGTGCAACTTGAGCCGGTAGGGCTCCTCGACGTGCACCCGCCGGGCGTGCGCCTCCAACTCGGGCAACACTTCCAGATCCCGCTCCAGCCCGGCCATCAGCTCGGGGCTGACCCGGCGCAGCCGGGACGAGGTGGGGATCTCCGCGATCAGCGCATCGACCGCGGCCAGGGTGGTGTCGATCCCGATGAGGTGTTGACGGGCCAGCACCTCCAGGGTGATCTCGGGGGTGACATTGGGGTTTCCGTCCCGGTCGCCGCCGATCCAGTTGCCCAGGGAGAGCGGGCGGGCGGTCAGTGGCAGGAAGGCTCCGTGATCCTTCAACTCGTCGCTGAGCTCGTCCAGCAGTTCGGGGACGGTGCTGGACATCAGCGCGCCGGCGTAGAACAGGATGTTGCGGGCCTCGTCGTCCACCGTCGGCTGATCGACCCGCAGTTCGTCGGTCTGCCACAGCCCCTCGATGACCTCGGCGAGCCGGCGCTCGCGGGCCCGCTGCTCGTTGGGGCGGGTGTGCGGCGCCTCGGCCAGCAGGGTGTCGCCGATCTGGCGCAGCTGGGTCAGCGTGGTGCGCCGTGATGCCTCGGTGGGGTGCGCGGTGAAGACCGGGCGCACCTGGAGTTTCTGCAAGGCCGTGGTCAGGGCCGGGGCGCCGAGTTCGTCGGCGACCGCGGTGACGGCCTTGGCCAGCCACCCCGCGCCCTCCTCCCGCTCGTTGATGGTGCGGATCCGGGCGACCTGTTCGGCGATATTGGCCAGGTGGAAGAAGGTGCGGTAGGCCCGCACCAGGTTGGTCGCGGTGGTCAGGTCGGCGGTGTTGAGCCGCTTGGCGAGCCCTTGTTGGGCCACGGAGTCGCCAGCCAGGGCGGCTCGGGCCAAAGCACGGATCTCTTCGACCTGTTCGACCAAATCAGGCGATTCTTGCGTTGCCAGCGTCTTGCCTAAAAGGTCACCGAGAAGCCGGATATCCTGTCGAAGCTGGTGATCCTCGGTGTCGTCCAAGGACGTGAACGGGAGTGCGGTGTCGGTCACGAGTTTCTCCGATGTCGTGAGCGGAGGACCGCGTTGTCCTGGGAAATCGACAGCCTGGGGCATGTCTGGCAAGCCCCGCCTTGCTGCGCAGGACCCTGACGGGCGTCCGGCCAGAACCTGCTCGCGACGGGCTTGTATTACCAGACACACCCTAGTGGCAGCTTTCCGCTGCTCGAGAGGCCAGTTTCACGGTGTGGACGCGATCCATGTCACCTTCGCGGCGCCGAAGGGGCTGCCCGGCTGGGAGCCAGCGGCACGTATTGTGCCGAACATGGCGTCTTCTCCCGCACCGTCCACGTCCGACTCCTGGCTGCTCGTCCTGCGGATCTGCGCGATCGCCGCTGCGGCGCTCGCGCTCGTCCAGGGCGTCCTGGGATCGATGCTCGTGACGGGCAACCTCGGCACTCTCGACGTGCACTCGATCATCGGGATGTCCCTGTCGGTGGTCTGCCTCGTCGCAGCCATCGCAGCCGTGGTCCGATCTCGCCGCGGTGGCAACAAGGGCTTGGTGGGGCACTCGGTCGGGATGTTCGCCCTGACCATCGTCCAGATCGGGCTGGGGGAGGCCCGGGTGGAGACCCTGCACGTGCTCTTCGGAGTGATCTTCCTCATCGGGGCTATCGGGCTCGCCACGCTCGCCATGCGACGCCCGAATCAGGCTGTGACAGCAGGCGCCTGAGGCTGCGGCTCGCCGTCAGGTGCCTCGTCGTCCACTCACACGACCTCCAGTTCCTGTGGGGAGATGAAGATCCCTCTGCGTCGAAAGGCCACCGGTCCATGGACGATGGCGTCCGCCCGGGCCCCGGGTGTGTTGAACGGGAACCAGAACCGTTGCAGCGGTTGGAAGTCGACCCAGTCGGGCGCACCCTGACCTTCGTGCGCGGTCAGGTGTTCGGCCAGAGAGGTCAGGAACGCGTCCCACCGCACGTCGCCGGTACCTTCCGGCTTGTCCTGCACGAGGGATAGTCGTTCGCCGCGAGGCTCCCCAGGAGAACTCTTCGAGCAACTCCGCGACGTACCGCCATCGCAGGGCATCGCTGGCACCTCGGACCAGAATGGCGAGATCCGCCAAGGTCATCGGACGGTAGCCGCGCCCCGTCGAGGTCATCATCGGCTCATGCTACGGCCGCCCAGTGACCGCCGAGCGGCTCATCCCGCACCGGGGTGGCAGGATCGTGAGATGGCACGTCTGCTCGTTGTTCACCATTCGCCGACCCGTTCGGTTGCCCGGCTGACGGAGCAGGTCCTGGCCGGGGCCGGCGACGATGCCATCGACGGTGTCGAGGTGGTGGCCCGGCCCGCGCTGGAGGCCACGGCAGACGACGTGCTGGCCGCGGATGGATATCTGCTCGGGACCCCGGCGAACTTCGGGTACATGTCGGGAGCCCTCAAGCACTTCTTCGACAGTACCTTCCTGCAGATCGGCGGGGCCCTGGCTGCGGACGGGTCGGCGTCTGCGTCTGCCGGGCGCGGTAAGCCCTTCGGCCTGTACGTGCATGGGCGGTACGACACTGCGGGCGCGGTGCGCAGCGTCCTGTCCATCGTGCAGGCCTTGAACTGGCGCCAGGTGGCTCCGGCGCTCGAGGTGCTCGGGACGGTGGGCGGCGAGCAGGAGGAGCAGGCCTACGAGCTGGGTGCCACCCTGGCCGCCCTGCTCAGCGACTGAGAGGGAGCAGGTACCACACGCACCGGACGGGCCAGCGTCAGTGCCTGCGGCGCCGGCGCCGGCCGGGGCTCGGGCGGACCTCACGCCGCAGGTGAACCATCACCTCGTAGTGCCCGGACTGGGGGAACATGTCGAAGAGCCGGGCCCGGGTCACCGAGAGCCAGGGCATCCTGGCCAGGTCCCTGGCCAGGGTGGCGACATTGCAGCTGGAGTAGATCACCTCGCCCACACCCGAGTCGTTGAGCCAGCGACACAGGTCCTCGTCCAGGCCCCGCCGGGGCGGGTTCACCACCACCAGGTCCGGTGCTGGGCGGCGCAGGGCGTACTCGGTGGCATCGTCGGCGACGAACCGCGGGACGGGCCGGGCCGGCTCCCGGCCGGCGATCTCGCCAGCGCTGCGCCGCGCCCCGGCCACCGCGTCGGCGCTCAGCTCGATGCCGGTCATCCGCGGCACCTGGGCTGCCAGATGCAGGGCGAAACCGCCGATGCCGCAGTACAGATCCCATCCCGAGGTCCATCGCGAACGGCCGGGATGCTCGCCCGCCCACTCCTGCGCCTGGCGGTACAGGGCGGCGGCGACGTGGGTGTTGGTCTGGAAGAAAGACCGGGGCGCCAGGTGCAAGGTGACGTCATTGACGCCGATCGCCAGGCTGGTGCGCTCGCTCAGGACGATCTCGGTGTCCCCCTCGACGACCGCCTTGTGTTCGGGGTGCACGTTGACGGTGAGGACGTCCAAGCCGGGGATTCCGTCCAGCAGGTCATCGCGAGCGGCCCGCAAGGCGGGCAGGTGTTGGTCGCTGCGCAGTACGAAGCGCACCATCGCCCGCCCGGCGGGGGAGGCGGTGGCGATGACGTACTTCGCCTCGCCGCGACGGGTGGGAACGTCGTAGGGGACGAGACCGAGCTCGTTCATCGCGGCCAGGAGCGGGTCCATGACCGCCGCCAGCGCAGGCTCGAGCAGGCCACAGTCCCTGATGTCCACTCCACGCCGTTCGGCGTCCAGGATGCCGAGGGTCAGCGCCCCGCGGCGTCCCCCCACGACGAACTTGGCCTTGTTCCGAAAGCCCGACTCGGGGCTGGGCCAGGGCTCATCCCAGACGTCGTGCGGTAGCGCGAGACGGGCCCGGGCATCGGCGTCCTTGCGCGCCACCTGAGCCGGGTACGGCACACCCATCAGCGTGCACGAGGTGCAGCGTTCGGCGGCGTAGTGCGGGCAGTGCATCGGCGACCATCCTGAGCGGGGGCTCGCCGAGGCTAGCGTGTTGCCGGGCCCAGGATCCCCAGGTCCGGGCCACGGGCGCGTGAACTCAGGAGTCGTTCGAGGGGATGTCCGGGTGCTCGCTGACCCGCTCGAAGGCGGCCAGCACGACCTGCAGGTTGGCCGTTGCCATCTGCCCCAGCGCCTTGGGCATGGTGTGCGCCACCTCGACCTGGGTGTGCTTGACCAGGTCCGTGCTGAACTCCTGGAACTTCTCGAGGAAATCGCCGGACGTGGGGTCGAGTTCGCTGAGCCGCTGCACCCACCGTTCTTCGTGGTCCGCGCTGGGGGCGGCGCTCTCGATGTACGCGGCCTCGGCGGCCTCGTGCTGGGCCAGGAATCGGCTCAGGCTGGAGTAGGCCGCCTTGCGGTAGGCGGCGTCCGCCTCCTGGACGTTGGTGAGCATCTGCTGCAGGTACTCGTGCTGCTGCTTGACAACGTCGAGGATCTGGTCGGCGGTGGCGGTGCTGCTGGTCGAGGTCACTATGACTCCTGCGTCGTAGGTGATGCCGCTTCCCGGCTGGCATCCACTCTGGCTCACTCCGCGGCCGGACGCACCGTCCCATTTCGCACAGTGACAACGGCGCGGGCCCCGGTGCAGAGCGCGACGAGGACAACCGAGGCCAGGGGCTACCCGTGGCCGGGGACGTCAGCTGGACGCGCCGGCGGCGGCCTTGCGTTCGGCGGTCTGCTTGGCGAGCTTGGCGAAGAACGGGCTCACGCAGTGGAACTTCGACCCTTCGACCATCCGCAGCGTGACGTCCCCGTCCGGGACCGCTCGGCAGGACAGGGCCTGCTCCTCACGCCGGTTCTCCGGCAGGACCTGTTCGGCCACCACCTTGTCGTAGTGCACCGACCCCTCGACGATGTCGAGCAGACAGATGCCGCAGCCGCCCCGCTTGCAGCCCACGATGTAGCTGTAGCCGGACCGGTTGAACGCAGTGAGCACCGGCTCGTCGGGCTTGGATTCGACCACGACGTCGGTGCCTTCGACAGAGATGAAAGGCATCTGGCCATCATCGCCGGTCAGGGTCACCTCACAACACCACTTCCGCGCAGCGGAACGCGTCGGCAGTGCACGGGATCTCGTTCCGAGACGGGACCGAGACAGCGATGTCGGGTTTGTCAGAAGGGATGTCGGGATCGCTGGTCAGGGTCAGCCCTTGCCTCCCGTGCCGTCGCGGCTGATACTTCGGTGATCGGGGGATCGGCCCGAGCCCGCTGGAGTGCACTGTGTTGGACACTGTCGTCGGCGTGCTGCGTCAACTCACCCCGCAGCCGTTCCAGAGCCAGGATCTGCTGGCCACGCGCACCTACGCAAGCAACGTGTTCCGTCCGCACGCCCTGACGGCGCAGGACGGGCGCGACGAGATCAACGCGGACATCATCGCTCATCACGGACGGGCCGTGACCATCGCCACCATCGGGCACGGGGCGGCGGTCACCGTCGACCCGGGACGCTTCGTCGAGTGTTACCACATCAACGTCGCCATGTCCGGGGTGCTGCACTCCCATATCGAGGGCCGGTCCGTGCAGACCGGTCCGGGGGAGGCGGTGCTCTTCGACACCCACCGGCGGGTGTGGATGGACTGGGGCAGCGACACGGTGCAGTTGGCGATCCGGATCGACAGCGACGCCCTGGAGAACAAGCTGGCCCAGGCCCTCGGGCACGAACTCACGGCGCCGCTGCGCTGGCAGCCGACCATGAACGTGGCTGCCGGTGGGGGAGCGGCTTGGGTCGCCCTGGTCACCGGCGCGCTCACCTCCTATGCCGGAGCCCCCGCCGGGGTGCGCGCACGGCTGACTGCCGACGTGGAGAACCTCATCCTCGGCCAACTGCTGTACACCCACCCGCACAGCTACTGGGACGAGTTGCGCGGCGGGCACGTGACCACCCTGCCGCGGACCGTGGCCAAGGCGCGCGAGTACGCCCTGGCGCACCTGAGCGAGCCGGTGTCGGTGGGGGACTTGGCGGCCGCCGCCGGGGTCAGCGTGCGGAGTCTGCAGGTCGCCTTCCAGCACGATCTGGGATTGACGCCGATGGAGTTCGTCCGGCGTGAGCGTCTGTCCCGGGTGCACGCCGACCTCACCGCCGGGCAGGGCACGGTGACCGACGCTGCCTACCGCTGGGGCTTCACCCATCTGCCTCGCTTCGCGGCCGCCTACCGGGCCAGGTACGGCTGCCGACCGTCCACCACGCTGGCCGGTGGGGCGTCCGGCTGGCTGACGGTCCGCGGGCAGGCCTGAGAGCCATGCGGGGAATGCTGGTCCGGGTCGCCGGGTTCACCTCGACATGAGCGAGGACGCCCCGGACGTAGGCTTGTGGTTCGACCCCGTCTGCCCGTTCTGCTGGATGACCAGCAAGTGGCTGCGCTCGGTCGCCGAGCGGCGGGGGCTCACCGTCGACTGGCGGTTCATCTCGCTGCGGCTGCTGAACAGTCACGTCGACTACGACGCTCACTTCCCGCCGGAGTACGAGGCCCAGCACACCGCGGGGCTGCGGATGCTGCGGGTGGCTGCGGCCGTCCGTGAGGGCGAGGGCCGGGCGGGCGTCGACGCGCTGCAGCGGGCCTTCGGCGAGGCGATCTTCGAGCAGCCCCCTCCCGCGGAGGGTGAGCCGCCGTCGTTCGGCGCGCCTGAGATGGAGCAGATCCTCACCGCCGCAGGCCTTCCCGTCTCCTACGCCGAGGCCCTGGACGACCTCGCCCGGGACGAGGTGATCCAGGCCGAGACCGACGAGGCGTTGCGGCTGACCGGCAAGGACGTCGGCACCCCGATCATCCAACTCGACCCGCCGCAGGGGCCGAGCCTGTTCGGCCCGGTGATCTCGCGGCTCCCGGAACCGGCCGAGGCCGTCGAGTTGTGGGAGCACGTGGTCGCCCTGGCCCGGTTCCCCGGGTTCGCGGAGCTGAAGCGCTCGCTGCGTGAGCGACCGCAGTTGCCCGCCTTCGGCGTGCTCGACGGGCAGGCCGGCCAGGTCGAGGACTGGCACCAGGGCAGTCGGCGCCAGAAGAAGTAGGCTGCTTCCGACCTACCCTTGCAGGTGCCGCTGGAGGGTGATCCGGACCCGCTGGGCAGGCGCGACGGGTCGATCCTCGGATGGCCTGTGCGCACCACGAACGGAGCCCTCATGACGACGGTCACCATGTGCATCCTCGGTGCCTCCGGGGATCTGACTCGACGGCTGCTGCTGCCGGGGCTGGGCACGCTGCTGGCCCGCGACCCTCACAGGCGGGTGCGGATCGTCGGGTGTGACCGCACCGCCACCTCGGACGCCCAGTGGCAGGACAAGGTCGTGCACGCCTTCACCTCCGCCGGGGTCACTGATGGCCCGGCATTGGCTGAGGCCCGGCAGGCCCGCTGGTTCACCGCGGACGTCACCAGTGCCGATGACATGTCCAGGGTTCTGCGGGAGTTGGCCGACTCCGACCCGCTGGTGCTGTACTTCGCACTGCCCCCGGCCGTCAGCCAGCGTGCGGTGCAGACCCTTTGCACCACGGGGGTACCCGACGGAACCCAGCTTGCCTTCGAAAAGCCCTTCGGTGGCAACCTTTCTGGCGCTGTCGAACTCAACCGCACTCTGCTGCAGCTGGTTCCGGAGACGAGTATTCACCGGGTGGACCACTTCCTGGGTCGTTCGACGGTGCTCAACCTACTCAGCCTGCGATTCGCCAACCGATTGTTCGAGCCGGTGTGGAATGCGGAGAACGTGTTGCGGGTGGAGATCGTCTTCGACGAGAAACTCACTCTCGAAGGCCGGGCGGGGTACTACGACCATGCCGGGGCGATGGTGGACATGTTGCAGTCCCACCTGCTCCAGGTGATGGCCTTCGCGATGATGGAGCCGCCGGCCCGAGTGGATGAGGTGGACCTGCGGGACGCGACCACGGCGGTGCTGCGAGCGGCCCGGCCATGGGGCAATGACCCGGCTGCCGCTTCGCACCGGGCCCGCTACTCGGCCGGCACCATCGGGGGCCGTCAGGTTCCGAACTATGTCGACGAGGACGGGGTGGACCCCGCCAACGACACCGAGACGCTGGCCCAGATCAGTGTGGAGATCGCCAACCAGCGCTGGGCCGGGGTGCCGGTGACCTTGCGGTCGGGCAAGTCGATCGGGTCGGCGCGCAAGCAGATCATCATCACCTTCGCGACCGTGCGCCATGTTCCCCAGGGCCTGCGCGGGCAGGATGAGCCGGACCAACTGCTCATCGACCTGGACCCGGACCGCATCGAGCTGAGGCTGACCACCAATGCCAGCGACGACGCGCTGCGCCTGCGCCAGTCCGTGCTCAGCGCGGATCTGGGCACCCCCCAGTTGCGTCCGTACGGAGAGGTGCTGGCCGGCATCCTGGACGGGGACCCGACGCTGACCGTTCGCGGCGACGCCGCGCAGGAGTGCTGGCGGCTCATCGAGAGTTTCCAGCAGGCGTGGCGGGACGGCGAGGTGCCCATGCAGGAGTACGACGCGGGTTCGCACGGCCCGACCGGGTGGGATCCACCCACCCGCTAGGCGTTCCCCTGTCGAGGCCCCTGCCGTAGGGTGAACGTGGTTCTCGATGCGGTGCGTCGGTGGCGCTGTCGAAGGTCCGGGTTGCTCGGTACCGCACCTGAGCGCCGAGGCTGGGCTGGACAACATCGGGATGGACGATGACGACCTACGAACACCTGCTCGTCGACCGCGAGGACGACACCGTCCGGATCACCATGAACCGTCCCGGGCGGCGAAACTCGTTGAGCATGGACCATCTGCTGGAGTTGCAGCGTGCCTTCGACGAGGCGGGGGAGTCCACGGCCACCGGGATCGTGCTGGCGGGCAACGGGCCGGCGTTCAGCGCGGGGCACGATTTCGGTGACGTGTATGCCCGGGATCTGGCCGGGGTGCGGGACCTGCTCACCACGTGTACCCGGCTGATGCGCACCATCGAATCGGTCCCGCAGGTGGTCATCGCCCGGATCCACGCGGTGGCGATGGCCGCCGGCTGCCAACTGGTGGCCACCTGCGACCTGGCCGTGGCCGCGCAGTCGGCCTCGTTCGCCATCCCGGGCGGAAAGGGCGGCTGGTTCTGTCACACTCCGGCCGTGCCGATCGCCCGGGTGATCGGGCGTAAACGCCTCATGGAGTTGGCCCTGACCGGGGACTCCATTGACGCGCGCACCGCCGCGGACTGGGGCCTGATCAACGCCGCCGTCCCGGACGAGGACCTCGACCCCGCGGTGGACGACCTGCTGGCGCGGGCGACCCGGGGGAGCAGGTTGTCCAAGGCGGTCGGCAAGCAGACCTTGTACTCCCAGCTGGATCGTCCGGAGGCCGACGCCTACGGGATCGCCGTGGAGGTGATGGCGATGATGTCCCAGAGCGAGGGGGCCCGGGAGGGGATGAGCGCCTTCCTGGAGAAGCGGCCGGCGGCCTGGACGGACTGATCTGCCGCGCGATTCAGCATCGTCGCCGGCCTCAGCCTTCGGTCACGGCCAGCACCCTGCGGTAGGCGCCGATATCCGGGGCCGGGTCGGTGAGGACGCGGAAAGCGATGGCGCGCAACAGGTCTGACACTTCGGTAGAGGTCATCTCGGCGGGGGAGGCCGGCCACCCGTGCCCGAGCAGCACCCAGTCGAGCACACAGAGCGCGTCCGCCCAGCCGGGGGAGCGCCACGCCGGCGCGACATCGAGGATCACCGGGGTCCCGGTCGGGTCGAGCAGGACGTTGGGGGCCAGTTCGGTGTGGACGAGCTGCTCCGTGGACGCGCCGCCTCGTCCGGCATGGGACTGGGCGTGCGTGACCAGGGCCGCCACCCGGGTGTCGAGCCCGGGCGGACAGGGTGCGCCGAAGGCGACCCGATCGGCGTCCGCCCACCTGCCTGAGGGAGGCGTCATGCCGGGCAGTGGCGTGGGTACCTCGATGGCCAGGTGGGCATGCAACAGCCGTCCGGCGGCCCGGATCACCGGCAGATCAGAGCAGGCGGTGGTGCCGGGTTCGTAGCGGCTGGCGATCCATCCATCGACGCTCCAGGAGCCGTCGCGCGCCGGGATGGGCATCGCGATCCGTACCCCCGGGCGGGCCGGGGCTTGGTCCAGGCGGACCGCCAACCGCGCCAGGACCGGTCGAAGCCGGGGATCGCCGGCACCGCCCCGGTCCGGATTCAGCACCAGGTCGCCGGCGCGGACGCCGAGGCCGTGGCCTCCTGGGATCGGCTCGACCGCATCGGGGACCGCGAACAGATCGAGGACGCGGGCCGAGGGATGCACCCGCAGAGCCTAGTGAGCCCGGCCGCTCAACCAGTACCCAGCCGGCGGGCGACCCGGTGAATGGTGTACGACATGTGGCCGGCCAGTTTCATGCCCGGTCACCCGGACAGCCTTTTCCCGTTCACCCAGGCAGCAGGCAGTACCGCGTCGCGTCGGGAGCCAGCATCGCCGTGTGACGCGGGCCCCGGGTCAGCACCGTGGCTCCGAGGGCGACGTGCCGGGCTTCCTCCTGCGCCCGGTCGGCGGCGCGCACATGCGGGTGCGCCGCAGCGGATGCCTCCGTAGAGTCGTTGCGCTGCAAGAGAACCTGTACCGGCCACCGATCGTGAGACAGGATGAGCCGGTCATCGCCGGTGGGCTCTGCCGAGCGCGCGAGGAGTTGCTGCCAGAACTCCACCTCCACGTCCCAGGACCGTGCTGGTACCCGCAGGCACACTTCGTCCAGCAGCGGGGAGACCTCGCGCACTTGCTGGCTGGCGCGGCCGGCGGCATTCCATGAGGTGAGGCACAGCACCATCCCGGCGGGGGACCGCAGGACCCGCACCGAATCGAACGAGGCGAGCCGCTCGGCCCCGGTCGATGCCAGCCGCTCGACAGCCTCGTCGGTGTCCTCGACGTCGATGTCCAGATGCATGCGCGGATGCTCGTCTCCGATGGCTTGGAGCTTGACCCACGGGTCGCCGGCCGCGGGTAGCAGGGTGCTGAACTCGCCATGTGCTCCGCGCGGTTCATCCACCTCCGTCCTGGTCATCGACGCCCAGAATCGCCACGCCTGGATGGCACCAGCATGCGGCGTGTCGAGAAAGGTCCAAATCCAACGTGGTTCCACGGCAGGCATGAGTGGAGGGTATCTGTCACCGTGACGTTCCATGGCTGCGTCACGGGGCCACACCAGTCGCGCGGACGGCCTGTGGGACCGGCCTATCCGAAGGTTCTGCTCGGCGGACGCGGGTCGGACTATGACCGCCCGCAGTCCCAGTAATTTACCGATAATCGACATTATGACGGTTGGACGTGGGAGGTGACGTGACCCATTCCCCTGCGGACGACGCTTCATGTCCGGACCGTCTGCAACCACCTCGACCACCCCGACCATGCACCCGCCCACCCACTCGCGAGCGGCAGCAACTCGACCAAGCTGCCCTTCCCGCCACCTAGATTCACCTAGAGAACTGCACCTATCTAGGTCAGTCTAGATCGCGCCCCAAACGTCACCGTGGCAACGAAGTGCCCGGGCTGGCAGCAACTGTCAGCCACTTCCAGGTCGCCAAACGTGACCCGGGTGACGATCTGCATCCTCGGGCAACGCAAGACGTGACCCGAGGCGTACAAACGCGACCCGGGTAACGATGTGCCCCGACATGGCCCGCCGCCAAACGTCACCGTGGCAACGAAGTGCCGCGAACGGCAGCAGTTGGTCCCGCGGCACGAGCCGTGACGAGGCCGTAACCGGTGACCGGTGGAAGTGGCCGAGACGGTCAGGCGGTGGCCAGCGTGTCCAGCACCCGGGACAGATCCGGCTCGACATCCCGGTTGTACGGCAGCTTGGACAGCAGGCTCCCCATCAAGCAGGAGTCGGTCAAGGCTGCTGTCATCAGGCCTGCGCCGATCGCCCCGGCCAGCCACTTCGCCCTCGGCACCGCCACGCTGGCCAGCACCCCGGAGGCCACCAGGCCACCGGCCACCAACCGCACCTGGCGTTCCAGATCCCACCTCCCAGTCCCCTCGGTGACCGGGTGAGCCTCGCGCTGCCAGGCGGTCATCCCACCCTCGAGCACGTGAACTCGCGAGAGCCCCACTCCGGCAAGGGCTTCCTCGGCCAGTCCGGCCCGTCGGTCGGTGCGGCACACCAGCACGATCTGCTGCGACAGGGGCTCGATGAACTCGCTGCGGTGTTCCTTGAGCAGCGACAAGGGGACGTTGTAGGCGCTGGGGATGTGCGCGGCCCGGAACTCGGCCGCCGACCGCACGTCGATCAGTTGCGGCCGGTCCGGCGAACTCAGCCATTCGCGCAACGCGGCGGGCCCCACTCGGGCCGGCATCTCCCGGACGTGGTCGCGGTCGACGGCGGGGTGGATGTCATGGGTGGGCGCGCTGACGGCGGACATGAGGGCTCCTTGGGGGTCAGTGGATCGCGGACGATACCGACACAGCCTTCTGCCGACCAGATCGCTTGCCGACTGGGGCGTTCCACCGTTCCGCTCGGGAGTTGTACGGATGGAAGGGGCTGCGTCCGGTATCCCGGAAACACTCCGCAACATACCCCCTAGGGTATATGGCGCGCAAACCGTGTCCCTGGGCGGGTCAACCCCCGATCCCCTCCGGCTCGCAGCGGACAACGGGTGACAGCTCGAGCCGGAATGCCCACAACTGCACACTGGGCACCGGGCGATGGTCGTACTCGGGTGCCCGCACGAACCCACGGGCCAGATACAGAGCGTGCGCCGCGCGCATCTCCGGCTTGGACGACAGCAGCATCTCCCCCATCCCCTCCGCCCGGGCCCGGGCCAGGCACGCGTCCACCAGGGCCCCCGCGACACCTCGACCCCGGCCCGACGGGGGAACTGCGAGCATCCGGAACTCGGCCTGGTCGGCCCGGGTGGCCAACTCTCGCCAGGTCGACCCCGGTGGGCACCAGGTGACCGTTCCCAGCACCTGCCCGGAATCCCCGACGGCAACGAGCACCTCGGCCTCGGCGTCCCGGGCGGCGGTGTCGCGCAGCCGGCGCGGGTAGTTGTCCTCGTCGGAATCGGTGACCAGTCCGTCGGCTCGGTAGGCATCCAGGGCCAACTCCCCCACCGCCGCGAACTCCGCTGGTTCGACTCGGCGCACCTGCATCCGCCCTCCAACCGGGTCGACCACACTCACCGAATACTCCTCGATACTCACCGGACACGTAGCGTGAGCGATTATCTCCTCGACGTCGCCGGGTCGGGCGATCAAGGCAGCCGCCGGTCGGGTGCTCGCGGGTTCACCTTTGGCGGTTCGGTGACAGCCTGAGCATGCTCGGCGGCATTTGCTCCCTGCGCGTGAAGCCCCGGGAGAAACCGGCCCCAGCCGGAAAGAATGGGCACAACATTGAGGCATGACCCCGAAGGACACATCTCTTTCTGACGTGCTCCGACTCGCCAAGAAGGCGTCCTCTGCCCCCCGCGCCCGCCAGAAGATCGGTGAGATTCTCGTCGATGAGGACCTCATCGACTGGGAACAGCTTGCCGTCGCGCTGCGCGAGCAGGCCAACACCACACTGAAGAAGCGACGACTCGGTGAGGTCGTCACCGATCTCGGCTTCACCTCGGAGATGGATGTGGCCCGGGCGGTGGCCGAGCACCTCGGGCTGCACGCCGTCGACCTGGCCGGCGTCAGCCTCGACCCCGCTGACGTGCGCCGGTTGCCGCGCCGGGTCGCCGAACGCTACGGAGTCGTGGCCCTCGGGCTGCATCCCGAGGGTGGCGCCATCATCGCCACCGCCGACCCCACCAATGTCCTGGCCCTGGACGACGTCCGCCTGCACCTGGGGGTCAGGGAAGTGCACATGGTGGTGACCACCAAGGCCGCCATCGAGGAACACCTCAGGCGTGCCTGGTCACTCACCGAGGGCTCGGAGACCGTGCAGCTGGCGTCGGCCTCACTGAAGGTCGAGACCGAGGAGACCGCCGACATCGAGCCCACCGATGCTCCGGTGGTGCGGATGGTCAACGAGGTCCTGGCCGATGCCGACCGCCAGGGCGCCTCCGACGTCCACATCGAACCCCAACGGGACGGGACCCGGATCAGGTACCGGGTGGACGGCATCCTGCGCGAGGTCACCCAACTGCCGAAGAACCTCGGATCCGTGGTGGTGAGCCGGATCAAGATCATGTCCGGCCTGGACATCGCCCAGCGCAGAGTTCCGCAGGACGGGCGGGCCCGGCTCAACGTCAACGGCTCCTTCCTCGACACCCGCGTGTCGACCCTGCCGTCCCTGCACGGGGAGAAGGTGGTGCTGCGGCTGCTCTCCCGCGGGGAATCCGTGCCGCCCTTGGACGTCATCGGATTCGAAGCCACGCAGTTGGAGGCATTCCGCCGGATGATGCGGCTCCCCCAAGGCCTCATTCTCATCACCGGCCCGACCGGATCGGGAAAGACCAACACCCTGTACGCCGCCATCGCCGAATCGACGACGCCCGAGAAGAACGTCATCACCCTCGAGGATCCGATCGAGGTGCAACTACCGGGGATCACCCAGGTGCAGGTGGACCCCAAATCCGGGGTGACCTTCGAGTCGGGCCTGCGTTCCTGCCTGCGCCAGGACCCGGACACCATCCTCGTCGGGGAGGTTCGCGACGCCCAGACCGCAGAGCTCGCGCTCAAGGCATCGGTCACCGGCCACATGGTCTTCACCACCCTGCACACCTCGTCCGCTGCCGGTGCGCTCACCCGCCTCATCGACATGGGTGTGGAGCCCTTCCTCGTGGCCTCCTCCCTGTCGGCCAGCGTCGCCCAGCGCCTGGTGCGCCGCCCGTGCCGACGGTGCGCCGAGCCGTACCTGCCGGACGAGCGAATGGTGCGCGAACTGGGACTGACCATGCAGCAGGTGAGCGACGGGACGCCTCGACGAGGAACCGGTTGTCAGGAGTGTGGAAACTCCGGATACAGCGGCCGCACCGGCATCTTCGAGGTGCTCGAGGTCGACTCAGCGATGCGTCAGGTGCTGATGGAAACCCCCACCGAGGGTGCGGTCTCCACGCAGGCTCAAAAGGCCGGGATGCTCACCCTGCGCCAGCAGGCCATCCGCAAGGCACTTGCCGGTGACACCACCTTCGAGGAGGTGCTTCGGGTCACCGCCGCAGACGCCGGCTCCGCGAACCTCACTCACCCCGGCACGACTCCCCCGGGTGAGACCGTCCCGTGCGAGGAGTGCGCGGCCGAGCTGTCCACCACGTGGAAGCTGTGCCCGTTCTGCGGGCAACCGAGCGGCACATCGACGCGCGGTTGGTCCACCCCGGCGAGTCGTGGCGGCGGTCCGCGGTCGAACCGGGGCTGGTCCGCGCCCAGCCACCGGGGTTGGTCGGCCCCCTCGGACCGGGGCTGGTCGGCCCCCGGCGAGCGACCGAGCTCGGCGGCCTTGAATCGCGACCCGGGCAATCGCGACGCCGGCGCCGAACCGGGCCGGCCCTCTCGGGCCGCTCTGACCGCGCCGGCACCTGCCGAGCGTGCGGCTCAACCTGCGGCAATGCGCGGTTGGTCGCCGCCGGCACCCCGTGAGGCGCCCGCCGGTCAGACCCGGCTTCACGAGCAGGCCCACACCCCCGCGCAGTTCTCCCTGAACGCCCGCGAGCCGCAGGACACCGACGACGCGGCGCCGGCCACGACGAGGGCTCGGGCGCGGTAGGCGCAGGTCGTCGTACCCTCACCTCATGAGCGATGAGGCCCTGAGATCGATTCTCGCCGTCCCCGGGCGGACGGGTGTGCTGACCACGATCAAACGGGACGGACGCCCCCAGCTCTCGGTGGTCGTGCATGCCTACGAAACCTCCACCGCCACGCTCCGGATCTCGGTGACGGCGGACCGGGCCAAGACCCGCAACGTGGCCCGTGACCCACGGGTGAGCTACCTGGTGATGGGCGAGAACCGGTGGCAGTACGTCGTGGCGGAGGGGCTGGCCAGCCTCGGGTCGGTCACCGTCGACCCCGACGATGCCGCCGCCGACGATCTCGTCTCGCTGTACCGGCAGATCGCGGGCGAGCACGAGGACTGGCGGGACTATCGCGCAGCCATGGTCGCCCAGCGGCGGCAGGTGCTGTCCATCGCGGTCGAGCGGGTCTACGGCCTGGCCGGCTGAGCGTCGAGCCGGAAGGCGTGGGCGCGTAGGTGCCGAGCCACGAGGAACGTTGACGGCGATCAGCGAGCCGGAAGGCGCCAGGCGCGTAGGGTCGCGTCATGACCAGTGATGAGCGACCCGGGATCGACCAGACCGCCCCACCCAGTGGCACGGGATGCGTGGAGTGCCTGGCCGCCGGCGGCTGGTGGGTGCACCTGCGGCGCTGTGCGCAGTGTGGGCACGTCGGTTGCTGCGACAGTTCCCCCTCCCAGCACGCCACCGGCCATGTCCGCCAGACCGGCCACCCCGTCGTGCAGAGTTTCGAGCCCGGCGAGGACTGGTTCTGGGACTACACGACCGAGCAGATCTTCCTCGGCCCGCCGCTGGCGCCCCCGACCGAGCATCCACTCGACCAACCCGCCCCCGGCCCCGCCGGCCAGGTGCCGAGCGACTGGCAGCGGCACGTGCATTGAGGGCCGTGTCCCCGGCTACTCTCCACCTCCCGTAGAGTTAGGCAACCCTAACTTAGGAGGGTCGATGACCACCCAGCTCACTGTCACCGCGACGCAGCAACGCAGCCCGGCCCTTCGCCGGGTCTGGTTCGCCAGCGCGAACCTGGCGGCCTTCGCCGACAGCTTCCACACCGACCGGTACGTCAAGCTCGTCTTCCCCCGGGAGGGGACGACCCTGCCCGAGCAGGTGGACCTGCGTGATCTGCGGCGGCTGCTGCCGCCGGAGGAGCTTCCGGTCGTGCGGACGTACACCGCCCTGCACCCGAACGTCGACGCCGGCACCCTGGCGATCGATTTCGTCATCCATGGCGACGAAGGGGTGGCCGGCCCCTGGGCGGCCGCAACGAGCCCGGGCGACACCCTGGCGGTGAACGGCCCGGGCGGCGCCTACCGCCCTGACCTGACAGCGGACTGGCATCTGCTGGTCGGGGACGAGTCCGCGGTGCCGGCAATCAGTGCGGCTCGCGAGGAGCTGCTCCGGCTCCAACCCGGTGCGCGCGTGCACACCATCGTCCAGGTCGACTCCCCCGCGGCTCACGTGGATCTGCCGGGCGACTGGCCCACCACATGGGTCCACCGACCGGAGTCACTCGCCGAGCAGGTGCGCGCCCTGGAGTTCCCGGCGGGACGGGTGCACGCCTTCGTCCACGGCGAGGCCGGGGAGGTCATGCACGAGGTGCGTCCGCACCTGATCCGCGAGCGCGGCATCCGCCGCTCCCACGTGTCGATCTCGGGATACTGGCGGCGCGGGCGCACCGAGGAGTCCTTCCGGGAGTGGAAGGCCGAACTTGCCCAGGCCGAGCAGGCGACCGGGCGCTGAGCCCGGCCGGACGACCTGGTCACCCCCACCCCGCGCGAATCCACGGACGAGCCGCCGACTATCCGCGACGAGCAATGAGCACCACGTCGACTCGATGGTGCGCCCCCGAGCCGCCGGAGATCTCCCGCGCTCGCTCCTGGTAGGTCAGCACGGTCCAGGAATCGTCGAGGGCGGCGTGCATGTCGGCGACCGAGACGTAGTCGTCGAGGTCGAAGCCGTGGCTGCGGGCGTGGTCGCGATCGGGCACGTGATGGACGAAGAGCAGAGTGCCACCGGGCGCGGTGGCGGCCATGAGGGCCCGCTCGGCGTCCCTGCCCGGGGTCGTCAGTAGCGCCGGATAGAAGGCGGAGACCACGTCGAAGCCAGACAGCGCGGCCTCGACCACCCCCGCGTGGACCAGGCGTACCTCGACGCCGGCGGCAGCGGCGGCAGCGCGGGTGCGGTCCAGGGCTACCGAGGAGATGTCGAGTGCCGTGACCTGCCAGCCCTGGCTGGCCAGCCACACCGCGTCGGCGCCTTCACCGCAGCCCACGTCCAGCACCCGGCCGCCCCTGGCCCAGTCGGCTCCCGATGAAAGCTCTTGGACCAGAGTGGCATTGGGTGCCCCGCTCCACACTCGCTGCTCGCCGTAGCGCTGATCCCAGTGCTCGCTGGTGTGCCTTGCCAAGCTCGGCTCCGCAGGCGCCGCCGGTTCGGCACCGGTGGTCGGCCCTGCTGGTGCGCCGGTCGGGGCGCCGGGGTCCGGACCTGGGTCTGCGAGGTCGTCGGTGTGCACCCGGTGAGCCTACCGACCCACCACACCCAGGCCGGCGCGCGGTGCGGTGGAGCGGGGTCTACCGTGAGAGCGCGATGACCAGTCCCCCACCACCCGCACGCGAACGACCGGCCGAACCGCGCCTGCTCGAGGCGATGCGCGACGCGCTGGCAGTGGCCGCCACTGCCGGGGTTCCGCTGGGACCCAACCCCAGGGTCGGCTGCGTGTTGCTGGACGCCCACGGGCAGGTGGTGGCGCAGGGATATCACCGCGGTGCGGGCACGCCGCACGCCGAGGTGGACGCCCTGGCTCAGGCGGGCGGTCGGGCCCGGGGAGGCATCGCCGTGGTCACTCTCGAGCCGTGCAACCACACCGGTCGCACCGGGCCGTGCTCGGCGGCGTTGATCGCCGCCGGAGTGGCGCGGGTGGTGTATGCGATGGACGATCCGAATCCGGTGGCCAGCGGCGGAGCCGCGCGCTTGGCCCAGGCGGGGATCGAGGTCGAGTCCGGGCTGCTGGCGGAGCAGGCGGAGCAGTTGAATCGGGCCTGGCTGTTCGCCCTGCGCCGGGAACGGCCGTTGGTGACGTGGAAGTTCGCCGCCACCCTGGACGGGCGAAGTGCCGCCGCGGACGGTTCCAGCCGGTGGATAACCAGTGCGGTGGCCCGCCGCGACGTGCACCGGCTGCGCGCCGAAGCCGACGTGGTCCTGGTTGGCACCGGCACCGCGTGTATCGACGACCCACGCCTGAGCGTGCGCGATGCGCGGGACAGACCGCTGCCCGATCAGCCGGCGGTCGCCGTGATGGGCATGCGGGACCTGCCACCCACGCTGCGGTTGTTCGAGCCGGAGCATCCGGCGCAGGTGCTGCGGTTGCGCACCCGCGATCCGGGCGCTGCGCTCACCGCGCTCTTCGACGCCGGGCGTCGGCACGTCTTCCTCGAGGGCGGCCCCACCCTGGCGGCGGCCTTCCTGCGCGCGGGGATGGTGGACGAGATCGTCGCCTACCTCGCCCCCGCGCTGCTGGGTGCCGGACGGGCCGCGGTGCCCGACCTGGGGATCACCGGGATCGCCGAGGCCCTGCGCCCCACGGTCACCGACATCACCGTGCTGGCGATGGAACCTGGAGTGGACGAAGAATCTGGGACGGGCGTGGAATCTGGGTCGGACGAAGAATCTGGGACGGACGTGGAATCTGAGTCGGGCGTGGAATCTGGGTCGGATGGGGGACCTGGGGTGCAGATGGAACCAGGCGCCGGCGGAGTCAACCCCCGTGATCCCGCCGACGCCCAGCCCAACCTGAGGCTCACGTTGAGTCTGTCACCGTGAGCCTCTCCCTCATCACTCGTCCCGTTCGGAGGATGCCGGGACGCGCGAGAGCCGCCACGGTGGGACACGTGATCGCCCACCGCGACGGCTCCTGTGGGACGCTGTCAGACCTGGATGTCGCCTTCCAGGTTGGTGAGTTGACGTCGCGCCATGGCCAGGTTGGCCTTGCCCTTGTCCAGGGCGAGGTACAGGAACAGACCCTGACCGGACCGGGAGGTCACCAGGCGCAGCAGGTGATACTGGGAGTTGAGCGTGATGAGGATGTCCTCGATCTTCTCGTCCAGGCCGAGCGCGGCCATCGTGCGCAGCTTGGCCTTGACCACATCCGAGTTGCCTGCCGCGGCGACGTCGAGGTCCAGGCCACCCCCGCCAGCCTGACCCAGGCTCATACCGGTTTCGTAGTCAACCAGTGCGACGCCGATGGCGCCATCGATGGTGAGGGCTTCCTTGAGGATGGTGTCGACGTTTCCCATCTGGGACTTCCTTTCGCGAGTTGAAAACCGTTGTGGCACTGTGAATTTCACATATCACGGCTTGCTTTCAATTAGATCACATGCGAAGATTCGCACGTTGACGATGTACCATCGTTCACCCGAAGGGAGTAATGGCTTGATAAACGGAGTTCCGCTATACCAAGTAAAGGCCGAGCTTTTCCGCGCCTTGGGCCACCCGGTGCGCATTCGGGTGCTCGAGTTGCTTGCAGAGCGTGATCACGCAGTCTACGAACTCCTTGAGCAGATCGACGTGGAGCAGGCGAATCTGTCTCAGCAGCTCGCCGTCCTGCGCCGCACCGGCTTGGTCAGCCAGCGCCGCGACGGTGGTGGCGTCATCTACTCCCTCACCGCTCCGGAGGCCCGGGAGTTGCTGCTGTCGGCGCGCCGGCTGCTGCGCCAGCTCGCCTCGGGCAGCCAGGACCTGGTCGCCGCGCTCGATGCGCCCACGGACGAGTCCGCACCCAAGGGCGCCTGAGCCGAACCGGGGGCTCGATGCGGCGTGGGCCGTGCGCTGCACGCCACGGCATGCCCGCTCCCACTAGGGTCCGTGGCGTACCGAGCACCCTCACCCCCGGGAGCGGCAATGGACCACGAGACCACGACGGCCACCACCCCCGATCCGATCCGGATCGGCGTGCTGACCAGCGGCGGCGACGCCCAAGGCATGAACGCGGCGGTGCGCGCCGTCGTCCGCACCGCGCTGCACGAGGGCGCCGAGCCCTATGCGATCTACGAAGGCTGGCAGGGCGCCGTCGACGGCGGCGACCGGATCAAGAAGCTCACCGGTGAGGATGTGGGCAACATCCTGCACCGCGGCGGGACCGTCATCGGCACGGCCCGATCCAAGGACTTCCGCGAGCGGGCCGGACGGCTCAGGGCCGCCAAGAACCTCCTCGAGCACGGGATCGACCGGCTGGTCGTCATCGGCGGGGACGGCAGCCTCACCGGCACCAACCTGTTCCGCTCCGAATGGTCGGGGCTGCTCGCCGAACTTGTCGCCGAGGGTGAGATCAGCGCCGAACTTGCCGAGGCGCACCCCACCCTGCGGATCGCCGGTCTGGTCGGCTCCATCGACAACGACCTGGTCGGGGCCGACGCCACCATCGGGGCGGACTCGGCCCTGCACCGGATCATTGAGGCGATCGACGCCCTCTCCTCCACCGCCGCCTCCCATCAGCGGTCCTTCGTCGTTGAGGTGATGGGCCGGCACTGTGGATACCTGCCCCTGATGGCTGCCATCGCCGGCGGCTGCGACTACGTGCTGGTCCCCGAGCAGCCGCCCAAGGAGGGCTGGGAGGACGCGATGTGCGCCAGCCTGCGCCGGGGCCGCGAGGCCGGCCGACGCGACTCGCTGGTGATCGTCGCCGAGGGTGCTCGCGACCGCAAGGGCGAACCGATCACCTCCGACTACGTCAAGGAGGTGATCGAGAGCCGGCTCGGTGAGGACACCCGGGTGACGATCCTCGGGCACGTCCAGCGCGGTGGGACCCCCTCGGCGTACGACCGGTGGATGTCCACCGTGCTCGGCTATCACGCGGCACTCGAGGTGATCAACGCCGGCCCGGACGCCGAGGCCAAGATCATCGCGGTCAAGGGGAACCGGGTCTCCAAACTGCCGCTGATGGAGGCCGTGGAGAAGACCCGAGAGGTGGCCCAACTCGTCGACTCGGGCGACTACAAGGCCGCAGTCAAGGCTCGCGGGGCGACGTTCTACGAGTTGCTGACGATGTTCAACCTCATCTCAGTGCCGCCGATGCCGGACGCGCCCAAGACCGGCGACCGGGTGGCGATCGTGCACGTGGGCGGGATGGCCCCCGGGATGAACGTCGCGGTACGTGCCGCGGTGCGCCTCGGCGTCGCCTCCGGTCACACGATGCTCGGCGTCCAGGGGGGTATGCCCGGGCTCATCGACGGCAACGTCCGCGAACTGGGCTGGGGTGATGTGGACGCCTGGATCGCCGAAGGCGGCGCCGAACTCGGCACCCGACGCTCCATTCCCAGCCTGGAGCACTATTACGCGCTGGGCCGGGCGATGGAGAACAACGAGATCGATGCGCTGATCATCATCGGTGGCTTCAACGCCTACCTCACCGGAAGCGCCCTGGTGGCCGAACGAGAGCGCTTCCCCGCCTTCCGGATTCCCATCGTCTGCGTGCCCGCCAGCCTGGACAACAACCTGCCCGGCTCGGAGATGGCGATCGGGGCTGACTCGGCGATGAACAACGTCGTGTGGGCTCTGGACGGCATCCGGCTGTCCGCCTCGGCCGCCAAGCGCTGGTTCATCGCCGAGACCATGGGACGGATGTGCGGCTTCCTCGCCTTCAGCTGCGGACTGGCCGCGGGCGCCGCCCGGGTGTACCTGAACGAGGAAGGCATCCGGCTCGCCGACCTGGCCAGCGACGTCAGCAGCGCCATCAACGCCTTCGACTCGGGCCGCCGATTCTTCCTGGTGATCCGCAACGAACGGGCCAGCGACTTCTACACCACCGACGTGCTGGCCCGGATGGCCGAGGCCGAGGCCGACGGCCGCTACGACGTCCGCCAGGCCACCCTCGGGCACATCCAGCAGGGTGGCGCACCCAGCCCCGGTGATCGGGTGCTGGCCACCCGGCTGATGGCCTTCGCCATCGACGAGGTCAGCAAGCAGCTGGCGATCGGCAGCAGCGAGGGCGAGTACGTCGGGCTCGTCGACGGCAACCCCAAGGCGTCGCCGATCAAGCGGATGATGGACGAGATCGACATCGTGCACCGGCGCCCCCGCAAGCAGTGGTGGATGGAGATGCTGCCGGTACTCGCCGCCGTGCGCGACGTGGAGGAGGCACCGGTGGAGGCCATCGCTCAGGCCCCCAAGCGGCGCGCGCGGCGGTGATCCGGCGTTGACCTGCCGGCCCGGAACGTGCCGACCCTGATCGGCCGGCCCTGATCTTCACGGCCCTGATCTTCACGGCGCTGATCTGTCGGCCCTGATCTTCACGGCGCTGATCTGTCGGCGCTGATCTTCACGGCGCTGATCTTCACGGCGCTGATCTTCACGGCGCTGATCTGTCGGCGCTGATCTGTCGGCGCTGATCTGTCGGCCCTGATCTGTCGGCGCCAGCTGGAGCCGCTAATTCGGTGCATACCCGGGCACGAGCGCGGGGAGGTGCAAACCTCCTCGCGCTCTTCACGTCTCATCCTCTCCACACCCGCGGGTCGTCCCATCGCGTCGGCTTACCGTCGCGCCATGGAGCCATCGCCACCCTCGCGCCCCGGCCAGCCACCTGTCGGCCAGCCCCCTCTCGTCCCGGGCCCGGGTGGGGCCGGGGAGATAGGCCCGTACGGGCCGATGCCGGCGAGCGCGGACCGCGCCTGGGTCGCTCCACCGGACGCCGTCCGGGGTGCGGCGTCTCCCAGCGGTGCGGGCGGGCCCGGGCAGGCGCCGGCTCCCGCATGGTGGAGCCGCACTCGGGCCGCCCCACCGAGCTCCGGGGTGCGCGTCGCTGCCGTGGGGGTCAGCGTGCTGGCCGGGGGGACCCTGCTGGCTGAGTCGGGGCTGGCCTGGCTCCTGGTCGGAGCTGGAGTCCTGGGTGTGACCGCCCTGGCCGCAGCGGGTTCGCCCACGGGCACTGCGGACGAACCACCGTCGCGCGCCGAGCGGGGCTGGCGACGGGCCTTCGCGCTGCTCATCCTGGCGATGCTGGTCGTGGTGGTCCTCGCCGATTCCGTGGGGACCCCCACTCTGCTCCTGCTGGCGATGCTCGCCACCGGGGCCTTCGCGCTGCTGCCTCAACCGCGGATGTCATCACTGATCACAGCACCGGTCATCGCGGGCCTGGCGGCGGTACCGGGAGTGCGATGGCTGCTCCTGCCTCGCCGATCCTGGCGGTGGACGGGTGCCAGCGTCCCGGTGGTCCGCGGGCTGGCGGCCGCAGCCGTGCTGTTCCTGCTCGTCGGTGGACTGCTGGTCAGTGCCGATGCCGCCTTCGCAGGTCTCGCCGACTACCTCCTGCCGACCTGGTCACCAGACACCATGGTCGCCCGGCTCGCCATCGTGGCGGCGATCTTCGTCGTAGTGGCGGGCTCGGCCTACTCAGCGGCAACTGTGGTGCGGCAACGACCCCGCAAGCCTCGACCCGGCCGGGCAGCGGTCGAATGGCTGCTCCCCCTCATGGTGCTGGTGGTGCTGCTCGGGATCTTCTTCGCGGTCCAGTCCGCGGTGCTCTTCGGCCACTACCCGCCGGCCCTGGTCGAGGGCAGCCTGACGCGGGCCGACCTGGCCAGGCGCGGTTTCGGCCAGCTCGTCGTGGTCACCCTGCTCGTCGCGTTGAGTCTCACCTGGGCGGCCGCCCGGCTGCGCCCCGCTGACCGAGCGCTGTTCATGGGATGTGCGGGAGGGCTGGTGCTCGAGATGCTCCTGCTCGTGGCATCCGCGCTGCGGCGAATGTACTTCTACCAGCAGGCTTTCGGACTCACCGCGCTGCGGGTGGACGTGGCGGCCTTCGAGGTGTGGCTCGCCGTGGTGATCGTGTTGGCCGCCGTCCTGTGGGTCGCGCGCCGGGCAGCGGCGATTCCCCGGATGTTGGTGCTGACCGCCGGAGCAAGCCTGAGCGTCCTGCTGCTCGTCGGCCCGGATGCGATCGTCGCCCGGGCCAACGTGCTCCGCTTCGAGAACGTCGGACGAGTCGACGCCGGCTACCTGGCTCGTCTCGGCCCGGATGCTGTGCCCGCCCTGGATCGGCTGCCCGAGCCGTTCCGGTCGTGCGCCCTGTCCGGACAGGCCACGGCCCTGGGTGTGTCGGCCGACTCGGGCTCGCCGCGGACTCCGGACCTGCCCGCTGACCAGCCCCCGCCGGAAGGGTCAGTGGATCAGCCGGCGCCGACGGAGCGGGCCGAACCCTGGTACGCCTGGAACCTGTCTCGCGAGCGCGCCCGGCGGATCCTGGCCGAGCGTCCGGTCGAGGCCGAGTTCTTCTCCCCGGAGTGCGTGCAATGACGCCTGACGCGGTCGCGGTCGCTGGGGTCCGGGTGAGGTGGCGCTCAACCTTTCCGGGTCACGAACCGATAGGGATCACGTGTCGCGCTCTCCTCGTCATCCGTGCTCCAGGCCGACATGAACGTTGACTCCCCCACCGAGCCAGGCCGTCCCATCGGGACCGGCCGGCCCCGCTCGCCGCGATCACCGGCCACCGGGCGGAGGCAGTGAGCATGACAACTCCCGGTCCCGCCGCCCCTGCTGAGGTGACTGCCCCGGTGCTGGAGCAGGTGGACAGCGCCGTGGAATCCACCGAGGGTGTGTACCTGCGTCGGGTCGCCGACGACACCTGGGAGCGCCGCTCAGCGCAGGTCTGGTACCGCATCCGCGCCCGGAGTGAGGGGCCAGCGGAGGATCTGCGGGTGCACGTCGAGGCCGGCCTGGTGGTGCCGCTGCTAGCCCGGATCGTCCCGGATCTGGTGACCCTGGACGAGCTCACCATCGGTGGCAACCTGCTGCACCTCGACCTCACCGAACCGACGCCGCAGCGCGTCTACAACCTGGTGCCCGGCACCCGTCGCGGCAAGTTCGCAGCCCGGTTGCGCGCGCCGGTCCTGGGCCACACCGACGCACGCCAGGTCACTGTGGGGCAGCCCTTCGTCGACGACCTGAGGTCCCTGCTTCAGGCCCGGGTGGCCCCCCTCGTGCATGTCGCCAACTGGAGCGACGTGGCCGGGGTGCTGGTGAACTCGGGAGAGTCGCTCGTCTCCCGCCAGCTCTGCCCACCGCCGTACCTGGGAATCGCCGGCGTGCTCTACTGGGCGGCCGGCCGGCCCGACCACGCCCGCCAGTTACTCAGGCCCGGCTTCGAACCGGCCCGGCGCGAGAGCGTCGAGGCGCGTCTGGCCGAACGGTTCCCCGGGAGCTGACGGCGTCGATGCGGGGCCGCTGAGCGCTCCGGTCTTCGCAGGCGGGCCGGTACCGCGGCCACGTGGCCGCTCCGGCCTGGTGACCTCGGACGCCCTGCCGCCGGACGCTACAGGTAGCCCATCGTGCGAGCCTGGCGGGTGAGTTCGTCGCGATGGTCCGGATGCGCGATCGCGATGAGCCGGGCCGCCCGCTCGGCCACCGAGGCCCCCCGCAGGTGCGCGATTCCGTATTCGGTGACCACCTGGTCGACGGTGTTCTTCGACGTGGTGACCACGTCGCCGGCAGCCAGCCGCGGGACGATCCGGGAGTCGCCGCCCGAGGACGTGGAGTGCAGGACGACGTACCCCTGCCCACCCGGGGCGTAGCGCGCACCTCGGGCGAAATCGGCTTGGCCGCCCGAGGACGAGTAATAGTGCCCGTCGATGGTCTCCGAGGCGCATTGGCCCAGGATGTCCACCGTCAGGGTGGCGTTGATGGACACGAAGTCGGACTCCTGGGCGATCACCCGGGGGTCGTTGACATACCGGGCGGCGTGCAACTCGATCGCGGTGTTCTCGTGGACGAAGTCGTACAGCCGGCGGGTGCCCAGGGCGAAGGTACCTACGGTCTTGGTGCGGTTGAGACGCTTGCGCACGCCGTTGACCACGCCCGCCTCGATCAGGTCGACGACGCCGTCGCTGAGCAGTTCGGTGTGTACGCCGAGATCGCGGTGCCCGCCCAGGGCGGCCATGATCGCGTTGGGGATGGCGCCGATCCCGGTCTGGATGGTGGCGCCGTCGGGGATTCGCTCGGCGATGAGAGCGGCGATCGCGGCGTCCTTGGACGTCGGGACGACCGGGGGGACCTCGACCAGCGGTCGATCGCTGCGGCACCATCCGACGACCTGTGAGCGGTGGATCTGGTTGCGTCCGAAGGTCCGGGGCATCTGTTCGCTCACCTCCAGGAAGAACCGGGCCCGGCCGATGAAGCTGGCCGCGTAGTCCGCGGATACGCCCAGGCTGAAGTAGCCGTGCTGATCGGGCGGTGACGCCGCGGCGATCACCAGGGGATCCTCGAAGGTGGCCATCATCAGCAGCGACACCTCGGAGAAGTGCGAGGGCACCAGGTCGAGGGTGCCGGCAGCGAAGTATGGCCGGGTCACCGGGGAGAGGAAGTACGACCGGTGCCGGAGCCGGTCCCCGAACTCGCCGCGCAGGTACCGCCGGTCGTGCAAGGCATGCATCTGGTGGACTCGCAGGCCGGTGAACCGGTCCCCATCCCGCTCAGCGTCCGCAGCCACAGCGTCCTCGATGGCGTCCAGGACCGCCGTGGGTTCGCCATTGGCCAGCGGCACCACCAGCGCGGTGCCCGGGCCGATGTGGTCCAGCACGGCATCGACGCTCACCGGCTGCTCGACGGTGCCGCCGGCCCGCCCTGCGCCGGGGACCGTCGTCCGTCTCGCCGCTGCCGAGGCTGCGATGGGGTGGCCCGCACCCTCGGGCGCGGTTGTCCCCGAGGTCGTTGCGGTTCCCTCCGGTGAGGTGACATCGGCTGCGGCAGTAGCGACGTCGCAGGCGTCGGATGCGCCGGGGTCGGCTCGGGTGGCGGCGGCGGGAGGCACGCGTCAACGCTAGCCCTCGAACACCTGGCAGGTGAGGTGTTCCGGCAAGGCCGGACCCGCCGCAGCCGGTGCCGGTGTCCGCGGCCGGGGGCGGGCAAGGTTCGGACCCGTCGGCGCAGGGACGACCGATGATGCACTTGCAGCCCATGGCTGGGGGTTGTCTTCGGCCCCGTCGGTGCGGGGGCCGGCTTGGTGTGGCGGTCCGGTGCGTCACCCGGCTGTGGCAGCGACACCGCACGTAAGGTTGGGCTCATGCCCACTGCATCCTCGTTCGACGGCGAGCGCGACCAGGCGTGGTGGCTGGGCGACGCGGCGCCACGCACCTTGGCCGATCTCGTGGTCCACCACGCCCAGGCTTCTCCCGGTCGGCGGGTGATGAGCCGGTGGGACGGGTCGGTGTGGGCGCCGATCACCGCCGCCACGCTGCGCCGCCAGGTGGAGGAGATCGCACTCGGCCTCATCGATTCGGGAGTGCAGCCGGGTGACCGGGTCGCGCTGATGGCCAAGACCCGATACGAGTGGACGCTCGTCGACCTGGCCATCTGGGCGGCCGGTGCGGTCGGCGTGCCGGTGTATGAGAGTTCCTCGGCCGACCAGCTGCGGTGGATCTGCCAGGACAGCGAGGCAGTGGCCATCGTCGTGGAGAACCGCAACCACGCAGCTCTGGTGGAGCAGATCCGTTCCGAGGTGCCCAAGTTGACCAGCGTGTGGACCATCGACCCGGTGGCCGGGATCCCTGGGCTGGGGATGCTCGCCGAGGCCGGAGCCAAGCGCAAGGTCCACGACGGTGACGACGTGCTGCGGGAACGGCGTGAGGGCCGCAACGGCGACGACCTGGCCACCCTGATCTACACCAGCGGTACCACCGGTCGGCCCAAGGGTGTCGAACTCACCCATGCCAACTTCCTCGCCGAGGTGACCTCCGCGATCGAGTTCCTCCCGGAACTGTTCGAGGAGCAGGATTCCTCCACGTTGCTGTTCCTGCCGCTGGCCCATGTCTTCGGCCGGATGATCCAGGTTGCGGTGGTACTCAAGGGAGTTCACACCGGACACAGCGACGTCGCGCGCATCATCCGCGACCTGCCCACCTTCGCGCCCACTTTCGTGCTGGCGGTGCCGCGCGTCTTCGAACGGGTCCACGACGGCGCTCGGCGCAAGGCGGTCAAGGAGGGCCGCGGCCGGATCTTCGACGGTGCCGCCTCCACGGCCATCGCGTACAGCCGGGCGCTGGACACCGACCGAGGCCCGTCCTTGGCCCTGCGTGCCCTGCACGCGGTGTATTCGCGGCTGGTGTACACCAAGATCCGTGCCGCCCTCGGCGGTTCGGCGGCCTGGGCCATCTCCGGTGGAGCCGCGCTTGGGGAACGGCTGGGTCACTTCTACCGCGGGATCGGGGTCACGGTGCTGGAGGGGTACGGCCTGACCGAGACGACCGCCGCCAGTACCGTCAACACGGCCGCCGCCCAGAAGATCGGCACGGTCGGGCGGCCACTGCCCGGCTTCGAGGTTCGCATCGCCGAGGACGGCGAGGTGCTGGTCAAGGGTGGGCACGTCTTCACCCGGTACTGGCGTAATCCCGAGGCCACGGCCGAGGCCTTGCCGGATGGCTGGTTCCACACCGGCGATCTCGGCAGCCTGGATCCGGACGGCTTCCTGACGATCACGGGCCGTAAGAAGGAGATCCTGGTGACCTCCGCGGGCAAGAACGTCTCCCCCGCGCCGTTGGAGGACATCCTGCGCTCCTCGCCGCTGGTCAGCCAGGCCCTGGTGGTCGGCGACGGCCGCACCCAGATCGCCGCGCTGGTGACACTGGACCCCGAAGGCGTGGCGGCCTGGCTGGAATCCGAGCGCCGCCCCCTCGCCGAGCCCGCCGAGCTGGTCGACGATCCCGGGGTTCGGGCGCAGATCAAGAAGGTTGTCGACGAGGCCAACGCCACGGTGTCTTCGGCCGAGCGGATCGCCCGGTTCCGGATCCTGGCCACCGACTGGACCGAGGCCTCCGGGCATCTGACCCCGAGCATGAAGCTCAAGCGCGGGGTCATCATGACTGATTTCGCCGATCAGGTCGAAGCCCTGTACACGCGGGCCTGACCTGTCGCCTAACTCCACCAACCGCGCGTCACCACGGTGACGTTGCGTCGGGCCACAACAACGGCATGCCAAAGTCGGCACATGTGACGACCTCGGCATACCCGTGACGCACGCCTACCCTCACCACAGCCGCCTCAGGCCCAAGGGGAACGCCGGTCGAAGGTGTCGCTGAACATCTCGGGCACGAAGACCCCTCGAAGACCCCTTCAAGCCGCGGCAACAGCCGCCCAAACAACCCGAACCCGGCAGCACGCCGTCACCCCGGTCACGTTGCGCCGGCCAACTTCGTCACGTTTCGCCGGCCCACAACAACGGCATGCCAGAGTCGGCACATGTGACGACCT
>JBKECN010000060.1:0-44642 GCA_047974565.1 Actinomycetales bacterium
GGCGGAGTGTGCGGCAAGGCGGACGAGCGAGGGCGTGGCAGAGCCACGTCGAGTCGAGGACAACGCCGCCGGACGCCCGTCAGGGTCCTGCGCAGCAGGGCGGGGATTACGAGACACGCCCCAGGGCGCCGGACGGAATCCGCTCAGCCCTGGGTCTCGACGGCCAACCGGTCTGCCGCGTCGAACGGGTCAGTGGCTCCGGCGAGCACCTGCTCGGCCAGGTGATCCAGCAACCGGTCCCCGTCACGGCTCCTGGCATGGCTGAGCCGCTGCCGAAGCCGGGCCAGCACCAGGGTCTCGATCTCGGCGGCCACCCGGGCCCGGCGCCGTCGACCCAACTCACCTGAGGCAGCCAGCCAACTGTGATGCTGATCCAGCGCGGCCGCCAAGTCGTCAACGCCTTTGCCCTGAGCCGCAACCAATTTCACCACGGGGGGCCGCCATTGGCCGGGCTCGCGACGTTCTCCGAGGGAGAGCATGCCGCGAAGATCCCGCATCGTCGCGTCGGCGCCGTCCCGGTCGGCCTTGTTCACCCCGAAGACATCACCTATCTCGAGGATGCCTGCCTTGGCGGCCTGGATGCCGTCGCCCATCCCCGGTGCCAGCAAGACCACGGTGGTGTCCGCGGCACCGACGATCTCGACCTCGGACTGGCCCACCCCGACGGTCTCGATGATGACGATGTCGAAGCCGCACGCGTCCAGTACTCGCACCGCCTGTGGGGTCGCCGCCGCCAGACCTCCCAGATGCCCTCGGCTGGCCATCGAGCGGATGAAGACGCCCGAATCGAGTGCATGGTCTCCCATCCGGATCCGGTCGCCCAGCAGCGCTCCCCCGGTGAAGGGCGAAGAGGGATCGACCGCCAGCACGGCGACCCGGCGTCCGCTGCTGCGCAGTTCGGTGACCAGCGCCGAGGTGGTGGTCGACTTGCCCACCCCCGGCGAGCCGGTGATGCCCACGACTGCGGCCGAGCCAGCGTGTGGGGTCAGGGCGGCCGTGGCCTCCCGCAACTGCGGGCCGGCGTCCTCCACGAGGGAGATCAGCCGGGCCACCGCCCTCGGCGAGCCCTCCCGCCCGCGACCGACCAGATCGGCCACGTCGACCGTGCGTGCCACGTCCGCCTCCACTGTCATTTCGCTGGCCACCGGCTCGTCGGCTGGGCCGTCCACCACCCGCCGACGGAATCCGCGACGGTCCTGCACGTGCGCACTCCGGCACGCAACGCGCCTGCCGCACGGCGAGGCCATACTTACCACGCGGCCCATCCCAGGCCAGTACCCGGCGGGGTGGTCTGCCTCACGGCACCGAGCAGTCCGGCCCCGTGGCGGCGCGGCTCGGCTCGACACAGGTGGGCCGCGCAGGGACGGCTCCCAGGAACGGCTTTGCCGTCGTTCCCTGACGGACTAGGCGGGCGTGCGAACCACCAGCGCCTCGCCCTGACCACCGCCACCGCACAACGCGGCCGCACCCACACCCCCGCCTCGGCGGGCGAGCTCCAGGGCCAGGGTGAGCACCACGCGCGCGCCCGACATGCCCAGCGGGTGCCCCAGGGCGATCGCTCCGCCGTTGACGTTGACCTGGTCCCACCCGATGCCCAGTTGACGGGCGGACGCCACGGCGACTGCTGCGAAGGCCTCGTTGATCTCGACGAGGTCGAGATCTGAGACGGAGATTCCCTCCCGCGCACAGGCTTTGGCGATGGCGACGGCCGGCTGATGTTGCAGGGTGGTGTCCGGTCCTGCGACCAGGCCGTGGGCACCGATGGTCGCCAGGGGACGCAGGTCGAGTTCTCGAGCCCGGGCGGCACTCATCAGCACTAGCGCGCAGGCGCCGTCGGAGATCTGGGAGGCGTTGCCGGCGGTGACCGTGCCCTCCCGGGAGAAGGCGGGGCGCAGTGCGGCCAACGCCTCCGCCGTGGTCCCGGCCCGAATCCCCTCGTCCCGGCGGAAGGGCTCGGGCTCGCCACGGCGCCGGGGGATGGTGACCTCGATCACCTCGTCGTCGAAGCGGCCCCGCTCCCAGGCCTGGGCAGCGAGGTGGTGACTCCGAGAGGCGAAGTCGTCCTGTTCCTCGCGGGAGACGAACTGGTCACCATGGTTGGCGGCTTCGGTGAGCAACCCCATGGACTGATCGGTCACGGCGTCGTGCAGGCCGTCGAAGGCCATGTGGTCGACGAGTTCGGTGCTGCCATAGGCGAATCCGGAGCGTGAGCCCGGCAACAGATGCGGTGCGTTCGTCATCGACTCCATGCCCCCGGCCACCACCACGTCGAGGTCACCGGCCCGGATCATCGCGTCGGCCTGGACGATCGCCTCCATGCCCGACAGGCACACCTTGTTCACCCCGGTGGTGGGAACGTCGTAACCGATCCCCGCCTCGAGAGCGGCCTGCCGGTACGGCGCCTGGCCGCAGCCGGCCGGCAGCACCTGACCCAGGATGACGTACTCCACGAGGTCCGGGGACACCCCGGTGCGCTCCAGGGCACCGGCGATGGCCCGCCCGGCAAGCATGGGCGCGCTCAACGGCGTCAGCGACCCGAGCAGACGCCCCATGGGTGTCCGGACTCCACCGACCAGCACGGTAGTTCGGTCCGAATCGCCTTGTTGTCCAGGCATATGCCTCTCCTCTCCTGTGAGATCACCGTCACCCGGGAGCGCATATCGCACCAACAGCCCGCACTGCCAGCGCCCGCCCACACACATGACGTCCGTCCAGCATGCCAGCGACACGAGCCCAGGACGTGACAACTGCCACACCTCGAACCGGGCAGGAGGCGCCACATTCGCACCTACCCCGGGGTAACCTCCCAAACATGGATCGCCTGTTCACAGCGATCGACCACGTGGGAGTGGCCGTTCCGGATCTCGACGCCGCGGTGGCGTTCTACCGCGACAGCTTGGGCATGCAGTTGCTTCACGAGGAGACCAACGAGGAACAGGGCGTCCGCGAGGCGATGATGGGGGTTGGCAACTCCGGCTCCTGCGTCCAGCTCCTGGCCCCACTCGGCCCGGACTCCACGATCGCCAAGTTCATCGACCGCAGCGGTCCTGGCCTACAACAGGTCGCCTACCGGGTCGAGAGCATCGACACCGTCTGCGCCACCCTGCGCGAGCGCGGCATCCGCCTGCTGTATCCCGAACCCAAACGGGGCACGGCGGGCAGCCGCATCAACTTCCTGCACCCGAAGGACGCCGGCGGAGTGCTGGTCGAACTGGTCGAACCCAGTTCGACCCCACCCGAGCACTGATCGCCAGGCACGGGCGGTGTTGGACACCTCACAACCGCTACACGCTTGGTAAACCGTACGCTATGCTAGGTAAATCAATCTAGTGGTCTGCATGTCCGGCGCCTCCCGGGGCCGGAGCGATGCGCCGCATGGAGGAACCGCAATGCAGGAGATCACTGACGCCATCCTGTCTGGCGAAACGGCCGCATTGGCCGGCGTGGCCGTCCCCGACCACTACCGGGCCGTCACCGTCCACAAGGACGAGACGGAGATGTTCAACGGCCTGAAGAGCTCGGACAAGGACCCGCGCAAGTCTCTGCACGTCGAGGACGTGCCGACCCCCGAGTTGGGCCCGGGCGAGGCGCTCGTGGCCGTGATGGCCTCGGCCATCAACTACAACACGGTGTGGACCTCGATCTTCGAGCCGATCCCCACGTTCGCCTTCCTCGAGCGCTACGGCAAGACCTCCCCGCTCGCCTCCCGCCATGACCTGCCGTACCACATCGTCGGCTCGGACCTGTCGGGCGTCGTGCTGCGCACCGGAGCCGGCGTGCACGCCTGGAAGCCGGGCGACCAGGTGGTCGCCCACTGCCTTTCCGTCGAGTTGGAGCACCCGGACGGCCACGACGACACCATGCTCGACCCGGAGCAGCGCATTTGGGGTTTCGAGACCAACTTCGGTGGCCTCGCACAGGTCGCGCTGGTCAAGGCCAACCAGTTGATGCCCAAGCCGGCGCACCTGACCTGGGAGGAGTCCGCCGTCCCGGGTCTGGTGAACTCCACCGCGTACCGCCAGCTCGTGTCCAAGAACGGCGCCGCTCTCAAACTCGGTGACACAGTGCTCATCTGGGGCGCATCCGGTGGCCTGGGCTCGTACGCCACGCAGATGGCACTGGCGTCCGGCGCCACCCCGGTATGTGTGGTCTCCTCACCGGAGAAGGCCGAGATCTGCCGGCGGATGGGAGCCGAGCTGATCATCGACCGTCGCGCCGAGGACTACCGCTTCTGGAAGGACGAGCGCACCCAGGACCCGCGCGAGTGGCGCCGCTTCGGCGCCCGGATCCGGTCGCTGACCGGCGGTCGCGATGTCGATGTCGTGTACGAACACCCTGGACGAGAGACCTTCGGGGCCAGCGTCTTTGCGGCTCGCAAGGGCGGGACCGTGGTCACCTGCGCGTCCACCTCGGGGTACATGCACGAGTTCGACAACCGCTACCTGTGGATGAACCTCAAGCGGATCGTCGGCTCGCACTTCGCGAACTACCGCGAGGCCTGGGCGGCCAACGATCTCATCGCCCGCGGCATCATCCACCCGACCCTGTCCCGCAGCTACACCCTCGACAATGTCGGCCAGGCTGCGTACGACGTGCACCGAAACCTGCACCAGGGCAAGGTCGGCGTGCTGGCCCTGGCCCCCGAAGAGGGTCTGGGAGTCACCAACCTGGAACTGCGACAGAAGTACGAGACGCAGATCAACCGGTTCCGCGACGTCTGATCGGGCCATCCGCCGCGATCAGCCTGATTGCCCCGGCCGCCACCCGCGTGCCGGGGCTTTCGTCTGCCGCGCAATGGTTCCCACCGATCGCGAGCGACGGGGCGCGGCTGGCGTCCGTCGAGCCACCGCCCCGCGCAGCACCATGGTGGGCACGGATCACGATGCGCAGGCCGGTCGGGCCTTGGCGCCACGAGCAGACCGATGGGCCATTCTGAGGCGATGAACACGAGCGAGAGTCGCCGACTGCACCGTCAGACGCGGCACGGGGACGACCAGCAGCCGCTGCATCACCTCCTGACGGCCTCCCATTGGCGGGCCCTCGGCGAGGACGACCTCATCGACGTCTCCACTCGAGGGCGCACCTTCGCCGACGAGGGTTTCATCCACCTCTGCACCGGGGATCAGGTCGCCGAGGTGGTGCGGCTCTTCTACGCCGACATTGCCGACGACCTGGTGGTGCTGGAGATCGACCCGGCTGACCTGCCGACCGGCTCCGTGCGTTTCGAGGCCGTCGGGGACCAGGAGTTCGCGCACCTGTACGCCCTGCTGCCGGTCGCCGCCGTGACAGCCGCGACACCCCTGCGTGAGTGGCTGGCTACGCCGCCCTCACGATCGTCGGGCCCGGCTCATTCCTGATCGTCGGGCTTGAGCTCGGTCTCGCGACGACGCAGATCGTCCTCCCAGGACTCCAGGCGACGCTGCCGCTCGGACTCCTCGTCGATCCGGTTGAGGAAGTCCGGGTCGTCATCGGGGCCGAGCGGACCCATGCTTCTTATCCCGGCGTCGTCCACGTCGCCAGGCACCGGACGCCCGGCCAGGAGCCAGCCCAGGCCGCCGGCGATCGGCAGGATGATGATGATCAGCACCCACGCCCAGCGCGGCAGGATGCGAATGCGCCGCTCGTCTGCCTGGACGCAGTCCACGAGGCAGTAGACGAGCAGGGCCAATTGAACGATGACGGGGAGCCACCGCAACATCTGACGACCTCCACTACACACCGGACCCAGTCGAACGGGCTTCCTGTTAACGGTAGACCTCGGCACAAAGTTCCACCCAACAATCCCCACCTCGAGGTGTCATCGAGGACCACATCGTTGTGGGCGATAGCGTCAGGGCCGTGCCTCAGCAGCAGAAACCACGCTACGACGACGATCTCCGGCTGGCCCACGTCATCGCCGACCAAGTCGACACGTTGACGATGGCGCGGTTCAAGGCTGCCGACCTCACGGTGGACTCCAAACCGGACCTCACACCCGTGACGGACGCCGATCGGGGCGCCGAGGAACTGGCTCGATCCACCCTGTCGCGGGCCCGGCCACGCGACAGTGTGCTCGGTGAGGAGTTCGGCGTGACGGGCCACAGCCCCCGGCAGTGGGTGCTCGATCCGATCGACGGCACGAAGAACTTCGTCCGGGGAGTACCGGTGTGGGCGACCCTGATCGCACTGCTGGACGCCGGTGAGCCGGTGCTCGGCCTGGTATCGGCCCCCGCCCTGGGCCGGCGCTGGTGGGCGGCGACCGGAAGCGGCGCCTGGTCAGGCAAATCACTCTCATCGGCTAAAGCCATCCACGTGTCGGCGGTGCGTGACCTGGCCGACGCCTCCTTGTCCTACTCCGACCTGCACTACTGGCAGGACCGGCCCGGCGGCATCGGCCCGATGTTGCGCCTGTTGGACGCCTGCTGGCGCACCCGCGCCTATGGCGACTTCTGGTCGTACATGCTCGTGGCCGAAGGTGCAGTGGACGTGGCATGTGAGCCTGAACTCGAGTTGTACGACCTGGCGGCGCTGATCCCGATCGTGCGTGAGGCGGGTGGCCGATTCACCAGCATCGACGGCTCCTGCGAGGCAGCCCGGGGCAGCGTGCTGGCCACCAACGGGCTGCTCCACGAGACCACGATGGAGATCCTCAACGCAGCGCCCAAACCAGGCGCCCACGCCGGTTGACGGCGGATCAGGCACCCTCTGCCACGCGACGGTCGGGCCTCGCCGCGGGACACCCGCCGTGCACCGTCACCGGGTGTTGGAACAGGTTGGTCGCGGTACGGGTTAGGGTTGGCTGACCGTGCCTCTACCATTCCCCGGTAGCAACCACCAGGAGTTCAGCCCACCGTGAGCACGCCAGCCGTTGAAGAGTTAGTCCGGGTCATCGTCCGATTCGCCGGAGACTCCGGCGACGGCATGCAACTCACCGGAGACCGGTTCACTCAGGAGACGGCGCTTTTCGGCAACGATCTGTCCACGCTGCCGAACTTCCCCGCCGAGATCCGCGCCCCCCAGGGCACTCTGCCCGGCGTCTCGTCCTTCCAGTTGCATTTCGCCAACTACGACATCCTCACCCCGGGCGACCGCCCCGACGTGCTGGTGGCGATGAATCCGGCCGCCCTCAAGGCGAACATCGGCGATCTCCCCAAGGGCGGCACCCTGATCGTCGACTCGCATGACTTCACCAAGCGCAACCTGGCCAAGGTCGGCTACCAGACCAGCCCACTCGAGGACGAGTCTCTGGCCGACTACACGGTGCACGCCCTCGACATGACCGGGCTGACGGTGGCCGCAGTGAGTGAGTTCGGCCTCACCCGCAAGGACGCCTCCCGCGCCAAGAACATGTTCGCGCTCGGCCTCGTCTCCTGGATGTTCGGCCGACCGACCGAAACGACCGAGCAGTTCATCGCCAGCCGCTTCGCCAAGGTCCCCACGATCCGCGACGCCAACCTGGCCGCCTTCCGGACCGGTTTCAACTTCGGCGAGACCACCGAGTCCTTCGCGGTGCGCTACGAGGTCAAGCCCGCCCCCGTGCCGGCCGGCCGGTACCGCAACATCACCGGCAACCTGGCACTCTCGTACGGCATCGTCGCCGCGGGACACTGCACCGGGCTGCCGGTCTTCCTCGGGGCGTACCCGATCACCCCCGCCTCGGACATCCTGCACGAGTTGTCCAAGCACAAGAACTTCGGCGTCACCACCTTCCAGGCGGAGGACGAGATCGCCGGTGCCGGAGCCGCTCTCGGGGCTGCGATCGGCGGCAACCTGGCCTTCACCACCACCTCCGGTCCGGGTATCGCCCTCAAGGCCGAGACCATCGGCCTGGCCGTCATGCTCGAGGTGCCGATGGTCATCGTGGACGTCCAACGCGGCGGCCCGAGCACCGGACTGCCCACCAAGACCGAACAAGCCGACCTCTTGCAGGCCCTGCACGGACGCAACGGCGAGGCTCCCCTGCCAGTGGTGGCGCCCCGCTCTCCCACCGACTGCTTCGACGCCGCCATCGAGGCCGCCCGGATCGCGGTGACCTACCGCACCCCGGTGATGCTCCTGTCGGACGGCTACATCGCCAACGGCTCTGAGCCGTGGCGGATCCCGGATGTGTCCACGCTGGCGCCGATCGCGCCGGGTTTCGCCACCGGGCCCAACCACACCGACGAGGACGGGGTGGAGTCCTTCCAGCCATACGCCCGCGACGCCGACACCTTGGCCCGGCCCTGGGCCCCTCCGGGCACGGCCGGCCTGGAGCACCGCATCGGCGGCCTGGAGAAGGCCGACATCACCGGTGACATCTCCTACGACCCGTCCAACCACCACGCCATGACGGCCCTGCGGCAAGCCAAGGTCGACGGCGTCGACGTGCCCGACGTGGAGGTGGAGGACCCGGACGGCCAGGCGAAACTGCTCATGGTCGGCTGGGGCTCGACGTACGGACCCATCGGTGCCGCCTGCCGCCGGGTCCGGGCAACCGGAGGCCACGTGGCCCAGATACACCTGCGCCACCTCAACCCGCTGCCGGCCAATCTTGGCGACGTGCTGCGCAGGTACGAACGGGTGCTGGTCCCGGAGATGAACCTGGGACAGTTGCGATCCATCCTGCGTGATCGGTACCTCGTCGACGCCCGCGGCCACAACCGGGTCTCCGGCATGCCGTTCAAGGTGGAGGATCTGGAGCGGGTCATCAACGAGGCCCTGGACGACCTCAGCGGCACCCCATGGCCGGACCCGGCGAACCGTCGGCCTCTGGAGCCCGGCGGAGTCGGTCCCGATCCGGTCCCCGCCCCGCCCACCATCGAGGAGGTCACCCAGTGAGCATCGACCTGGGCATCCCCGCCCTGCAGCAGGACGGATTGCGACAGATCCCGCTGGCGTCGCAGCCGCAGACCCGCAAGGACTTCACCTCCGGCCAGGAGGTCCGCTGGTGCCCCGGCTGCGGCGATTACGCCGTTCTCGCGGCCGTGCAGGGCCTGCTGCCCGATCTGGGGCTGCGCCGGGAGAACCTCGTCTTCGTCTCCGGGATCGGCTGCTCGGCACGCTTCCCCTACTACCTGGACACCTACGGGGTGCACTCCATCCACGGGCGTGCGCCGGCGATCGCGACCGGGCTGGCGACCGCGCGTGAGGATCTGTCGGTGTGGGTGATCACCGGCGACGGCGACGCCCTGTCGATCGGCGGCAACCACCTCATCCACGCACTGCGCCGCAACGTCAACCTCACCATCCTGCTGTTCAACAACCGCATCTACGGTTTGACCAAGGGTCAGTACTCCCCCACGTCCGAGGTCGGCAAGGTCACCAAGTCGAGCCCGTCCGGTTCGGTGGACGCGCCCTTCAACCCGGTCTCCCTGGCGCTGGGAGCCGAGGCCAGTTTCGTGGCCCGCACCATCGACTCCGACCGTTCGCACCTGACCTCGGTGCTGACCGCCGCAGCCCGGCACCGCGGGGCCGCCCTCGTGGAGATCTTCCAGAACTGCCCGATCTTCAATGACGACGCTTTCATCGCGGTCAAGGACGCCCAGACCAAGCGGGATGCGATCATCCCGCTCGAGCACGGCCAGCCCATCCGCTTCGGCCCCGACGGCGGGCTCGGGGTGGTGCGTGATCCCGGTGGCCGGCTGCAGGTGGTCCCGGTGACCTCCGCCAACGAGGCCGACGTGCTGGTGCACGACGCCCACGACCCCGACCCGACAACGGCTTTCGCGCTGTCCCGGCTCTCCGATTCCGGGGTGCTGCAGCAGGCACCGATCGGGGTCTTCCGTCAGGTCGAACGGCCCACCTACGACGACGGGGTCCGCGACCAGGTCAAGGAAGCCGCGCAGGCCAAGCCCGCGAACCTGCAACGCCTCCTCGACGGGGCCGACCCCTGGACGGTCGAGTAACCGATGGCCGGCAACGACCGCTGGACCTGGGCGGGTGAGCATGTGCCGGGTCTGCGTGGGCAGGGCTTCTACCTGGCCGCCTCGACAGACCGTGAGCACGTCGAGAACGCCTTGCTCGCAGCGGGTTATGCGGTGAGAACTGCGTCAGGTGGATCGGCCGCCCGCTCGGCCATGGCCCGGCTGTCATCGGCTGTGGGGCAAGCCGAAGTGACGAACCTCGACGCCTTCGCCGACGTGCTCGCTGATCTCACGCCCGCGACGGCCGGCTCGGACCGGCTGGCCCTGCTCTGGCTGGACGCCGGCGAGCTCGTGCGCGCCGATCTGGCGGACTTCCTCGCCCTGACCGAGATCCTGCGCGACGCCAGCACCGACGCCTGGGACCCGGCCAACGACGACGACCCGGCGAACGTGGTCTTCGAAACAGTTGCGCTGATCGACGGTTTCGGTGTCGAGCCGCTGGGGTGACCGGCCGCTGCCAGTGAGGCGGAGCGCAGGACAGGCACTGCTGGGGGTGTTGCTGGCCGCCGCGTTGGCGGGTGGCTGTCAGACCTCGACCGACAACCCGCCGGCCTCAGCGCCGTTGACGCCGCTCGAATCGGCGACCACCCCCGCGGACAGTTCCTCGACGCCGGTCGAGATCGGCACCGCCTCGTCCGGCCTGGCGGGGTGTGCCCTGGACTCACTCCCCGACCAGGCCGAAGAGGTCGTGGACGACATCCACGCCGGCACCGGCTTCGTCGCCGCCAAGGACGGCTCCACCTTCGGCAACCGCGAGGGTCTGCTGCCGACCCGCCCCAACGGCTTCTACCGCGAATACACCGTCCCCACGCCCGGCGAGAGCGATCGCGGAGCACGGCGCATCGTCACCGGTGGGTCACCCGCCACCGACCCCCAGTGGTACTTCTACACCGCCGACCACTACGACTCGTTCTGCGAGATCATCGGCGCCGGCTGAGAGGGGTTGCCGGGCACCCAGACCTCCCGGCCCACCTCCACGTGGCCTGACTGTGTTTAGCCTGGACAGCCTCCGCCGCCAAAACCAGACCTCCCGGGCTACCTTCACGTGGCCTGACTGTGTTCCCCTGGACAGCCTCCGCCGCCAGAACCAGACCTCCCGGCTTACCTCTACGACGCCTGACGTCTGTGTTCCCCTGGACAGCCTCCGCACCCCCACCCAGACCTCCCGGCCCACCTTCACGTGGCCTGACGTCTGTACTGGCCGGGGGTGCGTCCCACCAGCCGGGCGAACGTGCGCGTGAAGGCCGCCTGGTCATAGAAGCCGGTGGCGTGAGCAATGTCGGCGATGGACTGCTGGCCGGTGGCCAGCAAGGTGCGGGCACGGTCGATCCGCACGCTGAGGATGAGCTGGGCCGGGGACCGTCCGAAAGTCCGCTCCACCCGACGGGCCAGAGTGTCCTCACTGACGTGGACCGCCGAGGCCAGGTCAGGCACACGCAGCGGTTCGGCGATCCGGCGCTCGATCGTGGCCAGCACCACGGCCATCTCCCGCATCTGCGGATCGTCCGGGTCATGCTCACGGGCAGTGTCACCGACCATCTCCGAGATCGACACCAACCCCGTCATCTCAGACTCCTGGAAAATCGGGACCTTCGAGGTCAGGTGCCAGCGGTAAGGCCCACCCACCGCCCGGATCAGCTCGAGTTCGCGCAGCAAGGGTTCACCCGTGGCGAAGACCCGCTCGTCCTGCTCCTGGTAGCGCGCCGCGAGCTCGGGGACGAAGAGTTCGTCGGCCCGCGCACCGAGCACCTCACGCTGAGATCGGCGCAGCGTTCGCTGCACGAAGGTCGGGTTCACCGCAAGATAGCGGCCGTCCCGGCCCTTGACGCAGAACATCGTGGCCCGCAGCTGGTCGAGCAACTCCAGCATCGCCCACGGCACGCCACTGCCCAGCGAGGCTTCCAACGGGCTCGCGCCGGTGGTGCGGCAATCCGCGGACACCATGCGGGGAATCTACAAGATCACCCCTTGACCGCGGGTGGACAGTAGTTCGTATGACGACGACAGCCTTCGGCCCCGCAGATGTAGCCCAGCTCGCCGACGAGGCAGTGACCCTGGCCCGTCGCTGGGAACGCCAGACCGCGGCCGGTGCCACCTCGGCTGAGCGCGCGACCAGCGACCAACTGGCCGGCTTGCTGCGCGACGAGGCAGGGCTCTCCCTGGCGGTGAGGTTCGTCGACGAGGTGGCCCGCCCTGAGGATCCGTATGTGGCCGCGAAGGTGCTCTCCCGACTCACCGCCAAGGACGCCGCCTTCCTGGGCACCCTCGACCGCGGCCTGCTCGGTCTGGGTGCAAAAGCGGCCGGCCTGGCCCCGCCGCTCGTCGTGCCGATCGCGCGAAAGCGACTGCGGCAGATCGTCGGTCACCTCATCGTCGACGCCGAGGACCCGACCCTGGGGCGGCACTTGGCCAAGGCGAAGGCGGACGGCTTCCGGCTCAACGTCAACCTCCTCGGCGAGGCCGTACTGGGCGAGCGAGAGGCAGCCTCGCGCACCGAGCGCACCCGCCGGCTGCTCGAGCGCCCGGACGTGGACTACGTCTCGATCAAGGTCTCCTCACTCGTCTCGCAGATCTCCACCTGGGACACCCGCGGCACCGTGCAGCGAGTGCTCGAACGTCTCCGGCCGCTGTACCGCACCGCGGTGGAGCGCTCACCGCACGCCTTCGTCAACCTCGACATGGAGGAGTACCGGGACCTCGACCTGACCATCGAGGTCTTCCAGGAACTGCTGCGCGAGCCCGAGTTCGCCTCACTGGAGGCTGGCATCGTCCTGCAGGCCTACCTGCCGGACGCGGTGCCCGCCCTGGAACGGCTGCTGGAGTTCGGCCGGGAGCGCCACGCCAAGGGACACGCCGGGATCAAGGTCCGGGTGGTCAAGGGCGCGAACCTGGCCATGGAGGCCGTCGAGGCCGAGGTGCACGGGTGGGCACAGGCGCCCTACCCCTGCAAAGAGGATGTGGACGCGAACTACCTGCGCTTCGTCGAGCGCGCCCTGCGGCCCGACGCCACCGAGGTGATGCGTCTTGGCGTGGCCAGCCACAACCTGTATGACGTGGCCGTGGCGCACCTGTTGGCGACCTCCCGAGGGGTAAACGACCGCCTCGACGTGGAGATGCTGCAGGGCATGGCGCCTTCGCAGGCGCGCGCGGTCAAGGCCGACACGGGCTCGGTGCTGCTCTACACCCCGGTGGTGGCCCCCAAGGATTTCGACGTGGCCGTGTCGTACCTCATCCGCCGCCTCGAGGAGAACGCCCAGCCGCAGAACTTCCTGCACGCGATGTTCTCCCACGACACGCACGGCCAGGTCACCCCGATGCAGGCCCAGGAACAACGCTTCCTCGACTCCGTGGCTGCCGTCGACTCAACGCCGGTCGGGCCGCGACGGTCCGCCGAGCGCCCCGAGATCACCGACCACTTCGACAACACCCCCGACTCCGACCCCGCCCTGCCGCAGGTTCGGGCCTGGGCCGCCAAAGCGGTGAACAGCCGTCCCGCGCAGCTGAGTTCGCCAATGCTGGAATCGATCGCGGCCGTGGACGAAGTCGTGGCCACTGGGCTCGCGGCCGCGACCTCCTGGGCGCAGCGCCCGGCGGCAGAACGAGCCGACCTTCTCAGGGCTGCCGCCCGCCAGCTCGAACTACGCCGCGGCCGGCTGCTCACGGTGATGGCCGAGGAGGGCGGCAAGACCGTCGACCAGGCTGACCCGGAGATCAGTGAGGCCATCGACTTCGCCCGCTACTACGCCGACCGCGCCGCCGAACTGGAGCCCGGCGCGACCATGAGCGACGGCGCCCGCTTCCACCCGGACCGCCTCGTCCTGGTGACTCCCCCGTGGAACTTCCCGGTGGCGATCCCGATCGGCGGCGTGCTCGCCGGCTTGGCCGCCGGCGCCGCCGTGGTGATCAAGCCCGCGCCCCCCGTGCCGGGCTGCACCGAGTTGGCCGTCGAGGCACTCTGGGCGGCCGGCATCCCCCGCGACGCGGTGCAGGTGGTGCGGACGGACGAGGGTGAGGTCGGCAAGCACCTGGTGTCCCACCCGGACGTGGACACCGTCGTGCTCACCGGCGCCATCGACACCGCCCGGCTCTTCGCATCCTGGCGTACCGGACGCCCGCGCGGCGCCCGGGTGTACGCCGAGACCTCGGGAAAGAACGCCCTCATCATCACCCCGGCCGCCGATCTCGATCTCGCCGCAGCCGATCTCATGAAGTCTGCTTTTGGTCACGCCGGCCAGAAGTGCTCGGCGGCCTCGCTGGGAATCCTGGTGGGATCGGCGGCACGCTCAAAGCGGCTGCGCACCCAACTGATCGACGCGGTCAGTTCACTGCGGGTCGGCTGGCCGCAGGACCTGGGCACCATGATGGGCCCAGTGATCGAGCCGCCGTCCGGAAAGCTGTTGCGGGCGTTGACCACTCTCGAACCGGGAGAGAGTTGGCTGGTGGAACCGCGCCAGCTGGACTCCTCCGGACGGCTGTGGGCGCCGGGCTTGAAGGACGGGGTGCGCCCCGGGTCGTTCTTCCACCTCACCGAGGTCTTCGGCCCGGTACTCGGGCTCATGCATGCCTCGTCGCTGGAGGAGGCCGTGAGCTGGCAGAACGCGACCGAGTTCGGTCTCACCGGTGGCCTGCACAGCCTCGATCCCGACGAGATCGACTACTGGACCGAGCACGTCGAGGTCGGCAATGCCTACGTGAACCGGGTCACCACCGGTGCCATCGTGCGACGGCAGTCGTTCGGCGGCTGGAAGGACTCGGCCGTGGGCCCGGGCGCCAAGGCCGGTGGTCCCAACTACGTCGCCGAGCTCGGGCACTGGGAGCCTGCCGGGCGGCCCACCCGGCTGGTCGAGCCATCCCCGCGGGTCAAGGCGATGCGTTCGCTGGTGGCCCCGCTGGACGGCGACCAGGCTTCGGCTGCCTGGCTGGACGAGGCGATCCGCTCCGACGCCTGGGCCTGGCGCGAGGAGTTCGGCATCGAGCATGACGAGTCGGCCCTGCACGCGGAGTCGAATGTCTTCCGCTACCGTCCCCTGCCCGAACTCCTGGTGCGGTGCGAGCCGGGGACCCGCTTCGTCGAGTTGAGCCGGGTTCTGCTGGCCGCCGAACTGGCCGGCACCCCGGTGCGGATCAGCCTCGACCCGAGGGTGGCCGCCGCCTTGAATCAGACGCTGGAGGCGACCGGGGTGGGCCGACAGCTGGCCGCGCACCTGTCCGGGCTTCGAGTCACTGAGACGAGGCAGCAGGTCCTCGACCGGATCGCCGCCGCCGGCCCAGGCCTTCGGGTGCGCGGGCTCGGCGATCGAGCCGAACTGGCCGCACTCGACGACGCCGCGGGCACAGTCTGCGTGCTCACCGAGCCGGTGCTGGCTACCGGGCGACGGGAGTTGCTGACCGTGCTGCGCGAACAGGCGGTCAGCCGGACCCTGCACCGCTTCGGCCACGTCTCACCAGAACTGCAGCGCGGCTGAGGCGGCGCCGGTCGAGGTCTTCCTACCCGGGCCGCCGCGGGTCGGTCGGAGCCCGGGACAGGTGACGCCGGTCGCGGCACATCGTCACCCGGGTGACGTTTGGCCCCCTGGGGTCACGGCAGCCGTCGCCCCGGGCGGCACTTCGTCACCCGGGTGACGTTTGGCAGGCCCAGTGGCCGGGACAGACGCTGCCCACGAACGCACTTCGCTACCCGGGTGACGTTAGGCCCCCTGGGGTCACGGCAGGCGTCGCCCCGGGCAGCACTTCGTCACCGGGGTGACGTTGGCAGGCCCATGGCCGAGCGCGGGCTCCGGGGAGGACCGCAGGCGCGTTCAGTTCGAACCGCCGGTCACCCGGCGATAGTGGGACTCCGCCTCGTCCGCGCGGCCGGCGCCGTAGACCGCGAGGAACTCGGCGATCTCCGGATGCGCCGGGCGCACCAGGTCGGCGGCGGCCAGCAGATCGGTGGCCGAGGCGACCGAGCGCAGCAGATGCTGGACCTGGGCGGACGGGGCCAACGCGGTGGTGGCCGTGGTCCGGGTGAGCACCTGCCCGCCCTGCTCCCCCGCCACCTGCTCCAACGCCGCCTGCGCAGTGAGTCTGCCTCCACGCACCTCGGCACTGACCTCAATGAGCCTTTGTAGCCGAGCCACGGCCACCGGATTGCCAAGTTTGACCCGGTGCGCGGACACCAATTGGGACAACATGGGCGCCGAGACGCCGATCAGGGCGGCCACCCGGGCTTGGGAGATGCCCAGAGCGGCAGTCACACCGCCGACCAGCTGGGACAACGGCGCGCCGTAGAGTTCCTGCTGTTGAGCACGGTTGTCGTCCTGCGTCATGAACCGCCTCCTCATCCCGACGATTTGTGATCGTAAACGATCGGCTCGAGACTTGCACGCGCGCTGCAAACGTTCTACGTTTGCATTAGCAAATCTCAGGAGGAGGTCGACCGTGACCAGATTTCGTGTGAAGCACCGCCGGACGGCGGCCTTGGCGCTGGCCGGGCTGTGTGCCCTGCTCGGCGCCGCATTCGTCGCGCCGGCTCAGGCGGACGAGAACACCGCCCGACTGGTCGTCGTGCTCGACGCCTCGGGCTCGATGGCCGAGCCGGCCTCCGAGGGTGGGGGCACCAAGATGGAGGCTGCCCGGACGGCGATCTCCTCGGTGCTCGACGAGATGCCGGCCTCCACCCAGGTCGGCCTGAGGGTCTTCGGAGCCACCGTCGCCGATGAGAAGGACCCGGCCGCCTGTACCGACTCGCAGTTGCTGGTGCCGCTGGGAAGCCAGAATCACGCGGCGCTGCGCGAGGCCGTGAACGGTACCGAGCCCAAGGGTGAGACACCGATCGGCTTCGCCCTGGCCGAGGCCGGCAAGGACCTAGGCGATCAGGGCCCCCGCACCCTGGTGCTCGTCTCGGACGGGGAATCCACCTGCGAGCCGCCTCCCTGCGAGGTGGCCGAGACCCTGGCCGGCGACGGGATCGATGTACGGGTGGACGTGGTCGGACTCGACGTGACCGGCGCCGCCCGCGAGGCCCTGCAGTGCATCGCCTCGGCCGGTCAGGGCACCTACTACGACGCTGCGTCCGCTGCCGAACTCACCGGCACGCTCACCACCGTCGCCAACCGTCCCGTGGCGACCGAGACCGGATCCGGTCAGCCGGTGACCGGCACCCCCGGGGCGGTCGGTGCCCCTGAGATCTCCCCCGGCCGCTGGCTAGACGAATTGGGCACGGACCCAGCGAGTCTGACGAAGTTCTACACCGTCAAGCGCACCATGGCGGGTTCGACGATCGTGGTGTCCGCTCGCCTGCGGGCGCAGTCCTCCGAGCTGGAGAGCGCAGAGGTCACCCTGACGACGCTGTCAGGCGAGACCTGCTGGGTGTACGAGCACGACAGCGGTTCCTCGCCTTCATCCCTGGACCGGGTCACCCTCGCCGGGGCCGCCACGGCCGGCCCGATGGACAACGACACGATCGACCCGAGCCAGGACTGTGCCACCGCCGACGCCTTCCTGGTCAAGGTCGTCAACGGGCACGCTGCCGCCCAGTACGCTCGCCCGCTGGAGATCACGGTCACCGAGGTCCCGGCCGCGACCAACCTCACCGCGCTACCGGCCGCGGTGGACGACTCGACCTGGATCGAGCCCCCGCTGAGCACACAGGGACCGGCGATCACCGGTGGTGGCGGCATCGATGACGCGGCGCCGGTGACCAACGGCACATACACCGGTGAACTCGCTACCGGACAGACCCAGACCTTCGCGGTGACCGCGGACTGGGGTCAGGTAGTGACGGCGCGGATCGACTTTCCCGAGCCCACCGACCAGGCCTTGGCCACTGCCCTGGGCGACGGGGAGAGCCCTTGGGTTCGCGCGGACATCATCGGGCCGACGGGCGCATCCGCCGAAGACAACCCGGCAGGCAGTGACGACCCCGGCCAGACCGATCTGGTCTCCTCGGTGAGTTCATCGGCTGTGGGTGTGCAGACTCCCCAGATCACGTACCGCAATCTGGGTGGGCAACTGGCTCAGATCGGCTCGAGCACTCCCGGCGTCTACACGATCACCGTCCAACTCTCCCCGGACGCCGACGGCCAGGACTACTCGGTGCCCTATCTGCTCCACGTCAACGTGAGCGGAAATGTCAGCGGGACACCGGAGTTCGCGGCCGGCGAGTCCATCCTCGGGGGGATCGACACCTCCACCTCGGGAGAACGCCAGAGCCAGCAGGACGACTCCGGGCAGGCAGGCGGCACCGTGGGCCGCTCGGTGGGCTCCTGGCTGCTGGTCGGCGCGCTGATCACCGGTGGGCTCGGCCTGCTCGCGGTGCTGGCAGCCCTGCTGCTGATCGCCCGAGCGCGCCGCCGGGCCTGACCCCCGGCAGCCTCCGCCTGACGCACCACCACCTCGGGCTCGCCGTCCGGCGGGGCCGTTGACCCTCACCAATTCCGGCTACCTCAGCAGACCCAGTCAGCCGACCAGGCCCGGCCACCCCACGAGCCTGGTCACCCACCAGTCCCGCTCACCCACCAGACCCAGTCACTCCACCAGGCCCGGTCACCGCGGGCTGGGTAGCCCCTGCTCTGCTCCGGAACCCGAATGTGGGCCCTCGGCGTGAGCTGAGGCTGCCCTTCAGTTCGGCCACCCCGCGTCACGCCGGGAGCCCCTGAAGCGCTCTGCCCGCCGGAGCCGGGAGCCTCCTGTGGCGTCCCGGGGTGATCCCGCCCCGAGCCACGCCAGCCCATCGTCGGGCAGACATGATCCGCCGCCACCCACCCCAGCACCCCAGCACGCCTGCACACCAGCACCCGAGCACACCTGCACCCCAGGAGATTCATCGTGTCCTATCTCGTGGCAAGCGCCTTCGTCATCACCGTCTACCTCTGCCTGTCCGTCCTGTGCGCCGGCTACGTGCTGCGCCGGTTCGTGCGCTGACCGCCCCCGGCGAGGAGACAACCGTGGTGCACCCTGGCCAGGCCGGGACAGCGATCCGGCCGGACTGGATCGTCGATGGTCCCAGCTGTCACCGAGACGGTCAACGGGCGCTGAATCAGCCGGGGCAGGTCCGAACCCCCTGGTGGCTCGGACGACGCCGCCTGCCCGACGCCTGCACATCGACCGACCTCGCCCCGAGTGCGCCGCCCCCTACTATCGAGGGACGCGACAGCCGCGACCGTGCCGCCCAGGGCATGGCGCCACACGGGTTAGGCCGATGGGAGGGCATCGAGATGGGCGAGGTGCTCGCCGGTCGCTACGAGTTGGTCGATCCGATCGGCAGTGGCGGCAGTGGCTCGGTGTGGCGGGTCTGGGACCACGCGCAGGGCCGGTACCGGGCAGCCAAGCTTCTGCGGCACAGCGACGCCGACTCCCTCGTGCGCTTCGTCCGGGAGACCTCGCGACGCATCGAGCACACCCATGTGGTGGCGCCGGACGGCTGGTACGGCGAGGACGACCGGGTGTTGTTGACCATGCCCCTGGTCCGCGGCGGCTCGCTGGCAACCCTGCTCAGCGACAACGGCCCATTGCCCATGGGATACGGCATCGCAGTGCTCAGGCAACTGCTCCAGGCATTGGACGCGATCCACGCGGTAGGCCTGGTGCACCGGGATCTCAAGCCTGGCAACGTGCTGCTGGAACCCACCGGCACCCGGGCCCCACACCTGAGGGTGGCGGATTTCGGCACGGCGGCAGAGATCTCCGCGCCCAGGCTCACCCAGGCCGGCTACGCCATCGGCACACTCGGCTACATGTCACCCGAGCAACTTCGTGGGGAGGATCCCGACCCTCGCCAGGATCTGTACGCCGCCGCCATGGTGGCGGTCGAGTCGTTCACCGGGCTGCGCCCACCCCCGCAGGGCCCACCCCCCGGCGTCGAACTCGACGGCCCGGCCGGCGGTGCGGTCAGTGAGCTCCTCACGGCGATGTCGTCCCCTGACCCGCGGGCGCGCCCAGCCACTGCTGCCGAGGCCCTGTCCTGGCTGGATTCCATTCCGGACAGCCACGACCTCACTCTCGGCCAGGACCCGGCCAACCCGGTGGAGGTCTTCGAACAGCTCGCCGCCCCGCCGCAAGGCTGGGGCTCCCACGGCCCCGACCCCGGGGCCCCGTCACCAGTGAGGCTGACCGGCCACGAGCGGGGCGTGATGGCAGCCCACCCCCATGCCGCCCAGCCTGAGCCGGCGCGCCTGGCTGATCCCTCCCATCATCCGGGCGCGGCCCACTCTTCGGGTCCCACGAACCATTCAGGGGCCACGCCCTATTCGGGTCCCGGGCACCCCCAGGAAGCCAGCGCGCCGGACACGCCGACGAACCCATGGGCCGAGGCTCCCAACCCGACGCACCATCCCGGCGCGGCGCCGGGCGGCTGGCAGCCGCCCGGAGATGTCTCGGCCACCCCGCACCCATGGCAGCCGACCTCGGGTGCCACCGCCATGCCCGGGCAGCCTGCAGCGACTGGACGCGGGATCGGCGCCCAGCCACCGGGCGATCCGTCCACAGGCGGGCCTGCCGACCGCCCGCGCCGGGTTCCCCCCGCTGCATGGCTTCTCTTCGGGGTGGGCGCGCTGCTGCTGGCGACTGCCGCCGGCCTCCTCGCACTGATGTGACCTGAGTCGTCACCCGGGTGGGCTTGCCCCCGGCCCGGGGTTGGGCGCCCACGTTCACCCGGAGGCAAACGTCCCGCGATACGCCAGCATCTTCTTGCTATTGGCCCGGCCCTGGCATAGGAGGGGGACATGAACTCTCGCATCGGACAGCTACCCACCGACCGCCCTGCTCGCTACGCCAAACAACTCACCTCGCACTGGGCCGCGCGCGGGCAGACCGTCGAGACTGACGGCGTCCTCACCATGACCTGGCACAGCGGCCAGGTCATCATCCTGACGCCCGAGGCGGCCCGGCTGGTCATCCAGGTAAGCGTCCCCGAGGGCGGGGACATCGAGCACTTCGCCGGCGTCGTCGCCAGACACCTCGAACGTTTCGGTCAGCGAGACGAACTGCAGGTGAGCTGGGAGCATCCGTAGCCCCGCCAGCCCTCGCCGTGGCCCTCGACCAACGGTCTCCCCGGTGTCCGCCACCTGGTCGGCGATGCCCAGCTCCACGCATCAGTCGGTGCCCACCACCTGACCCCGATTGAAGTTCGTCACACTTACAGTGTTGTTCACCAGAATCGGAGCAGTGCGCACGGCCTTTACTTGAACACCCTGCAGAATTCAAGGCATCCAGCCCCGAAGAGCAACCGCAAGAAGCACTACTGTGAGGTTCAGGCGGGCGCCCGGGCATCCCGCGGACGGCCGTTTCCCTGACCCCGACAGCCAGGAAAGGTCCCTCCCATGGCTGAGTACGACTACGACGTATTGGTGATCGGTTCGGGCTTCGGAGGCAGCGTCGCCGCCTTCCGCGCCGCAGAAAAGGGCTACCGGGTCGGCGTAATGGAAGCCGGCCGGCGGATTCCCGACAGCATGGTCCCCAAGACGAGTTGGGATCTGCGGCACTACCTGTGGTTCCCGGGGCTGGAGTTGTACGGCATCCAGCGGATGGAACTGCTCGACAACGTGTCCGTGCTGTGTGGGGCCGGGGTCGGCGGCGGCTCGCACGTGTACGCCAACACCCTCTATGTCCCGCCCGCGCCGTTCTTCCAAGCCGATGCCTGGAAGGACATCACTGAGTGGGACTCCGAGCTTGCCCCCTTCATCGACCAGGCCAAGCGGATGCTCGGCGTGAACCGCATCCCCTACATGTCCAACGACACGGACCGGATCCTGCAAAAGGCCGTGAAGGAATCCGGGCGCGCCAGTTCATACAACCGTGCGCCGGTAGGCGTCTACTTCGGCGAGCCCGGAGTGGAGGTCGACGACCCCTACTTCGGCGGGATGGGGCCACGACGGGTCGGCTGCATCAACTGTGCCCAATGTGGCACCGGTTGCGGCTTCAATTCCAAGAACAAGCTGAACACGAACTACCTCTACCTGGCCGAGTCCCTCGGCGCGCAGATTCACGAGTTGAGCGAGGTCCACGAACTGACACCGCTGGACGGGGGCGGCTTCGAGGTCCACGTGCGCCACCCGGGCTGGGTGCAACGCGGGGTCCACTACGGCCGCAAGACCTACCGGGCCAAGGATGTGGTGGTGTCCGCGCACGCCTACGGTTCGTCGAAACTGTTGCTGCACATGCAGGCCAAGGGCAACCTCGACAAACTCTCGCCGCAGCTGGGCCAACGGGCCCGTACCAACTCCGAGATGCTGCTTGGGCTGACGCTGCCCTACGACACCTGGAAAGAGGATCCGCAGCGGTTCCACTTCACGCCGGGCTCGGTGATGATCACCTCCGGGGTGTGGCCCGACTCGGCGACCAGCATCGAGCCGAACTTCTTCGGAATGGGCGCCAACGCGCTGGGCATGATCCTCAACTGGCACCAGGAGGGTCACCAGGAGCATCCGCTGGAAGACCTCATCAAGGAGGCACTCAAGCATCCGAGCAAGGTCTTCGGCGGGTTTGACGTGCGCAACTGGTCCGAGCGCACCACGGTGCTGCTGTGCATGCAGACCAAGGACAACTTCATCGACCTGTACTGGGACAAGGGGATCCTGCGCAGCAAGCAGGGTCAAGGCGCCGAGCCCGTCCACGTGCACATCCCGGAGGTGGAGGCCTTCGCCGACAAGGTGGCCGCCGCGCTCGGCGCCAAGCAGGAGGCGATGATCTTCGAGCACATCAACAAGGCGGCGTCCGCACACTTCATCGGTGGCATCACCATCGGCGAGACGGCCGAGACCGGGGCGATCGACCCGTACCAGCGGGCCTTCGGGTACGAGGGACTGCATGTGATCGACGGCAGCGTGATGCCCGCCAACCCGGGAGTGAACCCGTCGCTGATGATCACCTCGTTGGCGGAACGGGCCATGTCGTTCTGGCCGAACAAGGGCGATGAGGATGAGCGCCCGGCGCTGGGTTCTGGGTACAAGAGGTTGGCGCCGATCATGCCGCACAAGCCCTTCGTCCCCGAGGGTGCACCAGGGGAACTGCGTCTCGACGCGACCGTCGAGGAGACCATCCCGGCTCACCCCTACGACGTCTGAGATCGGAGAACACAATGACCACAGTGGAAGACGCCTACTCGACGATGGGCGATGTCGCGGAACTCGATGACTTCCAGGTCGTCCCCTACTACGTAGCGGACATCAAGCGGCGGATCTCGGTGACCCGCATCGACGACGTGCTCTACGCCTTCGACGACCTGTGCTCCGAGCACGGCTCCCCCCTGTCGGCCGGTCTGCTCACCGACACGACGCTGATGTGCCAGTGCGGCGGCTGCCGGTGGAACGTCACCACCGGGGAACTGTTGCGCGGCCCGGCACAGCACCCGTTGCGGATGTACCCGGTGCGTGAGCACAGTGGGAAGGTGCAGATCCAGGTCTGACCGAGTCAGCATCAGGCACACGATGCGGCTGGCCACCTTCAACTGCAATGGCATCCGGGCGGCCATGAGGCGCGGCCTGGACGCCTGGCTTCACACCGCCGACCCGGACGTCCTGGCCCTGCAGGAGGTGCGGTGTCCGGTCGAGGCCCTGCCGTCCTTCGCCTCGGACCTGCACCTGCGCTACGACCCGGGTCGGCTCGCCGGGCGCAATGGCGTGGCCGTCCTGACGCGTGACTCGCCGACCGCGGTACGCACCTGGGGAGCCGATGTCTACTGCCGAGCGCCGGGTTCCGACCACGTCGACTTGGTCGCAGCGGAGCCGGGCGACTCGCTGGCGCGTGGTCTGCGGGCCTTCGCCGACGAGGGCAGGTACCTGGAGGTCGACCTCGCCGAGTGCCCGGTCACCGTCGGATGCCTCTACCTGCCCAAGGGTGGGCTACCGGCCGAACTGCAACGTCCCGGCCGGATGCGCGACGCCCCCGACGGCGGCGCCAAGTACCAGCGCAAGATGCGGTTCCTGGACGCCTTCGCCCGGCAACTCGAGACCACCCGCCGAGCCGCCCTGCGGGCCGGGCGGGAGTTCGTCCTGGTTGGCGACCTGAATATCGCGCACACCCGCTGGGACGTGGCCCGTTGGCGCGCCTCACAGCGCTCGGAGGGATTCCTTCCGGAGGAACGAGCCTGGTACACAAGCATTCTTGGGACGCGAAAGTTGATCGACGTGGCCCGCGCACAAGCCGGGGACACACCCGGCCCCTACACCTGGTGGAGTTGGCTCGGCACCAGTTACGAACGAGACCTGGGCTGGCGGATCGACGTGCAACTGGCTACCCCGGCGCTGGCCAGAAGCGCGCGGTCGGTCCGGGTCGACCGGGGCGAGCGGATGAGCGATCACGCGCCCGTCATGGTCGAGTACGCGACGTAAGGCCGGGCGGGGCCGGGCCGGGCCGGTCGCCAGCCCAAGCCCTCGCGTGTCGACGTCGCGCTGCGCGTGAAACCTCTCGGCATCGCGCGACTCACGTGGCCACCCCCGAGCCGCGAGGACCGCCCAGCATCCACCGGGCACCCCACGAGAGCGACTCAGCGGACGACGTCCAGTACCTGCAGCGTGATGCCGTTCGGGTACAGCGCCTGCTCGGCCACGGTGAGCTTCTGCTTGGGTGCATCGGCGGCGAACAGACGCCTGCCCGACCCGAGCAGTAGCGGGAAGACCAGCAGGTGGTATCGGTCGATGAGGCCAGCGGCGGCCAGGCTTTGGGCCAGGGCGATGCTGCCGTGCACCAGGATCGGACCGCCATCATCCTGGGTGAGCGCGCTCACCTCGTCCAGCGAGCGCAGCACTGAGGTGTTGTTCCACGAGGGGTCGGTGAGGGTGGATGAGACGACGTACTTCGGCATGGCGTTGTACTCGGCGAACATGTCCATCGTCGGCCAGACCGGTGCGAACTCGTCGTAACTGCGCCGGCCGAGCAGCATCGCACCGGCCTCGCTCTGCTCACGACCCTTGATCTCGTAAGCGGTCTCGTCGAATTCGACGTCTTTGAAGGTCCAGCCCGCGTTCGGATGGTCGCCGTCGCCGGGCGCCTCCGCGACTCCGTCGAGGGAGATGAACCCGGTCCAGATGATCCGGCGCATGTGGGATGTGACTCCTGGCTCGTCGTCTCAGGCGGGTCAGGCGGGGTTCTGCGAGACGTCCACCTGCTGACTCAGGTAGTTCTGCAACCCCGAGAGTTCGATCGCCTCGAGCTGCCCCTCGAACCAGTCGGCGTGCTCTTCTTCCTCACGGGCCGACTCGGAAAAGATCAGCGCCGTCGCGTTGTCTCCCAGCTCGGCTGCCTCGGCAGCGGCCTTGTTGAAAAGTTCGACCGCGCGCAACTCGCTGGCCAGAGCGAGTTCGACGATCTCTTGTGGGTTCTCCCCCACCGTGATGGAACCGAGTTTCTGGATGTTGGGGTGGCCGTCGAACATGAGGATCCGCTGGATGAAGGCGTCGGCGTCCTTCATCTCACCGATCGACAGGTCGTAGAACACCTTGCCCAGCCGGGGCAGCCCCCAGTTGTCGAGCATCCGGGCGTTGAGGAAGTACGTGTTGACGACCGTCAGTTCGAAAGTGAGAGCTTCGTTGAGAAGTTCGTTGATCCGCGGGCTGACCGGACGCATGCTGCTCCTTGGGGTGATCGACGGGTGCGCTTGTTATGCCCGATGCTATCTGGCCGCAGGGCTGCGGTCCGACACCCGCCCACCTCAGGGGTCGCGTCATCGAAGCGCGCCACCGTGGCGCCACGAAGGGCTCCGATGCCCGGAGAGCCTGCGTGATTGCAGTCAGGCCGGCAGGGTGAGTTCGGGCAGGTCGCCAGCCAGTGCCGCCGCCGCAGCAGCTGACGTGGCCGCAGCGGTAGTGACGAGTTTATCCAGCACGACCCGCTTGACGGCGAAGACGCAACCACCACAATCCTGACCCGCGCCGGTGGACGAGCACACACTTGCCAGGCTGGTCGCGCCGGCCTCGACCGCTGCGCCGATGCTGCGGCACGACACCACTCGGCAGTGGCAGACGATCATGGCTCGCTCCTCGGGTGCCTCGTCATTGACGCACAGTATGCCATCCAGGTAAGGCTTACCTAAACAGTCGAGCGCGATAGATTTCAATGCCTGTTTCGGCAAGCGGAACGAGAAATGAGGTTGAGACGGGGCCTCCGAGCAGGATCGGTCGACTACGACAGATCGCCGGCCCCGTCGGCGGGTCGCGTGCGACTCGGTGTCCGTGGACGCCCAACAGGTGCATGATGGCGCACCACACCAGTCCGGGAACCGGGAGGACAGATGAGTGTAGACAGCCGAGCGAGCGACACCGGAACACCACGGGGGCCCGACTGGCTGACCCGAGGTCCCAAGGTGCGGATGCCCGTCTTCGCATCCTCCGCGATCGGGGTCGTCGCGATGGCCGTGTGGGCGATCTTCGCCCCGCAGCAGGCCGCCGACCTCATCTGGGCCGGGGTGGAGTGGATCACCTCGTGGTTCGGCTGGTTCTACATCCTCATCGCCACGGTGATTCTCGTCTTCGTGATCTACCTGGCACTGTCCCGCTACGGCAACGTGAAGTTGGGGCCTGACCACTCCAAGCCGGAGTTCTCCACCTTCGCCTGGGCCAGCATGCTCTTCGCTGCGGGGATCGGCACCGACGTGATGTTCTACTCCGTCGCGGAGCCGGTCACCCAGTACCTCACACCGCCGGTGGGCGAAGGCAGCACGGTGGAGGCGGCGCGTGAGGCCACGGTGTGGACGCTCTTCCACTACGGCGTCTCCGGATGGGGCATGTATGCGCTGATGGGCATGGCGTTGGGCTACTTCGCCTACCGCGCCGACCTGCCGCTGGCCGTGCGCTCGGCGCTGTATCCGATCTTCGGGCGCCGCATCGAAGGCGGCCTGGGCCACGTGGTGGACACGGCGGCAGTCCTCGGCACGATCTTCGGAGTGGCCACCAGCCTGGGTATCGGCGTGGTCTTCCTCAACGTCGGGTTGAACATCCTGTTCGGCGTGCCGGTGGGGATCGGCGCGCAGGTGGCCCTGGTCCTGCTGGCGGTAGTGATGGCGACAATCTCGGCCACCACCGGCGTCGACAAGGGCATCCGGTTCCTGTCCCAGCTCAACGTCCTGCTGGCACTCGGCCTGGCCGGATGGGTGCTGGTCACCGGCAAGACCTCGTTCATCCTCAACGCGATCGTGATGAACCTCGGTGAGTTCGCACTGACCTTCCCCCAGCGCTCGCTGGAGACCTTCGCCTTCAACGACGCAGCCGAGTGGATGTCGTTCTGGACGTTGTTCTTCTGGGCCTGGTGGATCGCCTGGGCATCGTTCGTGGGCATGTTCCTGGCTCGCATCTCGCGGGGCCGCACCATCCGACAGTTCGTCGCCGGGACGATGATCATCCCGTTCAGCTACATCGTCATGTGGATCTCGATCTTCGGCAACGCCGCCCTGGAACGGATCCGCGGCGGAGACACGGCCTTCGCCGAGTCCGCCGCCGCCTCACCCGAGCAGGGTTTCTACACCCTGCTGCAGGACTACCCGGCCAGCGGCCTGGTGATCGCTCTGGCCACCTTCGTCGGATTGCTGTTCTACGTGACGTCCGCGGACTCCGGTGCCCTGGTGATGGCGAACCTGTCGTCCAAGTTGCGCGATGTGCAGGACGACGCGGCCGCCTGGCTGCGGATCGTCTGGGCCGCCGCCACCGGGCTGCTGACCATCGCCGTTCTCATCGTCGGCGGGATCGCGGCCCTGCAATACGCCACCATCATCATGGGCCTGCCCTTCGCCTTCGTGTTGCTCGCGGTGATGGTGGGATTGATGAGGGCCTTACGCCGCGAGGCCCGCAGAGTCGACTCCGGGCGGCACGTGCTGCCGACGATGCTCTCCGGCCGCGAGAGGCACGGGCACCCGACTGCGGCGAACTGGCGGGCCAGGCTGGCCAGAGCCGTCAAGTTCGTGGACGCGGACGAGGCACGGACCTACCTGTCCGCGGTGGTGGCACCCGCGCTGGCGCAGGTGTCGGACGAACTCACCGCTCGGGGCGTGCCCACCGATCTGACGGCGGAGGCAGACTGGGTGGAGTTGCGCACCCGCGAGGAGGTCGAGCCGTTCGTCTACCGGGTGGAGGTGGACACCGCGCCGGTGCCGACCTACGGCGGCCGGATGATCGGAGACCGCGATACCTACACCCGGCTGGAGGTGCACATCGCTGATGGTGGCCAGGATTACGACATCATGGGCTACTCCGATGAGGCCATCATCCACGACTGCCTGGACCACTACGAGCGACATCTGCAGTTCCTCCGGCTCGAATGAGTGGGGAAGTCAGCGCTACTGGCTGTTCCAGAGTTCATTGACCAGCGCCGCGGCCTCAGGCACGTCCGCGCGAAGGGTGAGCACACTCACCGAGAACGTCCCCGAGGTACGCCAGCAGGTGTAGCCCTCGATGGCATCCTCGTACTCGGTACCGCCGCCGGTGCGCGCGCACTGCACCTGCCCAACGGTGACCCGAGGCACCCGTGCAGCGATGCCCGCCACGTCGGGCAGGTCTGTGTGCGGACCCCGCACGACCACCGCGCTGGCCAGTCCGGCCTCCGATGGCCCCAGGTACTTCAGATGCGCCGCCCCGTCCGGCATGTACTGAGGGAGTGCCTCTTCCACCCACTCCCGGTCCCATTCTCGGACCGCCGGATTGGCGTGCGGTTCGGCGCCGCCCAGGGTGGGTGGCAACTGCGCGAGGCCTCCGAGCGGTGGTGGCGCGGAGATCGGGGGTGCAGGGACAGTTCGAGCATCGACCCACCAGAAACCACCGATCGTCGCGGCCACGATCGTCGCACCGAGCACACCGATGGGCACCCATCCCCGCCTGCCGAGAAGGCGCCGCGAAGGGCGCCCAGCAGCAGGAGAAACATCGGACGAGACGCATCCAGGGGGTGGGATGGTGTCGCTGGTCAGGGCAGGCTGACGGCCGGTGACCGGCACTTCGGATCCAGGAGTTGGCACGAACTTCAGATCGACCCATCGGGCGATCCGCTTGACTGCCTTCGCGCGGGCCACGAGCGATTCGCTCCATCGGAGCACCCGCCGCCCCTGGAGTGGCCGACCGATCCGCGGGCCCGGTCAGTTGCGTGGCGCCGGAGATGTCCGAGAACTCGGCGACGACGGCTCGCCCCACGTGGCCGTGAGGCCGAGGGAATCGAACCCTCGAAGGACCAGAAGTAGCCGTCGTCAACGCACCGGACACCGCGTTCGCCACGCGTGCATGAGCCGTGCCGAGAACCCTTGCGACGAAGGTGTCACCTTGGATGCTCTACCACCTGAGCTACACCCGGCCTGGCCGGATGACGGGACTCGAACCCGCGCCACTCCATTCAGAGGGGAGAAGTAGCCCTCGTCTTCGCACCGGTACGGCCCATGCACTCGCTATGGTGATCTCACCCGGTTGACCGTGCAACGGATTTTCACCGGCGGCTCAGGACCCCTTGCTCCGGCCATCGTCCACACGGTGGGTGACCGACTGGCAGGACCACGGACACCACTGGTGCTCCACTCGCCAGTGGAAGCGATCGAACGCCGGCCACGGCACGTGACGACCCGCTCGACGCGGGTGGACGTGCATTGCCGCCCGGGTTGTTGTCGCTATGACCCCCGTGATTCCGACCGGATTCGATTCACCCTGAGTTGCCGACCAGATGGCCGCCCTGCAACGCAGTGGCGCAATGGTGGCGGACGAAGGATCTGCGCGGTCTCCGGCCGATCCTCTGGTCCCCGAGGTGGATCGGCTGTTTGTCGCGGCAGACAGCCCACACCGGATCGCCACAGTCCTGATCGACCGGTACAGCCCGGACCGAGGTACGCGCGATCGGCTTACGTGACCCACGCCGGCGGTGAGTGCCCAGCCCCCCAAGGGCGGGGGTGCCGGGCATCAACCTGCCGAGTTTGACCGGGCAGACCAGACACCGGTCAGGCGGGCACAGCCATGGGTCGACACACCCGCGCGGGCCAGCACACCCGCGCGGGTCGGCACACCGGGTCGACACCAGGGCTCAGAACGGCCACGCCTGATCCTCGCCCCTTTCCAGAAGCGGAATCGCCGCGAAGCACTGATCGCTCAAGCCGCCGAAGGTGTGGCGGTTACCGGCCCCCGACGGACCGTGGCCATGCCGGTAGCCGGCCACGTTGAACGTGTACACGGGGACCTGCGCAGGCACCACACTGGTCGGCTCGGCACCCTGGTGCCCGGCCCAGGCCTGCTCGTCGGTGATGATGATCACCCGATCGTGACCCCGGTAGTGACGACGCACCGCCTCGGCGGTGTTCGTCCCGCCGAGAGCACCCATCCGGTCGGCGACCTTCAGGACCGACTCCCCCCGCCCCATCCGCACCCGAGTACTGCCGGTGCCGAAGGCCACGAGATCGGCTGCAGCGGCGCGCAGACCGAGCGCGGCCCCGAACACCGCCGCGGCGTCCGCCCGGGTGAGCACCGAGCGGCGCGTGAGCTGGCTGAACATCGACCCGGATCGGTCGACCAGGACGAGGCTGTGCCCCGGCATGGCCGGCACGCAGGACAGGCTGTGCTGCAGCGCCCGCTCCAGCGCCCACGCCCAGCGCAGCGACGGAACGGACCGGTACGCGGACAGGAATCGCAGCGGCAACTGCCTGGAGCGGGCGACCTCGTCCGGCGCGGCCAGCCTGGCCGCAACCCGCGCGGCGACCTCGTCCCCCACTCCTGCCTCATCGAAGTTCCGCAGGTTCCGCAGTAGGGCCATGTACCCCATGGACGGAATCAACGTCTCCCACACCTCGGCGTCGAGCGGGCCCTGCAACCAGCCGGCAACCTGTTCCCAGCTCATCCCAGTTGGTTCCAAGATCCGATCGCCCGAAAGCAGCAGGGCACGACGCTGATCGAGCGGCACCTCCAACAACTGCTGCCGAGCCTGAAGCATCCCCAGCGGCGCAGGCACCGCCCCGGCACGCTCGTGACGGCGGTCCAGCGCGTACCGGAAGAGGGCGTTCTGCACCTCGTCTCGGGGCGCGGGGTGGGTCAGTTCGAGAACGTCGCCGAAGCGGAATCCCCTGGCGCCACTGTCGTATCGGATCAGCGAACGCTCGGAGTAGAGCCTTACCGCGGCGTCGGCGACTCCCCGCTTGACCGGCTTGGGGTAGGCCCGACCGTAACGCCCTGCCCAGTAGGCGAGAAACTCGCCCGGCTCGTCCGCGCGGCCCATCGCGGCATCGACGATGCCCCGGTTTCCGCCTGCGACTCCAGCAGCCAGCCGCGCCCGAACGGCCTCGGCGGCCACCACGAGCGCCACCGACCGCAGCAGCTGCCCCGTGCGCAGCCACCGCACGAAACGGAGCGTCCAGTCGCCATCTTCCACGGCGACCTCCGCCACCAACTTGCGCAGCCGAGCGTCCCGCTGGTCCGCCCGCTCATAGAAGGTGTCCTGGGTGACGAACGAGGTGACCGCGAGGAGGAAGAGTTCGCTGGTGGCGTTGCGGGAGTAGCCGGGGGCTCCTTCGAATGTGGTTGCAGTGGAGTCGCTGTCGGTGATCACGGCGCTGCTGCCGGTGCGCAGCAGGCCACGCAGATTGAAGATGCTCATCATTGTCCTCCTTGCCGGAATGAGGCATGGGCGGTGTCGGGGAATGTCGGGGAATGCCGGGCAGCAGGCGATGCCGGCCCGCGCGCAGACAGTCAGTGTGCGAGGACCTTGTCACCTTGGGCAATCTCTTTTTCGACATCAAGCAGCCTCCAGCCGCCAATGCAATAAAGGGTGCGGGTGTGCCCGGCGGTAGGTACCGTGGCTGGCATGTCAGCACGGCCGAATGTCGAATACGGCGACCGAAAGGTCGCTCTGCCGAACGAGGTTCTCCGCTCGGTTGTCGGCAGCGGGGTGCACGGCATCGCCATCGAAGGTACCGACGACCACGACGAGATGGGCGTCTACGTCGAGCCATCCGAGTGGGTTCTCGGTGTCGACAGGCATCGCGCGGACTATATCTGGCGTACCCAACCAGAAGGGGTGCGCAGCGGCCATGGCGATACCGATCTGGTGCTCTATGCGCTGCGCAAGTACCTGCGGCTGGCCATCAAGGGGAATCCCACGGTGCTGCTGCCGCTGTTCGCTCCACGCGAGTCTCTCATCGTCGTCACTCCATTGGGCGAGGAACTGCGTGAGCTGCGCGACGCTTTCATGTCGCAGCGGGCCGTCCTCAGGTTTCTGGGCTATATGCACTCCCAGCACGAGCGAATGCTCGGCCAATCGAAACGCAATGTGCCGAATCGGCCCGAGCTCATCGAGCGCTACGGGTGGGACGTCAAGTACGGCAGCCATGCGCTACGACTCGCCTATCAAGGTTTCGAGATCGCCAGCACCGGCAGGCTCAGCCTCCCGCTGCCGGATGCCCAGCGGGCGCGGGTGCTGGCGGTCAAGCGCGGCGCGGTTGACCGCCAGGAGGTCTCAGCTGAGATCTCCCATCTGGAAGGCGAGGTACGGGGCCTGCTGGACCGTGGCTGCCCGCTGCCACCGGTGCCGGAGATCAGCCGCATCAACGCCTGGGCCATCGCGGCGCAGCGCCGACACTGGGGCTGGGCCTGATTCCACGGCCCAATGTGGCCGACGAGCCAGGCCCGCTGGATTCACCGGACCCGCCGTGTGGCCGGCAGGCCGGCGGGCTATCAGGCGCGGGTCAACCGTCCACGCCATGCTCGGCGATGATCACGTCCGAGGCCTTCTCGCTCACCATGTACACCGCCGAGGCGATGAAGAAGCCTGGGATATCTGGAAAGACCGACGCATCGACGACTCGCAGTCCGGTCACCCCGCGTACGCGGAAGTCGCCGTCCAGGACAGCGGCAGGGTCCTCCTCGACCCCGATCTTCGCTGTCCCGCAGGCATGGTGGCCCCAGGCCTCGCGCATGACGAAGTCCCGCAACTGGTCGCGATCGCGCAGTTGGTCGCCGGGCACCAACTCACGCACGGCTGTGGCGATCTCGAGCTTGCCAACCAAGCGACGGGCCAGTTCGATGCCGTCGACCACGCCGTCCACATCAGCCTGCCAACCATCGGTGCCCTCGTCGAAGTATCGAAGCCGGATCTCAGGTACGTCCCGCGGATCCTGCGAAGGCACGCGGACGGTGCCGGCACGGTCGCGGGTATAGCCCTTCAGAACCAGGACGCTCACCCTGTTGTGGGCTCGAGTTCCCTCGACGGCGTAGCCGGGGTAGTAGCCGTGGAAGTCGATCGGCAGGGAGAACAGGATGACATCGGTTCCGTCGCCGATGGCGGCGCTGGTTCGCGCGACCATGGCCGCCAGCGACCCGTTAGTCGAGTATGGCCCCTGCTGCGAGGTATTCCATTCCTGCAGGAGATGGTCCTGCGGCTCGCCGGGTGCGGGCACGTCCAGAGTCGAGCCTTCGAAGATCGGGAAATCCTCGTCGAGCTCTGACACCACCGCGACCTCGTAGCGATCATGCAGGTTCTGCCCGACGCCCGGGGCGTCGACACGAACGGGAATGCCGAGCCTGTCGAGTTCGGCTCTGGGCCCGATACCGGAGAGGGTGAGCAGCTGCGGGGTGTTGAAGGTCCCACCGCACAGGATCACCTCCCGCCGGGCCCGGATCACCTGCCGACGCCCTTCGGTCTCGTCGGCGTCTTCGCGCCCGGGCGTGGCCCGGTACAGGCCGGCGCCGTTGAGGTACTCGACCCCGACGGCCTGAGCCCCCTCGAAGACCACCCGGGTGGCCAGTGCGTCCAGGATCAGGGTCAGCCGGTCGGGATGCAGTGTCTGGACTGCCCGCAGCCTCTCGCGGCTGCCGTTGCGCCGCCCCCCGCCGGCGGCCACCGGGATGAAGGACATCCCCTGATAGCCGGGCGGGGTATCGGCCGCGTTGATGTCTCGGGGAAGTGAGACTTCGTCGGGGATGCCGAACTCCTCACGACTGGTTGCCTCGGTGGCGTTGATGATGTCGAGGAAGCGTGGCTCGCGTCCGGCCAGGGCGGGGTTCGCCCGGGTAGTGCCAAGCCAGCCGTGCCGGCCGTGCTGCGCCTTGGCGTCGCGATCGGCGTCCGTGTCGCCGGGCAGTGGTGCGGCGTCGACTCCCTGCCAGTCTTCGATGCGCTCGAAGATCGCGCGCATCCGCTCCCCCGACCAGCTGGGGTCGCCGGTGAGTTCGGCGATCGCGTCCCAGTCGCCGGCAGGCGGGGCGATGTGCACCATGGCGCTCACCGCTGTGCTGCCGCCCAGGGTGCTTCCTCGCGGATACAGGACACCCCTGCGGTCGCGAATCCACTTGGGGTCCAAGGGCGCCCGCTCGGGATCGTCGTAGTGCGAGACGTAGAAGTTCCACGTCATGTCAGGGTCCTCGCTGGCGTGCGCCTGCATGATGGGGATCTCGTAGTACGCGCACTCGTGGTCGGAGCCGGCCTCCAAGACCGCCACGGTGAACCCGGCCAGAGCGAGGTTGGCGGCCAGCGGGCCACCACCGGCACCGGACCCCACGATGACGAAGTCGTACTCGGACCGGACCTGGGTGGCTGGCTCACTCACGGGGGCAGTCTGGCGCGGACACCTTCGACGCGCCAGTGCGTACGCAGCGGGGTAGACCTTGGCCTGGCCGCGGGGCCGTCAGCAGACCGGCGTCCTCGGTGCTAGTTCTCCAGCTCCGCGGCGTGCTCGACGAGCGCCCGGGCGGTGATCTTGCCGAGTTCCTGGGCGGCGAGTGGGCTGTCGCCGGAGATGAGTTGGCGATCCCGGACGGTGGCACCGGTCATGTCGTCGTTGGCGAGTTCGAAGCCGGCCTTGATCAGCGCCTCCCCCAGCGCCCAGGGCATCTGGCCCGGCAGGTACCCGATGTCGACGTTGGCCCCCTGATCGAGCGAGTCCGGGAAGGCACATACCCGATAGCCGGCGAACAACGACTCACCCTCGGGGGAGGTGGCCGACAGCAGTGCCGCCGGGCCGTGGCACAAGGTGATGATCGGGTGATCGTTCTCCAACGCCCAGGCGAGGACGGCACCGACTTCGGGGTTGTCCTGGAGCCCGAGCATGGCGCCATGGCCGCCGGGGATGAAGACCGCGAGGTACTCCGAATCCGGGCCGAGTTCGTCCGCCACCACCTCACGCAGTGAGGCGGGGTGCTTGAACTGCGAACGCAGCGCCTCCCAGGTCGCCTTCACCGGCTCGTCCCGACGGGGAAAGGCCCACCACTCGAACTTCGCCGGGGCGCCTGTCGGTGTCGCGACCGTCACCGCGAAGCCCGCCTGCAGGATGTGATGCAGCGGCAGCAGGGTCTCGACCGGGTGGTTTCCTGTCGAGAACATCGTGCCGTTCTGCATGAGCATGTACCGCTCGTCGGTGGCAATGACCAGAACGCGCCTGGACCCCGAGTACTCCCTCACCGCGGTCGCCAGGCCGTCGAAGTTCGTCGTCTCCGCGGTGTACTGGGACAACGAGTAGGGCGAGGGGAAGAAGGCGGCGTCTTCAGCGGGGTCGGGGGTGGGGTTGCGATCTTCTGGGGACATGGGATGTCACCTTCCTGAGTCGGGTTCGCCATGATTGCAGGCGACTCGAGCGTCTTGTCGCTTTGGCCGCAGCCTAACCCTGCCGCGACCACGCCAACGGCATGCCAAAGTCGTCACATATGCCGACCTTGGCATGCCGGAAGCCCTCGGCCCGGCACCTTCAGCCGATGGGTCGGCTCAGCGCCAGATGGTGCGTCGCAGGAAGTCATTGCGGAGTCGGCCGTCGGGATCCAGCTGCTCGGCGAGACGACGGAAGTCGCCCGCCTTCGGGTAACGCGCATCCACGTCGAGGGCGTCCAGGTCGAAGACCTTGCCCCAGTGCGGACGGGCCTGGAACGGAGCCAGGGTCTCCTCGATGAGCGGAATGCGGGCGCGCACCTCGTCCGGCTGCTTGAACCACGTGAAGTGGATACCCAAGCAATCCTGGCCATAGCACGGTGAGAGCCACAAGTCGTCCGCGGCCACCGTGCGAAGCTCAGTGATCAGGAGCGGGCCGATCAGCTCGCGGCCGATCGCGCGCATCGCCGCCATCGCCTCGCCCGCTCGCTCGCGAGGTACGAAGTACTCGGTCTGGATCTCCTCGCCCCGGCTCGGGGTCGCGTCGATCCGGAAATGCGGCAGTCGATCACACCACGGGCCCGGGACGCCACACTCCGTCCAGTTGCCCATCCCCTCCAACTGGCTACGCGCCATCAGTTCAGCCTGATTCAGCCGTCGGGCCTCGGCGAGGGTCTCGGGCGGCTCGAACGCGGGATCGTCGATCCGGTACTTGATCAACAGGTCGAGCACCGTTGGCGAGACCCAATCGGTGAACAGACTGACGCTGTAGCCGGCGCCGAAGATCGTGTCGGTGCGACCGGATGGAAGCATCGTGCTCCCGAGAACCGTTGCGGGAGTGCCGGTCAGTAGTTCCTCCCAGGTCAGTCCACGGTAGATCTCCTGGCGCACAGAGTAACTGGGCTGAATCGCCAGGGTGACTCGGATGAGGACTCCGAGCGCGCCAAGACCGACGACCGCACCCGCGAAGTCAGGCTCATTGTGGCGCAGGCACACGAGATCACCTGTTGGAGTGAGCAGTTCCAGACCGCGAACACTGCCGGACAGGTTCTGCAAGGTGTCACCGGAGCCGTGGGTGCCCGTCGAGATGGCGCCGCCCACGCTGATGTGTGGCAGCGAACCCATGTTGGCCAGCGCCCAGCCGCGCTCCTGCAGGAACGAGGCGATGACGGCGTACCTGGTGCCTGCTCCCACGGTGACCTCGGCCGCGTCCTCATCCAGCACCGGATCGAACGGCAGGCCTGTGACGTCGATGAGAATGCCACCGGTGTCGGCGATAGAGGAGAACGAGTGCCTGGTCCCCAGGGTCCGTAGTGGCCCCGGACGAGCCACCGCGGCTCGCACCTCGTCAACCGTACGTGCCTCGACCACGGTTTCGGACGCGTACTGCACTGTTCCCGACCAGTTCCATTCCGCCATGCCGTTCAACCTAGGGCGGGTGCCCCGTCACAGGCGATAGGTCTGGTCGCCAACCCGCCCCGAGACGCGCAAGGTTCCACCGAGTGCGCCGACGTAGCGGCACAGGGTGTCGACCTTGGTGACGTCGACACGGCGGGACGAGAGAATGGCACTCGTGACCACCTTGGCCGACGCCGTCCTGCCGCTGATCCGCACGCGGTCCGACCTCCACCGGTACAGCGCCGCCAACGCGCACGGCCGAGACATGCACGAGGCGATCGACATCCTCGAGGCCGCGATACCGACGAGCGATCCGGTCGATATCTACTCGGTCACGCACAAGGCGCTCGCGTCGTCGCTGAAGGTGATCGCGCGTGCGGACGATTCCAGCGGCATCATCGGTGACGCTTGCCGCAGGTTGCTGCAACTGCACCCGCAGGCGGCTGCCGCAGCTCGCACGCCGGTCGGGAAACTGATCGACTGGATGATGAAGTTCCAGTTCGATGACGAGGTCGACTATTTCGAACTCGACCCGGTGGCCTACGCGCCCGCCCTCGGCGAGGTCGGCATGGCGTCCTACCGGAAGCAGCTGGCCGAGATCGAGGCGAGACTCGGTCCTCGTCCCGCCGAGCGGTGGAACTCCCACCACTCCCATGAGTGGTTCACCCTGGACTGGAACGCCCAACGGCTCGCCATCTTCGACCACGACATCGATGCGATCGTGCGCACCCACGCCAAGGACCGGAAGGTCGCGGCCTGGCTGGAGGACACCGCCGAAGCACTCGAGGAGATCGGCGAGATCGACCTCGCGATCGACTGGGCGAAGCAGGCCACCGACTTCGACCGCGGTCACCAGTCGCTCAAGGCGGCGGACTACTGGTGCAGCCTCCTGGAGGCACACCGGCCAGCCGAAGCGCTCGACGCGCGACTCGCGGTGTTCCGCAAATGGCCGTCGTCGACCTCGGCGGCCAAGCTGTACCAGGCATCGCCCGACTACCGCGACGAGATCGTGGGCACACTCGCACCGAGCCCGCGAGACGCGGTTCTCTTCGCGCTCCTGACCTTGAAGGAGCCCGCGTTCGCGTGGAACCTCGCACACTCACTGGCGCTCGACAGCGACCACACCTGGAACGAACTGGTCAACGCCTACGAGAAGGTCGACCCGATCGCCACGCTCCCGATCCACCAGCGCCTCGTCGAGAACGAGCTGGTCGAGGCCGGCGCCCAGCACTATCGACTGGCAGCCCGAAGACTGGCCAAGATGCGCCAACTCAGCGCTGGGTCCGAGAAGTCAGCGGAGGTCAACGACCTAATCGCCGAGCTGCGTGAGACCCATCGGCGGCGGCCGCGGTTGCAGCAGGAGTTCGACCGGGCAGGGCTGCCCTGAGGAGCATCAATCTCCGTCGGTGCGAGGCAACCTGGTGCGAGTGGCCGTGACCTGCGGCGGCAGCGGCTGGTTCGGGTCGCTGGTCGCCTCGGTCTGCTCCGCTGCCCTCGCCTCGTCTTCAAGGAGCCCAACGAGCTCGATCTCCTTGATCCAGGCGTTGACCTCGGCCACCGCCTCGTCGAGAGACAGGGCTACACCGCCCGAGGTGGCGGCTCGGGCGAAGTCGTCGGCCCAATGTGGATGAGCCACGAGGACAGGAGGCCACTCACGAGTCGCCAGGCCGAGTTGTGCCGCCTCATCGGCCCGGGCTACGAACACCGCCTTCGCGGCCTGCCGGATCTCGGCCTGCGCCGGGCTCCCGGTCGACTCGGTGAGGTCCCGGAGTAGGAGTAGGTCAACGACGTCGCGGGCGCGATCGTTGATCGAGCCCGGCGGCTCGTGCGGGTCAGAGACGGCGTGGAACTTCTGCGCGATCTGGAAGCGCATCGCGATCCCGATCAGGGCGTCCGGATCGGGCAGTCCGAAGCCGCCCAGCGGCGGTGGCTCGATGGTCTCGTGCTCGTCGCTGACGTCGGCCTCGTCGGGCGACACCTCGAACTGGATGCGTCGCCACGTCACACCACGCAGTTCCAAGATGATGTCGAAGCGCCGCGGCTTGATGATCTTGGTCGGGACGTTAACGACCTCAACCTCGCCGCGGCGAAGTGTGAGCGGTCCCCACGGTTCGTCGAGCGCCTCGTCCAGGGCGAGGATGAATTGATCGAGGTCGCCTCGGATCAGGCCGTCGACGTCCTTGGTGGTGCGGGCCGTGGCCCGCAGCCGGTGTTGGAGCAAGGTGCCGCCCTTGAGCAGGAACAGGTGCCGGCCCTCAGCATCGATGGCTCGCTGCACGGCGGCGATCGCCACAGACGACGCGACGAGCCAGCCGAGTCGACCACCTCGCGCCTCATCGCCGAGCTTGCCCTCGGCCTGGGTGATCCAGGTGTTGAGGACCTTGGCCGAGACGGGCTCTTTGGTCTTGGGCTTCAGCGTGCGCAGGAGTGCGGCCAGCCTGGAACCGAGGTGTTCATCGCTCATGGCGAGCCTCCAGCGCGGCGGCGAGCTCGTCCCGCTCGATCGCCTTGAGGTAGCCCTGCACGTGTCCGCGCTCGATCGCCTGGCGCAGCAGGTACGTCGGTGTGCCGTACGTCAGGCACTGGGCGATGGCCGTCACGGGTGTGACCGCGGGGATCTCCTGCCACCAGCCGATCTGCTTCGGGGTGAGGTCCTCGTGGTGCACGACGTAGTCGTCTCCGCCTGTCCTACGGAAGCGGCGTTGCTTGGCCACAGTGAGGTGGATGCGGTTGGGGTTCACGTCGCTGATGCCGTAGGCGTCGAGGGCGGTCTCGTGCGAAAGCGCCGCTTCGGGCACTCGGGTCCAGAGGACCGCGAGCATGAGGTTGTCGTGCTCTCCGACCGGGTACTGCGGGAACCGGTAGACGCCGTGGGCAGCCCGTTCGAGCGTGCCCCTGTGGACGAGCATCTGGAGCGCGTGCTTGTCTATCCCGATCCCGGTGGCTTGCTGAGCGGTCACGAAGCCATGCTGTGCGGTCGCGATGTCCCACAGCTCGTCGCGTGCCAACGCCTTGCCTGTCATGGCAGAAGTATAACGGAACCGTGACACTATTGGCACGCAGTTCACGGCGAACCGCCAATGTCTTCGCGAGCAAATGCCTGATCGAGCAACTCGGCCGTCAGCGGGCTCACCTGCTCGTTGCGGCAGATGTAGCGCTCGATCGTACCCTTGGGATCGGTGTGACCGAGCAACTCGGAGGCCGAGGTTGAGGCTGGCCTGCTCGTTGATCACGGTCGCGACGGTGTGGCGGAACATGTGTGGGCTGACGCCCTCGAGGTAGCGCTCGCCTGCACGACCCGCGTCTGCCCGTCCCAATCGCGGAAGCGGGTGCGCGCCTCGACCTTGCCCTTGGCTCGATTGATGAACGCGATCTCGCCGTACCCGCCGATGGGGATGCGTGGCCTACTCATGAGAGCCACCCTCACGCCGCTCCTCCAGCCACTCGGCGATGTCGCTGGCCGCGAACCGCAGGTGCTTGCCGAACTTGTAGGCCCGCGGCGCCCGGCCGGACAGCCGCCAGTCATAGATGGTCTGCACGGGGACACCGAGGTACTCGGCGAGCTCCTCGACCCCGATCAGGGGCTCAAGCCCCAGTTCTGTGGTGTTCAATGGGAGGCAGGTGCTCAAGCCGTACCGAACAGCCAGGAAGTGACCAGATCGAACGGCGCAGCGTCCGCGCGGAGAACGCAGCGCACCTGCTCAAAGTGATGGGTAAACGATGGGATCGCATGTCGTCGCCCCCAAAGCGAAAGTCAAGGTCAACCGTGGGCTGACCTGGACCTTCTTCGTAGCGGGGACAGGATTTGAACCTGCGACCTCTGAGGACCTCATCGGCGATGTTCTTGAAGTCCATCGCGATCTTCTCCGAGTTCAGGGTCTTCACGCCGTAGAAGCGAGTCTTGGGAGGATGTCCCAAGTTCCGTGGAACTTGGGTGGCGGTCCGGTGCGCATCAGGCTGCGCTCACGTCGTGAGTGTTGCAGTCGGGTTCGACACTTTGCGCGGCGACATGCCGTTCCAGCGCGGTCCGGAGTGTGGGCAGGTGCATGTGGCCGTTCACGCGGCGGAACTGCTTGGACGCCTCGACCATGCCTGCGGCGCACCAGCGCAGCGCCATCTGGCCGTCGCGCCACCGCTTGACGTTCTTGGCGTGCTCGCGGCTGATCGAGATCATCGATTCGATCGCGTTCGTCGACCGCAGTGTCCGTGCCAGGGTCGGTGGCACGTCGAGGCGGAGCACGGTCAGGGTCTCGTGCAGTCCCTCACGCACACTGCCGGCGGCGCCGGGGTGGGTCTTGTCCAGCTCCTTGGCCAGCGCCTCCAGGAGGGCCTCGGCCTCCACAGCGGAGTCGGCGTGGTAAGCGGCCCGCATCCGCTTGGCCACCGGGCCGCGCATCTCCTCGGGCAGGTGGTCCCGGACATTGCGGAGCTTATGGATCTGACACCGACCGATGACGGGCTGGTCGAACACCTCGTTGACCGCGGCGGCCAGGGCCTTGGCGCCGTCGGGTAGCGGCGCGTCGAGACACCCGCGAGCATCCGCTCCATCGCCATCCGGCCCAGCAGCACGGTGCCGTTGAACAGCTCATACGCTTCCACCGGCAGCTCCCCGGAGCCGTCGACCGCGCGGACCCGCGGACGGCGCACCGGCATCCGGCGGCCACCCAAGGTCACCGACCCGGCCTCGCTGCCGTGCCGAGTCGCGGTCCGGTCCGGGTCGTGCTTGCCACGCGGGCCGCACAGGCCGGTCACGTCGGCCTCCATCAGCTGCTCCATCACCTGCAGCCCGGCGCCGACGGCAAGTGCCAGCAGGCCTTCGCGCATGTCGGCGGCGATCTCGTCCATCGCCACGCTCACCTGCTCCGGCACAGTTAGCGTGTTCGTGTCACGGTCGGCGTTCTGGTAGTTCTTGTTCACGGTGGGCGACGGTTTCGCTGAGGGCGACGTTCCACAGTGCGGGCGCGATCGTCACCTATGCCCGCGGTGGCCTACTCCCATGATCCACGGTCGACGCTCCACACCCGCCCAGCGGCGGCCCGCGACAGCACGGGATCAGCGAACGAGATGACGGCGTCGAGAACGGAAGCAAACTGCTCGGGCAGGTGGTCGGAGTTGCTGCGGCGACGCCATCGCTCCCACCGTGACTGCCCCAGTTCGGCGTACCCGTCGAGTACCTCGACAAGCGGCCTGACGGTCGCGTTGCGATGGGTCGCGACCTCGTCGATGGCCTGCGACAGATCGTCTGCCGTGATGGGGTGCTGGCGGGACAGGCTCCAGACGTCGCCGAAGTCGCGCCAGCGGGTGTTTGCCGTGCCCCGTTGGATGGCGGTGACGATCTTCTCCGCATGGACCATGTGCATCGGATAGCCGGGCAGCTCGATCGGATCGCCACCCCGGAGTCGGGGCACGACCACGGTGGTCGGCGACGGCCAGATCGGGTCGCCCACATTCACATCGACATGGAACGGTAGCTCCGCGCTGGCCAAACGCGCATCGACATGGACCCTGACACCGGAGTAGTCATCCTCTTCCCGGATGACCTCGGCCCGCGCAGTTTCGGCGATGAACTCGATGCCGTCGACCGTGGGGGTTGTCACCACGAGAACTCGGCGGACCAGGCCGAGCACGGCCTCGGTGTCATTGGCGACATCCAGACCAGCTAGGTCGACATCCTTGGTCGGCCGCCGCGAGTCGAAAGCAGCGAGCAGGACGCCGCCTTTCAGCACGAAGCGATCCCGTAGGTCGCTGACCGCGAGCCGGGCAAGGAACCCTTCTAGCACGTAGAGCTGGAACAGCTCCTGGGTAGGCCGCCCGGATCGGCGAGCCTGGTTCTGGAGGTCGAGGTAAGCGTCGCCCGCAGGCGTGCCTCGCGCCACCCGGCTCACAGCAGGATCTCCAAAGTCTCGCGCAAGGCCGACTGCGTGCGCGGGAAGGACCGAGCCAGCGCCAACAGCTCGGAGGGCTGACCACCCTGGCGGAGCCATCGCTTGAGTGCCTCGTGGGCAAGGTCTGCGCCTTCGATGTGGCGCATCCTGAAGGCGTCGATGATGCTGCGCTCGGCGGTGTAGAGGCCGATGCTCCGTCCGCCGTCGATGTCGAGTCGGCTGCGCCCGAGATCGAAGGTGTCCGGGGCGAAGTGCCGCCACCTGACCGGAGCGGTCGTGTCCGGTGTCCACGCGCCACGCGGGATCGCGATGTCGATCTCGGCCGGGATGTCGTCGATCAGCTCGTGACGTGCGAGGGCGGAGCGCAGGCACAGCGTGGCCCGCGACGCTTTGGCCGCGATCTCGATCAGGTCTCCGTCGCCCAGCCAGTCGCGCTTGCGGTAGAGGCCGCGTGTCACCGCGATGATGCTCCCGTCGCCGATCAGGCGCCGAAGCTGACGCTCGTTGATGTGGGCGAGGGCCTCGGAGTACCGGAAGGTTTCGGGCAGACCTGCAAGCAACTCGTCAGTTGTCGGAGCCATGACCCCACCTCCTGCCGTCGGAAAACCTCAACACCAATGGCTCTAGTGTAGAGGATTTCCTACGGCACTGGCGTGCGCCACCCATCAAGCCACCTCGCTATCGATGTCCGGCGCCGTTCTCGGCGCAAGGGCCTGCAAGTGGATTGCGAGCGCGGCGTGCGGGATGGGCGCTTCGGGTTCGATGTGGTGGCGCTGCGCGATCTCCTCGCTGTTCCCCATGACCTCGGCGGCGGTCTTGGCGTCGGTGGCGCGGGCGATGACGGTGCCCGTCGTGCGCCGAAAGGTGTGCGGTGAGACGTCGAGGTGCGACGGGCCGACGTCGCGCACCTGCCCGTCCGGACGCGGCCCGCTCAGCGAGTGCCTGTGCGCCAGGTCCGGGCAGCGTGGCGGACCTGCTCGACCTCGTCGTAGGTCAGCGCCTTCGGCTTGGGCTTGGGCGCCGCGATCCTCGCGGCACCGGCGACCGGATTGGCGTGGATCGCGTCGTGGCGCAGCGCGAAGTTGAACATCATCGAGGCGCACCGCCGGCTGTGCCGGGCGTGAGCGTGGGAGACGGTCGCCTGCCGCTTGATGGACTGGTCGATCCGGCCGACGGTGACCTCCCGCAGCCGCAGGCTCTTCAGGTGCGGAAGGATCAGGCTGTTGACCTCGCGCTCGTAGAGGTCCTTGGTGCCATCTGCCACGTCGGTGCGCAGCCGCACGTCCTCCAGCCACGCCCCCGCCAACTCGGCGACGGTGCTCTCTGGGGAGATCGTCGCGCCGAAACCGGTCGCAGTGCTGCGTCGCGCCAGCTTCTGGCGTAGGGCCTGCTTGGCGGCCTTCGCCATCGGACCGGTCGCGGTGACCTTGCGGACGTCCCAGTCCTGGAAGCGCGCCTCAGCGCGGACGGTGCTGGCGCGGGTCCGGTTGGTGGAGATGTCGCCGTAGGTGCCGATCTCCAGCCAGCTGCGCCCGGCACTCATCGAGCCTCACCGCCCCGGATGGAGGCGTCGTCGTGCTCTTCGAGACCGGTCAGCCACGCTTCGATCTCGGAGAGGCGGAAGCGCAGCTCGCGTCCGATGCGGATGCCGCGAGGCCCGCGCCCGTGGTGGCGCAAGTCGTGGATCGTCTGAACCGGGACGCCCAGGTGGGCGGCCAGCTCCGAGGTGGTCAGCACCGGCTCCAGGCCGGGGACGGGGTGTGCCGGCTTACTCATGAACCTCGGGTGCGCAAGGCGTCCCGAGCCGCGACGAGCGGCGCCGAGTGCGCTCCTGCCGGGACCCGAAGAAAGTCGGCGCACCCGGCGGGTGCGCCGACTTTTCGCCGAGTTCTGCATGGTTTCTCTCCTGGGTGAAAGGAGGGAAACCTTTGCTGACCTGCGGTTTTGTAGCGGGGACAGGATTTGAACCTGCGACCTCTGG
>JBKECN010000104.1:0-14254 GCA_047974565.1 Actinomycetales bacterium
CCCGCCAAACGTCACCCGGGTCACCATGCGCACCGCCAGGTCGCATCTACCGTTGCCCCACCCGGCCAAACGTCACCCCGGGTCACGATGTGCTCACCCGAACCCCGGCCAAACGTCACCCGGGACACGGTGTGCCGACCCGAACCCGCGCCAAACGTCACCCGGGTCACCATGTGCACCGCCAGGTCGCATCTACCGTTGCCCCACCCGGCCAAACGTCACCCCGGTCACGATGTGCCCGCCCGAACCCGGGCCAAACGTCACCCCGCTCACGATCTGCCGGCCCGAACCCCGGCCATACCCCGGAGCCGACCCCGCGCTCGACAACGTTTTCCACAGGGGTCATCGGATCGGGCCCTCGATCCACAGGGGCCTACAGCGACTCTGCCGGTGGCACGCTCGCTCGTAGCGTCGGCCCATGGATCGCTTGGACGACAATCGCGTGGATTACAACGGCGTCACCGCCCGTCTGGTCGCGGCATTCGGATCGGCCTTCACTGCTGGGCAGGCGAGGAGCCTCGGAGTGGGCAAGGGAGCCCTGGCGTCGATGGTCAAGCACGGAGTTCTGACTCGAGCGTCCTGGGGTGGGTACGTGGCCGGCCCCGCCATACCACGACGCGATCCACCACGCCCCGAATCGATGACATCGAGAGCCAGAGTCTTCGATCGCACGGATCCGCTGGCACGGGTACGGCTCGCGCTGACAGAGCAGCCCCGGTATCTGGCCAGTCACCAGTCGGCGCTGCTGCTGATGGAACTACCCACCTGGGGACTGGACGTGGACCAGGTACATCTGTGCGCCGAGCAGAGTCGCCGTCGCACCCGTCGGATGGATGTCACCACCCACGTGCTCCCGCCTGGTGGTCACGTCGTCACCGCGGGCGGGTGGCCGTGCGTGGATCCGGCTACCGCCATCCTCCAGGTTGCCGGCGCGGGTGAACTCGATGCGGCGGTATGCGCGGCTGACGCGGCTGTGGCCCGAACGCTGGTGGACACGTCCGATCTCGTCACCGCGGCTGCCCGCTGGGGCGCCCGGCCCGGTGCCCGAGCAGTGCGGGAGCTTCCCCTGACCGTTGACGCTCGAAGCGAGTCCGCCGGTGAGACCAGGCTGCGACTGATGGTCCGGCGAGTCGGCCTACCTGTCACCCCACAAGTCGACATCACCGTCAATGGGCGGCGCTATCGGGTGGATCTACTGTGCGACGACGTTCCGCTCATCCTCGAGTTCGACGGCATGAGCAAGTACTCCGGCGCGGCCGGCGCGCAGGCTCTGGCGGCGGAGAAGCAGCGCGAGGACGACCTTCGGCGCGATCACGCCCTCGTCCGGTTCGTCTGGCGGGACGTTCTCTCGCTCGACCGGGTTCGCCAACTCACCTCCCAGGGGTTGCTCGAGGCGGAACGTCGCTTCGGTCGCTCGGCGGCCTGACACATGCGAGGCCGGCGAGCCTCAGAGCGCTTCGGCGAGCAGGCGCAGCGACTGCTCCCGGGCGGGGCTGCGGTCAGCCCGGGTGCCTTCATGGGCGCCGGCGATGGGATGCAGCATCACCTCGTCCACGTCGAACTCCTGAGCGAGTGCGGTGATCTGCTTGGCAGCCTGGTCCGGAGTGCCGATTACCCAGTCGGCGGACAATGCGTCGACGAAGCCGCGTTGACGCTCGTCCAGTGCCACAGCCTCGGCCTCTTCCACGAGTCGCTGCGGGTGCAGTGGCTGGCCCGTACGCAGGGCCAGCATCGACTGCTGGTTCGGCATTGCGAGCCGCCACGCCTCGTCCTCGGTCTGCGCCACGATGAGGTTCACCGTCAGGAAGGTGGTCGGACGCTCGGCATGCCCGCTCGGCCGGAAGGTGCTGCGATACAGGTCGAGGGCCTCGGCGGTGCCACGGCCAGCGAAATGGTGAGCGAAGACATACGGCAGGCCCAGTCCGCCGGCCAGCCGGGCGGAGTAGTCCGAGGAACCCAGCAGCCACACCGGCGGGGCCGAGACTGCCTTGGGAGTCGCCCGAAGCTCGTAGACCTGCCCGCGCAGGTCGATGCCGGCGCCGTCCGGACTCATCATCGTCATCACTTCCTCCACGTACCGGGGGAAGCGGGCCACCTCCTCGTCGCTGTTGCCGCCGCGCAGCATGAACGAGGTCACCTGGTCGCTACCAGGGGCGCGTCCGATGCCCAGGTCGATCCGGCCGGGATGCGCCGCCTCCAGCAGTGCGAACTGCTCGGCGACCACCATCGGCGCGTGGTTGGGCAGCATCACGCCGCCGCTGCCCACCCGGATTCGTTCGGTGGCGGCGGCGATCATCGCGATGAGCACCGGTGGGTTGGTGGCGCCCACGGCCGGCATGTTGTGATGCTCGGCCACCCAGTAGCGACGCATCCCCACCTCGTCGGCGGTCTGCGCGAGAGAGATGCTCGCGGCCAGGGCGTCGCCGGTGGTCTGGTCGCTGCGGACTGGGACAAGGTCGAGTACGGAGAGTGCGGGAGAGGTCACGAATATGTAAAGGAACCCGGTTCATCTGGTATTCCCTGGCGTCGGGGCGACCCGGAGGGCGCCACACCCCGTGACCGGGATGCGCTCCGGCTGCTCACGCTCACCCCGGGCCAATACCCGGCCGGACGTGGCCGAGTCCACACACCGGGGCACGGGAGGTCAGGGGAGAGCGCGCACCGCCCTGGTCTGGCTGATCCGCTCGGCGAGCGCGTCCGGCGGTGGATACTCCACCCGCTCCAGACACAGCCCCCGCGCAGGCATCACCACGGCAGCACTGTCGCGCTGACGCGAGGCGAGAACACCTGCCGGCCAGTCGATCTCGCGCCGCCCAGATCCCACCGCGACGGCCGCCCCGACGAGGAAGCGCACCATCGAGTGGCAGAAGGCGTCCGCCTGCACGGTGCCGACAAGAACCCCATCCTGATCCCTGGTCCAGCCATAGGCCAGCAATGTACGCACCGAACTGCGGCCCTCGGCGAGTTTGCAGAACGCGGCGAAGTCGTGCAGCCCGACCAAGGTTCGCGCGGCGGCATCCATCCGGCCAACGTCGAGGCTGTCCCTCACCGCAGCGGTGTCGGCTCGCCGCAACGGGTCGCGAAGCGAGGACGCGTCGGCCAGCCGATAGCTGTAGCGCCGCCACAGTGCGGCGAACCGGGCGTCGAAGTCCTCGGACACAGGCCGCGCCTCGTGCACAACGACGTCCGGCGGCAACAGACCGGCGAGGCGACGCACGAGTGCCTGCCCCGCCGAACCGGTCCCCCGTCCCGGCAGCGCGCCCCAGGCGGTCTCGTCCACATTCAGATGCGCGACCTGCCCCCGTGCGTGCACACCGGCGTCGGTTCGCCCGGCCACGGTCAGCCGCACCAGAGGATCGCGGAGCACGGCCCGCAACGCGCCGGTCAGCTCACCCTCCACGGTGCGCCGGCCGGGCTGTGCCGCCCAGCCTGAGAAGGCGGTGCCGTCGTATCCCAGATCGAGCCGGATCCGCACCGTTCCTCCTCTGGTGGTCCCATCAGCCCGGCAGGCTACCAACCGACTCCGCCATGGCCCTGCCACCCGCGACGCGCGCCAACCGTCGAACGCCCTGCCCGGCGTTCCCGCCACGTGACGAACGGTGACGGTCGACGCGCGAGGGCCCGGCGACCTCCAGGAGTGGTGGCTGACGTCCCGCATGGGCCCCGGGGCCGACGGAACGCGAGTTGGGCCAGTTCCAGGTGTCCACGCCCGGTGTCCCACGGGAGGCAGGGTTTCAGGGCAAGGCGACGGTGACGCTCATCGCGGCCAGACTCGCCCACATCCCGGCCTGGCGGTCATCGCCGCGGTCGATGGACGCCCGCGCGTCCGCGAGGCCCTGCGCGGCACTACCCCCAGCCCGGATCCGCGCATGCACGGCCTGGGCGAACCGGGGGGCGTGCTCGTCGAGCAAGGGAGTGGACGCGGCCACCACCTCCCCGACCCCGTGCTCGGTGAGAATCGGCAGGGCCCCGGCCAGCGCGCTGCCTTGGTACTGCTCGGAGGTTCCCCCCAACGAACAGTTCGACAGGTAGACCACGCACGGCCGCGCCCGCGTCTCCAGGATCTCCTCCAGCGACAGCGGCCCGTCGTCGAAGTCGACCCGGGACTGCAACGGGTTGTCCGCGCGGAGGCTGGCATGGGCGGCCAAGTGCACGACGCCGACCGCCGGCAGCGCCGCACGGACCGACCGTGCACTGGTGGTGCGAATCACCGGCACCCCGCTCCACAACTGTTCCAGTGCGTCCAGTTCCGTCGTGGTCTGGGCAAGTCCTGGACCTCCGGCGAGCAACACTCCGTCCACGCAGGGCGTCGACCGAACCTCGACGGGGGCGCTGACTCCCAGCGATGCGACCCGAAAGGTCCGGCCCCACAGACTCGGCAGGCCGGCCCAGCACATCCCTTCCAGTCCTCTATCCACCAGCAACGTAAGCGGCCCGGCGCCCGCCGAGGCCAGGGAATGTGCAATCTTCTCGTCGAGACGACCAAGAATGTTCACGGCGACGCGACGCGCGTGTTCGCGCCGGGCACCGACGGAGTCGATGGTCCGCGAGACCGCGCGATCCGCCGCCGCGCAGTCGCGGACGAACTCGGCCCACGGGCCCAGAACCGTCTCAGTTACCACGCCCCCTTTCATGTCCTGTTGACCACAAAGGGCCATCGCCTGCGTTCCGACCCTGGCGATCACCAGCAGGGGTCCGTCGGCGGTCGATTCAGGCCACCCGCGCGGAGCCCGGCCACGGACGCCGTCGACCCCCCAACTGGCCAGCCGCAGTTCACGTTCCACCGCCGCGAACTGGCCGCGCACCTTGGCCAACGCCTCCGCGGAGGTGTCCTCGTCATCACCGTTCAACAACCGTCGCGCGAGTTGGCGCCAGGTCATCCGGAGTTCGTCCCGGGCGGGGTCGACCCCCGCACCTGGCTGACCACCCGCTTCAGTCGCCGCCGGCCGACGCCGCAGCAGGGCATTCAAGCGCGCCGCCGGCGGCCGCGCGGCACCGGCTTGGCGGGCGAGGTGCTCGAAGATCACCCGGGTGCCGGCCAGGCGATGACGCAGGTCGGCCACGCCCCCCAGTTCGGCTCGCCGGTCGATGCTGGACAGGACGGGATCGACGATTCGGTCGGCCTCGGCCGCGTCCTGGCGAGCCACCGCCACCCGCAGCAAGGCCTCACACACCACCAGGTTTGCGGGTCCGGACAGCCGACCGTCGGTCTCACCGGCTCGGGATGTGTCTGCTGACGCCCCCGGCTCACCCGGGCCTGACACCGACGACGATGCATCGGCGGCACCACGTCCTGACTCACCCGGGTCCACCGCGGACGACAGGGTGGCCTGCACCTGCTGCCAGTGTTCCAGTGCGCGATCCCGTTCACCGGCGCGCAGCAGCCAGCGGCCGGACAGGAGTCGTGCCTCGGCGGCCTCCACCACGAAGCCCAGGTCGCTCAGCCCGTCCGCGGCCTCGTCCAGCAGGCCGGCGTGATCGGCGGCGGTGGGCCGCGGCCCAGCACTGTCTTCGGGACTCGACGCCGACTGCGGTGCGGCCGACACGTCGGCCGACCCGCCCAGCCCCGACCCAACCGACTCCTCATCCTCAGGCTGGGCGGTAGGTACCAGGTCGGCACTCGCACCTGCCGGGCTCGCAACCTCCCCGAGGGCACCCGCCCGAGTGACCGGGAATCGCACCGGCCCACTCGGATCCGCGATCTCGCGCGCCGATCCCCCACCCGCTGCAGAGTTCTGCGCGTGACCCGGCGGCGCACCGGAAGCCACCACGTCCAGATCCGCCTCGGCGACCTCGAGTTCGAGCTTGCTCAACTCGACCATGGTGCGGAATCGCCCACGGGGACGCTGCTGCTCCCGGAAGAGCCGCGACGCCTCACCCAGCAGCTGTCGAGCCGCGTCCACGTCATGGTCCTGAGCCGCCAGCCGACCCGCAGTCGCCAGCACGTCGGCCCGGACCATCGCTCCCCCCTCGCCGGTGAGAATCGCCAACGCCTGGTGCGCCTGGGTTCGGGCTTCGCCGAGCAGACGCAACTCCCCCAGGACCATTCCCACTTCGTGGCGATGCTCGGCGATCGGTCCCTCGATCCGAGCGAGTGCGCGCTCGGCCACCGAGAAGGCCCGCATCGCCTCCCCGATGCGGCCAGCGTGGGCGAGGGCAAGCCCCCGGTTGTGCTCGATTACCGCACTCAGATGTGCGGACTCGGCCCGGGCCAGGTCCGCTGCCCGATCGAGCAGGTCGAGCGCCCGGCCCGGGTCTTCCCGGGCGAGGGTGTCGGCGAGGTTGATCAGTGCCTTTGCCCGCACCAGCGGGGTCGCCGCCGAGTTGCCGGCCACCTGTTCGAGCAACGGCATGGACGTGGTCAGGTCTCCCAGGGCGTCGGCCGCCACCGCGGTGCCGAAGACGAGTTCCGGGGTGGCCTGGCCCAACTCCCGGGCTCGTGACAGATCTTGTTCGACGGCTTCGGGATGGCCGAGTTCGAGGCTGATCATCGCGCTGACGATGAGTGCATCGGCCAGCACCTTGGAGTCATCCGACTCCTGCGCGGCCGTGACGGCGCGGCCGATGTACGTGGTGGCCAAGGCGTGGTCGAGGACTTCACGGGCAGCCCAGGCTGCGGCGGTCCACGCCACGGCACAGGCCCGTGGGTCACCCGCGGACGCGATCGCCTCGAGTTCGGGGCCAACGGTCCGCAGCCGCCCACCCGGATTGTCCAGGAGTTCACGTCGGATCGTTTCGGCATGTATCAGGGACTCGGAAGCCGCCTCATCCCCGCTGGACATGCCCATCTGCTGCTCCACCCTCGCGTTGGGCAAGCCTAGCCAGCCAGGAGGAACGTTGAGAAGAGAACTCCCGTGGACCAGCAGCGACTTGAGCCGGTTGGCAGAAGAGAGCACTCTCCTGGCCCGCGCGCGTGCCGGGCGCGAGGCCCTCACCGGTGAACTGACGATGGAGCGGCTGCGCGAGTACGCCGCCGAGCTCGACCGCAACGAGGAACTGCGCAAGTCTCCCTACGGGCCCGGTGGGCGGATCCGGATCGTCGATCCCGAGATGCTGCGCAGGTGGCGTCCGGCATCGCGCGATCCGCTGCCGGTGCTCGCGCATGTCGAGCAGCAGGTCATCGCGCGTACCGACCAGCTCGCGCGGGCGAGCGAGTGGCTCGCGGGGTTGGGCGGAGATCCCCAGGTGGTCGAGCACGATCCCCGCATCGGGTTGACCCTGCTGGAGACCGGGCCGGTGACCGGCGATCTCTTCGAGCACATCGTCAAGGAGGCCGACCGCCCGGTGGACCTGGGTGAGCAGAGGCTCTGCCTCGGCCTGAACGAGGTCATCGTCCAGGCCATGAAGGTCAAGGGGCTTGATTCACCGCAGCCCACCCAGATCTCTTTGGGCCAGCGTCCGGAGGGCACGATGGCGGGCCGGGGCGTCACGGTCGCCGTCATCGATGGCGGCTTCGAACTCGCTGATCGACGGCGCACGGACGGGTGGGACGCGCACGTGATTCCACCCAGTGGCGGTGCGGAGCAGGTCCCGAGCGGAGTGGACGTGGCCAGGCTGAGCGGCTTGGGCCACGGCACCTTCGTCTCCGGTGTGGTCTCGCAGGTGGCACCAGACGTGACCATCCGCCAGTACCGCGCGGCGGATCTGTTCGGCTTCGCCAGCAGTTGGCGGGTCAAGAACCTCATCCACGAGGCGGTCGCCGACGGATGCCAGATCATCAACATCTCGATGTCCACTGACGACCCGGAGTTGATCGGCTCACCCGCGTTGAGCGCGTGTCTGCATCGCCTGCCACCCAGCGCGGTCGTGATCGCGGCCGCCGGCAACGACGGGTGGCGCCTGCCGCCGATGCCCGCCGCCCACACTGCCGCTCTGGCGATCGGGTCGCTGGATCCGAACCTGGACCCGGAGTCCTGGTCCAACTACGGCACGTGGGTGGACGCCTCCTGCGTGGGCACCGTGGTGAGCACCTACGTCAGCCTGGACGGCCACGAGGAGAACCCGGTACGGCTGTGGAGCGGCACCTCTTTCAGCGCGCCCCAGGTCAGCGGCCTGCTCGCGCTCGAGCTCAGCAACGGCATGGGCATCGCCGATGCCTGGCAGAGCCTACGTCTGACCGCGCACGGCCAGACCGGAAACCCGTTGCCCGACTACGGACATCGAGTGAGGATCCTATGACTGAGACCTACGAGACGAGCGCGGAACTGACCTGGTTGGTGATCGCTGCCGGCGATGGTGATCAGGTGGCCTGGAACACCATCGTCGAGCGGTTCGGCAAACTCGTGTACGGGGTGAGCCGAGGCTTTCGCCTGGCACCCAGCGACGCTGCGGATGTCACCCAGGTGGTGTGGTTGCGGCTGGCGGAAAACATCTCACGCCTGGAGCACCCGGAGCGGCTCGGTGGCTGGTTGATCACCACCACCCGACGTGAGTGCATGGCCGTGCTGCGCACCCGCTCGAAGTTCGAACCCCTTGAGGTCGACTACGACGCGATGCCTTCGACCGCCCCGGGGCCGGCCGAGCAGGCAATCCGCCGGGAGACGATCGCCGAGGTCGCCACCGCCTTCACGCTGATCAGCCAACGCTGCCAGGAACTCTTGCGTCGGTTGGTGGCCAACCCGGGTGAGAGCTACCAGGAGCTGACCCGTCACCTGGGCATGCCGATCGGCTCGATCGGGCCGACCCGGATGCGGTGCCTGAGCAAGCTCCGGGCCGCCCTGGAGAAGACGCAGGCGGTGGGGGCCCGATGAGCGAGAGCAGGTTTCCCTTCGACCTCGACGCCGAGGACGAGCGTGTCTTGGCCGCGCTCAGCGAGCTCATGCGGCTCGGCGACACCATGCCGCAGGAGGTTGCCGAGGCCGCTCGCGGCCTGCACGACTGGGCTCGCGCGGACGCCATCCTGGCCGAGCTGGTCGCCACCGAACGCGAGCTCACCCGCGATGACGGCGGCGTGCTGACCTGGGCGACCAGGGACGTCGAGATCCGGGTCGAGGTCCGAGCGGCCGGTTTCCGGCGGCGGCAGCTGACCCTGATGGGCACGGGCTGTGACGGCCCGGTGGCTGTCGAACTCAGTCTGCAGACCTTCCGGGGTCAGTCGATCCCGCTACCTCTGGACGATCTCGGCGAGGCCACCGCCCGAGTGCCGGCCGGAGCGGTGCGGGTACATGCCCGAACCACGAATACCGCCGCCGTCACCCCCTGGTTCACGGTGTAAGCACCGGTCCACACCGTGCGACCAGACATCAGCAAGGCCCGGCACCGCCGATCGGCGATACCGGGCCTTGCTGAAAGAACCTGTGGCTCAGTCCTTCTCACCGTCGGCAGCTTCGGCGGCCTGGTCGGCTGCCTCGGCATCCTCAGCGGCGTTCTCCTGCGCGTCCACCTCGGACGCCTCCGCGTCGGCGGCCTCGGTGGCATCAGTGGCATCAGTGGCATCGGTGTCGGCCACTTCGGCGTCCGCCGCGGCCTTCTCTTCGGCCTCGACGGCCGCGGAGGAGTCGGCGGCTGCCCGCTTCGTGGCCGCCTCGGCCTCCTTGACGGTCTCCTTCTTGGCGACCGGCTCAAGCACGAGCGAGATCACCGCCATCGGCGCGTTGTCACCCTTGCGGGGGCCGATCTTGACGATCCGGGTGTATCCGCCTTGGCGCTCGGCCATCGCCGGAGCGATCTCGGCGAACAGGTAGTGGACGACGGACTTGTCGCGCACCACGGTGAGGACCTTGCGGCGGGCGGCGAGGTCACCGCGCTTGGCGAAGGTGATGAGGCGCTCGGCCAGCGGACGCAGCCGCTTGGCCTTGGCCTCGGTGGTGGTGATCGAGCGGTGCTCGAACAGCTGGGTGGCCAGGTTGGCCAGCATCAGCCGCTCGTGGGCCGGCCCGCCGCCGAGGCGAGGTCCCTTGGTAGGGGTAGGCATTGCTTCGTCTCCTTGTCAGTGGAGGCCAGCGCCTCCGCCCTTGCTTAGTACTGCTCGTCCTCGGCGTAGGACATGTCGTCGTCCTCACCGAGATTGTCGACGACGGCGCTCGGGTCGAACCCGGGCGGGGAGTCCTTCAGCGCCAGACCCATGCCGACGAGCTTGGCCTTGACCTCGTCGATCGACTTGGCACCGAAGTTGCGGATGTCGAGCAGGTCGGCCTCACTGCGGGCCACGAGCTCGCCGACGGTGTGAATGCCCTCGCGCTTGAGGCAGTTGTACGAGCGGACGGTCAGGTCCAGCTCCTCGATCGGCAGCGCCAGGTCGGCGGCCAGTGCGGCGTCGGTCGGCGAGGGGCCCATGTCGATGCCCTCGGCCTCGACGTTGAGCTCGCGAGCCAGGCCGAAGAGCTCCACCAGGGTGCGACCGGCCGAGGCCATCGCGTCCCGCGGAAGGGTGGACGGCTTGGTCTCCACGTCGACGATGAGCCGGTCGAAGTCGGTGCGCTGCTCGACACGGGTCGCCTCGACCTTGTAGGTGACCTTGCGCACCGGCGAGTAGATGGAGTCGACCGGGATCCGGCCGATCTCGGCGTCGGCCTGCTTGTTCTGCACCGCGGAGACGTAGCCACGGCCTCGCTCGACGGTGAGCTCCATCTCGAGCTTGCCGCGAGAGTTGAGAGTGGCGATGTGCAGGTCCGGGTTGTGCACCTCGACTCCGGCCGGCGGGGCGATGTCGGCGGCGGTGACGTCGCCGGGGCCCTGCTTGCGCAGGTACATCACGACGGGCTCGTCGTGCTCGGACGAGATCACCAGCTCCTTGAGGTTGAGGATGACCTCGGTGACGTCCTCCTTGACCCCGGTGATGGTCTGGAACTCGTGCAGCACCCCGTCGAACCGCAGGGAGGTGACCGAGGCACCCGGGATGGAGGACAGCAGGGTGCGGCGCAGGGAGTTACCGAGGGTGTAGCCGAAGCCGGGCTCGAGCGGTTCGATGACGAACCGGGAGCGATAGTCCGAGATTGGCTCCTCGGTGAGAGTGGGACGCTGTGCGATGAGCACTGGTGTTTCCTTTCCGTTCAGGGCCCGCTATTTGACCCTGGACAAAAACCGCCGACGCGTCCGTCTGCGACGGCGGTGTCGAGGCGCTGCCGGATGCACCGGCGAGTCTGCCCGCGGGAGCGAACTCCCACGCGAACACTCGGCCTCAGCCACCGAAGATCGGTGGGGATCCAGCCCGTCGGGGCGAGGAACATCGTCATCGCCCCGACGCGCGTCCGAGCCGCCGATGAAGGCGAACCCGGCCGGCCGGGAGCTTGGGCCCCCGACCTGAGGATTACTTGGAGTAGAGCTCGACGATCAACTGCTCCTGGACGGGGGTGTCGATCACCTCGCGCGCAGGCAGGTCGTGCACGAGGATGCGCATCCGCTCGAGCTGCACCTGCAGCCACGCCGGAACGTTCTTATCGCCGTGGGTCTCCCGGGCAATGATGAACGGGGTGGTGTTCACCGACTTGGGCTTGACCTCGATGATGTCGTACTTGCTCACCCGGTAACTGGGGATGTTGACCTTGTGGCCATTGACCAGGAAGTGGCCGTGGCTGACCAACTGACGGGCGTGCCGACGGCTCTGGGCCAGGCCGGCGCGGTACACGACGTTGTCGAGCCGCGACTCCAGGATGCGCAGCAGGTTGTCGCCGGTACGGCCGGGACGACGGTTGGCCTCCTCGTAGTAGCGGCGGAACTGCTTCTCCAGCACGCCGTACGCGTAGCGCGCCTTCTGCTTCTCCCGCAGCTGTAGGGAGTACTCGGACTCCTTGAGCCGCTTGCGGCCGTGGATGCCGGGCGGGTATGGACGAAGCTCGAAGGACTTGTCGCCGCCCTTGAGGTCGACCATGAACCGACGGGACTTCTTGGTTGCGGGACCGGTGTAACGGGCCATGAGTATTCAGTCTCCTCTCGGGCTCAGACGCGACGACGCTTGGGCGGACGGCAGCCGTTGTGCGGGCTGGGGGTCACGTCGGAGATCGAGCCCACCTCCAGGCCGGTGGCCTGCAGGGAGCGGATCGCGGTCTCGCGGCCGGAGCCGGGGCCCTTGACGAAGACGTCCACCTTGCGCATGCCGTGCTCCTGGGCCCGCCGGGCGGCAGCCTCGGCGGCCATCTGCGCCGCGTAGGGGGTGGACTTTCGCGAGCCCTTGAAGCCGACCTGGCCGGCCGAGGCCCACGAGATCACCGCTCCGGTGGGGTCGGTGAGGGAGACGAGGGGGTTGTTGAAGGTCGACTTGATGTGCGCCTGACCGTGGGCGACGTTCTTCTTTTCCTTGCGGCGAGGACGCCGGGCGGCGCCGCCGCGTGGCTTGGGAGGCATGTTCTGGCTGGTTCCTTTGCATGGTGGGTCCGCACCCTCGCTGGCGCGGCCCCGGTACCGGATCTGTGGGTTGGATGAACTGCAGGTCGGCGACCTGAGGAAGCGACTACTTGCGCGGAGCCTTCTTCTTGCCCGCGACGGTGCGCTTGGGGCCCTTGCGGGTGCGCGCGTTGGTCTTGGTGCGCTGTCCGCGCACCGGCAGGCCTCGGCGGTGCCGCAGGCCCTCGTAGCAACCGATCTCCACCTTGCGGCGGATGTCTGCGGCCACCTCACGACGCAGGTCACCTTCCACCCGGAAGTTGGCCTCGATGTAGTCGCGAAGCTTGACCTGGTCTTCCTCGCTCATGTCCTTGACCCGCAGGTCCGGGCTGATCCCGGTGGCCTCCAGGGTCTGCGCGGCGCGGGTACGCCCGACGCCGTAGATGTAGGTGAGCGCCACCTCGAGCCGCTTGTCGCGGGGGAGGTCGACGCCGACGATGCGTGCCATGTGCTGAGAACTTCTCCTGTCACAGTCCGAAGGTGTGGTGCCACGTCGCTCCCGCTGGCTGGCGGGTCCCCGGCCTTCGGGCCCGGGGGTGGCGTCCTGACTGTCTCGCCGGAACGAGTCGAGGGGACGGACGTGGCGTGCGGGTATTTCTCTGCGGCGGATGCCGCGGGTCATACAGTGCGGCGGATGCCGCGGGTGGTGCTGGCTCTGCGGGTGCTCGGCCGGCGCTGCGATCAGCCCTGGCGCTGCTTGTGGCGCAGGTTGTCGCAGATCACCATGATCCGACCGTTACGCCGGATCACCTTGCACTTATCGCAGATCTTCTTGACGCTCGGCTGAACCTTCATGTGCTCTTTCTTCCTCGCGGCCCGTCGAGACCGGCTCGGCGGGTGAAGACTCCGACGTCAGGCGACTGCCTGACTGCCCCGGCGCCGACCCTGGTGGGGCCTGCGCAGGAGGTGCGTGTGTGGTTACTTGTAGCGGTAGACGATGCGCCCACGGTTGAGGTCGTACGGCGTCAGTTCCACAACCACCCGGTCCTCCGGAAGGATCCGGATGTAGTGCTGGCGCATCTTTCCCGAGATGTGGGCCAGCACCTTGTGTCCGTTCGACAGCTCGACCCGGAACATGGCGTTAGGGAGGGCCTCCGCAACGGTGCCCTCGATCTCGATCACGCCTTCCTTTTTCGGCATGTCCTCCACTATCTGTAGCGATTCGGCAACCGGCCCGCGAACCTCCGCGCACCACGTACACCCCAGGGTGAATGCGGCCGTCAATGACGTAGCGGTGGACCTCGTGTGGCCGCCGGAGTCCTTGATCCCCGACCGCACGTTCACCTGGGCGAAACGAACGGACCGGGCAGCCGCAAGGCGCGCCGAAACGGGCCCACGTTGGACCGATGGCATCAACCCTACTTCGCGGGAGCGGATTACCCAATTCCGCAAGCACCGCTCCGAGGCCACCTCATTCCACGCCGTGACGGCGTACGAACTCCAGGATCGGCCCGGCGAGTTCGGGCCGACACACCAGCAGGTCCGGCATCGAGGTGTCTGCCCGGTTGTAGACCAGTTGCGAACCGTCGACCCGGCTGCAGTGCAGGCCCGAGGCCCGGGCAACCACCACCGGGGCGGCGTTGTCCCACTGGTACTGACCGCCGGCGTGTACGTAGGCATCGGTCACGTCCCGGGCTACCGACAACACCTTGACCCCCGCCGAGCCCATCGGCACCAATGCCGCGTCCAGTTCGGAGGCCAGCGCCTCGACGAACGCCGGCGGGCGGGTTCTTGAGACCGCGATCCTGGGCCGCCGCGCGGTCGCGGCCGGCAGCACCGGCGGGTTGCCCGTCGAAAACGTCTCCCCCAGCGCAGGCTGGGCGACGGCACCGGCCACCAGGTCGCCGGCCACCCACAAGGCCACGTGCACAGCCCAATCCTCGCGCGGCGGCTCGGAGAATTCTCGGGTCCCGTCGAGTGGATCGATGATCCA
>JBKECN010000017.1:0-18045 GCA_047974565.1 Actinomycetales bacterium
CCGGCCATTGCTTAAACTCCGGGCTAGCCGGGTGGGTCTCCGCCCCGATCTGGGCCCACTGAACGCTTTTGCGTCCAACAGACCCATTTCCGTACACCCAACCGCCATCCGACCCCCGCGCCCCGCCCAAACGCCGCACACAGCCCACGGGTGACCGGCCGTGGGCCCCGACCGCGCCGCGCGAGCGGCCGACACCACCGACACGCCCCCGCCCCCCGAGCTGGGCCCCCCCGGACCACCCACTGAACACTTTTGCGTCCCACAGACACAATTCCGTACACCCAACCGCCACCCTGCCCCCGCACGCCGCCCATACGCCGCAAACAGCCCAGGGTGACCGGACGTGGCCACCGACAGGCCCGCGGGAGCGGCCGACACCAACGACACGCCCCAGCACCCCCGCGCTGGCCCCCACGGCCCACCCAATGAACACTTTTGCGTCCCACAGACACAAGTCCGTACACCCAACCGCCATCCCACCCCCGCGCACCGCCCATACGCGGCAAAAAGCCCGTCGAGACTTGGGCTGGGCCTCGCGACAAGCCGAGGAAACGTCACCGATCAGACGGTGGCCGGGCACCTGCGATCGCCCATCCGACAACCGCGTAGGGCAGGAACGAACCGCAACGGCGCGCGGGCAGCACCGACAAACTGGTGGAACGACGAATGTGGAACGACGAAACTGTGGAACGCGTTGGCGGACGCCGCCCTCGCTCAGCCGCGGGTCTCGACCGGCATCAGGTGCCGGTCGTCGTCGGCCAGATCGGTGGAGGTCCACCCGTGCAGGCCCTCTTGGACGAAACTCGCGGTGCCGTCGGCTTGCACGACCCAGAGAGTGTCGAGGTCGGACTCCCACATGATCCGCGGTGCCGGCCGGCTGGTCAGCGGCGAATCCGCGCGGTAGACCTCTTCGCTCTCGCCGTTTCGCACGTAGGGCCGCCAGACCCGCACCCCGCCGTCGGACTCGACCTCCACACCGGCGACGAAGCGCCCCGAGGGAGAAACGACCTCGTGCCGGGCCCGCACCAGACGGGCATTGGTCTGCCGGCCGGTCACCACAGCCAGTGCCACCAGCGAAGCGACGGCACCGGTCACGGTGGCAGCCCGGATCAGGAGCTCTCGCCGGTAGGCGCGTGACTGCGACATTGACTCCTCCAAGCCCGCACGTACTCCGACCATACGCCGGTGACTCCGGCGGCGCGCAGGAACGAGGCAGCAAGCCTCGCTGCTCCCGATGCAGATCGGCGTGAACCTGGATAGATCGGGCCATCCACGTCCAAGCACGAGCCGACGCCGGGCCAGACACACAGCCGCCGGACCTGCTGGGCAGATCCGGCGGCTGGGTGGGGCGGATGTCGCCTCAAGGTCGGCTCCGGGGCCGGCCTGCGACCCCGAGCGAATCAGTTATGCATGCCCTCGTGGGTGGCCGGGCCGTCGGCCGGAGCCTGCTCGGCGATGGCTCCGCCACGGCGCTTGGACACGGTGACGGCCACGATGATGATGATGACCGCAGCCCCGGCGATGCCGGCCCGGGCCAGTGGGTTGTTGCCCTCGCCGACGCTGAGCGACACCACCGCAGGCGCGATGAGCACCGCGACCAGGTTCATCACCTTGATCAACGGGTTGATGGCTGGGCCGGCCGTGTCCTTGAACGGGTCGCCCACGGTGTCGCCGATGACGGTAGCGGCGTGGGCGTCCGAGCCCTTGCCGCCGTAGGCGCCGTCCTCGACGATCTTCTTGGCGTTGTCCCAGGCCCCGCCGGAGTTGGCCAGGAAGATCGCCATCAGCACACCGGCGCTGATGGCACCGGCCAGGTAGCCGGCCAAGGGGCCGATGCCCAGGCCGAAGCCGACGGCGATCGGTGCCAGCGCGGCCAACAGGCCGGGTGTGGCGAGTTCGCGCAGGGAGTCGCGGGTGCAGATGTCGACCACGCGGCCGTACTCCGGCTTGGCGGTGCCCTCCATGATTCCGGGAATCTCGCGGAACTGGCGGCGCACCTCGAAGACGATGGCCCCGGCGGCCCGGGTGACCGCGTCGATCGCAAGGCCGGAGAAGAGGAACACCACGGAGGCGCCGATCATCAGGCCGACGAGTACGGACGGGCTGGTCACCTCGTACAGGAAGGACGCACCGACCTCCGCGGCGGCACCCGTCTTGGCCAGGGCCGCGGTGACCGCGTCCTGGTAGGAGCCGAACAGGGCCGTGGCGGCCAGCACCGCGGTGGCGATCGCGATGCCCTTGGTGATGGCCTTGGTGGTGTTGCCGACCGCGTCCAGCTCGGTGAGGATCTGGGCGCCGTCGCCGTCCACGTCGCCGCTCATCTCGGCGATGCCCTGGGCGTTGTCGCTGACCGGGCCGAAGGTGTCCATGGCGACGATGACCCCCACCGTGGTGAGCAGCCCGCAGCCGGCCAGGGCGATGAGGAAGAGCGAGAGCACGACGGACCCGCCGCCGAGCAGGAACGCCGCGTAGACCGCTGCGGCGATGATCAGCGAGGTGTAGACGGCGGACTCGAAGCCGACGCCGATCCCGGACAGGACCACGGTGGCAGGACCGGTCAGTGCGGTGCGGGCCACGTTCTGGGTGGGTGCGGAGTCGGTGCCGGTGAAGTAGCCGGTGAGCCAGAGGATGATCCCGGCGAGCACGATGCCCAGGCAGACGGCCCCGGTGGCGATGAGTCGCGGGTCGCCGGGCAGGGCGGCGATGTCCGGGCCGACGGCGGTGAGGTCGGCGAAGCTGGACGGCAGGTACACGTAGGCGGCGATGGCGCACAACGCGGCCGAGACCAGGGCTGACATGTAGAAGGACCGGTTGATCGCGGTCAGGCCGGACTCGCCGGGGCGGGCCTTGGTGATGAAGACACCGAGCACCGCGGTGAGGGCGCCCAGGGCCGGCACGATGAGCGGGAAGACCAGGCCCTCGGAGCCGAAGGCTGCCTTGCCGAGGATGAGCGCCGCCACCAGGGTGACCGCGTACGACTCGAACAGGTCCGCGGCCATTCCGGCGCAGTCGCCGACGTTGTCGCCGACGTTGTCGGCGATGGTGGCGGCGTTGCGGGGGTCGTCCTCGGGGATGCCGGCCTCGACCTTGCCGACCAGGTCGGCTCCCACGTCGGCGGCCTTGGTGAAGATCCCGCCGCCGACTCGCATGAACATCGCCAGCAGCGCGGCGCCGAAGCCGAAACCTTCCAGCACCGCGGGCGCGTCGCCGCGGTAGACGAGTACGACGACCGAGGCGCCCAGCAGGCCGAGGCCGACGGTGGCCATGCCCACGACGCCACCGGTGCGGAAGGCGATTCGCATGCCCTCGTCCCGGCCGGACTCGCGGGCGGCCGCAGCCACTCGCACATTGGCGCGCACGGCCAGCGACATGCCCAGGTAGCCGATGGCGGCAGAGAACAGAGCGCCGATGACGAAGAAGACGCTGCGCCCGATCCGGATGCCGCCGGTGTCCGCCGGCAGCAGGAAGAGCAGAGCGAAGACCAGGACAACGAACAGGCCCAGGGTTCGGAACTGCCGGTTGAGGTAGGCGCTGGCTCCCTCTTGCACCGCCCGGCCGATCTCCTGCATGTTCGCGGTGCCTTCGCCCGCAGCCAATACCTGGCCACGGAACACCACTGCCATGAGCAGACCGAAGATGGCGATGACTGCCACTGCGATCACGAGGGTGAGATTGGTTCCTGCAACTTCGACGACCTCGGACGCACCCGTAGGCACGACAGCGGCGACCGACATAGGTCCTCCCTGACAAACACGTCGGTGGAACAACCAGGCAACCTGGCCCGGATGACTGCCGGGGAGTCTACGCACGCCACAGCGGCGCCCCCGACGCTGCCCCGTCCGATGTGGCCGGGCTCACATGGACCGGCCAGACTGGGGCACAAGGGACGCTCAGGTCGCGGCGACGAGAGCCCCGTCGACCGTGTCGTGAATCGGGAAGACTTTCGTCAGACCCGTGATGCGGAAGACCTTGAGGATCTTCTCGCTGGTGCACACAAGGTGCAGCGAACCTTCGTGCTGGCGCACCTTCTTCAGGCCACCGACGAGCACACCCAGACCGGTGGAGTCGAGGAAGTCGACCCCTTGCATGTCGACGATCAGGTGGTGGTGGCCCTCTGCGACGAGCTCGTTGAGTTTCTCGCGAAGCACCGGCGCGGTGTACACGTCGATTTCGCCGCCAACGGTCACGATGGTGCGTCCGTCTTGCTCGCGGCTGGTGACGCTCAGGTCCACTTCAACTCCTAGTGATTCTGACCCCGCACACGCTCCCGGGGGCGCACACGGGCTTACGGACAGTAATTCAACCATCCCGGCGACCCTTGACGCGACGAAACCGCCTTCTCAACGACATGGCCGATGAGCCGGTTCCCTCGCCTCCGTGAGGTCGTCCGACGGTGACGTACTGCGCTTGCCTACGGTCTAGGTTACGGAATTACTACATCCTTTGTGACGTCCGCGCGAGCCGGAGCCGCCGGTTGACCGCGAGAGGCCATGTCCGGCTAGGGAGACCGCCCGACACACGTATGTGGGCGCCACACCGATGACATCGCGCAGATACCCGCATACGGGGTTAACCTGGCAAGGGCCTGTGAGAGTCGCTCGGGTCGACCACGGCAGGCGTGGTCTGCGGATCGATCCGAGACACGACATGTGTGTGAAACGAGGTACTTCCAGTGATCGTGCTCGGTCTGATCCTGCTCATCCTGGCGATCGCCGTGGTGGCGATCATGGTTCTCGGTGGCGGTGACACGGTCACCATCGGTTGGGACACGATCCGGCTCAATTGGGAGCCGTCCGCCCTCATGGTCTTCCTCGCGGGCGCAGCCACGCTGCTGCTCTTGGTGATCGCCTTCGCCTGCCTGCGTTCGGGCATGGCTCGCAGCCGCGCCAAGCGTCAAGAACTCCGGCGGCTCCGCAAGTTGGATTCGGCCAACCCGCAGCCACAATCGGCCCCCGCCGCTCAGCCACGTGCCGGAAAGGCCTCCGCATCGGCATCGACCGCGTCGAGCCAAGCTTCGACCAGCACGGCCGGCCCCACCTCGGGCTACTCACCGTCGGGCCAGGACGCCGGTGACAGCCTGAGCAAGAACGGCCCGGGAGCGTACGGGCCGAGCGACCTGGACCGCTGAGCCCTGCCGCAGGCTCCCCGCCCCGGCCAGGGTTCGGTCATGGGCCAGGGTCGGGTTATCGACCAGCGAGCATGCTGGACAACATCGAGGAGCACCTGGTGTTTAGGCATGCCTCGTCGGTCTCCGGCTGGGGCCTGGTCGCCTGCTTCGCCCTCGCCGCGGTAGCGAGTCTCGTCGTGGTGGCAGCGGGCGGACCGCGCGAGTTCATCGGACTCGGCGTGGTGTCGGTGATCGTCGTCCTGGCGAGCGCACCGGTCCAGGCCGTGGCCAGTCGACGTTGGCGGCGTAACCCGATCCCGGAGTCGCTGCTGCCCCCGCAGTGGGGCATGGCACCACGCACCAATCGCGCCGCGACCGTGACCCTGGTCGCCGCCGTGGCAGTGACGTTCGGATTCGGACTGCTCGCCCTAGGCCCGGGGCCGGGCCCAGCGTTGGCCGCCGTCATCGTGGGCCTCCTGGTCGGCGTCGCTCTGGCACCGGCGATGCTGGCGCGCAGCCGACGCGGCCGATACCTGAGGCAACTACTGGACCGCGACCCAGCCGCGCTGCCCGCCCTGCGCCGGCTCCACGAGCGGTACCTGCGGATCCCCGGGCAGCCATTGCCGTTCGCGACAGATGAGTGGGCAGATGTGATGGCTCGCATACGTGGGTCCTCATCCGGCACGCGCCCTGGCCTGCGGGGCAGGTAGTACCGACAGCCGAGGCGGTAGGGGGGCCGCCACCACCACGACCAGGCTCCCGTCACCCAGTGCGTCGCATCCGACCAGCTGCACCTGGTTGGCCTCGGCGACGGCCACAGCGGCCTGTCGAGGCCCAACCGGGCAGGCACCCGGGGACGACCACTCGGCGGGGGCGCTGGCGCGCGCCGCGAGCGCCGACAGGTCGGCCCCCACCTCGGCGCGCTGGACGGCCGCGCGAACCTGCACGAGGGACCCGAGCAGGCCGGCCAGCAGCAAGCTGCACGCAATGAGAGCAAGGGTCAGCGGGGTGGCCGAACCCTCGTCCGGCAGAGCCCGTGTCCGGGGGCGGTGCCGGGTCACGCGCCTGGCTCCGGTAGCGCCGTGGCAGCACCGCTGACCCGGACGGTGCCGAGCAGTCCCAGCCTGACCCCTCGCCAGGTGGTCACAGTGAGCACGGGGTGGCCACCTGCGGTTGCCTGGTCGATCCGGTACCCGTCCACGTGAGGTTGGGCATCGAGCCAGGAGCGGATCGCCGACTCGGACTCCCCGCGAGCCACCAGCCGGGCGGCCGAGGCAGCCGCACCGGTGACCGCCAGCCGCGCCTGGCCCACGATCGCCAAGCCGACCACGGTAGCCGCCACGAGCACGACGCTGAGCAGGCCGATCGCGAACTCGGCGGTGATCGCACCGGCATCGGCCCGAGTGGCGGATGACAGGGCGGACCGGCCGGCGGGGCGGGACCCCGCTGGTACCGCTGAACCGACCGGCCCCCTTGGTGCGCCCTCGACGTCCCTTGTCACCGGGGGCCACCTGATCGCGAGCGGCGGATCACGCCAGCGTCAATGCCTGGCGGACGATGGCCAGCAGCATGGACCGGACCTCATCGCTGCCCAGGATCGACAACAGCAGGCCGGCGAATCCGCAGGCCGCCAGGGTCGCGATGGCGTACTCGGCCGTGGCCATGCCGCGGTCGTCGGCAAAGCCGTGGTCGTAGGCAAGGCCGTGGTCGTGGGCAAGGCCGTGGTCATCCGGGGAGCCCGCGCCGACAGCCGCACGGGAAACGGCCGAGGACGCGGCCTCCTCACGCGGGGCGCACTCAGAACTCAGACAGGTCATGGCAGTCCTCCTCAGTGGGTGGCGGCGACTGGCGCCGCGGTTCGAGACCAGGCTCTCCGGCCAGCCGTGCAGCGGCCAGCATCCGCGAGTGCCTGTGGATAAGGCAGGCGCCTCCATGCACCTGTGGAGGGTGAGGGCCCCACGTTTCGACGGGTCGGCCAGATCCGGCCCGGCACAGTCGATTTCCTCAGAACGCGGCGAGGTTCCCAACCTGGAGAGTTCCTGAACCGCCGGGACTTTCCCGGCCGGGGCGCAAGTCCCCCACCCGCCCGAGAGTCCCCAACCCACCGAGAGTCCCGGGCCGGAGTGCTCACCACCCCGCGAGAGTTCTTCAACCCGGAACCAGTCCCTCGACCCCGGACCCGAGGTAGACACCAGGCCCCTCAGCCCAGGAGCCCCTGAGCCAGCCAGATGAGGACCGGAATCACGGCCAGGACGACGAACGACGGCAACGCACACAGCCCCAGGGGCAGCACCAGCCGCACCCCGAGACGGCCGGCCTCAAGCTCACGCTCGCGCCGTCGAGCCCGCCGATGCGCGGTGGCCGCGGCCCGCAGCACGGTGCTGGCCGAGGCGCCAGTTCGAAGGCAGATGTCGAGGACCTCGCCGAGTTTGGCCAGAGCGGCTGCCGTGGACTCGTCCACAGCCGAGGGCCAGGCGTGCGGGAAGCCAGCTCCCAGATTGAGCGCCCGCCCGGCGACCACCAGGGCCTGCGGGCCAGTGAGTTCGCTCTCCCGATCGATCGCGTCGAGGCCGGGTTCCAGGGCCTCGCCCACCGCCATCAGCGCTGACCCGATCGGCAGCCCGGCCGACAGCGCACTGGCGAGCAACTCCATCACCAAGGCCACGTCCAGCGGGCTGTCGGGGGCGGCGTGCCCGCGCGTGCCCTCTGCCAGCAGGTCGCCCAAACGGACCTGGGCGCGCGACGGCAGCCAGGCCGCCACGGTGACCAGCACCGCCACCACCACCGCCAACTCGTTCACGCTGAGACGCCCCAGTTCATCGATCGGCTTTCGGTTGCGTACACCAGAACGCAGTTCAGACCGCGCGCACCAGACGCGCGCTCCACCGCCAGGAGATTCCGGCCAAGAGCACGCCCACGACCAGGCACACCCTGCCCAGGCCGGTGCCCACCAGGACCTCCAGCGGATTCATCCCCAGGGCGATCCCAAAGGCCATCCCGAAGACCGGCAGCAGTGCCAGCAGTCGGGCCGTGGCTCGTGGCCCGGCGGCGACCGCTCGCACCGCCGCGTCCGCGTCCGCGTCGTCGGCCATCGCCTCGGCAAGGTGCTCGAGCGTGTCGGCAGCGGGAGCTCCGCAGCGCTGAACGACGATCAGGGTGGCCGCCAGGCCGGGATGCACCGAACTCAACGCCGGGCCGATCGAGTCCCCCGCACGAATCGCCTCGGCCGCCGTGTCGAAGGCCTCTCGCAGGCGTGGCCCGCGGGCCGGGTCGGTGGCCAAGTAGGCCAAGGCTGCGGTGAGCCCCACCCCGGCTCGTGCCAGGCCGGCCAGGTGACGCACGGCCACCCCCACGTCCTGCTGATCAACCCGGCCAGTTCCTGCCCACCCCCACCTCGTCGCCCACCCCCACCTCGTCGCCGCGCGACCGGGCCATCGGGGCCACCCGGGACGTCCCCGACCGGGCACACCCGGCGATCGCGGGGGCGGCGACGCTCCCGCCAGCGAGGATGACGCGGCCGGTTGCCTGCGCCGGCGCGGGGCCACCGATGCCCAGCGCCTCAGACATCGCGTCCATCGGCGTCGAGACAATTCCGGGGGCGGGCGCCGGTCTGCCGGTCCGTCCCCGGGCTCATCCGGCAGCACCGCGAGCAGCCGCCGCAATCTGCCTCGGGGCGAGGACCAGCCCGCCACCAGTGCCGCCGCAGCCACCAACCCGGCGATCGCCAACTCCATCAGGAACGCTCCGGAGGCGGACCGACCCAGCCGAGCCGGTCGGCCAAGGCGGACCATCCCGGCCCGGCGCCCGAGTGCACGTCCAGGGCAGTGATCACCCGCACCGCGTCGCGGTCACCTGCCGGCTGGACAACCGCCACCGACTCGACCCGCCGCCGACCCCTGCCATCCCTGGACAGATGAACCAGGACATCGAGGCCGGCCGCTACCTGTGCTTGCATGGCCGGCCTCGGCACCCCGGCCAGCAGGCCCAGCGCCTCCAACCTCGTCGGCACCTCTGCCGGGCCACCGGCGTGCACGGTCCCGCAGCCACAGTGTCCGGTGTTCAACGCCGCCAGCAGGTCGAGGACCTCCTTGCCGCGGCACTCCCCCACGACGAGCCGGTCCGGGCGCATCCGCAGCGCCTGACGAACCAGTTCGGCCATCTCCACCCGGCCGGCGCCCTCGGAGTTCGCGTGGCGAGCCTGGACGCGCACCACATGGGCCGCTGTGGGCGCCAGCTCGACCGTGTCTTCCACGACCACCACTCGTTCGCTGCTCGGGCAACAGCCGAGCATCGCTGCGAGCACGGCGGTCTTGCCGGTGCCGGTGGCGCCGCTGATCAGGAAGCGCACCCTGGCCCGAACCACCGACTCGAGCAGGAGGGACCAGTCGGGACTCATCGCACCGGCGGCTACCAGCGCCCTCAGCGTCCAGACCCGGCCGGGAATCCGCAGGCTGAGGCAGGTGCCATCGGCGGCCAGCGGCGGGATGATCGCGTGCAGACGAACACCGCCCGGCAACTGCGCGTCCACCCACGGCGTTGCCTCGTCGAGCCGCCGTCCACCGAGCGCAGCCAGCCGGACCGCGAGCGCACGCACCTGTGCCTCGTCGTCGAAACCAACCGACCTGCGTCGCAACCCGGCCCCTGAGTCGGTCCACACCCCGGAGGTGCCGTTGACGAGGATGTCGGTCACGCCGTCTTGGGCGGCGAGTTGCTGCAAGGGCCCGAGGCCGACGAGCTCGGCTTGCACCTGCCAGGCATCGCTCACCAGATCGGCCACACTGCGCGGCTGCTCGGGATTGCGCAGCGCGGAGACCACGGCCGCACCCGAGCCAGGATCTTGCAGGCGGCTCAACTGTGACCGCAACCGTGACACCCCGGGAGTCATGCCGCCCAGTCCAGGCACCGATCGGCCACGCGGGTCAGCTTGCCGGTGATCGATGACGACAACTCCCCCTCGATGGCACCGCGGGCCAGCCGCCAGCTGTGCGGAATCGCGCCCAGCGGGGTCACCGAGGACCCGAGTGCGGTGGAGATCTGCGAGTTCGACAACCCACCTGGTGCGTGCCGTACGAGCACGGCGATCCGCACTCGTAGCGCACTCAGCCGGTGCACCGCGCGTAGGGCGGCCAGCACTCCGGGCGGATCGCCGCGTACGAGGAGAATCACCGCGCACAACTGTCGTGCCAGATGGAGTTCCAGGCCGCGACCCACATCAACGACCACCTGGTCGAACTGCGACTGGACCGCGCGCAGCGCGGCAAGCCGGGCCACCACTTCGACCTGCTCGAGCCCGCCCCCGGCGGCATCGGCGGTGAGCACCCTGACTCCGCCGACGATCGGCAGCCCGGAGACCAGGTCCAGGCCGGCCATCGTCGCCCCGACTTCGGCGAAGGCCTCCCACCGCAGGCCGCCAACCGACTCGGTGCCCAGTACCGCGTCCAATCCGGCGCTGGCCGGGTCGGCGTCCACCAGCGCGACCCGGGGAGCTTGTGCCCCCGCGCGAACCGCGAGCGCGACGGCGAAGGAGGTCACCCCGACTCCACCCACGGCTCCGGCCACCGCCAACGTCGAGGCCCTGACAGGTTGCGCCGCAGCGGCTATCAACTCGGCGAGCCGCTCACTTCGGTGCTCCGGCAGCACTTCGCCGGGCCAGTGGCCGGCAGCCGCAGACTCCAGACCTCGGGGCCGATCGACACCATCGCCCGACGCGGCTGGGGACTCACCGGGCACCCATTGATCTTCCGTTGCGATCAGCACACACGTCGCGGCTGCACCGATGGCCATCGTCGCGCGCGCTGCCGAGTCACCGACGAAGACCAGGCAGGAACGGCCGATCTCCGCCCAGTCCGGACGCTGGCTGTGACGCACCTCCAGATCGAAAGCGACTGCCACCGCACGGATCCGTTCACTGACCTGACCGTCGACGCCGACCAGCAGGATGTGACCGCCGGTGCCACCCAGGCGGGGGACTGCCGGCGGCGAGCTGGTGGGAACGAAACTCACCCGCCGAGGTTCGCCCCACCCCGAGCCCACCGGCCAGCGGCCCGAGGACCTGTGGACACAGCAGGCCATGCTGAAGGCCCTGTGGAAAACCGCTGAGGCGGGCGTACTCACGGCGCGGACACCCTGCTGATCGTCCTGGGCGGGTGGACCCACGGTGAGAGTGAGCTACGGCCGCACGGGAATCCAGGAGCGATCACGGCAGGCGTGCCGAGGTCATCGGAAAGAGTCCTGACATGAGGACGGCCCCCGCCGGGGAGGCGGGGGCCGTCGCGCCGTCCGGCTCGGGGGGGAGGAGCCGGGGAGCGCTGGCTCGGTCACGTATGACCGGCACCAACGATCATGGACCTTGAGGGCGTTGAATGCAACCCAGCGAGCGCGTTTCGCTCAAGTAACTCTGTGTCGTGGCAACCTCACCCGGGCGGAGTCTGCTTTTTCGGTGCAACGAGAACTAATCTGGCCCGCAGCGCGGCGCACCGGAAACTGGGCCCCAGGCACGTGTGGCTGGGGGTTTCAGGTCTCGATGTGACACGCACCTGAAGTGTCGGTACCCACGCGCGACCAGTCTCCGTGGGACTCGATGGGCGGTGCACCGCCCACGATGCAACGAGCACGCCTGGTAGCCGACCTGACGGGCGCAGCGGGCGGCGGCTTCGGCCGCCGCCCGTCGTCACGCCTACTCCCACACGCCTCGGGGCACGCCGGGACGCGCGCCGCACTCGCCTCGGCTGAATCCGCGGACTCCACGGCTCAGGCCCGCAACGGGCGTCCTGAGATCACCGACCCGGCCAGGTCCGCCCCGCGCCGCGCCCCCTGCGCAACGGCGTCGGCGTAGAAACACAACCAGGCGGCCACCCCGGCGGAGCCGCCCTCGGCGTAGCCCTGCGCCGCCTGCGCCAGAGCGCTCGGGTCCTCGGCCAGCACGACGTCCGGCACTGCGGCGCCCATCGGGTCCAGACCCCAGCCGATCGTGACGGCCCTGCCCAGCGCCCGAGCCACCACCGCGTTCGACCCGACGAAGGGCTGCATCGTGTGGATCTCTGCCTGCACGATGGCGGCAAGGACCACGGCAGGCGCCTGAGTGGTCCCGGCGAGCAACTCCCGCACCCGGCCCAGCCGGACCGTCACCCCCGGCTCGGAACGGGGTCGGCCCACGTCGTCGGCGGCAACCAGTCCCTGCGCCGCCGCCAGATGCAGCCGGGCCAACGCCTGCGCCGGAGCGCTACGAAGCACGCGGCCGCCGTCGGCGGCGAGCTGATCGGCCAGCGCCCCCGCCCGCAACGCTCCGGCGGCGACCTTCCCGACCGGATCCGAGGGCAGCGGCCGGGCACCCACACCGGCGGCCCGGAACGCCTCCACCGGGAGCACCGCTCCCTCGAGCCGGGCGCTGGCCCAGGCCTGCCACACCCCGGCCTCGGCGCGCACCTGGGCGGACCGGCGGCGCATCGCCGGGTGCCAGCGCAGTTCCTCACACGCGGTGCGAGCCGCCTCCACGGCCGCTTCGACACCGTCGAGCCCGGCGAGCCGGGCCAGTAGGTCTGGGGTGTGGGCGGCAGCTGGCCCGGTGGCATCGGCCGACGTCATGCTCCTCACCGTAGCCCGCCGATACTGTCCCGGTGACCACCGCCGACGACGACACACACCGCGCCTGGGTCGGGCCGGTCGGCTGGCTGTGCCTGGCGGTGGCCGCCCTGTTCGGTGCCCTCACCGCGATCCGCTGGATTCCCGATGACGGGACGTTCGTGGTGGCGGCCGCCTCTGGGCGGTGGCTGTGGGGGCTGGGCACGTTCGCCACCCTCGTGATGGCCGGGCTGCTCGGCCACCGTCCCGCTGTACTCGGCTGCTCGCTCCTGGCCGCGGCCCAGTTGGCGCTCGGCACCACCTGGCCGGCGCCTGCCAGTGCTCCGCCGCCCGGGCCCGACCAGGTCACCGTGCTGGCGGTGAACCTCGAGTACGGCCAGGCGGACCAGCACGTCCTGGCGGACATCTCCACCCGGCTGGACGTGGACGTGCTGGTGCTCACCGAAGTGACGGCGCAGAGCCTGGAGGCAGCCGTCGCCAACCCGCGTTTCACCCATCACGTCGGGCGCGCCAGCCAGGACGCCAGCGGCACGGTGGTGCTGTCTCGCTGGCCTCTGCGCCCGGTCGAACCGGGCCGCAGCACCACCTTCGACATGCCGCTGGTGGACGTCGACACCCCACGTGGGACGGTCCGGGTCCGGGCCGTCCACAACGCCTCGCCGCTGCACCCCGGCTGGCAGCGCGAGCTCGCCGAACTCGCCCAGAAGCCGGCCGACGACATGCCGACCGTGCTCGCGGGCGACTTCAACGCCTCGCGGGACCACGCGGCCTTCCGCCCGCTGCTGGCCAGCTACGACGATGCCTTCGACCTCGTCGGTGGCGGATGGGTGCCCACGTGGTCCACTCGGGCGATCCCCTATGTGCGGATCGACCACCTGATGGTGCACCGGCTCGCGGTGGTCGACGCCGGCACGGTCCGGTTGCCGGACACCGATCATGCCGGGGTGTGGGCACGCCTCGAGCCGTCGGGGGTTGCCCAATGATGAGCACCGGGTCTGTCCCCCGGCCATTGACGGGAGTGCCCGGTCCCTGCCGGGTCAGCCGGGCGCGGGATCGGCCCGCCACGGCTGGCGAGCCGGCCATGGTGCGACGATGACCTTCGTGACTCCACCCCTGGTGTTGCTGCACGGCATGCGGGTCAGCGCCACGATGTGGGATCCGCTGGCGGCGGACCTACGGTCGCACGCCTGCCGCGTGCACACTCCTGATCTGCCCGGCCACGGCACGGCCCGGGACCGGCCTTTCACCGTGGACGCCGCGGTGGACGACTGCGCGTCGCTGCTGCAGTCCCTGGACGGACGGGCGGTGCTGATCGGTCATTCCCTCGGCGGCTTCATCGCGCTGGCCACCGCCGCACGCCACCCAGACCTGGTTTCAGGTGTCATCTCGATCGGCGCCAGCACCCAACCCGCGGGGGTCGGCCTGGCCGCCTACCGCCTCTACGGCCGGTTCCTGACCACCCATCCCGAGTTGGCCACCCGGCTCACCGATGCCTCCGCGCGCCGCTTCCTACCGGACGAGGAGGCCACCGCCTGGGGCCGTGGCGGCTACACCCACGAGATCGCCTCGGACGTGGTCGCGCAGGTCGCCACCCTCGATCCGCTGGGTGACCTGGCCCGGTACCGAGGCCCGGTCTGGCTGCTCAACGGGGGTAATGACCAATTCCGGCTCGGGGAGCGACGCTTCCTGCAGGCCGGGGATCACGTGCGGCTCACCGTCTGGCCGGGCGCCAACCACCTCTCGGTGATCGCGGACACCACTCGGCTGAGCACCTTCATCCTGGACGCCTGTGCCCGGGTGAGCCAGGACGGCTGAGCCCCCGCCGGTCACCTGTGCCTGGGACCGGCCCTGCACCTCGCACTCGCCCCGGACCAGCGCGAGGGCCTCGACGGGGCCTACCCTTTCGGGCGTGCAGATCCTGTCGATTCAGTCGTGGGTGGCCTACGGCCACGCCGGGAACTCCTCGGCCACCTTCACCCTGCAGCGGCTCGGCCACGAGGTGTGGAGCGTGCCGACCGTCAACTTCTCCAATCACACCGGCTACGGCGCCTGGCGCGGCCCGGTCATCGACACCACGGACGTGGCCGAGGTGATCCGAGGTATCGAGGACCGCGGGGTCTTCGGCGAGTGCGATGCGGTGCTGTCGGGATACCAGGGCGCCGAGGCCGTGGGCGGGGTGATCCTGGATGCGGTGCGGCGGGTGAAGGCGGCCAACCCAGCCGCGATCTACTGCTGCGACCCGGTGATGGGGGACGTCGGGCGCGGCTTCTTCGTCCGCGAAGGGATCCCGGAGTTCCTGCGGGACACCGTCGTGCGGGCCGCGGACATCGTCACCCCCAACCTGTTCGAGTTGGAGTTCCTCACCGGTCACCCCCCGGGCAGTCTGCACACCGAGGCCCAGGTGCTCGCCGCAGCCCGCTCCCTGCGTGCGCACGGCCCGAGCACCGTCCTGGTCACGTCGGTGATCACCGACGACACCCCGCCGGACACCATCGGCATGCTCGCCGTCGACGAGCAGGACGCCTGGCTGGTGCACACTCCATTGCTGCCGTTGACGGTCAACGGCGCCGGGGACGCCACCGCTGCGATGTTCTGCGCGCACACCCTCACCGACGGCCCCCACACCGCCTTGGAACGCACCGCCGCAAGCATCCACGGCGTGCTGGAGGCCACGGTGCAGGCGGGGCGACGGGAGATCGCCCTCATCCCAGCCCAGGACGAACTGGTCGCGCCCCGCCTCCGGGTCGACGCCCACCGGCTCGGCTGAGGGTCGTCCGCGTGGTTGCGCGAGGCGCCCACCCCGCCCCACCCCGACTGCCGGTCACCGTCTGGCACGTGGCATCGCGGGCGGTCGGCTCATGCTGAACCCCGCCACGGCACCCGCCAGCACCCTGGACCCGAAGCTGGCGATTCTCGTCGTCCTCGCCATGGCCTTCGGAGTGACCCTGGCGATCACGATCGGAATGCGTCGCAGGCGCGAGCTGGGAACCTCGATCGACCGGGCCCGGCTGGAGGCCCTGCACGAGGCGACCCGGGCTGCGCCCTTCCTGCGGGAGGGCCTGACCCAGGAGGGCGCCCAGAAGGCGGTGCGTCACCTGTCGTCGCTGCTGTCGACGTCGGCGATGGCGATCGTCGGGCCGCACGCGCTGGCCTGGGACGGGGTGGGCGAGCAGGCGCACGCCCCGCAGGCCCGGCGGCACGCGGCCAAGGCGATGGAGCTGGGGCGCACCATGCTCCTGATCCCGGACGATCTGCGCTGCGACGACCAGGGTTGCCAGTTGCAGCACGGGGTGGTCGTCCCGCTGGTGTGCGACGACCATGTGGTGGGGGCCGTCCTGGCCTACGGCAATGCGGTCACCGCGCGGCTTGTGCGGGCCACCGAGGACCTGGCCGCGTGGGTGTCGGTGAACCTGGACCTGGCCGAACTGGAGCGTTCCCGATCTCGGGCTATCGAGGCCGAGTTGACGGCCTTGCGGGCGCAGATCAGCCCACATTTCATCTACAACTCGCTCACCGCGATCGCGTCCTTCGTCCGCACCGATCCTGACCAGGCCCGAGAACTCCTGCTCGAGTTCGCCGATTTCACGCGTTATGCCCTGCGACGGGGCGGGGAGTTCACCACGCTGGCCGACGAACTGGAGAACGTCGAGCGGTATCTGGTGCTGGAGAAGGCCCGGTTCGGCGATCGGCTACAGGTCAGATGGCGGGTGGCGCCCGAGGTGCTGGGCGTGGCGGTGCCCTTCCTCGTGGTGCAGCCGCTGGTGGAGAACGCCGTCCAGCACGGCTTGGAGGGCCGGACCGGGCCCGGGCGGGTGGTGGTCACCGCCGACAACGACGGCAATCACGCGGTGATCGCGGTCGAGGACGATGGCATCGGGTCCGACCCGGACGAGGTGCGCCGGATCCTGTTCGGCGAGAGCGCGCGGGACTCCCTCGGCATGGGCAACGTGGACGCCCGACTACGGCAGGTCTTCGGCGACGACGCCGGGCTGGTGGTGGAGACCGCCGAGGGGGCGGGCACGAAGGTGAGCTTCCGGGTGCCCAAGTTCTCCACCCGCGCCCAGGTGTGACCGCGACCCCCGCCCACACGACCTGCCACTGCCGACGACTCGACCGAGCCGTCACGTCATCGTCCGGGTAGATCACGCTATCGCCCGGATTGTTCCTTCAACCTCGGGGATCGGCTGTGCACCCGCGCGCGCGTTCGGCCCGCTCCGGCACCCCTGGGGTAGCAGAATGAGTGCACAGAGAGTGCCTGTACGAGTTCGACCTGACCCTGCCGCAGCAACGGCGTGACGGTGAGTAGAGTCATCGAACACCGGGCGTAAGTCCGCAGGGGCGTCCCCGGCGCCCATCGGTCCGCCCACCATTCGCGACGGCGCGAGAGATTCGGGCGGAGGCGGCACGAGATGACCCTGGCGGCACTGGTGGTCGACGACGAGGCGCCGGCCCGGGCAGACCTGGTGTACCTGCTCGAACGTGACGACCGGATCGGGGAGATCCACACGGCGGAGAACGCCGGGCAGGCGTTGACCAGGCTGGCCCAGAACGGCTACGACGTCATCTTCTGTGACATCAAGATGCCCGGTGCCAGCGGCCTGGACCTGGCGCGGGCCGCGGCCCAGCACGGAAAGCCACCACAGATCGTCTTCGTCACCGCCCATGACGTGCACGCGGTGGACGCCTTCGAGTTGGCCGCCACCGATTATCTGCTCAAACCCGTTCGCACCCAACGCCTTCAGGAGGCGATCAGGCGGGTCCTGGAGAACCAGCTGCCCCCGGCCAGCGAGCCGGACGAGTCCATTCAGGTGGAGCTTGCCGGGGTGACCCGGTTCGTCAAGCGCAGCCAGGTGCGCTACGTGGAGGCCCACGGGGACTACGCCCGCCTGCACACCGACACCGGCAGCCACCTGGTGCGCGTCCCCCTCACCACGCTGGAGGAGCGGTGGGCGGAGGCCGGCTTCGTGCGCATCCATCGGTCCACCCTGATCCAGATCCAGCGGGTGCGTGAGGTGCACACCGACGCCGGTCGCTGCACCGTCCTGGTCGACGACACCGAACTCGTCGTGAGCCGTCGGCATACCCGGGCCCTGCGCGAGATGATCAGCCGGGTCCGCACAGCCTGACCAGGGCGCGGCAGGATCGACCCATGGAGCCCAGTCCCCCGCGTCGTGTCAGGGTCACCGGCCCGCGTAGCCGGGCCATACCCCTCAAGCCCGACTGGCGGGTCGAGGCAAGTGTGGAGTCGGACGAGATGGGTGAGGTCTTCGTCGACTCGCTGATGCGGACCCAGCTGCGGCTCGGGGTGGTGATCGTGGTGACCTTCGCCTTCACCGGGGTGATCATGCCGCTGCTCT
>JBKECN010000052.1:0-7825 GCA_047974565.1 Actinomycetales bacterium
GGCATCACCCCGGTAACAGGTCGCAGCGCCCACGTAGACACAGACCGACGGCCACCACCCCGAACCTGACAGCTATGAGCAGGCGCCACCAGAACCCACGGCTACCTCACCCGAGACACCCAGCCGGACCTGAACGCAGGGGCGCAGGCGCCAACGGGTCTGCCAACGTCGTCACATATCGCGACTTTGGCATGCCGCTGTCAGCCACCAGCGACCACGCCCCGAAGGAATCCGCCACAGGCATCACCCCGTCAACAGGCGCCACCCCAGCAACCTGTGGCAGCGCCCACGTAGACACAGACCGACGGCCACCACCCCGAACCTGACCACAATGAGCAGGCGCCACCAGAACCCATGGCCACCTCACCGAGACACCCAGCCGGACCTGAACGCAGGGGCGCAGGCGCCAACGGGTCTGCCAACGTCGTCACATATCGCGACTTTGGCATGCCGCTGCCGTCCGGCGGAGGTCCGGGCCACCGGAGTCGCCACAGGCGTCACCCCGGTAACAGGTGGCAGCGCCTACGTGGACACCGACCGACGGCCACAACACCCCGAACCTGACCGCCATGCGCAGGCGCCACCACCCACGGCTACCTCACCCAGAACACCCAGCCGGACCCTGAACCCAAGGGACCGCAGGCGCCGCGGAACTGCGGGGGACTCGCCACGCGCCCAAGCGAGTCTCAGCCCTGAAGCGTTGCCTCCAGGGTGATCTCGTCGACGCCGGCCAAGGCGCGGGTGATCAGGCACGCTGCCTTGGCGTCCGCTGCGGCTTGGGTGAACTGCTCGGCGCTCAGGCCCGGCACATCCCCGACCGTGGTGAGGGCGATCTTGGTGATCGTCGGGGCGTCGTCGACGAAACGCAGCGTGCATACCGCGGAGGTCTGCACGCTCGTGGCCGGGGTGCCCGCACCGGCGAGCATCGCCGACAGCTGCATCGAGTAGCAGGCGGCATGTGCAGCCGCGATCAGTTCCTCGGGGTTGGTGCCGTCCCCGTCCTCGAAACGGGACGTGAACGAGAAGTTGCCGGTGTAGACGCCGTTGCCGACGGTCACCTCGCCGGTGCCGGTCTTCAGATCGCCGCGCCAGGTCGCGCTGCCATTTCGTGTGGCCATGCCTGCCTCCTCAGTGAGTTGCTGCCTTCGAACGTGCGCCCAGATGGCACCGACGACTCCGATACCCGCAATCACCTCTGCGGTACCCGGGAGGTGACGGGACTGTCGCATTCTTGCCATCCGAGACCATCTTGCTGACCGTGCGTGGGGCAGCGCAACGGCTGGGGAGTTCGGGCTGGGCTCGCAGCGGGTCTGCTGCTCGCCGATTTCGGCGCCCTCGGCCCGGGTTCTCACCTATGGTGTCGATAGCGCTTCGGCGCCCATACCGCCCGGCTCACACCGTCGGCGGGAGCCGGAACGAACCACCCGTCGACCGGAAGAGGATTGTCGTGCCGAGGATCTGGATCACCAGCGTGTTCGTCGACGACCAGGCTGCCGCACTGAGCTTCTACACCGACGTGCTGGGATTCCAGGTCAAGACGGATCTGCCCCTCGGGCCGGCTCGTTGGCTCACGGTCGTCAGCGCGCAAGAGCCGGACGGCCCCGAACTGCTGCTCGAGCCCAGCGGCCACCGCGCGGTCGGGCCGTATCGCACGGCGCTACGACACGACGGCATTCCCGTGACCTCGTTCGCCGTCGACGACCTGGCTGCCACCCATGCAGACCTGGTCGCCAAGGGAGTGCACTTCACCCAGGAGCCCACGGACGCCGGGACAGTGCTGATCGCCGTGCTGGACGACACCTGCGGCAACCTCATCCAGTTGGTCGAGCACCGAGGGTGAGGTACCTGCCCGCTGCCAGCCGACCACCTCGGCGACGGCTCCACGCGCTACCGAGAATGACCACGCACAGGCAGGAGACCCGCCAGCAGTGACCGCATTGGACGCCCCGATCGTCGCGGTGACCGTGTATCCGGGCAATGCCCGGATACAACGCACCGCAAGCCTCACCGTTCCCGAAGGTCGACACCGGCTGACGGTCGTCGGCCTACCAGTCAACCTGGACCCGGAGTCGGTACGCATCACCGGACATGGGGGCGCCACCATCCGGGCCGTGGACGTGCGTGTGGCCCGTCAGGGAGATCACCAAGTCGGCTCCGCAGCAGGCGATCTGGCCCAGGAGCTACGCGAGATCGGCACCCGACTGGCAGAGCTCGCCGACTCCCGGCAGGGCGTGGAGGCGGAGATCACCGCCCTGACCACCCTAAGCCAGCGCACCGGGCACGCCCTTGCCTCGGCGGTCGTGCACGACGGGCTGGAGCCCAACCGGCTGGATCCGGTGCTGGCCTACGTCCGGGACGCCCTGTCCACCGCACATGCCACCCGCCGGGAGATCGGGGTTGCCGAACGCGAAGCCCAGGCCGACAAACAGCGGGTGGAGCGGGCCATCGGCGATCTCGGCCGCCCAGCCGCGGACAGCATGTGCGTGGACGTGGACCTGGACGCACTCGGCGGCTCGTTGACCTTGGATGTGAGTTATCTGGTGCCGGACGCCGGCTGGTCGAGCCGCTACGACCTGAGACTGGACGGCGAGCGCCTGCAGGTGGACTGGATCGGCATGGTGCATCAGAACTCGGGTGAGACCTGGCCGGCCGGTCAACTCCGCTTGTCCACCGCGCGCCCCGGAGCCGCGGTCGTGATGCCCGAACTCGACACCTGGTATGTGCACGACCGGGCTGCCAGGCCGGTGAACGTGCCACGGGCCCGCGCTCGAGCCGTCGCCGATGCCGGGATCGCCATGCCTGCTGGAGCCATGGCGGCCGCTGCTCCGATGGCCGTGGCCACTGCCGAGGCGGAGCACGCGATGGTGGCCAGCACGTACCGGGTCCGGCGTCCCGGCGAGATCCCACCGGACGGTGGCGACCACCAGGTGCTCATCGACTCCTTCCATCTGCCCGCTCGGGTCGACCGGGTCACCGCACCCGTGCGCAGCGACGAGGTGATCGTGCGGGCCGTGGTCACCAACGACTCCGAGCACACCTTCCGTCCCGGCCGCGCCGCGCTCTTCCACGACGGCGAGTTCGTCGGCAGCACCGAGCTGCGCAGCTGGGCCTCGGGCGAGCGGCGCGAGCTCGCGCTCGGATTGGACGAACGGGTCCGGGTCGAACGCAAACTCACCTCACATAACGCGTCCAAGGCACTCGTGGGCGGCACCCGTCGGTACGACTTCACCTACATCACCACCATCACCAATCATGGTCGAGCGGCGGTCGACATCACGGTGCTGGACCAGCTCCCGGTCCCCACCACCGCCGACATCACGATCCGCGACGCGACCTTCGAACCCGAGCCGGCGTCGGTGCAGGGCTCCGGATCGGGCGGGGAGACGACGCCCGACCCGGCCGGTGAGCAGGGTCTGGTGCGTTGGCACCTGCACCTGGCCAAGGGCGAGAGCGCCCGGGTGCGCTTGTCGTTCCGGGTGGACGCCGCCCGCGGAGCCGAACCCCTCGGGCTGCGGTACTGACTCGGCACCTTGCGTATGCTCGACGGCATGCTCATCGGTGCCCACGTCCGCCAGGACGACCCGATCGCCGCGGCCGAGCAGGTCGACGCGCAGATCGTCCAGCTGTTTCTCGACGACCCGCAGAGTTGGAAGAAACCCAAGCCCTACCCGCATGCCCAGGCCCTGCGCGACAGCGACCTCACCGTGGTCGTGCACTCGCCGTACCCGGTGAACCTGGCCTCGCTGAACAACAGGATCCGGGTGCCGTCCCGCAAGATCGTGCACCAGCACGCCGAGGGTGCAGCGGCTCTCGGTGCGATCGGGCTGGTCGTGCACGGCGGGCACGTGGTCAAAGGCGAGGACCCGGCCAAGGGCGTGGACAACTGGCGCAAGTTCTTCGCCTACGCCCAGGACGATGGTGGCTTCGGGGTGCCGATCCTCATCGAGAACACCGCCGGTGGGGATTTCGCGATGGCCCGACACTTCGACGATCTGGCCCGGCTGTGGGACGCGGTCGCCGAGTTCGAGGTGGGCTTCTGCCTGGACACCTGCCACGCGAACTCCGCGGGCGAGGACCTCGCGGACGCCGTGGAGCGGATCATGGCGATCACCGGACGGATCGATCTGGTGCACCTCAACGACTCTCGCGACCCGTTCGACTCCGGCCGCGACCGGCACGCCAACATCGGCACCGGGACGATCGACCCGGACATGCTGGCCGAGGTGGTCCGAGCGGCCGACGCGCCCGTGGTCGTGGAGACCCCGAGCGAAGGCCAGAAGGACGACATCGCCTTCCTGCGAGAGCGCACCGGCTGAGTCCTGCGGCTTCAGTCTCGCCTGGCACCCTCGGCGGGTAGCACGTCACGGATGGTGGGATCACCGAAGCCGTTGCTCTCGAACTCTTTTCGTACCCGGTCGGCAACGGCGCCGGCTGCCGCCTCCGGCACCAGGGCGATCGCCGATCCACCGAAGCCACCGCCGGTCATCCGGGCGCCGAGGGCGCCGGCGGCAAGCGAGGCATCCACCGCCACGTCGAGTTCGACGCAGGACACCTGGTAGTCGTCGCGCAGCGAAGCATGCGAGGCGGTGAGCAGGTCTCCAATCGCCGCCACCTCACCCCGCTCGAGCAACGCGACCGTCCGCTCCACCCGGGAGTTCTCGGTGACGACATGACGCACCCGGTGGCGCAGGTCCTCGGTCGGCAGCCGTGCAGCCGCGGCAGGTAGCCCCGCCTCGTCGAGATCGCGCAGTTGGTCGACCCCGAGCGTGCGCGCGGCGAGTTCGCAGGAGGCCCGCCGGGCCGCGTACTCCCCGTCGGCAAGCGAGTGGGCCACGCCGGTGTCGATAACCAAAAGTCGCAGGCCGTGCCCGGCCGGGTCGAAGGGCACGTGCCGCACCTGCCCGCTGCGGGTGTCGAAGAGCAGCACCGAGCCCTCACGTCCGGCGGCCGAGGCGGTCTGGTCCATCGGGCCGCAGGGCACCCCGACGAAGTCGTTCTCCGCGCGTTGCGCGATCCTGGCCAGGGTCAGCGGATCGAGCGCGACGTCGTGCAGGGTCGAGGCGGCCAGCACCGTGACGCACTCGATCGCGGCCGATGACGACAAGCCCGCCCCGGCAGGCACCTGGGAGTCCAGGGCCAGGTCGAGGCCCCCGATGTCGTGGCCGTGTTCGCGCAGCGCCCAGACGGCCCCGGCCGGGTACCCGGCCCAGCCGGTCGCTCCCGCCGCCCCGGGGGCCAGCTCGTCCAGGGCGATGACCCGCAGATCTCCCGGGCGCTGGGCCGAGACCAGCCTGAGTGTCCCCGTCGTGGTACGTGCCGCTGCCGCGCGGGCCCGCGCGTCGATGGCGAAGGGCAGCACGAGACCGCCTGTGTAGTCGGTGTGTTCGCCGATCAGGTTGACCCGGCCGGGCGCGGAGAACTGCGACTGCGCGGGGCCGGCAAAGGTCGTGGTGAACAACTCACCGGCACTCATCGTGACCCCACCTCTCGCAGCCGCTGGGCCGCCGTCTCCGGGGTGATGTCGTTGACGAAGGCACCCATCGCCGACTCCGAGCCGGCCAGGTACTTGATCTTGCCAGCGGCGCGCCGGATGGTGAAGACCTCCAGGTGCAGGGCGAAATCCCGAGGGTCGGCATGGAGTGGGCGCTGGTGGACCCCGGTGATGGCCGGCAACGGGTCGTCGAAAAGAGCCTCCAGTCGGCCGACGACGTCCAGATAAAGGGCGGCGAGGTCGTCGCGGGCGGGGTCGTCGAGCTCGGTGAGGTCCCCGCACCCGGCCCGCGGGTAGAGGTGCACCTCGAACGGCCAGCGAGCAGCGAACGGGACGAAGGCCACCCAGTGCTCGGTGGCGGCCACCACCCGTGAGCCGTCGGTCGTCTCCTGCTCGACGATGTCGGCGAACAGTTCATGTCCGGTACCGGACCGGTACTCGGCGGCGCGGCGGATCGCGGTGGCGGTCTTGGGCGTGACGAACGGGTAGCCGTAGATCTGCCCATGCGGATGGGCCAGGGTCACCCCGATCTCCACGCCCCGGTTCTCGAAGCAGAACACCTGCTCGACACCGGGTGTGGCCTGCAGTGCCGCCGTCCGGTCGGCCCAGGCCTCGATCACGGTGCGCATCCGGCGCCGCGACACCTGCGACAACGAGGTGTCGTGCTCGCTGGTGAAGCACACCACCTCGCACCTGCCCACGCCGGGCGCCTCGATGAACAGGTCTCCCGGTACCCCGAGCAACGGCTCGCCGGTGCCGGCGAACGAGGGGAAGCGATTCTCGAAGACCGCGACATCGTAACTGGGAGAGGGAATCTCACTGAGATTCACGGCGGTGGAGGGGCACAGCGGGCAGGCGTCGGCGGGTGGGTGGTACGTGCGGGTCTGGCGGTGCCCGGCGACGCCGATCCACTCCCCCTGGACCTGGTCGTAGCGCACCCGGGAGGCGGGGGCGGTTGGCGGCAGGTCGCGCGGGTCGGTGATCACCCGGTCGGGGTGGTCGGTCTCGTCGTAGTAGAAGATCTCTCGCCCATCGGCGAGATAGGCGCTGCTGCGCCGCACGGAACTGGAGGTGGTGGAGGTGTTCACTCGGGACTCTCGGATGGATGTGGTGGGTTGATCGCCGGGCTGGCGGCGTCCGGGCGTGACCGGACCCCGAACCCGGTAACGGGTGCCGGGCCGCAGAGACCGCAGGAATGGCCTCTCCAGCCCGGCACCGAGGTCAGTCGCTGAGGCGGGCGCCCGAGACCGTGTCGAAGACGTGCACGTGGTGCGGGTCGGTGGTCACGTGGACCACCTCGCCCTTGCGACGCAGGTCCCGGCCGGCGAGCCGGATGATGACATTGCCTGGCACGCCCCGCACCTCGCAGGTTCCGTAGATGTAGGCGTCCGAGCCGAGTTCCTCCACGACGGTCACCGTCACCGGCAGCCCGTCCCCGGAGTCGACCACCCGCCAGTTCTCCGGGCGAACCCCGACGGTGACCGAGCCGGTGAGCCGGGAGCGGGCGGCCGCGTCGATCGGCACCACGTAGCCACCCACATGCACCTGCCCGTCGCGCACCTCGCCTTCGAGGAGGTTCATCTGCGGGGAGCCGATGAAGCCGGCCACGAAGAGGTTGTCCGGGTGGTCGTACAGCCGTAGCGGGGTGTCGCACTGCTGCAGTTCGCCAAGCTTCATCACCGCCACCCGGTCGCCCATCGTCATCGCCTCCACCTGGTCGTGGGTGACGTACACCGTGGTCACCCCGAGATCGCGCTGCAGCTTGGCGATGTCGGTACGGGTCTGCACGCGCATCTTGGCGTCCAGGTTCGACAAAGGTTCGTCCATGCAGAACACCTGGGGTTTGCGGACGATGGCCCGGCCCATCGCCACCCGCTGACGCTGACCACCCGAGAGCGCCTTCGGCTTGCGCTCGAGGTACTCGGTCAGGCCCAGGGTCTCGGCAGCCTCGGCGACCCGCTTCTTCACCTCCGCGGCCGGGATCTTGGCCATCTTCAGCGCGAAGGACATGTTGTCGGCCACGCTCATGTGCGGGTAGAGGGCGTAGTTCTGGAAGACCATCGCGATGTCGCGATCTTTCGGCGGCAGATCGGTGACGTCGCGTTCCCCGATGATAATGCTGCCGGCGTTGACTTCTTCGAGCCCAGCAAGCATGCGCAGCGAGGTTGACTTGCCACAGCCTGAAGGTCCGACCAGAACCATGAACTCGCCGTCGCCGATCTCCAGAGTGAGTTTGTCGACGGCCGGATGATCGGCCCCGGGATAGATCCGGGTCGCATCTGCAAAGGTCACAGTTGCCATAGGTATTTCATCCTTTCCACGGGCAGGTACGTG
>JBKECN010000098.1:0-1947 GCA_047974565.1 Actinomycetales bacterium
CTGTACTCCGTTTACCACCACATTAATTGAATCTGAGGTGACGCACATCCTCATCACTAGGTTCGATCCTTCAAAGGGCGATTCCTTCGGTACTGACCATTCGACGACCGCGTGTCCGCTCACTTCGACATCATCTGCCTGGAAGTCAAGAAGTACCTGTCGGGTCTCGTCTAGGAATGTTCCTGCGAGCTTGCCCTCCAGCGAAGCTGTCATAGGCTCTTTGGTCGCTATCAGGTCTTCCATCTCGGCAGTCGCCGCGCGGTAGAGCGCATCCGCTTCGTCGTATTGGGCGCGTTTGGCGTCGAGCTCGTCCGACTCCTCTTGGGTGCATGTGGTGGGGTCACCGCCAAACAGCGGTGTGCACGCAAACGTCGGCTCTGGTGTTGGTGTCAGGGGCGCAGCCGAGACTGTCGGTTCTGGGGTTGGCGTGCAGCCCACGAAGATCAGGCTGAACACGGCAACGAGCCATGGGGTCTGAGGGGTGAACTGCATGGGAATCGTCTCCTGGGGGGAAATCAACTATTGGCATCCTGCCACGTTCACCCTCGTCGGCGCATTTAGATATCCACAGGCTGCTGGCAAGGGTGAACCACCACCGCCCCGGTGTACCGGATCGGGTGCCCCCCCAACTCCAGTTGAGTCCACTCTCTCCTATGTCAAGTAGCGTCGGGTACCACGGTGCGGCCGGCGTCGAGGAGCATGGCTCGGTAGATGACGTCGGAGAGGCGTCTCTTGAGGGAGCGGACGGCTTCTTTGCGGGTGGCTCCGGCGTCAAGGCGGCGCTGGAGGTAGGTCTTGGCTTCGGGATGGGATCGGGCCTGGGTCAGGGCTACTCGGTGAATAGCAGCGTTGAGCTGCCGGTTGCCGGCACGGCTGAGGCGGTGCCGGTCGGAGTTGCCCGACCAGACGGGCGTGGGAGCGGTGCCGTTGTGCCGGGCGAATGCGTGACGACTATGGAACCGGGTGACGCTGGCGACCTCGGCCACGAGCTTCGCGGCACTGAGCGTCCCGACGCCGTAGACCTGGCGAAGGGCGGGAGCCTTGACGGTGGTGCGCTGATCCAACTCGGCCTCGATCTCGTTCGCGGTCTCGGTCAGGGCCTGGATCCGGTCGACCAGGTCGGTGGCGATCCGAGCGACGACCGAGGTGAGTCCAGCGAGTCGCTGGCGTGTCTGGTTCAAGTGCTTGACGGTGGTCAGGGCCCGTTCCTTGGGATCCCAGGATGGGTCGATCTCGTGCAGGTGCCAGCGCAGCCGGTTGATGTGCCGGGTCCGTTCAGCCACCAGATCCTCGCGATGATCGACGAGAAGTCGCAGCTCACGGGCCTCGTCGTCGAGGTGTGCGGTGGACAGATTCGGCTCGCGCAGCGCGGCCCGCGCGACCGCCAGTGCGTCGATCGGGTCGGACTTGCCGTAGGTGCGCGCCGAGTCCCGGGCGTGGGCCATCATCTTCGGCGGCACTCGCACCAGCATTTCGCCGGCGCTTAGCATGTCGCGCTCGAGGTGGCGTGAGAGATGTCGGCAGTCCTCGACCGCCCACTTACGTTCGGATCCGAAACGGTCGGCCCACCGGATCATGTCCAGATGGTCCGATCTGGTCGCTGCTGTCGTGGTCTTTGAGCCGAGTTGGCGGCCGACCTCGTCGACCGCAACCACGGTGTGGCTGCGCTTGTGAGCATCGATGCCGAGCACGATCATAGTGACGTCGCCCTTTCACAACAGAGAGTGATGATGGTGACGGGGCCGGCCGGAGGGCAAACCTCAGTTGGGGCGGTGCCACGCTCCTATCAAGCCACGCCGGTCGGTCCCGACCGTGCTCCTGACCGCAAGACGGGACCAGGCCACCGCGGACGGGGCACAGAGTGGTTGAGCGAGTCAGGAGCACAGTCATCAGCATCGCTGATCTGCTCCGCTGACCGCTTCAGGCTGACACTGAGCAGAGTGGTGT
>JBKECN010000015.1:0-134459 GCA_047974565.1 Actinomycetales bacterium
AGCCTGGACAACCTGCACCACCTGTGCCGACCCCACCACCTCCTCAAAACCCACCAACCCGGCTGGCAAGTCCACCGCAACCCCGACACCGGCGCCATCACCTGGACCACCCCCACCGGCCAAACCGGCGTCACCTACCCCACCAGTTACAAGCACACACACCCACCCGCCGACCACCCCGACCAGGACCCCGACCACCACGACCAGGAACCCGACCACCACGACCAGGAACCCGACCCCGCCCACTCGGCCGGCGACCCCCAGCCCGAGCCACCAACCGAGCACGAGAACAGCACCAGCATGTGGACCGGCCCGCCCGACCTGCCTCCACCCTTCTGACGGCTGGCATGCGTGCGATCGCCAGTACGTGTCTGGCCAAAGTGATCCGCGAGATCACGTGACACTTGGGCACTGGAAACCAGGGGGCGGCTACCGCGCATGACTGTCGCGAGGGACCGAGCGTCGGCTACGCACCTCGGTGCCGGAAACAAGGCTCGCCCAGCCAGTGCTTGCCCAACCAGTGCTCACCCAACCCATGCCAGGTGCCCGAGGGGGCTGATCATCCCGGGCTGGATCCGCCATACCTGGCACAGCCACGGCCACGCCACGCCACGCCACGGCTCGCGCGTATCGCGCGGAGTATTCACCGTCCGATTGCGTTGACCGTGAACGGCTCAGGCGGGCGGCGGCAGCCGACGTTCGCGTCGCCGGGCCGAGCGCAGGGTGTCGACGCTGAGCACCACCAGGGCGAGCCAGACGAGCGCGAAACCTCCCCAGCGCACCGGAGTCATCTGCTCGCCCAGCACCAGGACGCCCATGAGCAGCTGGGCGGTGGGCGTCAGGTACTGCAGCAGGCCCAGCGTCGACAGCGGGATCCGGGCTGCCGAGGCGGCGAAGAGGATCAACGGCACCGTCGTCACCACGCCGGACATCGCCAGCAACAGTGCGTGCACCCCTCCATCGCTGGTGAAGGTTCCCCGCCCGGTCATCTGCAGCCAGAGAATCAGCGGCAAAGCCACCGGCAACAGCAGGCTGGTCTCAATGGTCAGCGAGTGCAGGGCACCGATCCGTCCGCCCACCCGGTTCTTCATGAGCCCGTAGAGGGCAAAGCTGGCCGCCAAGGCGAAGGCGATCCAGGGCGGCCGCCCGAAGCCCGCGGTCAGCACGGCGACGGCTCCCAGCGCCAGCGCGATGGCGATCCACTGCGTTCGGCGGAGCCGCTCCCGCAGTACGACCACGCCAAGCAACACGGTCAGCAGCGGGTTGATGTAGTAGCCCAGGGCAGCCTCCACGACGTGGCCGGTCATCACCGCCGCGACGTAGATGAGCCAGTTCGTCGAGACCAAGAGCGCCGCTAGGCCCAGGCGCGGGAGTACCCCCGGTTGGCGCGCCGCGGTCAGCAGACCTCGTCCAGTTCTGGTCAGCAGCACAACGATGACGCAGGTCAGGCTTGACCAGGCGATCCGGTGTGCCAGTACCTCGATCGCCGACGCTGGCGCCAGCCAGGAGAAGTACAGCGGAAAGACGCCCCACAGCAGATACGCCGCAGCCCCCATGGCGATCCCGCCGGCCTGACGCTGCGGATCGGGTGGGGGGCTGCTCACGCGGGTCACCGTATCCGGTGGCGTCCACCTGATCCGGCGGCGCCCGCGCGTCGCGCTCACTGGGCGGCGCCCGGACGGCGCGCCACCGGCGGTGGCGGGGTGCTGCCTACCGGGCGGTGGCCGGGGCGGTCGTCGTCGAGGGCGCCTCGCGAGTGAGCAGTGCCTCGATCCGGGTGGCCGCCGACCGGGTCCGTTCGATCCAGCGTCGGACTTCGCGCCCACTCACCTGGGGCGGCACCTGTCCGGCTCGCAGCGTCAGCATCACCTCGCCCTGTCCGTTGCGGACCGGCGCGACGATGGACCCGACGTCATAGCGCGCATCGTCGTCGAGCTCGCGGTGGGCGTAATCGATGTCAGTGGTCGCGATGTCAGCGCGGATCACCCGTTCCTGCGCCGGGGTGAGGTTCCCCCTCGCGTATAGCCGGGACGCCTGGGACATCGATCCGTACGCCGCGACATTGTCCGAGCGAAGATAGGAGACCGCGTACCCGTCCTCGCGCACTCGGACCAGGCGTTCGCGGTAGGCCGAGAGCCGGTCCTCGCCGGCGTCGCGAGCCTTGGCCAACCAGTTCTCCTGGATCTGAACCGGCTGGGCGAACATGTACGTGTCCCCGATCGGGGGAACCATCGGGATCCGGCTGCCCAGGCCCTCGGCGGGGTTCAGCCCCGGGGCGACCGCGGAGGCGACCGAGGCCAGCTCGTCTCGGTTGACGGCGGTCAGCAGGCATACCTCACAACCGATCTCGGCGGCCAGCCGCTCGAGCTCGGGGCGGGCCACGACGGCCTCCTGCACCGCCGAGATCGTCTCGGTGTCGATTCGCGCAACCAGGGAGGGGATGACGAAGCTGCCGTAGCCGCCCTGGAAGAAGATGAGCGGGGAGACCGGGTTGAGCACCTCCATGTCGAGCACCCGGCACAGGGCGATCCAGTGGTCACCAGCCTCCACGGTATTTGTCAGCTCGACATCGAGCCAGGCGAGCGAGCCGGCCAGTACCGGATTCCCGGCCGGGGACTCGAAGCATTCCAGGCCGTCGAACTTGCCTTCCCACCGGCTGGCGATGGCGCGGCCGATGTGCTCCTGATCGCCGGTCAGCACGTTGATGCACATCGAGGTGCAGGCGCGCAGCTTGGCGAAGCTACGAGAGCTGCGCATCGGCAGGAAGGCGACCAGCGGCGGGTCCAGGGACACCGAGGTGAAGCTCCCCATCACCATGGCAAGCCGTTCTCCGTCCTCGGCCACGCCCGTGACCACGACCACTCCCGTGGGGTAGTGGCCCAGCACGTTGCGGAAGGTCCCTGGGTCGAAGGTCGTCGTTGCGGTGCTGCCGGTCATCGTCGTCTCCGAATCGTGTGCTCAATACCTGCTGGGTTCATACCTGCTCGGTTCATTGCGTGCTGGGCTCATTGCGTGCTGGAGCTGATTGCTCTGCTGGATGCGCAGGTGGTGAATAGCTGCCGGGCTGCTGGGCTGCCTGGGGTCGCTCGGCCCGCCGGCCCCTGTGGCCTCAGGAAGTGGAGCCAGCGGCCAGCGCCTGCAGCCGGCGTCCGAGCGCCTCGGGCCGCAGGAAGACCGCGACCAGGGTGCCTCCGACGAGCAGCACCACCCCGGTGATGGTGAACGCCTGGTGCACCCCGGCCGCCATGTTGGCCACCATCTCGGTCGGGATCGGCTCGCCCTTCGGCGGGGCCTGGTAGCCGGCGGCGGTCATCAGGTAGCCCACCAGGGTCGGGGAGATGATTGCTCCGACCGAGGCGACGCCACCCAGGGTGGCCATCAGGATGGGACGCTGCTTGGCGCCCACCGCGTAGCCGAGGGCCGAGGCGGTCATCGGGTAGGCGAGACTGCAACCGGCGGCCAGTGACAGCAAGGCGACGCTGGCGTAGCCGCTGGTGTACTGCACCCCGATGAAGCACACCCCGGCAATACCCGCGGCGGCGGCGAAGGGCAGTGCGATTGCCTGGTGCGCGTTGCGACCCGCTGCCATCAGCCGCTGGCCCAGCACCCCGAGCAGCAGCAGCACGACGGCACCGGTGATCCACGGGAAGGTGGTGGCCACTCCCACCTGGGCCATGTCGAGCCCGATCACACCGTTGAGGTACTGCGGCAGCCAGGTGGTGACGAAGCCCTGAACCCAGAAGTTCGAGCCTCCGCCGATCACCGCGGCCAGGAAGGTCATGCTCAGCAGTGCCCGGGTGATGCTGATCGGACGCTGCTCGTCCAGGCCGGACTGCTGCGGTTCGCTGACCGCACCCTCCACCGGCGCGGCGGCCTCGGTCGCCTCGATGGTGGCCTTCTTCCGCCCACTGCCGGAATACGGTCCGTCACCGCCGAGCACCAGCCACAGCGACACCCAGACGAGCCCGAAGATGCCCAGCGCACCGAATGCCCAGCGCCAGCCGAACTCGATGATCACCCAGGCCAGGATCGGAGCAGCGAAAACCGGGCCCAGAGTGGACCCTGCGGCCACCAGATTGCTTGGCAATGCCCGCTTGTGCGGAGGGAACCATCCATGTGCCGAGGTCAGCGACATGGCCGTGGCCGGACCCTCGGCACCGCCGAGCACGATCCGGGTGATGAGAAGAACGAGAGCGCCTCCACCCGCCAGCATCGGGAACTGCAGGACGGCCCACACCAGGCCCATCGTGAACAGGATCCATTTCACCGAGATCCGGCTCGCCAGGAATCCGGTGACGATGGAGACGACGGAGTACAGGAAGAAGAATGCCGATCCGATGAATCCGAACTGAACGGGGGTGATCCCCAAGTCAGGAATAGCCTCGGAGGCGACCAGCCCGAGCACCGCTTTATCAGCAAATGCTACGATCTGGAAAAGCACGAGTAAGGTGGTCACGACCCAGGCGCGAGCCGTGAATCGTGAGGCAGTTCCGCGTGTGCTGGAAGCCTTGACGGTCTGGGTCATCTCGGAAGCCTTTCCGGAGGAGGACGGGCGCTGTCGCCGTGAGGCATTCGGCGAAATCGCTCAGGTTCCGAGCAGCAGGTCTGCCGTGGAATGTCACTCTTCGCCGAGTGCATTGAGCGCACTGTAGGAGAGATCGCCTTACCCCGATAGCGGGGAAACCTTTACTTGGGTTGAGCGCCCGCGGTGGGCACACTGGAGTGGCCGCCCGGTGGGCTACCGTGGCCGGCCTCGGGCCAAAGACGGCGGAGGAGAGCGTGGACATCGACGGTCAACAGCTGACCCTTGCGGAGAAAGTCCGACAAGTACGTAATGGCAGTTTCTCAGCGCGCCATCTCACCGAAACCGTCCAGCACCGCATCGCCACCGGCGATAGTGAGATTCGCGCCTGGGTCGAGCGGTCCGCCGCCGCGCCGGAACAGGCCGGCCGACTCGATCGGGAGGGCGTGGACGGCGCGCTGGCCGGGATCCCCGTGGGCGTCAAGGACATCATCGACGTGGCGGGCCTGCCCACCCGATGCGGTTCCACGGTGACCAGCCCACAGCCTGTGGCGCGATCGGCTGCCTGCGTGCGCCGGCTGGAGGACCTGGGCGCCGTCGTCCAGGGCAAGACGGTGACCACCGAGTTCGCGTACTTCACCCCTGGCCCGACCCGCAATCCCCGGGACACCTCGCGCACCCCAGGAGGCTCTTCCAGCGGCTCGGCGGCGGCGGTCGCCGCCGGCATGGTGCCGCTGGCGCTGGGCTCTCAGACCGCCGGATCGCTCACCCGACCGGCTGCCTACTGCGGGGTCGCCGGCATGGTGCTTCGCCACGGCCAGGCGGACCTGGCGGGGGTCACGGGCTTGGCCCCGTCCTTGGACTCCCTCGGCATGCTGGCCCGTTCGGTCGACGATCTTCGCTACGCCTACGGCGCGTTCACCGATGAGCCGATCGGATCGGGCCGTGCCGCGTCCGTGCAGGTGTGGGCCGGCAGTGGTCTCGCCGAGCTCGACCCGGCCATGAGCGACCTGGTCGACCGGTTGCAGAGCCTGCTGGCCACCCTCGGCCAGCCCGTCGTGCGCCTCGACTACGACGACCACGTCCAGACCCTCGCTCACGACCACACGGTGATCATGGCCGTTGAGGCGGCCGCAGAACTGGGGCCCTTGCTGGCCGCCCACGGTGCGGCACTCAGCCCGCATCTGCACGCACTTGCAGCACAGGGACGCGATACCCCGGCCCAGGACTATGACAGCGCACTCTTTCGCCGGTCCCGTTCGCTGGAGGAACTGCGAAATCTGCTGGACGGTGCCGTCATCGTCGGGCCGGCCGCCCCAGGGGTGGCGCCGATGGGATTGCAGGCCACCGGGTCCCCCGTGCTCAGCCGTCCCTGGCAGGCCATGGGACTTCCCGTGGTGACGATTCCCGGGGCCACCGACCCGCGAGGTTTACCACTCGGCCTGCAGATGATCGGCTGGCCGGGCCAAGAGGAGGCGCTGCTCAACACCGCCGCCGATCTGCAGGCCCTGCTCGAACACCCCGACCGATGAAACCGTCCGCCGAAAGCCGGCGGGCGGCAGTCCAAAAGCGACACCACGAAAGGACCCTTGCGATGAAACCACGTCCCACGAACGAGCACCGGATGTTCCTCACCTGCTACCAGGACACGTTGGGCTACGGCTGGCATCACGTCGACCTGTTCGTGCACGACGAGTTCGACCGCGAGGTCAACTGGGTGCACTGGACAGTGGAGGCCGACGGCCCGGCGGCCGCCGACGCCTCGATCGCGGTCACCGAGCCCGAGTTGCAACGGGTTACCGACTGGGAACACGCCCGCAGCGCCGCCGGGATGGACTACTGGACGGCAAGCGCGCAATGGCGGGAACCGGCCGGCAGGTGACGTCCGCCGAACGGGCAGACGACTCGGCTCGACCGGCCGCCGTCTATGTCATCGACGACGACCCGGAACTACGCGAGTCGTTGAGCTGGCTGCTGGACAGCGTCGGCATCAAGGCCACCGGGTATCCACTGGCCGACGAGTTCCTGACCGACTATCGAGGAGATCATCCTGCCTGTCTCATCCTGGATGTCCGAATGCCGCGCATGAGCGGACCCAAGCTCCAGGATGAGCTCATGGCCAAGGCGCCGCATGTTTCCATCATCTTCGTGTCGGCTCACGGCGACATTCGAATGTCCGTGAAGACGATGCGCAGCGGCGCTGTCGACTTCTTGGAGAAACCATATGATCCACAGCAACTGCTCGACACCGTGCAGGTCGGCATAGAGAAGGCCGAAGCTGCCTTCGCCGAGTACACCCACCGTCAGATCATTCAAGAGCGGATTGATCATCTGACTCCACGGGAGCGCGAGATTCTGCTTCTCGTGGTCGAGGGTATGCCCAGCCAGAATATTGCCCGGCGGCTCGGAATGAGCGTGAAGACGGTCGATGTGCATCGAGCCCGAATCCGGGCCAAAGCGGATGCCGAGTCGATCAATGTGCTGGTCCGGGACATTCTTCGCTATCGGATCGAGATCGGCGGCTGAGCCAAGCCCCCCAAGGGCACGCAGCCCACGAAACGCAGCGCACGACACCCAGTGCGCGAAACGACCCCCGGCAGAGTTGCCGGGGGTCGTCTGCTGTGATCGAGATCCGGACCGTCAGTACCAGTCCAGCACCAGGCGCGGGGACTTCGACCGCGAGACGCAGACCGTGATCTGCTCGCCGGACGCGCGTTCGGCAGACGTCAGGACGCTGTCCCGGTGCTCAGGCTCGCCCTCGAGGACGGACATGATGCAGGTTCCGCAGATGCCCTCCTGGCATGACAGGTCGATCTCGCACCCGGCTTCGCGCAGCACCTCGGCGATGCTGCGTTCGGGCGGAATCTGATAGCAGGCGTCCTCGAACTCCACCTCGAAGCCGGTGTTCTGCTCCGCCGGTGGCTGTTCCGACGCGGTGAAGGCCTCTCGGTGAATCCGCTCGGCCGGCAGGGCCTGGGTGGCAGCATCCTCGACCTGGTCCATGAAGCCGGAGGGCCCGCACATGTACACGTGGGTCTGCGGCGGCAGGGCTGTCAGCGACGCAGTCAGGATGTCTGCCTGGTCCTGGCGGGTGATGCCCAGATGCGCATGCAGCTTCTCGGGGCACTTCTCCTCCAGCAGCGGCAGGAAGGCTGCCTCCTCGCGGCTGCGGGCGAAGTAGTGCAGGTCGAAGCTGTGGCCGTGCACGTCCAGGTACCGCGCGATGCTGAGCATGGGGGTGATGCCCACGCCCGCGGCGATCAACAGGTGATGGGAGGCGTCGCCGGCGATGCCCATGACGTTGCGAGGCTCGCTGATCTGCAGACGATCGCCGACCTGCAACTCGTGCATCGCCGCCGAACCCCCGCGCGAGGACGACTCCCGTTTCACCGCCACCGTGTAACTGTCCGGGTTCTCCGGTGTGCTGCACAGCGAGTACTGGCGGGTCAGCGCGGTCGGCCCGACGACGTCGACGTGCGCTCCGGCCTGGTACACCCCCAGCGGGTGGCCGTCGGCCCGTTCGAGGCGGATCGACTTGATGGTGGGGGTCTCGTCGATGATCTCGGCGACGCGAACGTCGATGAGTGCCATGGGATCTCCTTCGATCTCTCAGCGGACGTAGAGGCCGCCGTTGACGTCCCAGCACGCGCCGGTGACGAAACCGGCTCGCGGGCTGGCCAGCAGTGCGACGGTGTCGGCGATGAACTCCGGGTCTCCGAGATGTCCCACGGGAATCCGGGCCACGATCGCGGCCAACTTGTCCTGCGGAACCGTCCGGCGGACCACCGGCAGGTCGTGCGGGCCCGGGGAGATCGCGTTGACGGTGACCCCGTCCCCGGCCAGGCGCAGCGCGAAAACCTTGGTGAGAGTGAGGATCGCCCCCTTCGAGGCGGCGTAATGCCCACCCGTGGCGGTGCCGCCGTTCTGCCCGGCCAGCGAGCCCATGTTGACGATCCGGCCGTAGCCCTGGGCGGCCATCGCCGCTCCGAAGACCTGACAGCCCAGGAAGATGGCATTGGTGTTCGTGGTGAGGACCGAGGCGAACTCCTCCGCCGGGATCTCCATCACGTCCCGGGCCCGGGTGATGGCGGCATTGTTCACCAGGACGGTCGGCTCCCCCCAGGTCTGCCGGGTCAGCTCCAGGGCCGTCTCGAAGTCCTCCTGCCGGGCCACGTCCAGCGCGCTGCCCCGCACGGTGTCCCCGCCCGGGTCCAGGTCGGTGGCCACGGCCTTGGCGGCAGCTTCCTCCAGGTCGGTCACCAGAACCCGATAGCCGTCGGACACCAGGCGTTTGGCGATGGTCGAGCCCATGCCGCCGGCGGCTCCGGTGATCACCGCGATCTGCGCTTGGGTGGGCATGGCGGCACTCACAGCAGGAAGCCGGCGCCCGGCACCGGGTCGTCGCTGTTCAGCAGCCGGATCACCTTGAGCCGGATCCGGGGAGTGTCGCCGAGGACGACGTGATGCTCCACCTCGGCGGCGAAGGTCTCCAGTTCCTGTCGTTTGTAGGCGCACAGGATCTGGACCGACTTCAGCACGACCACGTCGTCCTGGACGGCTTCGAGGGTGAACCTGCCGAGCGTGCGCACCGTGCTGGCCGCGGCGACCGCCGAGGGCGAGTAGCCCTGGATCATCCGCTCCACCCGCATCGAACGCATCCGCGCGTCGTCGTAGACGATGTTCAGGCAGGAGGCGAAGTCCTTCGTCTCCCGGTCGATCGGGATGACGTAGTACGCGTCATCGGTGTAGAGGGCCTGCCAGGCCGGATAGTCCTTGTCGTCCAGCAGCTTTGCCTCGTGCCAGACCAGTTCAATGGCCTGCTGCACACCGGGCTCGGCCAGCAACGGCTCAGTCATCGCTCATCATCCTCTTCCACATCTGGTAGGCCTCACGCATGCCGGACTCATCGGTGACGTGCGAGGTGGGCCAGCCCTCGTCGCTGAGCGCCTCGCGCTTTACCCCACGGTTGACCAGAATCGGCATCTGAGGGTTCGCCTGCGCGCCGAGCTGCACCCGCGCCCAACCCTCGGCGTCATCGGGGCTGCCGAATCCGAACGGGCCCTGGAAGTGCTCGTGGATGCGCAGCCGCTCCTGGTTGACGATCTCCGGTCCGCCGTCCATGCCCAGCGCCATGTGCCAGATCTCGGTCTCGTCCACCGAGATGGGAATGAGTACCCGGAAGAAGGCGGACGACATGGCGACGTTCGGGAACGTGTTGAGGTTGAAGCCGCAGCCGTGCATGGACCGCATGAACCGCCGGATCTGCTCGGGCGGGTAGTCACCCTCCAACGCGTCGACCAGGTGCTGGAACCGCGGCTGGATGGGCTCGGTGCCGTCGTCGACGTCCAGGTCGATGTGCGCCGGCGCCATGATCGCCACGCTGTGCCCGTTGCCGAGGTTGTGGGTGACCGCGGTTGGGTCGTTCATGAACGACATCATGTCCGCGGTCTCGGCGTCCACCGAGGCCATCCAGGACTTGTGCACCATCGGGAAGTGGTAACCGTCAGAGGTGTTCTCCAACTGGATCTTCCAGTTCCCCTTGAACCGGAACTTGTGCACGCCGATGACCTTGGTCGGGTAGCCGTTGCTCTGCTTGAAGAATCTGTCCATCCAGATCTTGGCGTCGCCGAGGAAGTCCTCCAGGGGTTCGGCGTCGGGGTCGAAGGTCGCCCAGATCATGCCCGCGTAGCTTTCGGTCCGCAGCTTCTGCAGCGGATACTCGGTCTTGTCGATGACGCCTTCGTATCCATCGGGATACGGGATGCCGCGAAGCTTGCCGTCCAGCCCGTACGACCAGTTGTGGTACGGGCAGGTGAAACCGTTGGCCCGGCCGGACGGCTGGTCGCAGACGGTGGCACCACGGTGCCGGCATCGGTTGAGCATGGTGTTGATCGCGCCCTTGCGGTCGCGGACGACGATCACCGGCTGGCGGCCGATCACGGTCGACTTGAAAGACCCGGCCTGGGGGATCTCGCTCTCGTGGGCGACCCAGACCCAGCTGCGGTGGAAGATCCTGTCCATCTCCTGGTCGAAGATCTTCGGATCGGTGTAGAGCTGGCCGGCGACCCGGTCGTCCTCGACCAGGTCCGCATACCGGTGACTCATCGGTGTCCTCCTTGTGTCATGGCCTGGTCCAGGGGTGAAGCATCCCGGCATCCAGTTCGGCGGCGAACTGCCGCCGCGTTCGAAAGTGCTTGATCAGTGCGGTCGTTGACGCTTGGTCGGCAGTCACCTCGAAGTCGACCTCCAACCCGGCGCACAAAAGCTGCGCGGTGCCGTCCACCTGGTGCGAGAGCTGTTGCATGGTCCAGCGCCCGCGCACCTCGGGTAGGTCGACCTGCATGGCGCCCGAACCCAGCAGATGGACGTTGCGGTGGAAGTGCTCCACCGGAGGCAGATAGCGGCCCAGCAAGGCAGCGATCTCGGCCCTGCCTCGTGCTCGGCCGAAGGCCGTCGAGTACTCGGGGCCGATGCCCTCCCAGACGGCGTCCTGGGTGAACAGTTCGGCGGCCTGCTCGGCGCCGGTTCCCCCGGGCACGTCGCAGCGGTGCAGGTAGGTGGCCAGGCAGTCCGCAGCGGCGGCGCGTGCCTGGAGCACCATCAAGGCGTGCGCGGTGCCCGCCATCAGCCGGTCTCGACCTCAGGGCGGATGGTCAGGGCCCGCCCCATCCGGGCCTCGATCTTGGCGTAACGCCATAGGGTGTACTCGCCGACAGCGGTGGTCCGGAACAGGTTGCAGGCATTCTTGACCGTCTCCTGGTCGCGCACGTCGGCCAGCACGTAGCACGTCCAGGGCCAGGAATCCGTCGGCCCGACCACGTGGGCGTCGTCGTCCATCGTGCCCAGCACGTCGACCCCGTCCATCTCCTCCAGCTCGATCAGCATGCCGGCGAAGGACTTCCACACCAGGCCGATCTGATCGCCGGGCAGATCGAAGAAGTTCTGGTTGATCCCGATACAGAACAGGGTGCGCAGGGGTGAGGGGCTCACGTCAAGGTCCTTTCAAGAGCGGCGATCGGGCGGAGCGGGGGAACGGTCTTGCTGAGTCCTGGCTGGTCGCCCACCATCACGGGAAGCTGGGTACCCGCACGTCGGCGCCGAGCAGCACCGCCCCGGCCGCCTCGTACGTGTTGGAGGCGAGCATGGCGTGCTGGGCGGGGACCAGGCCGTCCTGCAGATAGCGGTGCACCGGGTGGGTGCGGTAGATGGCCCCGGTTCCGGCCAGGTCGTACGCGGCCAGGACGACCTGCCTGGCGCTGTGCGCGGCGTGACTGGTCGCCAGACGAAGCATGGCGACGTCCTGGCTCGGCAGCTCGTCGCCGGAAACGGCCAGTTCCCAGACCTTCTCGGTCTGCTCGTAGATGAAGGCCCGGGCCGAGAGCAGCTGAGCCTCGGCGTGAGCGAGACCGGCCTGGAAGGTGCCCTGCTGGCCCCGGGCATGCCCGCCGGTGATCGAGGTGACCGCCCCGAGTTGGTGCGCCACCTCCAGGGCGCCACGGGCGGCACCCAGGCTGGTCACCGAGAGCACCTGAGCGGCGTAGGCGATCATCGGGTAGCGGTTGAGCGGCTCGTCCACCAGCGACTCCCCGCCGCGGATGAAGGTGTACTCCTCGGGGACGAAGAACCCGTCGAGGTGGATCTCGTTGGAGCCCGTCGAGCGCATGCCGTTGACGTCCCAGTTCGTGACGATCTCGCCCTGATCGGCGGGGAAGACCGCAGTCAGCGGACGCCCCTGCGCCTGCGGGCCGCCCTTGAGGCCGACGCCCAGGTAGTCGGCGCCCGCGCAACCGCTGGCGAACAACCAGGTGCCGGTGCAGCGGTAGCCACCGGGCACCCGCTCCGCCTCCTGCATCGGGAAGTGCCCGCCGGCGTAGACGACATCGGGGCCGTCCGCGTAGATCTCGGCCTGGGTCGTCAGCGGGAGCGCGGAGAAGTAGACGAGAGCGGAGCCGAAGCTGGCCACCCACCCGGTGGACGGGTCGATGGTGGAGATCTCCTCGATCCGCCGCAGGAACTCTGCCGGCGGCATCGGCTCCCCACCGAAGCACTCCGGTGTGGAGGCGCGGTAGATGCCCGCCTTCTTCAGCAGGTTCACGTAGTCGCGTGGCACGTGCCCCGCGGCGGCGAATTCGTCGCGGCGCGCCCGAAGCACGTCGAGTGCGTGCTGGAAAGCCGCCTCTCGCTCGACTCCGGCGGGAGCTGCACAGACTCTTTCCAAGGTGCTTTGACTCATTCGAGTAATCTCCATTCCGCTACGTTGCGGGTTGATTTCACTCCGCACGTTATTCCGCCCCTGGTGTAGCTGCCAGTGGAGTTTGCCTGGCCTTGGCTAAAGGAATCCCCTATTGCCCAACGGGGCCGGCCCGGGTGCACCGTGGCCGCAGAGCGATCGTCGGCATCGCCAGGCCATGCCGGGACGGTCCAGTTTCGCGGTCACGATCGTTGGCTATCATGGCTTCTGGCTGACAGTGTCGCAGCCTGCGGTACGGCTGGTGGTTCCGGCCCGCCCGCACGCAGGAAGGAGAGGGTGCAGTGGAGGACGTGGTCATGCCCGGTGCCGCAGAGTCCGAATCTATTCCACCAGAATTCGACTTCAGTCGAATGGTGATGAATCTCGACACGGGGATCCTCTTGCATGATGCGGCGACGAAGAACATTCTGTGGGCAAATCCTGCGGCTTGCCGCATGTTTGGATTCAGCGTCGAGGAACTACGTCCGTTGAAGGCCCATCACATGAGCGCTCAGGAGCGCGCGTACCGGCGCAGCGTCGGGGTCTCCTGGCTGCAGGACGCGGTGGACAACGGCACGTCATGGAAGCTGTGGAAGTACCGCACCAAGGCGGGGGAGGACTTCCTCACCTCGGCGCGGGCGATCCTGATCAGTTTCGGGGACCACCCGGTGATCATGGTGCACTTCCGGACGGTGCAGCCCGAGGACATGCTGCAGCAGGATCTGGAGAAGGCCCAGCACTACCTCAAACGGATCATGACCTATGCCTCGGCGGGCATCATCCTGCTGGACGAGGAATACCTGGTCGCCGACGTCTCCACGTACGCTGCCGCGCTGCTTTTTCAGACACCGCAGGAGTTGGTCGGGCGTAGCCTGCTCGACCTGGCCGAGGTGACCCACCGCGGGCGCAGGTTCACCCTCACCGGCGACCTGGTCGAGGACAGCGAGCCGATCGACCTGCGCCTGAGGCTGCGCGATCCCGGGCAGGACGCCCATCACGACCGGTGGCTCTCGGGCATGCTCGAGCGGGTCTCGCATGACGGCATCGCCTCGAACATCCTTGTGCTGCGGGACGTCACGAACAGCGTGCGGATGGAGGCGGAGAACGCCCGGCAGGCGGCCAGCCTGCAGCACCTGAGCCGCACCAACGCGATGGGGGACATGGCGATGGTGATCGCCCACGAGCTGGGCCAGCCGCTGGCCAGTGCGGCGAACTACCTCACCGGGCTGAGTTCTCGTCATGCCGCCGGAAAACTCACCGACGAGATGGTTGCCTACGGGCTCGAACAGGCCGACCGGCAACTCGATCGGGCGGCGAGCATCGTGTCCAGCGTCCGGCGGTACGTCGCGCGGATCGAGTCGGTGGAGCAGGATCTCGATCTCAACGACGTCATCTCCGACGCCATGTACTTCGTCGGGCTCAAGGCGACCGAACGATCGGTAGAACTGGCCTTGGCGTTGTCCAACGAGCCGCTACGGATGCGCGGGGAGCCCATCCTGCTCGGACAGGTGGTGATCAACCTGGCCCTCAACGCGGTCCAGGAGTCCGCCCAGAACGGCCGGGTGGTCGTGCACTCCTACCGGCACGGCGACACGGTCTGCTGCGCGGTCACCGACTTCGGGCGCGGGCTCAGTGGTGCCTCGGCCGGGAAACTGACCAGCGGGGTCTTCACCGACAAGCAGGACGGATCGGGGATCGGTCTGTTGCTGTCCCAGCGGATCGTGGAGCGGCACGGCGGAACCCTGACGCTCGCCGACAACCGGCCCGCCGGGGCGACCGCCACCGTCGTGCTCCCCGCCTCAGCTGGGTGAGCGGATCGGGGTGAGTTGGATGGCGGATGCGGTGCGTCCCGGCTGATCCTGTGGCAGGCTCGAATCCTGTCACTGGATGGACCTGCCCCCGATGCCAGAGGAGACGACTCGGTGCCCACCCCGACGCCCATGCACCACGCCGCCCGGGTGGAGGATCTATTCAACGCCGCCCTCTACGAAGGCTTCCGGGACCGGTGGGTGCCCACGATCGTGGCCTACACCGGATATGGAGCACCGGGTTGGGTGCGGGTGATGGCCAGGGTGCTGCTGACTCGTCCCAAGCGGGACTCGGTACCGCACGCGCTGCGTCGCGGTTGGCGCTCGTTCATCACGGTCCCCGTCGTGGGGGCCCAGGTACGGGTACAGGCCGGCGGTAAGACCCACACGCTGGTGTCTGACCGCGGCGGCTACATCGACGCCCGCCTCGAGTGCGACCTGCCGGCCGGGTGGCAGCGGGTTACTTTGCGTCTGACCCCAGGCGAGCACCCGGGCGTCGAGGACGATCCGGCCTCGGCGGTCGAAGCCCGGGTGTTCGTCATCGACCCGGCCACCCGGATCGGCGTGGTCTCGGACGTGGACGACACCGTGATGGTGACCACCCTGCCCCGGGCCCTGCTCGCGGCCTGGAACACCTTCGTGCTGAGCGAGAATGCCCGCAGGCAGGTGACGGGCATGTCGGTGCTGTATGAGCGGATGCGGCAGTCGCATCCCGATGCCCCCTTCATCTACGTGTCCACCGGCGCCTGGAACGTGGCCCCGACCCTGTCGCGGTTCCTGTCCCGCAACCTGTACCCGGACGGGCCGCTGCTGCTCACCGACTGGGGCCCCACCCACACCGCGTGGTTCCGCTCCGGGCAGACCCACAAGCGGCGGGCGCTGCGCCGCCTCGCCGAGGAGTTCCCGGACGTGCGCTGGTTGCTCATCGGTGACGACGGCCAGCATGATCCCGATATTTACGCCGACTTCGCGCGCACCTATCCGGGGCACGTGGCGGCGGTGGCGATCCGCACCCTGTCCCCGACCGAACAGTTGCTGGCCAGCGGCAACCCGGCCCCGATGGACCAGGCCCGGTTCGTCCCCGGCACTCCGTGGGTGTCGGCTCCGGACGGGGCCGGGCTGTGGGGTCGTCTCGTCGAGGTCGATCTGGAGGACGACAGCGCGGTTCGGTGACGCCTCCCAGGAGGTGTCCAACGTGGCGACGACGTGAGATACCTCGCGCCACCGCATCTGGGTTTGGGAGAGCCAAGCCCGCGCCGCGATGATGGGCCCATGCGTGCCCTGCTGCTGGAGAACCTGCACCCCGAGGCGACCAGGATCCTCACTGAGGCCGGATTCGAGGTCCGGACGGTGTCCTCGGCGATGGATCCCGATGAACTCAGCGCCGCCTTGCACGGCGTACACGTGCTGGGTATCCGTTCCAAGACCGAGGTCACCGCCGAGGTGCTCGACCGGGCCGAGGATCTGCTCGTGGTCGGCGCGTTCTGCATCGGCACCAACCAGATCGACTCGGCCGCCGCAGCGGCGAACGGCATCGCGGTCTTCAACGCACCTTTCTCCAACACTCGCTCGGTGGTCGAGCTGGCGATCGCCGAGATCATCGTGATGGCCAGACGGCTCACCGAGAAGGACCGGGCCCTGCACGATGGGGTTTGGGACAAGTCCGCCAAGGGCAGTCATGAGATCCGTGGCCGTCGACTGGGCATCGTCGGCTACGGCAACATCGGCAGTCAGCTCAGCGTGGTGGCCGAGGCCCTGGGCATGCAGGTGTACTTCTATGACACCGCCGACAAGCTGGCGCTCGGCAACGCCCGCCGCTGCGCCAGCCTGGACGAACTGCTGCAGACGGCGGAGGCGGTGACCCTGCACGTGGACGGCCGGGCCGGCAACGCCGGGATGTTCGGCCGCGAGCAGTTCCGGCTGATGCGCCCGCGCAGCCTGTTCCTCAACTTGTCCCGCGGTTTCGTCGTGGACTACTCAGCGCTGAGGGAGTGCCTGCTGGACGGTCACATCGCCGGTGCCGCGGTGGACGTCTTTCCCGACGAGCCCAAGGCCCAGGGCGACCCGTTCGTCTCCGAACTGCGCGGCCTGGCCAATGTCATCCTCACCCCGCACATCGGCGGCTCTACTCAGGAGGCACAGGAAGACATCGGCCGATTCGTGGCCACCAAGGTGCGCGACTACGTCCAGTCCGGAAACACCACGCTGAGCGTCAACCTGCCCGGCCTGGACCTGCCGGCCCGCCCCGGCGGAGTGCAGCGGCTCGTCCACGTGCACCGAAACGTGCCCGGCGTCCTGGCCGACATCGACCGGATCCTGGCCGACCACCAGATCAACATCGAAGGCCAGCTCCTGGAGACTCGGGGTGAGATCGGTTATGTGGTATGCGATCTCGGGACACCGATCTCCGAGCCAGCGCTGGCCGAACTGCGCGCGATGGCCACCGCGATCAGCGTGCGAGTGCTCGACCGCTGACCCTCACTCCCACGCCTGGCCGCCGAGAATGCTGAGGGTCTCTCAGCCCTTCGAGACAGCGGCGAGCAGCGTCGATGCGGCCAGCTTGCCGAGCTTGTCGCCTGCCATCGGAGAGTCGCCGCTGAGCAGCTTGCGGTCCACGTGGGTACCGCCGATCGTCAGATGGTTGGCGATCTTGATCCCGAGTGATTCGATCCGCTCATTGAAGAACCACGGCATCTCGCCAGGCAGATATCCGGCCTTGGTCAGCATCCGGTCACCGGAGTCGGTGAATGCCACCAGCGTGTAGCCGGACAACGGATTGGGACTACCGTCCTGGCGTCCGATGTCGAGCGAGACCAACAAGGCCGGGCCGTGGCAGATCGTGATCACATGCTTGTCGGTATCCACGAACCACTCGATGATGTCCCGCACGGTCTCGCTGAACGGATTGCCGAGCACCGCTCCGTGACCCCCCGGCAGGTACACCGCGAGGTACGGCGAATCGTCTCCCAGGCCAGCCAGCACATCCGGCATCGCCAAGGGGTGTGACAACTGTTCGGCGTGCGCGGTCATCGCGTCGCTGGTCACCGCATCCGCGTGCGGGACGGCGAACTCCTCGATCGCGACAGGTTGGCCGGAGGGGGTGGCGAAGTCCACGGTGAAGCCGGCAGCCTCCAGATGCTTGACCACGACGAAGATCTCCGTGGGGTGGTTGCCGGTGCGAAACACTTTGCCGTTCTCGCACCGCAACTGAGACTCCTCGGTACACAGCACGAGCACCTTCCGATCGCCCGTATACGGGCGGTCGTACTCCACCGGGTGATACTCGGTCTTGTCAGGAACCGCGATCGCCATTGCGGCTTTCGACGGCCAGTAGGTGCCGTCCTCGTTGTCATGCGGCTCGGCACCGAAGGCGTGCCGCAGTGATTCCAACACGATCTCTCCCTTCGCGGAGCGCCCCGTCGGCATCCGCCCAAATCAGGCTAGCGGAGCTACTCGTTGACGAAAACCCCTCAATCGCAGGCCTCGTGGTGATGAATGGTTCTGGTGGAACCGACTCGACCTGCGGAGTGCCGGCGACTGAATGACGGCGACCGACGGTCACGCTGGTTCGGGGCCGCCGGGGTTGCACCTGGCCAGCAGGGTCTGGGCGTACCCGACGGCGGGCCGCCACGGTTCGAGATGAAACTCCGCCCGGTCCGGAACCGCCTGCGCGTGGCATCGGTATTGATCGGCCATCCCCGGGGTGTCGGCGCCTGGTTGCCGGGTGATCACCTCGCGCCAGGCGGCTTCGATCAGTCGCGGATCACGCGATCTGGCCAGGTCACCCGGGACCACCACCAGCCGCTGCCCGCCGTCGACAGTGGTCCAGGTCGCGGAGTCGATCAGCGAGGTGATCACCGGCAACTCCACCGACGCGGCGTCTGCCCGGTTGACCCTGACCTCGATGTCGCCGTCCACCACCGACAGCCTGGTGCCCGGTGCAGGCCGGTAGCCGGCGTCGAAAGTGCCGTCGACCCTGACAAGCGCCACATCGTCGCCCGCCTGGATCGCCTCCAGGTGCGGCTCGGAGGAAAGTCGGACGACCACCGGTGCCGGCGCCGGCAGTGGCACGACGAGGACCCCCTCGCCGAGCCGCGGCTCGGCGGTCAGGGTGGCGACGCCCGACGTCGTGCTGGATGTCGCCTGGGTGTTCTGGTCGCTCCTACCGCAGCCGCAGATCGCAAGACATCCGATGGCCAGCACCAGGATCGGGATCCGCACGCCGGGGCCTCACCGGCCCGCGCTGATCCGGGCGAGCACCTGCTCCAACAGCCCCGGATCCTCGGGCCCCAGATCAGGCCGGAACTCCCAGTCGACCCCGCCGAAGCGGTCCGTCAACCGACCACCGGTGGTCGCCGGGACTCGCTGGCTGGCATTGAGGATGCCTGCGGCCAAGGGTTCGCTCAGGTCCTGGCTGGCGGTCACCATCAGGAAGCCGATTCCGACTGCCGGGCCGGTGGCCAGCAGGTGCCGGAGCAGGCCGAGGCACCGATCGTCCAGTCCGGTGGGGAAGTCCGTCAGCACGACGAGTTGGTCGCGGGCGTCCACCGCGTCGAGCATCCCGGCCTGTGCAGCCATCTCGTATCGATCGACGTGCGCCGACACACCTTCGAGCAGCGTGGTGATCTGGGCCAGGGAGGTGGCGGTGTGGTCGGTCTGGACGGTGCATCCGGCCGCACCGATCGGAGCCAGCGGGGGACTCCCGGTGCCCCCCGGGTCGATCGTGTGCACCACGAGCCGGCCGGGCAGATAGCACGCCAGCACCCTGGTGAGCACGCTCCGGAGCATGGCTCGGGCGGCCACCGGCCCCCCTGCCGCAGCATCGATGACCAGCGGCCGGGCGAAGGGCACCCGAAGCAGGTAGGGGATGGCCAGTTCGGGCGCCTCCTCCAAGCCGAGGTCCCCGAGCTTGACCGCCAAGGCCGGCTGAGCGGGAGCCACCCACGGCCGAGGCCAGCGCGACCACTCGGCCATCGGCAGCACCACATCGCCCTTCCACTGGGCTACCTCGGCGGCGAGTTGATCCATGTCCCGCCGGTGGTTCGCGGACGCCGTGGCGATCAACTCATCGTGGTGCCGGTGCGCTTGTTCGCGCGCCTGAGCCCCGGCCGGGTCGTGCCGCAGCCGGGGGTCGTGCACCAGCCGTTCCAGGTCGGCGTGCAGGCGGTTCTCGGCGAACTCCCGGGTCGAGCGCAGGCTCGCGGTCGACCGGGACGCGTCCTCCATGATCGCGGTGGAGACGGTGAACATCCGCTGCTGTGCCTCCAGCGCTGCGCGTGCCTCCTCCAGCGGGCCGGCCGGTGCCGGTGGGGACGGGGTCGGGTGGGCGGTAGCCGGTTGCGAGGGGGGCGGATAGGCGGCGGACGGTGGTGCGGGAGTCGGTGCCGGCGCGGGTTCGTCGTCCACCTCGACCCCGTGCGCGCGCACCAGGGCGGCGAGTCCACCGTCATAGCCCTGCCCGACGGCGCGAACCTTCCAGCGGCCGTCCCGCTGGTACAGCTCACAGCCGATCAGGGCCAACTCGGTGGTCAACCCGGTCGCCGTGAACTCGGCCACCAGCCCCGCCTCGTTGCTCAGTCGCAAGGTCGGCGGTGGGCCGGCCCCGCAGGGGGCCGAGCCCGGGTCGAGGCTGAGGACGCACACCGCTCGCACCCCAGTGAGCCTGGACGCCGTGACCTCCAGGCGTTGCGGCGGGCCCGCGAACCACTGGGCGCCGATCCCGGACGGCTGGTTGTAGAAGATCAGGTCATCACTGCTGCGCACCGCGCCGTCCGCGCCGAGGATGAGCAGGGACAGGTCGGCGTCACCGGCGGCCAGTTCGACGCGCAGCAGGTCGCCCGGCCAGGGCAGGTTCTGGCCCTTGACCAAGGGGTGCATCGGTGCCGCCTAGCTGCCGGGAGAGAAAGCCTGGCCCGGCGCCTTGTTCCGCAGGATCTGCGGAATCGCCTCCTGCGGATACTTGGCCTGGATGCCCTCGCCGATCGCCTGCAACTTCCAGTCCCCGCCCTGGCGGTACACCCGGGCCATCACCAGACCGGTGAAGGGCATGCCGCCGTGCAGTGCATAGCGGGCCAGTTCCGCGCCGGTGGTGTGATCGACCAGGCGCACGAAGGCGTTGGCCACCTGCTGGAAGGTCTGCCCTTCGTAGGAGGTGACGATGAAGTAGATGGTGTCGATGTGCACCGGCACCCGGGTCAGGTCGACGATCATCACCTCGTCGTCGCCGTCACCTTCGCCGGTGCGGTTGTCGCCCATGTGCTGGATCGAGCCGTCCCGGGTGCGCAGATTGTTGTAGAAGGCGATGTCGACAGGCTCGTCCCCGGCCAGCAGGATCGCCGAGGCGTCCAGGTCGATGTCGACCTCCCGGCGCCCGAACATGCCGCCGCGCTTGATCGGGTCCCAGCCCAGGCCCATCCGGATGACGGTGAGCTTCTCGCCGCCGTCCTTGGTGAGGGTGACCTTCTGGCCCTTGCTGAGCGAGACGGTGCGGCCCTTGCTGAGCGAGACCTCACCGCTGCTGCCTCCGCCCTGCGGGGGCTGGGCCTGCGGGGGCTGGGCTTGTCGGCCCGGCGGCTGGGCAGGTGGCTGGCCGTACTGCGGTGGCTGACCCGGCGGCGCCTGCGGCGGCTGAGCCGGTGGCTGCCCGTACTGCTGCTGAGGTTGGCCGTAGGCGGGAGCCTGCGGTGGCTGACCGTACTGCGGCGCCTGCGGTGGCTGGCCTTGCCCGGGCCCCTGCGGGGGCTGGCCGTACTGGGGAGCGGCAGGTGCCTGGCCGCCGTATTGCGGCGGTGCCTGGCCGTACGCGGGTGCGGCAGGTGCCGAAGGCTGTGCTGCAGGTGGTGCCGGACTGGCTTGGGGCGGGGGACTGGCCTGCGGTGCGGGGCCGGGCTGCGCGGGCGCGGGGCTGGCCTGCGCGGGGGCAGGGCTGGCGGGCTCGTCGTCCACCGACACCCCGTGGTCGCGGATCAGGTCAGCCAGCCCACCGGCGTAGCCCTGACCGACCGCCCTGACCTTCCACGCTCCCTGGCGCCGGTACAACTCCAGCACCACGACGATCGTCTCGGTGGCCAGGCCCGATACGGGAAAATCGACCAGGTCCGCGCCTGAGGTGTCCCGCACGTGGGCGACGGGGGTCGGCAGCGCCCCGAAGGTTCCATTGTCGAGTGAGGAGACGATCCGGACCGCTTCGATATCGCCGGGCACCGCAGCGGTGTCCACCTCCACCTTCCATCCGGCGCCACCCGCAGGCGGCACGCAGCGCACCCCTGGCCCGGTCGGCTGGTTGTAGAAGACGAAATCGGCGTCGGTGCGAACCTTGCCGGAGCCGGTGACGAGCAGCGCGGACAGATCGGCTGGGGCGCTCACGTCGACCGTGATAACCACGTTCGGCGTGGTCAGCGGCGCGTTGCCACCCTTGCTGAGCTGGGGCACGGAACCTCCTTGATAGGTGACGGCAATGTATCCCGACGACTGCCCGGTTCGGCGGGTTCCCCTGGCCTTGGGACCGGACTCACTCTCCGAAACGACGCTGCCGTCCGGCGTAATCGCGCAGTGCCCGCAGGAAATCGACGCGTCGGAAGTCGGGCCAGTAGGCCTCGCAGAAGTAGTACTCCGAGTGCGCGCTCTGCCACATGAGGAATCCCGATAGGCGTTGTTCTCCAGAAGTACGGATGACCAGATCCGGATCCGGCTGGCCCTTGGTGTAGAGATGCTCGGCAATGTGATCCACGGTGATCACCTCGGCCAACTGCTCCATCGAGGTGCCCTGCTCCGCCTGTTCCAGGATGAGCGCGCGAACCGCGTCGGCGATCTCCTGCCGTCCGCCGTATCCCACCGCCACATTGACGTGCACGCCATCGATGTCGCGGGTGGTTTCACCCGCCTCGCGCAGGTTGGCCGCCAGCCAGTCCGGCAGCAGGTCCAGGGCGCCCACCGGGTTCACCCGCCAGCGCTCGGCCCCAGCGAGCCGGTCCACCGCATCGTCGATGATGGCCAGCAGGGGTTCGAGCTCGGCGTGTGGGCGGCGCAGGTTGTCGGTGGACAGCATCCACAGGGTCACCACCTCGACACCGGTCTCCTCGCACCAGCCCAGGAACTCGAAGATCTTGTCCGCGCCTGCCCGGTGGCCGTGGGTGCTCGTCTCGCCGGCCAGCTTGGCCCAGCGGCGGTTGCCGTCGAGCATGATGCCGACGTGGTGCGGCACGGTCTGCGGATCGAGTCCGGCCACCAGCCGCCGGGTGTAGAGCGGATACAGCGGGTTCGTCGGCCGCATGGGCTCCCTCCCGGAACTGGGGCCCCTCGCAGGGCACGGACGGCACTTGAGGCTACTCCGTCAGGCGATGCCGCGTGGTCGCTCTGGTCGCGCGGCCGCCGGTCGTTGCGGCCGGTCAGGCGGCAGTCACCTCAGGCACCACCCCGTATACGGCCAGGGAGATGCCCACGTAGTGGGCGACGAAGGCCGCCACCGTGAAGGCATGGAAGATCTCATGGAAGCCGAACCAGCGCGGGGAGGGATTGGGACGCTTGAGCGCGTACACCACGCCCCCGGCGGTGTAGAGAACCCCGCCCAGAACGACCAAACTCAGCACCAGCGCGCCGCCGTGCCGAGCGAAATCTGGCAGGTAGAGCACCGCCGCCCAGCCGAGCAGGATGTAGGCCGGGGTGTACAGCCAGCGCGGAGCGCCCACCCAGAACACCCGGAAGAGCACTCCGAGCAGCGCCCCACCCCACACCAGCCACAGCAGCACGGTGGCCTTGGACTCCGGCAGCAGCAGGATGGTGAGCGGGGTGTAGGAGCCGGCGATGATGAGGAAGATGTTCGAGTGGTCGAACCGCTTGAGCATCGCCTGGGTGCGGGGCTTCCAGTTGCCCCGGTGATACAGGGCGCTGGTGCCGAAGAGCAGGGCGGCGGTGAGTCCGAAAATGGCCGAGGCCACCCGCGCCGGGGTGCTCGGCGCCAGGATGACCAGCACGATGGACGCGACGGTCACCAAGGGGAAGGCGCCGGCATGCAGCCAGCCGCGCAACTTCGGCTTCATCGCCTGAGCCAGGCCTCTGGCACGTTCGGCTCGTTCGGCCACCGTGTCACCCACAGTGTGGGCCACGTGGCCGACCTGATCGCGGCGTGAGGTCATGAACCCAGTCTAGGCTACGGGACCGTAGGTTACGTGTCCGTAAGGTGAAGACCGATCGTGGAGTGCACCACCCCCGCCAGGCCGGTGGAGCAGGGCGGCCACACACGTGAGGGCGTGTCATGGGCATCGCTGGCCAGACAGCTGATCTGGGGCGAGACCTGCCAGACTCTGTGACGTGCTGATGCGAATCGCGAAGGTTGTCCCCCCGGACGTTGAAGAGGCTCTCGGCCGCGTCCGCGACCGTCCCGAACCCCGCGCGCTCTGGCAGTACCTCTTCGGCTTCCTGGCTTTCCTGGTGGCCAACGGTGCCGCGGGGCTGGTTGCCGTGGGCGTCAACGCCGCCTATCACCATGACCTGACCCCCGAGACGGCGATGGCCATGTGGCCGGGCCTGACCGTCGGGCTGTTCGTCCAGGCCATCGTGTCCGTAGCGCTCTTCCTGCTCATGATGCGGTGGCTGGTCAAGCGCCCGGCGCTCGAACTTGGCCGTCCTCGCGGCGCGCTGGAACTCGGGGTGGGCGTGGGCCTGGGTATCGGCCTGATGAGTCTGTCCGTGGCGATCGTGGCAATGCTCGGGGGGTACCGAGTGACCGGATTTCATCTGGGCGCCGGGCTGCTGGCCGGTCTCGCGATCGGCGTCGGTGCCGGCTTCGCCGAGGAGATCTTCTTCCGGGGTGTGTTGGTTCGGCTGCTGGACAAGAGATTCGGCAGCGTCGTGGCTCTGGTATCCACCTCCCTGTTGTTCGGGCTGGTGCACCTGACGAATCCGGGCAGCAGCGTGTGGGGGGCTGTTGCTATCGCGATCGAGGCCGGGCTGCTGCTCGGGGCCGCCTACCTGCTCACCCGCCGCCTCTGGCTGGCCATCGGCATTCACATCGGCTGGAACTTCTCCCAGGCGGGCATCTTCTCCATCAACGTCTCCGGCTCCGGCATGGGTGCGGGTGGCCTGCTGACCTCGACCATGCAGGGTCCGGACTGGCTGACCGGTGGTTCGATGGGCATCGAGGGCTCGGTGGTGTCCGTCGCGATCGGGCTGGCAGCGGGGGTTTGGCTGCTGCTGCTGGCTCGCCGGAGCGGCCACATCCAGGGCCGCTGGCGTCGCGAGATGGCGCCGCCCGAGGTCGCTGCGGGTGGGTATGGCCCTCACCCGGACCTTGGCCCCAGTCCGAGTCCCAGTCCGGCGCCCGATCGCGATCCTGGCCTGAACTGAGTCTCGGTTCTGAACTGAGGCTCGGTTCCCACCCTCCGGTGTACCCACAGGCGTCCCAGGGACGCGAAAGTGTTCACCGGGACGGATGAACACTGTCGAGCCTCACGTTCTGCGGGTCAGGTCCCGCTCCAGCGATTCGGCAGCAGCCTTGAGGGTGGCCACGATCCGTGGCAGCCGGTGCTTGTCGTAGCGGGCGTCGGGAATGCTGACCGACAGCCCGGCGGACAGGTCGGCGGCAGCCCCGCGGATCGGCACGCCGATCGCCACCACGCCGCGCTCGGACAGGCCGTTGTTCACCGCGAAACCGCTGCGCCGGACCACGGCCAGGTCGCGGATCAGCCGGTCCAGATCCAGTCGTTCCGTGTCGTCGGCCAGCACCCTGTCGTGGGCCTGCACTGTGTCGTGAGGCAGCCCTGTGTCGTCAGCCAGCCCTGTGTCGTCAGCCAGCACCGCGTCGTCAGCCAGCACCGTGTCGTCATCCGACAGCGGGTCCTCGCCCGGCCGAGCGCCCTCGACGACACGTGCCCGTTGACTCACACTCCCTCCTCGATACAGCGCGGCCAGCTGATCCGGTTCCAGCTGGGCCAACAGAGCCAGACCGACGGAGGTGCGGTGGGCTGGGAAGGCCATTCCCTCCCGGGAACAGACCCGCAGTGCCTGACCCGATTCCACGCAGGCGATGAACCGTACCCGGGCCCCCACCCGGACGATGAGATTGCACGATTCGTCGAGCAGTTCGACCAGCCGACGCACATGCGGCAGCCCGGCCGCGCGCAGCCGCGGGAAGTCGGTGCGACGGTATCCGGGTAACTCCAGCACCGGGCCCACCCGATAGGTGCGATGCGATCCGCGCACCGCGAAGTCGCGGTAGACCAGCATCGCCAGTAACCGGTGGGCGGTGGAGGCGGCCACCCCGAGCCGCTGCGCGATCTCGCTGACCGTCAACGGCCCCTCGAGTTGCAGCATGGTGGCGGTCCGCAGGGCGTTGTCCACGCTGGTGATGGCATAGGGCGGCAGTTGCTTGAACGGACGGTCCTGGGTCACCGCTGGCCTCCGGACGACCCCGTTCCGGGTGCCGGGGTCAGGCGGCGATCATGCACCGCGGTGGTCCTGCTGCTCAAGCCCAGTTCTCCGCCCAGTGGTGCCCGTGCCGGATCCGTTGCTCAGTCTGCTCGGGTGAGCACCACGGCGCTCAGGCCGAGCGCGGCGGCCCCGATCAGGGACATCGCGGCACGCACCGAGTTCGCCGAGGTCCATTCCCTGAGGTAGTCGTGCCAGACCTGGATGGCGGGCAGGCTGGTCGCGTCCACGGCCGCGAGCCGGTCGTTGCGCGGCACGTTGTAGACGATCGTCACCACGAAACCCATCAGGTACAGGGCACTGCCGCCGACGGCCAGCCAGTCGAACCAGGCCCGCTCCGGACGTCGCAGCACTCGGGTGATCACCGCGACGCTGAGTGCCGCCGAGCCGAAGAACACCGTCATGAAGGGCGCTTGGACCGCGGTCCGGTTGAACTGCTGCATCGTCGAGATGCCTTGCGGATCGGGCAGTTCCGCCAGCCGCGGCATCACGCGGGCGGAGAAGTTCGCGTAGACGCCGCCTGCGATCGCCGAGCCGACGGCCGCAGCTGCGGTCAAGATCGTGCCGAGTGCCATGTCCATTCCCTTTCTTTCCCACCTTGCTGGTTGGTGCGCGCAGACCCGGTCGACCGGTGCGAAAGCGCTCGCGCCTTCGCCTTTCTGCGCAACTCCTACCTCTCTATTTCAGGCGATCGCGGTGGGACGGGCCATGGCTCGAAGGATCACGGGCATACGCCGCCGTCTACTGTTGACCCCATGGACCTCCTGTCCGATTTGTTAGATGCGCCTCGCGCCCGCGGTGCTTTCCTCATGCGCGTGGTGATGAGCCCACCGTGGGCCATCCGGATCAGCGACGAGGCTCCGCTGACCCTGATGCCGCAGCTGAGTGGACGCTCGTGGTTCCGTCCCGACGGCGACCAGGCCCAGCTGCTCGAACCTGGCGACGTGCTGCTGGTCCGATCACCCACGCCGTACTCGCTGTCCACCCATCCCGACGACGAGGCGGACATCACCATCGGGGCCGGGCAGGCCTGTGCCGGCTCGGACGGTCGCGACCTGTCCGCCGAGATGTCGTCGGGGATCCGCGTCTGGGGCAACGACCCGGCCGGAGGGGATCAGATGCTGGTGGGCACCTACCGCCATGACGGTGAGGTGGGGCGGCTGTTGCTGGGCTCGGTTCCGCCGTGGCTGGTGGTGCACAACCCGGCGCCGGAGTTGGTGAGCCTGCTCAACCAGGAGTTGACCCACGACGACGTGGGTCAAGGCGGCATGCTCGACCGGCTGCTGGATCTGCTGCTGATCAACACCCTGCGTACCTGGGCGTCCCAGGACGACGGCGCGGCCGGCTGGCTGCGTACCCGCAGTGACCCGGTGGTGGCCGAGGTGCTCCGCTCGGTGCACGAGCACCCGGAGCGGCCCTGGACGGTCGCCGAACTGGCCACCCGGGCCGGCGTCTCCAGGGCCGCGATGGCCCGGCGGTTCACCGAGGCGGTCGGCACCTCGCCGATGGCATACCTCACCGAATGGCGACTGGCGGTGGGTGCCGACCTGCTCCGCGACGAGGAACTCACCCTCGGTGCCATCGCACGTCGCATCGGCTACGGCTCCTCGTTCAGCTTCAGCACCGCCTTCAAGAAGCGGTACGGGGTGAGTCCTCAGGAGTACCGCCAGGACCGATCCATCGGCTCGGCATCGCCCTCGACCAGCGCCGTGGTGTGACGTCAGGCGGGCAGCATGAACCCCGCGAAGAAGTCCGACAGTTCCTGGAATCCGTCCAGGGGCAGCACCAACGAGACGTACTGGTCCGGCCTTACCACGACGAGAGCGCCTGACCCACGGTCGATTCCGCGTTGGTCGAAGATATTGTCTCCGGCTCCAGGAACGGGAGCGAAGGCCTTCTCGTAGTCGACCAGCCCGAACTTCGCCGTGCGCGGCTTGAGGAAGTCATGCATGTCCGCCCAGTCCACGTCCAGATGCGACTGCTGGATGATCGCCCGCACATCGAAGACCGCGTCCACCGGCTGACCGGCCGGGGTGTACCTGGCCACCGGAGAGGCATCCGAGGCGAGGAAGTCCATGAGCTCGCCGAGCCGTGACCCAGCCCCGCGCGGGTCGACCATGTCACCGAAGGCATAGAGCCGCCACCGGCCGTCTGCCCGGTGCACGTGGCCCAGGTGGACCTGTTTGGCGTCGCCGAGGCGGATCACCTCGGCGGAGTGGAACCGACGGCCGGGTGGGAAGCCGGTGGCCAGGTGCAGGTGGGTGTCGTCGCCGGTGAGTAGGGCGGGGGTGTAGTGGGTGGCGAAGCCGGCGGTGAACTCGCCATTGGTGACGAACTGACGCTGCACCTCGGACAGGGCGGTCGCCGGATCGTCGGCATCGGCCTGCGCCGCCCCGATCGCCGCGGACCAGCGGGTGTCGAGGTCGATGAGGTTCTCGGCGATGACGTGCCGCTCGTCGTTATACGTGTGCAGCAGGCTCGCCGGGCTGCGTCCTTGCAGCACCGCGGCCAGTTTCCAGCCCAGGTTGAAGGTGTCCTGCATCGAGACGTTCATCCCCTGACCGGCCTTGGCGGTGTGCGTGTGGCAGGCGTCGCCGGCGACGAAAACAGCTGGGGTGCGGCCGTCCTCGGCGTCGTCGAACTTGTCGGTGACCCGGTGGCCGACCCGGTACACCGAGTACCAGGCCACCTCGGCTGCGTCGAGGGAGTACGGGGCGAGCACCGCACGGGCCCGGTCGAGTACGTCGTCGGCGCTGAGCCAGGCGTCCGGGGCGATCTCACCCATGTCCACGTACAGCCGCACCAGGTGGCCGCCCTCGCGGGGGATGAGCAGGATGTTGCCGCCGGAGCCGGACTGGATCGTGCACTTGAACCGGATATCGGGGAAGTCGGTGATCGGGAGGATGTCCATGACGCCCCAGGCCTTGTCCTGACCGTGCCCGACCGGGGTCCGGCCGATCCCCTGGCGCACCCGGGAGTGCGCGCCGTCGCAGCCCACCACGTAGCGGGCGGCCACAGTGACCTCGGAGCCGTCCGGGCCGCCCTGGCGAAGCGTCACCACAGTGCGTTCCCCCTCGACGGCCGGCGGCTTGAGGGTCACCACCTCGGTGCTGTAGTCCACCGACAGCCGGCTGGGGGAGTTGCCCATGTGCCCGAGCAGGAAGTCCAGCAGCCGGGCCTGGTTGACGATGACGTGCGGGAACTCCGAGAGCCCGTCGCGCACGTCCTGCACCCGGCCGAGCCGGGTCAGGCCGTCGGCCTTGCTGCCGGGCCCCCAGAAGTGGGTCTCGTTGACCCAGTAGGCCTCGGCCAGCATCGCCGCGCTCAGGCCGAAGGCCTCGAACATCTCCACGGTCCGGCAGTTGACGCCGTCCGCCCGGCCCACCTCCAGCGGGCCGTCCGCCTTCTCGACCACCCGGGTGACGATCTCGGGGAACTCACTCAGCTGGGCGGCCAGCAGCAGCCCGGCCGGGCCGCTGCCGACGATGAGCACGTCGACCTCGGTGGGCAGCGGGCCCTGCTCGCCGTCGTGTCCGGGGGCCGCGGGGCGGATCCGGGGGTCGCCGCTGCGGTAGCCATCCTGGAAGTACTGCATGGGGATACTCCTCCTCGAGTGCGGTAATCGGGGTTGGCCGTTCTCCGGCCGATGCATCGATGCAATCACCGGCGCCGTGCGGGGGTACACAGTTGTGTGCTGTGCAGAAAAGGCTTCGCCCCGGCCTGGCCGTGTCTTCCGGTCACGTCCGGCAGGTGAGAACGTCCCGATCTCGTGGCAAGCCCCCTGGCCCAGCCCGGAACCCGGTAACTATCCTGACGCGATGAAGCGCACATTGTTCGATTCAGACCATGAGGACTTCCGGGCGGTAGTGCGTGAGTTCGTCGCACGAACCGTCACCCCGAACGTGGAGCAGTGGGATTCCGATCGCCGGATCGGGCGCGACGTCTGGGAGGCCGCGGGCGCCCAGGGCCTGCTCGGCCTCACCAGCCCGGCCGAGTACGGCGGGGCCGGGGTGAATGATTACCGCTACCGGATCGTGGTCTGCGAGGAACTGGCTCGGGCCGGAGCCGCCGCACTCAGCCTCGGTTTTGGTCTGCAGGACGACATCCTGGCCCCCTACGTGGTGAGCCTGGGGGACGAGGAGCAGAAGAAGCGCTGGCTGGTGCCGATGAGCGCCGGCGAGTACCTGATGGCCGTCGGGATGACCGAGCCCGGCACCGGCAGCGACCTGCGCGGGGTCCGCACGTCGGCGACCGAGGTGGACGGCGGCTGGGTGGTCAACGGCGCCAAGACCTTCATCTCCTCGGGTATCCAGGCCGACGGGGTGGTCACCGTCGTGCGCACCGATCCGGCCGGCGGTTCGGACGCCTTCACCCTGCTGGTGATCGAGGAGGGAATGAAGGGCTTCGAACGCGGGCGCCAGTTGCGCAAGGTCGGCCTGCCCGCCCAGGACACCGCCGAACTCTCCTTCACCGACGTCTTCGTGCCACGGGAGAATCTGCTCGGTACCGTCGGCGGCGGTCTACGCCAGCTGATGAAGCATCTACCGACGGAACGGCTGAGCATCGCCGCCCAGGCCGTGGCCAGCGCCAAGGCGGGCCTGGAATGGACCCTGGAGTACACCCAGCAGCGGCAGGCCTTCGGCAAGCCGATCGCCGACTTCCAGCACACCCGTTTCGAATTGGCGGATCTCACCTGCCAGATGGAGGTGCAGCAGGCCTACCTGGACGCCTGCGCCCTGGCGCTCAACGCCGGTGACCTCACCGCGGTGGACGCCGCCAAGGCCAAGTACGCCGCGAGTGAGATGCAGGGCCGGGTGCTGGACCGGTGCCTGCAACTCTTCGGCGGCTACGGTTACATGCTCGAGTACCCGATCGCGCGGGCCTTCACCGACGCCCGGGTGCAGCGCATCTACGGCGGCACCAACGAGATCATGCGCGAGATCATCGGCCGGGACCTCGTCGGGCGACGCTGACGCCCCACCGCCTGGGCAGTCGGTTAGGGTCCCTCCGGTGAGCGGTTGCTGGTCCACGCCCAGGGGTGCCGGAGGCGGTCGCGTGCGCATCGGAGTCGCTGCCTTCGCTGTGCTGTGGTGCCTGCTCGCCGCAGGCCTGGCGGGTCCGTCGTCGGCGGCTGCGACGTCGGCTCCGCCGCAGGAACAGGCCGTCGTGGTTCGGCAGGCCGAGCCCTTGCCGGTGGCGGCCGAGCGACTTCAGAGCGATCTTCGTGCCCCGGGCCTGGCGGTGATCGAGCTGGCGGCCGGCGCGGCCGAGGTCACCTATCTGGGTCAGGATGGCGACGGGCGTCCGATAGGCCCGAGCACCCCCTTCGTGTGGGGTTCGGTATCGAAATCCTTTGCTGCGCTGACTCTTTCCCGGCTTGACGAGCAAGGCATCGTGTCCCTGGACACGCCCGTGGCCAGCGTCCTGCCTGGCCTGGAGGGCACCGAGCTGGAGCGCAACGGCGTGCTCGTCAGCGATCTCGTCACGCACACCTCTGGTCTGCCGAACGATCTGAGCCTGACCGACCGGTGGGGCGATCGCGAGCCCGCCTTGGCCAGGGTGCCGCAGGTGGCGCAGGAGCCGTTGGGGCAACGGGGACAGTTCGTGTACTCGAGCCTGAACTACCTGCTGGTGCAGGCGGTCGTCGAGCAGGTCACCGGGGGTTCCTATCCCGAGGCGGTCGATCAGGAGGTCGGTGCGCCCGTCGGCGCGGGCGCCTTCATCGCCGACCCGGCCGGGTATGAGGCGATTCCGGCAGGTCACGTCCCGTTCTTCACCCGGCCGATGCCGATCACGGTCGGGGTGGACACCGCGGGCATCGGCTATGGCTACCTGGCGGGTTCGGGCGAGCAATTGCAGGCCTATGTGGCCTGGCAACTCGAGGATCAGGTCAGCCAGGCACCGGACTCGATCGCGCGGCGCAGTACGTGCGCCGACACCGGCTGGGGAGCCGAGTACTGCGACGGCTGGTTCCGCGAGGTGCGCGAGGTAGGCGGGGAGCAGGTCGGCGTGGTCCGGCACTCGGGTGCCGTGCCCGGGTACTACACGCATGTGCTGATGGCGCCCAGCCAGCAACGCGCCTGGATCGTGCTGTCGAACCGGTACGGCGAACTCGAGGCCACCGGCTACGACTCGGCCGTCACACAGTTCGTCAACGCCAGGCTGGCCGGCCAGGTGTCCGAGGGCGCCTCGGCATCCACACCCATGCCGCTGCTGGGCACCTTGCTGGCAGCGCTGGGGGCGGCGGTCATCGGCTTCGTCCTCGCGATGCGATCAACGGTCCGAGGGCGTCGCCGCCAGCTCGCCCCGGCTGCCGTCCGGCTCCGGCTGCTGGCCTACCTCGCGCTGGCCCTCGGAGTGGTCGCGGCCGGCGCGTGGGGGGTGCCGGCAGTCTTCGGGACCGGCCTGATCACCGCCTGGCGCTGGGCCCCGGACGCGGTCCTGCTGGTCTGGTTGCTGTTGGCAATCCTGCTGCTCACCCTGATAGTGCTGGCCATCAGGGATGCCCGCCGAACCGTCCCGGCTACGACTGCGTCGCGGGAGGCACGATCTCACGCTTGAGGACCTTCCCCGTGGAACTCTTGGGGAGTGAGTCCAGCAGCCAGACCACGCGCGGGTACTTGTACGGCGCCACTCGCTCCCTGACGAATGAGCGCAGGTCGTCGACGGCGACGTCGGACCCCGGTCGCAGCACGACGGCGGCCCCGATCTCCTCCCCGAGTTCGGCGTGCGGTATCCCGATGACCGCCGCTTCGGCCACGTCCGGGTGCTCGTAGAGCACCTCCTCGATCTCGCGTGGGTAGACGTTGAAGCCTCCGCGGATCACCAGGTCCTTCTTGCGGTCCACGATGAAGAAGAAGCCGTCGCTGTCCGTGCGGCCGATATCTCCGGTGCGAAACCAGCCGTCGTCGGACATTACCGCGGCGGTTTCGTCGGGCTTGTTCCAGTAGCCCTTCATCACGTTATGCCCCCGGATGGCGATCTCACCTACCTCTCCTTCGGCTACCGGTACCCCGTTGTCGTCGACGACCTGCATCTGCACCCCGGTCACCGGTAGACCGATCGAGCCCACCTTGCGGCGTCCGCCGGTGCGGTTGAAGGACGCCACCGGCGAGGTCTCAGACAGGCCGTATCCCTCCAGCAGAGGGCAGCCGAACCGGTCCTCGAAGCGGGCCAGTACCTCGACCGGCAGGGCGGCGCCGCCGGACACCGCCATCCGCAGGCGCGGCAGGTCCGGCACCTCGCTCAACCCGGTCAGGGCCGAGTACATCGTTGGCACACCCGCGAAGACGGCGACCTCCTGCGACGAGACGAGATCGAGGGCCGCCTGGGCGTCGAAGCGGGGCAGCAGGACGGTGGTGGCGCCGGCGGAGAGAGTCGCGTTGAGAGTCACCGTCTGGCCGAACGAGTGGAACAGCGGCAAGCCGCCGAAGACCACCTCGCCCGGCTGCAGGCGGAGCAGATCGGACTGGGTGACCTCCGCATTGCGGGTCAGGCTGGAGTGGGTGAGTTCGGCACCCTTGGGGTGTCCGGTGGTGCCCGAGGTGTAGAGGATGACGGCCGTGTCCGACGGCTCACGCTCGACCACGTCCGGGGAAGCAACGACCTGATCGAGTGCCTGGGTGAGTTCGGGGCCGACGTCGATCACCTCGACGTCCGTGCCTGCCCGAGCCTGATCCACCGCGGCCCCCGCTGCGAAGACCAGCCGGGCTCCGGAATTGTCCACGTAGTAGGCGATCTCGCGAGACTTCAGCAGCGGATTCATCGGTACGACCACACCTCCAGCGCGCAGGACGCCGTAGTAGGCCACAGCGAACTCGGGGATGTTCGGCACCATGATGGCCACCCGCTCACCCGGCTGCAGGCCCCGCGAACCCAGCAGCCCGGCGGTGCGAGCACTCCGGTCCGCCAGGTCCGCGTAGCTGAGCGTCTGCGCGCCCAGGCGCACCGCAGGCCGCTGCGGGCTTCGCTCTGCCGAGTCGAGGAAGAGTCTGACGAGGTTCATGCTCACTCCTTCGTGGCTGCTGCGGGGGATGAGATCAGCCTCTCTCGGTCCTGTGCTGTGGCGCATCGGGCGTTGGCCCACACTCCGCCCAGGCCCACTTGTGCGATTGCATAACTGGGGTACTCTCCGCACGTGCCAAACCCCATCTTCGCCGCATCGGTGCAAGGCCTGTGCACAGCCTTGTTGCCAGAGAGCGACGATGTGGCCTGGGGGATGACGCAGCGGATCCATGCGCAGGTTCCCGCCTATGTGAACAACCACCTGGTCAGTGACGAGGACCTTCTGCAGTCGTGCCGGGAGAATGTGCGCGGCGTGCTGGGCACCGTCACCGGGGTGGACGAGCAGGGCCTGGAGGCCTCGCGCCAGACCGGTCGACGCAGGGCCGGCCAGGGTGTGCCATACGCAATGATGCTCGAAGCCTTTCGGGTCGGTGGCCGTTTTATCTGGGAGGTGCTGCTCGACCACGCCGACGAGGCGACCAGCGCCGATCTGCTGCGGGCCGGTGCGGACATCTGGACCATCAGCGATGACTTCGCCGCCGCCGCGAGTGAGTCCTACCGGCAGGTCCTGCTGGACCGAGCCCGTCGCGAGCACGACAGACGCGCCACCGTGGTGGCTGCGCTGCTCGACGGCGCCGGCACCGGAACCGAGAGTGACTGGTCGGCGGCCTCCGTCCTGGACCTGCGTGGCACCGAGTTCGTCGTGGTTTCGGGCGAGTGCGAGACCCCCGGGGTAGAGGCTCTGCCCGACATCGAGCAGATCCTGGCCCGGCATCACGTGCAGTCGGCGTGGCGCCTGAGCACGGTCCGTCACGAGGGGGTGGTCGCCCTGCGGGTAGGTTTCGGACTGACCGCGCTGGTGCGCCAGTTTGAGGCGGCCGGCGCCCGGGTCGGTATCAGTGCGACCTTCGCGAACCTGCAGTCGGCCCCACCTGCCCTGCGTCAGGCCCGGCTGGCCTGTGCCGCCACCTCCGATCACCCGCAGGTTCTGCGGTTCACAGACCGTCCGCTCGCGGTCCTGCTGGCCGAGGCGCCCGCCGCGGCGGCGCAGATCCGCCAGGTGCTGGCACCGGTGATCGAGCGTGGCGAGCCCGACGCGTCCACCCTGCTCGGCACGGCCAGGGCGTGGTTCGAAGCCGGTGGATCGACCTCTACCGTGGCGCAGACCCACCACCTGCACCGCAATACGGTCCGGTACCGGCTTGGGCGGCTCAAGGAGCTCACCGGGCTGGATGTCAGCGACCCGGTCGAGGCCGCCCTGGTCTTGCTCGCCCTGGAAGCCGTCCGGCTGCGAGGCCCGCAAATACCGGACTAGCCCGGACTAGCCCTCCCATAAAGCATCTCGTCCAACTCCAATAACCCTGTCCCACACTCGAAGAGCCCTGTCCTGCAACCGATTCCACCCAACAGAAGATAGGAAGCTAAATGAGCTCAACCAGCGCACCGGACACCGTAGTTCTCATTCACGGCCTGTGGATGACTCCGCTGTCGTGGGAACACTGGGTCCCCCGCTTCGAACAGGCCGGGCTGCGAGTCCTCACTCCGGGGTATCCCGGGGTCGGCCAGGGCGAGGCCGGGGTGGCGGCGATCCGTCGGGATCCGTCCCCGTTGGCCGGGCTAGCGGTGCGCGACATCGTCGATCATCTCACCGGAGTGATCGAGGAGCTGGACACCAAGCCGATCATCATGGGCCATTCCTTCGGTGGAGCCTTCGTCCAACTCCTGCTGGACGCCGGTCTCGGCTCGGCGGGCGTGTCGATCGACGGCGCCGGGGTCAAGGGAGTCAAGGCTCTGCCGCTGACTCAGATCCGCTCGACCTTCCCGGTGCTGAAGAATCCCGCCAACCGCTCCCGCGCGGTTCCGATCACCCCCGAACAGCTGCATTACGCCTTCACGAACAACCTCAGCGTCGAGGAGTCCCAAGCCGTCTACGACCGGTACGCGATTCCGGTCTCGGGGCGGATGCTGTTCGAGGCTGGTTTCGCCAACGTGGCGCCGCACTCGTCGATGACGGTGAACTTCGCCAACGACGATCGCGCGCCACTGCTGTTCATCGCCGGTGGCAACGACCACATCCTGCCGCCGGCCGTCCAGCGCGAGAACTACGCCAAGCATGTCAAGCACTCTCAGGCGATCACCGCCTACCAGGAGTTCGCCGGGCGCTGTCACTTCACCTGCGGCGAACCCGGCTGGGAGGCCGTGGCCGATTATGCGCTCGACTGGGCGCGAGCCCCCAAGGCTGGCAAGGCCTGATTCGCAGCCGCCGGGTCGCCCTTCGGTCAGGACACGCCTGGCCGATGCGGCGTCCCGGCATCGCGGAGGGTTAGCGTGAAGGCATGGGCCCGGCGCCCGCCGAGCCTTCCGCAGCAGTACCCGACCATCCGGGTGCGGTGAGCGCCCGGCAGGGAGCGTCCGTGCTCGAGCATTCCTCTCCTCAGCCGCCTCAGGGCCTGCCCGCCACCGCGTCCGGCGACGACGCGTCGCGCATCGACGGGGTGCGCACGTACGTCCTGGACACCTCGGTTCTGTTGTCCGACCCGCGGGCACTGATGCGCTTCGCCGAGCACGAGGTGGTGCTTCCGGTGGTGGTCATCAGTGAACTGGAGGCCAAGCGGCACCACAGCGAACTCGGCTACTTCGCCAGGTCCGCCTTGCGCCTGCTGGACGACCTGCGGGTCGAGCACGGCCGGCTCAACGACCCGGTCCCGGTCGGCGATCACGGGGGCACGCTGCGCGTCGAACTCAACCACACCGATCCGGCGGCGCTGCCCGCAGGTTTCCGGCTCAACGACAACGACACCCGGATCCTGGCGGTGGCCAAGAACCTGGCCGCCGAAGGCCGGGACGTCACGGTGATCAGCAAGGACCTGCCGATGCGGGTCAAGGCCTCGGCGGTGGGGCTGGGCGTGGAGGAGTACCGGGCCGAGCAGGCCGTGGAATCCGGCTACACCGGTCTCACCGAACTCGCCATCACCGACGAACAGATGAACGCGCTGTACGCCGACGGCTCGGTGGCGGTCGACACCGCCGCCGACCTGCCCGTCCACAACGGCCTGGTGATGCTGAGCTCACGCGGATCGGCTCTCGGGCGGGTGGGCGTCGACAAGTCGGTGCAGCTGGTGCGTGGCAACCGGAACGTCTTCGGAGTGCACGGCCGCTCCGCCGAGCAACGGATCGCCATCGACCTGCTGCTGGACCCCGAGATCGGCATCATCTCCCTGGGCGGACGCGCCGGTACCGGCAAGTCCGCGCTCGCCCTGTGCGCCGGGCTCGAAGCGGTGATGGAGCGCCGCGAACACCGCAAGGTCGTGGTCTTCCGACCGGTCTACGCCGTCGGCGGCCAAGACCTGGGCTATCTGCCCGGCAGCGAGGCCGAGAAGATGAACCCTTGGGCGCAAGCGGTTTTCGACACCCTCGGCGCCCTGGTGAGTCAGGAGGTGGTGGAGGAGGTGCTGGATCGTGGGTTGTTGGAGGTGCTGCCACTGACCCATATCCGGGGACGCTCGCTGCACGACTCCTTCGTCATCGTGGACGAGGCCCAGTCACTCGAACGCAACGTGCTGCTCACGGTCCTCTCCCGGATCGGGCAGTCCTCCCGGGTGGTGCTCACCCATGACGTGGCGCAACGGGACAACCTGCGGGTGGGCCGTCACGACGGGGTCGCGGCGGTGATCGAGCGCCTCAAGGGCCACCCGCTATTCGCGCACGTTACGCTCGTTCGGTCGGAACGCTCACCCGTTGCGGCGCTCGTCACCGATCTGCTGGAGGGAACAGACCTGTGAGTGACCACCTTCTCGACGGCATTGAGGCCGTCGATCTCGACACCGACCGGCTCAAGGTCCGGGTGCTACGGCGAACGTCGGATTCCGGTGGCCTGCCACTGATCCTCATCCACGGCAACTGCTCGTCCTCGCTGTTCTACCAGCGGCTGATGCTCGACCTACCCCACGACGTGCGCCCGATCGCCGTCGACCTACGCGGCTTCGGAGGCACCGAAGCCAAGCCGGTGGACGCCACCCGCGGTCTGCGGGACTTCAGCGACGACGTCTGGGCGAGCGTGGATGCCCTGGGCCTGGACCGGGTCGCGCTGTTCGGCTGGTCGATGGGCGGGGGCGTGGTGATGCAGGCCATCATCGACGCGCCCGATCGGGTCACCACCGCCACCCTGCAGAATCCGGTGTCCCCGTACGGCTTCGGCGGCACCAAGGGCCGGGACGGGGAGCTCACCTTCCCCGACGGCGCGGGCGCCGGAGCGGGTGGGGCCAACCCGCGGTTCATCGAGCTGGTCGCCGGCGGCGACGCAGACGGCGTCCGCGGCGACGACGGTGCGCCCGAGTCGGCCTCCCCGCGAGCCACCCTGCGCGGCTTCTACATCGCGCCCACCCCCGAGCCTTACCCGGACGAGGACATGTGGCTGGCGTCCATGCTCACCACGGTCACCGGGGAGGGCAACTACCCGGGCGACGCCCAGACCTCACCCAACTGGCCCGGCGCCGCACCCGGTAAGCGCGGGGTGCTCAACGCGATGGCCCCCACCCACCTGCGGCTGGACGCCCTGGTGGACGTGGAGCCGAAGCCGGCGATCCTGTGGATTCGCGGGGAGGCCGATCAGATCGTCTCGGACACCTCGTTCTTCGACCTGGCCACCCTCGGTTCCCTCGGTTACGTGCCCGGATGGCCCGGGCAGGACGAGGTACCGCCCCAGCCGATGGTCACCCAGACCCGGGCCGTGCTGGACGGCTACGCCGCAGCCGGCGGCCACTACACCGAAGTCGCCCTCCCGGGGGTGGGGCACTCTCCGCACTTGGAGGCGGAGGAGAAGGTGCGGGCCGCTCTGGTGGCGCACCTGCGCGGCAACGGCTGAGTCACCCGATGGGTGAGTTCAGCCTGGCCACCTTCGACTTCTACGCGGACCTGGAGGAGGACAACTCCAAGGCCTTCTGGACCGCGCGCAAGGGCGAGTACGACTCCCTGGTGATGCAGCCGATGCGTGACCTGCTGGACGGCTTGGCCGAGGAGTTCGGCGAGGCGAAGGTGTTCCGCCCGCACCGGGATGTGCGCTTCAGCGCGGACAAGTCCCCGTACAAGACCCATCAGGGCGCCTACGTCGCGGTGGGCCCGGCCTTGGGCTGGTACGTCCAGGTCAGCGCCGACGGGTTGATGACCGGGGGCGGGTTCTATGCCGCGGATCCCCCGCACCTGAAGGCCTTTCGTGAGCAGGTGACCCGGGACGGCTCCACCCTGGCGGAGTTGATCGGGGCGTTGCCGAAGGGATGGCAACGCGGCGGGGAGCAGGTCCGGACAGCACCGCGCGGCTACCCCAGGGACCATCCGCAGATCGAACTGCTGCGGCACAAGGCTCTGCACGTCAGTCGTCATTACGATCGGACGTTGACCGGGTTGCGCGGCGACGTGCTGGCCACGGTGCGCGAGGACTGGCGCGTGGTGACGCCCGTGGTGGACTGGCTGGACGGGGCGCTGCAGGCGTAGCGGTAGTCGACCCGCTGCCTCCATGCGCCGCGGGTGTGCGAAGTGCACCGTCGACTCCTCGTCCGGCGCTCCTACCGTGATGGGCACCATCGGGGCCGACCCGCCGCCTGTCAGGAGCACGCATGACTCACCTGTTCACCTCCGCCCGTCGCCTGGCCCTGGCCTTCTCGGCCGCTGCGCTGCTCAGCGCCTGCGCCGTCACCCAGGGCGCCAACACCTCCAGCCCGGACGGCTCGCAGCCGGTGCGCCTGGCGTTCCTGTCGGCGAGCTCGGCGAACACCTGGCTCACCGCGTCATTGGACGCCATGCAGCAGGACGCTGCGAAGAACAACGCCGAGATCGTCACCTTCGACGCCAAGTTCGAGCCCGGGGTGGCGGCCAAGCAGATGCAGGATGTCATCGCCAGCGGCCGGTACGACGGGGTGTTCATCGCCACGATCGACGGGGTCGGGGCGGCCCCTGCCGTCGAGTCCGCAATCCAGGCCGGCTTGAAGGTGGTCGTCCTGAACCAGATCATCGGCACCGACCTGACCACCGCCGACCCGCAGGTCGAAGGCGTCTCGGCCTCGGTGCTCGCCCCGCCCCAGGCAACCGGAACCCGGCTCGGAAAGCTCACCGTCCAAGCGTGTGAAGGGGTCAACCCCTGCGACGTGGTCTTCATGTACGGCGCCAAGGGCTCGCCCCTGGACTCCGCCGTGCGCGCCGGCTTCGACGAGCAGATCGCCACCAACCCGGCGATCACCGTGGTCGCCGAGGGCGAGGGCGGTTACCTGGGCACCGACGAGCCCCGCAAGGTCACCCAGGACATCATCCAGGCGCACCCGCACTTCAACGTGCTGGCCGGCACCGGCGACCAGCAGATCCGTGGCTCGGTGATCGCCCTGCACGACGCTGGTATCACCGACGTCAAACTCATCGGCGTGGGCGGCTCCGCGCCGGCCATCGAGGGCGTCCGCGACGGCACCTGGTACGCCGATGTCGCCGGGGCGCCGGTGACCGAGGGCCACGTCGCCTTCGAGGCGATGATGCACGCCCTCGACGGGCAGGATGACGGCGGCATCGACGTCACCACCCAACTCGTCGACGACGGCCTGATCACGTCCCAGAACGTGGACAAGTTCACCGCCCAATGGCAGGGCTGATCGACGATGCCCACCCCGGCGATCTCGCTGCGGAACATCAGCAAGTCCTTCGAGGGGGTGCACGCCCTGCGCGAGGTCAGCCTCGACATCGCGCCGGGCACCATCCACGCACTCGTCGGTGAGAACGGTGCCGGCAAGTCGACCCTGGGCAAGATCCTGGCCGGCGTCTATCACGCCGACGCCGGCCGGATTCTGCTGGACGGCGAGGAGGTGTCCTTCCCAACCCCGCGAGAGGCCCTCGCCCACGGGATCACCATCGTCGCCCAGGAGATCGCCCTGGTCGAAACCCGTTCTGTCATCGACAACATCTACCTCGGCTCGGAGGCACACACCGGCCCGTTCGTGCGCACCCGGCAACTCCAGGCCAGATTCGCCGACCTGATCCGCGACACCGGGATCACCCTCGACGGGCGCGCACTGGTCGGGTCCCTGTCCATCGCCGACCAGCAGAAGGTCGAGATCCTGCGGGCGATCGCGCGCGACTGCGATGTCATCGTGATGGACGAACCGACCGCCCGGCTGGCCACCCATGAGGCGCAGACCTTGATGGGCATCTTCCGCAGATTGCGCGACAGCGGCAAGACCATCGTCTTCGTCTCGCACTTCCTGCACGAGGTGCTCGCCGTCAGCGACACCGTCACGGTGCTGCGCGACGGCACCAAGGTCGACGAGGGCCAGAGCTCGGGATATACCCCGCACTCCCTGATCGCCAGCATGGTGGGCCGAGAACTCACCGCAGCCTTCCCCGAGAAGTCCCCACCGGCAACGACTTCCGCCGAACCCCTGCTGTCGGTGCGCGCCCTGGCCAGCCGCGGCCACTTCGAGGACGTCTCCTTCTCGGTGGCCAGGGGTGAGATCGTCGTGATCACCGGACTGGTCGGCTCGGGACGCTCAGAGGTGGTGCGTTCGGTATACGGCCTGCTGCCCCGCACCCAAGGCGAGATCCGTCTCAACGGCGCTGCGGTGAACTTCTCCCACCCGGCGCAGGCGATCGGCGCAGGGCTCGCCCTGATCCCGGAATCGCGCAAGACCGAAGGGCTCTTCCTCGGATTCGCGATCTCGCTCAATATCGTGCTGCCGCACCTGCGTCGCTTCGTCACCAGGCTGGTGGTGGACCGTGCCCGGGTGCGCGAGGAGACTGCCCGTGAGATGGCCGGGGTCGGGGTGAAGGCGGCCTCGGGCGACCTGGCGGTCGGTCTGCTCTCCGGGGGGAACCAGCAGAAGGTGCTCTTCGCCCGCGCCTTCGTCGGGAACCCCCGGCTGCTGATCGCCGACGAACCCACCCGCGGCGTGGACGTCGGCGCCAAGAGACAGATCTACGACCTCATCGTCGAACGAGCGGCTCAGGGTACCGGGGTTCTGCTGGTCTCCTCCGAACTGGAGGAGGTGATCGGCCTGGCCCACCGGGTGGTGGTGATGAGGCAGGGCACGGTCGTCGGCGAGGTGACCGGAGCCGACATCAACGAACACGAGATCGCCCGCCTCGCCTTCGGGCAGGCGAGCGGGGTTGGGACGGACAAGTCATGACGACCGTAACCAAAAGCGCACCGGTGCAAGCGAAACCACGATCGCAGGCACTGCTGCAGGGCTACAGCAAGTACGGGATCGTGATCGCCGCCGTCGCGCTCTTCATCATCCTGTCGTTGACCACGCCCGGCTTCTTCAGCCTGGTCAACGTGCGCAACGTGCTCGATCAGCAGGCGCCCATCCTCATCGCGGCGGCACCGTTGACCCTGGTGCTGATCGCCGGTCAGTTCGACGTCAGCCTGTCGGCGGTCTACATCACCGCACCGCTGGTCGGTCTGCAAGTGGAGGCGGCCACCGGGTCGCTGATCCTGGCGGTGGGTGCCGCCGTGCTGGCCGGGGCGATTGCCGGTGTGCTCAACTCGGCACTCATCGTCCGGGTCGGCATCAACTCCTTCATCAGCACCCTGGCGACCTCGTACATCATCACCGGCTTCGGCTATCTGATCAGCAACCAGGCCATCCTCACCCCATCCTCCCGCGACTTCCGGGCGTTCGCCGTGACCCACATCCTGGGGATCTCCTCGGCGACCTGGCTGGCGCTGCTGGTGGTCGCGGTGTGCTGGATCCTGCTGTCCGCAACCCGTTACGGCCGTTACGTGTTCGCCACCGGCGCCAACTCCGAGGCGGCCATCGTCTCCGGGGTGCGGACCAGGCTGATCGTCGCCTCGACGTTCGTCATGACGGCGGCCGGCGCCGCTCTGGCCGGGATGGTGAACGCCTCGCAGAGCATGAGCGCTCAGGCCACCGACGACTTCAGCTTCGTCTTCACCGCGCTGGCAGCCGTGGTGGTAGGCGGCACCTCGATCGCCGGCGGAGCGGGCGCGGTGTGGCGGACGATGGCCGGGGCCCTGTTCATCGCCATGATGAACAACGGCTTCAACCTCAACCAGATCGATCCGATCTACCAGCGCATCATCCTGGGTCTGGTCATCCTGCTGGCGGTGGCCATCGACGCGATCTCCCGCTCGCGGCACGCGACCTAGGGTGACCTAGGGTTGTTCGTCGGTTGGCCTGTGTGTCAGCACTACTCGGCTATGCCGGCCCAGACCCCGCGTACGTGGCCGATGTGCGTGTCCATCAGTGCCGCGGCGCCGTCGGCGTCCCCGGCCAGGATGCGATCGATGAGCTCCTCGTGCTCACCGGCGGAGCCGGCGAGTTCGCCCCGCTCGGCGAGGGCCTGCAGACCGTACAGGCGGGTGCGGTCTCGCAGGTTGGCCACCACGCTCACCAGCCTGTCGTTCCCAGCCAGTTCCAGCAGGGCGAGGTGGAAGTGCCGGTCGGCCCGGACGTAGGCGATCAGGTCGCCGCGCGCGGCCTGCTCCTGGATCTCGCGGGCAACCGGGCGCAACGCCTCGACCCGTTCGCGCACCCGCTCATCTGCGCCGGCGGCGATAGCCCGCACCGTGGGGATCTCGATCAGGGCGCGCACCGCGGTGATGTCGTCCAGTTCGCGGCTGGAGGGTTCCAGGACTCGAAACCCCTTGTTGGGCACCACCTCGACCAGGCCCTCCGAGGCCAGGTCCAGCATCGCCTCGCGAACCGGGGTGGCGGAGACCCCGAAGTGCTCGGCCAGCCGTGGTGCGGAGTAGACCTGGCCCGGATCCATCTCCCCGGCCACCAAGGCGGCCCGCAGTGCGGTCGCGACATCCTCGCGCAGGTTTCGGCGTCTGGTCACCGGTGCGGCGGCCAGGAATGGTAATGCCGGCGATGGCGAGCCGGCGCCCGCTGACGCCGGTTCTCGGACACCCGAGTCACGCTGCATCCCCGAGTCACGCTGCGATGCCGCCGGTTTGCCTGGGAGCCCGGCACCGGGTGTCCGCCTGTTGCCGGACACCGACCCGCAGGCGTCTGGCAGTCCAGCCTGGTCCTCAGCAGTCATTCGCATCCTTGGCCTCACTCACGCGCCCCCAGTGTAGGGGCGCCCCGGCCCTCGGCCGGCAACAGTAGTGTGTGATATTGTACTGAACAGGTTCTGGTCCGATCGTCTGGAGCATCCATGTCTTCATCCGCGGTGGCGGCCGCCGCCACGTCCCCCGATGTCCGACGCCCCTGGCATGGCGTCATCGTCGCGACCGCCTTGCCGATGACGCCCGACCTGCAGGTCGACTTCGACGCCTACGCCGAGCATGTCGCCTGGCTCGCCGCCAACGGTGTTGACGGAGTCGCTCCCAACGGCTCCCTGGGGGAGTACCCCACGCTGACTGCGGACGAGCGGGCCCGGGTGGTCCGCACCGCAGTCGAAGCCGCAACCGAGGGCTTCGTCGTGATGCCCGGGGTCGGGGCGTATGGAGCATTGGAGGCCCGGCGGTGGGCCGAGCAGGCCGCCGAAGCCGGTGCCCAGGCGGTGATGGCACTGCCCCCCAATGCCTACCGCGCCGAGGAGCGAGCCGTCATCGAGCACTTCCGGCAGGTCGCGGCAGCCGGGCTTCCCGTCACCGCCTACAACAATCCGATCGACACCAAGGTCGATCTGACGCCCGCACTTCTGGCCACGCTGCACGCCGAGGGCCTCATCGTCGGGGTCAAGGAGTTCTCCGGCGATGTCCGCCGCAGCTACGAGATCGCTGAACTGGCACCGGATCTCGACCTACTCATCGGTACCGACGATGTGGTGCTGGAGGTGGGCCTGGCCGGGGCCAAGGGCTGGGTTGCCGGGTACACCAATGCCTTCCCGCGGGCCACCGTCGAGTTGTACCGGGCCAGTGTGGCCGCCGACCTCGACGCCGCGGCGCCGCTCTACCGAATCCTGCACCCGCTGCTGAGGTGGGACTCCAAGACCGAGTTCGTCCAGGCGATCAAACTCTCCATGGATATCGTCGGCCGCTACGGGGGCCCGTGCCGGCCACCGCGGGTGCCGCTGCGGGCCGAGCAGGCCGAGCGGGTGCGGGCGGCCACCGAGGCCGCCGTCGAGGCCGGGCTGGTCTGAGATGAGGGCACGCCGGGTCTTCCACGCTGTCGACTCCCACACCGAGGGGATGCCGACCCGAGTGATCACCGGGGGCGTCGCGGCGATGCCGGGCGCCACGATGATGGAGCGTCGCGAGTGGTTCCTGGCGAACAGCGACGAGGTCCGCACCCTCCTGATGTACGAGCCGCGCGGACACGCGTCGATGTCCGGGGCGATCCTGCAGCCACCCACCCGGCCCGACGCGGACTGGGGCGTGCTGTACATCGAGGTCTCCGGCTGCCTGCCGATGTGCGGTCACGGCACGATCGGGGTGGCCACGGTGCTCGTGGAGACCGGGATGGTCGAGGTGAGCGAGCCGGTCACCACCATCCGGCTGGACACCCCGGCCGGGCTGGTCGTCGCCGAGGTGGCCGTGCAGGACGGGGCCGCACGGTCGGTCACGATCCGCAATGTGGCCTCCTACCCGGTCGCACTGGATGCCCGAGTGCAGGTGCTGGGCCTGGGCGAGGTCAGCTACGATCTCGCCTTCGGCGGCAACTTCTACGCCATGGTCGAGCTCGACTCGATCGGCCTCCCCTTCGATCGCGCCGCGAAAGGCGAACTGCTGGAGGCGGGTCTGGCGATCATGGGCGCCATCAACGAGACCGCGCGCCCGGTGCACGTCGAACAGCCGGAGATCAACGGCTGCCACCACGTCCAACTCATCGCTCCGGGCTCGACCGCCCGGCATTCCCGGCACGCGATGGCGATCCATCCCGGGTGGTTCGACCGCAGCCCGTGCGGCACCGGCACCAGCGCCCGGATGGCCCAGTTGCACGCCCGCGGCGAACTCGGCCTGGACACCGACTTCGTCAACGAGTCGTTCATCGGCAGCCAGTTCACCGGCCGCTTGGTCGGGCGGACCTCCCTGGCCGACGGGACGCCCGCGGTCATTCCCCAGATCACCGGACGGGCCTGGGTGACGGGCACCGCCCAGTACTTCCTCGACCCCGACGATCCCTTCCCCGCCGGATTCCTGCTCTAATATCTGGCCAGAACCCCCGGAGCACGCGGTGATTCGCAGTCACAACCCCCATGACCCCTCGGACCTGGTGGTCGAGTGCCCGGCCACCTCGGCCGCCGACGTGGCGTCCGCGGTCCAGGCGGCGCGCGCCGCACACTTCGACTGGGCCGGCGCCCCGGCCGCCATCCGCGCGTCGGCGCTGGCCGCTGCCGCAGCCTTGCTGAGCGAGCATGCCGACGAGTTCGTCACTCTGATGGTGCGCGAGGTCGGCAAGCCGGTGACCGAAGCCCGTGGCGAACTGGCCCGTTCGGTGGCCATCCTCAGCTACTACGCCCAGCAGGTCTACGACCCGGTGGGCAGCGTCCTGGAACCCTCGCTCGGCGGGATGCTCTACACCCACCGCCGCCCGCACGGCGTCGCCGGGCTCATCACGCCGTGGAACTTCCCGCTCGCGATCCCGCTGTGGAAGGCGGCACCGGCCCTGGTCTTCGGCAACACCGTCGCGCTCAAGCCGGCCCCTGAGGCGACGGCCTGCGCGCTGCGGCTGGCCGAACTGCTCGCCGAGGTGCTCCCCGATGGGGTGCTGTGGGTGCTTCCCGGCGACGCGCCGACCGGTCGGGCACTCCTGCAGGCGGTGGACGTGGTCTCCTTCACCGGCTCGACCACGGTCGGCCGGCAGGTGGCCGCCGAAGCAGCCCAGCGGGGTATCCCGGTGCAGGCCGAGATGGGCGGGCAGAACCCGGCCATCATCCTGCCGGACGCCGACCTGACCTCCGCGGTGAATCAGATCGCCGCCGCGGCAATGGGATTCGCCGGGCAGAAGTGCACGGCCACCAAACGAGTGATCGTCGTCGGCGACGCCACCGCGGCTCGCGAGACGCTCGTCGAGGCGATCGGCGCTCTGCCGACCGGCGACCCCGCCGAGCCCGAGTGTGTCGTCGGCCCGCTGATCGATGCAGCGGCACGTGACCGGGTCGAGGAGGCGGCGGCGGACGCGCTCGCCGCCGGAGCCCGGCTGCTGACCGGCGGGTCGCTCGAGACCGACGGCTGGTACTGCCGGCCATACGTCGTGGACCACCTGCCGGCCGGGCATCGCTTGGCGCGCACCGAGGTCTTCGGCCCGATCGTCACCCTCTCCGCGGTGGACTCCCTCCAGGAGGCGATCTGGCACGCCAACGACGTCGACCAAGGCCTGGTCGCTGCCCTGTACACCACGGATCTGCAGGCTGCCCTGTCAGCGACCCCCGCGCTGGCGGCCGGTCTGGTCAAGGTGAACGCCCCCACCACGGGGGTCGACTTCCACGCCCCCTTCGGCGGAGTCAAGGACTCCAGCATCGGCGGGCGAGAACAGGGCAAGGCCGCCCAGGACTTCTACACCACGGTGCACACCATCTCCCTGGCCCTGCCAACTGCCGGTCGCCCCCGGCTCACCTCCCGGCCGTCCTGATGGCCGGGTGCGAGGTCGTCGTCATCGGGGCCGGGATGATCGGCGCCAGCTGCGCCTACTACGCCGCGCGGGCCGGGCTTTCGGTCACCGTGCTGGACTCGGCCGGGGTGGCCGGTGGAACCACCAGCCGCGGCGAGGGCAACATCCTCGTCTCGGACAAAGCCCCTGGCCCAGAACTGGTCCTGGCACAAGAGTCACACCGGCTATGGCTCGAGATCGGCGAGGACCTGGGGCCCGAGACCATCGAACTCGACCGCAAGGGCGGCCTCGTGGTGGCGGCCACGGACGCGGATCTGATCCGGCTGCACGACTTCGCTCGGGGCCAGGCTGCGGCCGGTGTGCACACCCGAGCGCTGGACGACGCACAGGTGCACGAGGCGGAGCCCTTCCTGGCCCCGGACCTGCCCGGCGGCGTCGAATACCCCCAGGACTTGCAGGTCCAGCCGATGCTCGCCGCCGCGTCCCTGCTGGCTGCCGCCCGCAGCCTCGGCGCCCAGGTCCGCACCGGGGTCGAGGTCACCGGCGTCCTGGTCACCACCTCGGGTGCGGTCCGCGGGGTCCGGACCACCGCGGGGGAGATCATCACCGGGGCCGTGGTCAACGCCGCCGGCACCTGGGGTGGGCAGGTCTCCGAGCGCCTCGGGGCACCCGTCCCGGTCCTGCCCCGCAGGGGATTCGTCCTGGTGAGTGAGCCGCTGCCGCCGATCGTGCGACACAAGGTGTACGACGCGGACTACGTGGCCAACGTGGCCTCCGGCGACGCCGGCCTGGAAACCTCCACGGTGGTCGAAGGCACCCGCGCCGGAACCGTCCTGGTCGGCGCCAGTCGTGAGCGGGTCGGTTTCGAGCCCACCTTCGCGCCGCGGGTGCTGGCCAGGCTCGCCCGGCAGGCGGTGCGGCTCTTCCCGGTGCTGTCCGGCGTCCGGATGCTGCGGGCCTACAGGGGTTTTCGTCCCTACTGCCCGGACCATCTGCCGGTGATCGGCGCCGACGCCCGGCTGCCCGGCCTGTTGCACGCCTGTGGTCACGAGGGCGCGGGTATCGGCCTGGCCCCGGCAACGGGGCGGATGATCGTCGACCAGATCACCGGCGCGACGCCCACTGTCGACCCAGAGCCATACTCTCCCAATCGGTTTGCGGAGATCCGATGAGCCCGGAGTTCACCTTCGACCGGCAACCGGTGCCCTTCGAGGAAGGCCAGAGCATCGGCGCGGCCCTGGTCGCCTCCGGGGTTACCGCCTGGCGGACGACGCGACATGACAGCCGGCCTCGGGGCCTGTTCTGCGGCATCGGGATCTGCTTCGACTGCCTCGTGGTGGTGGACGGCCGCCCCAACGAACGCGCCTGTCTGACCCCCGCGGCGGCAGGCATGCGGGTGCAGACCCAGGAGGGAACGGGCCACGATGCTGTACCGCAGTGACCCCTACGACGTGCTCGTCATCGGAGCAGGTCCGGCGGGCCTGGCGGCTGCCGGGGCCGCGCTCGCGGCGGGGGCACGCACCGGGATCCTGGACGCGGCAGCGCGACCCGGTGGCCAGTACTGGCGGCATCCGCTCACTCCCGCCGCCGATGCACGCACGGCCCGGTACCACCACGAGCTGCCCCGCTACCGAACCCTGGTCGCCGCGGTGGCGCCGCTGCGAGCCTCGGGCGACTATCTGGCCGGTCACGAGGCGTGGCTTGTGGTTCCGGACGACGACGGCTTCGCGGTGCACCTGCGGGCCGGCGGATCGGGCAGTCGTGCGGGCCAGCCGGTCGACCGGGGAGAACGCAGTGTGCGGCTGCGAGCCCGCCGACTGGTCATCGCGACCGGCGCGTACGACCGGCAGATCCCCTTTCCTGGCTGGGACCTGCCTGGGGTGATGACGGCCGGCGCCGCACAGGCCCTGCTCAAGGGCCACGACGTGGTGGTGCCCGGCAGGGTCGTGGTAGCCGGGACCGGGCCTTTCCTGTTGCCGGTCGCGGCCGGCCTGCTCGCCGGTGGCGGTGACGTCGCGGCCGTGGTGGAAGCCGCCCGCGCCCGGGCCTGGTCCCGCCACGTCGGGGCCGTGGCCGGAACCGCCGGCAAACTCGGTGAGGCGCTCGGCTACGCCGCCCAGCTCGCCCGGCACCGGGTGCCGGTGCTGACCGGTGCGATGGTCACCCGAGCCGAGGGGGAGGACCGCCTGGAGGCGGTCGTGGTCGAGCGTCGCGGACCGGACGGGCGTCCCCGGCCGGCCACCGCTCGCCGGATTCCGGCCGACATCCTCGCCGTCGGGTGGGGTTTCACCCCCCGGCTGGAGTTGGCGGTGGCCGTGGGCTGCCGGACCGGGACCGATGCGGACGGGTCGGTGGTCGGCATCGTCGACGACAGCCAGGCCAGCAGTGTCGAGGGCGTGTATCTGGCGGGGGAGGTGTGCGGCGTGGGGGGAGCGGAGCTGGCCGTCACCGAAGGCCGGATCGCCGGCGCCGCCGCCTCCGGAGACCGCACTCCACCCCTACGGCTCAGGCGGCGGCGAAGCCGCCTGCGGGCTTTCGCGGCGGCGATGCACGCCGCGCACCCGGTTCCGCAGGCGTGGATCGACCGGGTCGAGCCCGACACCACGATCTGCCGGTGCGAAGAGGTCACCGCAGCGGCGCTGCGCGATGCGGTCGACCGGCTCGGCGCGGACAACGCCCGGGCGGCCAAGTTGATGGTCCGCACCGGGATGGGCTGGTGCCAGGGCCGGGTCTGTGGCTACCCGACCTCGTGCCTGGTGGCGCGATGGACCGGGCAGCCGGTGCGGGACACGCTGGTAGAGCGGCCGGTAGCGGCGCCGATCACCTTCGGCGCGTTGGCCGACAGCGTGGACGACGATGCGGGTGGCGACCTCCCAGGCGGCCCGGTGGGGTGACTGGCTGATCTGCGGGGCCTCGGAGCCGGCCACGACCGCCACGATCAACGTCGGTGTCCGCCCCGGCCAGGGCGAACCCGAGGGGTCACTCATCCGCGGTCGTGGTCCGACCCCGGGCCCGGCTCGTCCTGCTGTTGCTTGAGATTGGCTACCCGGCAGGCGAGTTGGACGGCGAGCCGCTGATCCGGGTCGTCCAGATCGACCGCGAGCACCTCCCGGATCCGGGCCAGTCGCTTGATGATGGTGTTGCGGTGCACACCGAGCACGTCCGCGGTGGCGGTGGGGGAGGACTCGTTGTCCAGGTACACCTCGAGGGTTCGGGTCAGATCCTCGTCCTTGTCCAACATCGCCACCGGGCGCAGCAGGGTTCGGGCGAAGTCACCGAACTCAGACGAGGTGTACCAGCCGACGAGGATGCGCTGCATGCCGAGTTCGTCGATGTGCTGCACCGCGGTGCGGGTGCCGGCTGCCTGGGCGATGGTGGCCGCGTCCTGGGCCTCGGCCAGGCTGCGGCGCAGGCCGACGATCCCGGTGGATGGGCGTCCGATGCCCGCGTAGATCCGTAGCCCGTCCTCCTCCCGGCCCCGGACGAAGTCCTGCAGCGCCCGGCGCACCGCGACCACCGCCTCCGGATAGGAGGAGGTCAACGGCTCGACCGGGCTCACCCACCACGTCGTCCAGCCGTCCGGGCGCTCGACGATCGGCCCGAAGCCCAGGTGAGCGATGGCCCGTTGCAGCGGCACGGTGAGGGAGAGCACCTGCGCGGAGTCGAATCCCGCGCCGAGCCGCAGATGCACCGCCGAACACCAGCCTTGAGTGCTCCAGCCGAGGATCCCCAACTGCTGGACCAGTGCCGGGGTGGGTCGCTCCCCGACCGCGACGATCGCGTTGAGCGCACCGAGCCGAACCCGGGCGTCGCGCTCCTGCTCCAGGCGTTGGGAGACGTAGAGCAGCGCCACGTATCGAGCCGTCAGGGTGGCCACCCGCCGGGCCACCTGCTCCCATCCGGCGGAGGGGGCCGGGTGTTCGACGACCAGCCAGAAGGAAGCGCCCTCACCGGCAGCCAGCTGGACCGGGTGCACCAGGCGGACCCGAGCGTCCAGGACGGTGCGGGTGGGCACGTCCAACCGGTCCCGGGCGGCCACCGCAGGCTCGACCGGTTCACCGCCGAGCACCTGCCCCTCGAAGCCGACCAGGCAGGCGTGGGCGTGCAGCAAGTCCTCGATGATGGACAGCATCCTGGGCAGCGCCCGTTGCGGTCCCACCGCGCTGAGCCGGTCGATCGCCTCCACGGCCACCGCGGCCATCGTCCGGGCCGGGGCGGTGACCTCGTCGCGTAGCGCGTCGGCGAGATCGAGCAGGTCGTCCTCGATCACCACCAGCGGCACGTCGAAGCGGTTCGCGATCCGGCGCGAGGCCAGCGACAGGGGTATCGCGGGGGACACCACCACCAGCACGCTGCCGCCGCGCTCGCTCATCCGCCGCAGGATCATGTCGACCACGAAGGTGTCCCGGGTGAGCTGGGTGCCGTCCAGCAGCAGAGCGGTTCCGGTCAGATCGGTGGTCTCGTGGCGTTCGTGCACCGAACTCACCCGGACCCGTTCGACCAGTCGGTCGGCCCCGCCCATGCCGCCGACGATGGTGCCCCCGCTCAGCCGGGCGAGCGCGAGGAACATCCGCGCCGTGATCGGCGACACCTGCACCCACGGGTCCGTCATTGTTCAGCTCGCTGGACCCGCAAGGGCGGTCAGCAGGAAGCCGCAGAGGTTCTCGCCCATCACCTTGCGGGTCAGGCCCACACCCAGGCGAGACTCCAGAACCCCTGCCAGTGTAGGGAAGTCAGCCGGACGGGACAGGCCGCGGGTTCCCGGGATGGCCGTCCAGTCGACGAGCAACCCGGTGAAGATCGGGTCGACGACGCGGGCCACGTCGTCGATGAAATCGGTACCCAGCCCCACATTCTCCTCACCCAGGATCGACAGTGCGTGCTCCACATGGTCGGCGAAGTGCTCCACGCTCGGGGAGTCTTTGGCCAAGAAGGGGCCGAATGCGTTGATGGCCACGAAGCCATCGTGCTCGGCGATCACCCGCAGCTGGTCGTCGGAGAGGTTGCGGGGGTGGTCGCAGATGGCCCGGCAGGAACTGTGGGAGGCGATGAAGGGACGGCTCGCCACGTCCGCGAGGTGGAAGAAGCCGGCCTCGGACAGGTGCGACACGTCCACGATGATGCCCAGCTCGTTCATCCGGCGCACCGCCTCGACGCCGAGCCTGGTGAGCCGACCGCCGGTGTCCCGTTCGCCGATCCCGTCGGCCATCATCGTGCGTCGGTTCCAGGAGAGCGAACACATCCGAACTCCGTTGCGCCACAGTGCGTCCAGCACCTCCAGGTCCGAGCCGACGGGTTCGGCACCCTCGATCGCCAGGATCAGCACGATCCGCGTCGAGTCCAACCCGGCGCGCACCTGATCCTGATTCTGGGCGATCACCACCCGGTCCGCGTGGGCTCGGGCCAGTTCACGCGCCTCAGCCAGCATGAGCAGTGATCGCCGCAGTGCCCCCTCACCGGCGAACTGCTCCTCGGTGGCCACCGGCAGCACCTGCAGCCGTACCGCGCCGCGGGTCAGCTGGTCGAGCCAGAAGTCCCCGAACGGGTCCGGGTGCCCGCGTTCGCGCAGGTGACGGACCGCCATCAACAGGTCGTTGTGGCAGTCCGCCACCTGGTAGGTCATCTCGGTTACCTGGCCAGTGGGCCCGCCGCCTTGACCTGGACCCGGCAGGCCTCACCGGGCACGTAGGTCAGCGGCACCTCGCTGAGTGAGGTGATCCGAACCGAGGACGGGTCCGCGCCGGAGCGCACCGCTGCCTCCATCGCGAGGTTGCGGGCCTGGTCCAGGCTGGCCTGGCGGCCCTCCTGCTCGTACCGGAAGACCCGGTCGATGGTGCCGGACGCCTCGGCGATGGCCGCGCCGTATGCGTTGGCCACGGCATGGTGGTTGGGTCGGATCACCTCGCTGACCCCGGGAACCGATTCCGGGACCAGGTGTGAGCCGCCTCCGACAGCGATCAGCGGCAGTTCCACCCGGCTGGCTTTCATGCGTTCTGACATGATCCGGATCTGCTCGTCGACCCAGGCCAGAGCCTGGTCCACCACACTCTGGTCGACCGAGCCCACGCGGTCCGGCTCGCCGAAGCCGGTGAGTCGTCCGGCCCGCACGGACACGTCCGACAGCGTCAAGGTCGTCCCGCCCCGCACGAGGGCTTCGTCGACGACCCGGTACCCCACCGAGTCGGGCCCGACTCGGACCGCCGAGCCGTCCTGACGCACGATGGTGCCGCCGCCCAGGCCGATCGAGATGAGGTCGGGCATCCGGAAGTTCGTGCGGACCCCGCCGATCTCGACTGCGGCCGTCGATTCGCGTGGGAAGCCGTCGACGAGGATCCCGATGTCCGCCGAGGTGCCGCCGACGTCGATGACGAGGGCGTCGGCGATCCCGGCCAGGGAGCAGGCGCCGCGCATCGAGTTCGTGGGGCCCGATCCCAGGGTTAGGACGGGGAAGGCGACGGCCTCCTCGGCGGCCAGCAGGGTCCCGTCGTTCTGGGTGATGAACGAGTCCACCTCGAGATCGTTGTCGGCCAGGGCCGCGTGGAAGCCGGTCACCACGTTGCGGGCGACCCCGAGCAGGGAGGCGTTGAGGATGGTCGCATTCTCGCGTTCGAGTAGGCCGAGGGCACCCACCTGGTGGCTCAGCGAGATCGCCACGTCTGCACCGAGTTCCTCGGTGAGGATCTCCCCGGCCCGCAGTTCCTGGTCGTAGGTCATCGGGGAGAAGGGCGCCGAGACGGCGACCGCCCGGACCGTTCCGGCGACCTTGCCGGCGAACCGGCGTACCGCGTCCTCGTCCAGGGGTGCGATCTGGCCGCCGTCGTATTCGTTTCCGCCGCCGATGATCTCGCTGTGGGCCAGGATCGCCTCCAGCAGGTCCGGTGGCCATCCGATGCCGGGTCGAACCCCCATCGAGGCGGGCTTGGCCAGTCGGAGCACCCCGACGGGTTGCAGGTCGCGGCGCTGGATGAGCGCATTGGCCGGGTGCGTCGTGCCGAGCATGGCTTCGCGTACCTGGGCGCGGTCGACCTCGCCGACCACCTGGGCCAGTGCGGCCCTGATGCCGTCGAACGGGTCCGGGGTGGTGGCGGATTTGGTGGCTGCCACCACCTTGCCGGCGTCGTCGACGACGACGGCGTCGGTGTTCGTCCCACCGACGTCGATACCGATGCGAAACGACATGGTGTTCAGCCTTTCAGTGGGGTGTAGTCGACGTCGTAACCGAAGGCGGAGGGGCCCACGACGTCGAGGAACCCTTCTCCCTTCCAGCGCTCGGCACACGGGATGCCCAGAACCCGGACCCGCTGGCCGTACGCCAGGCCCTCGGTGGTGATCGGTTCGGCCGTCTCGTGGTCCAGCATGCAGATCAGGTCCGGGGGCGTCACCACCGCCCGTCCGTCCTCGGTGGCCAGCAGCAGTTCGTTCTGAATCTCGATCCGCATCGTGCGCTCGGGGTCCGCGAAGCTCTCGATGGTCAGATTGCCGCGGGCGAAACCCGTTGTGGTGCGCCGGTCCAGGTCCACGATCTTGCCCTCGAAGACCACCTGTCCCTCGGTGAAGGACAAGAACTCCTCCCAGGCGCCGTCGGTCTGGGCCTGGATGGCCCGCAGCAGCCGGCCCAGTTCGCTGCAATAGCTGAGCGAGCCGAGCACCGCGGCCTGCTTGGCCTGGGCGACGGTCATCGGGTAGCAGGACAGCGCATTGGCCAGGCCCAGCTTCATCGCCGACGAGCGCACCAGCCGCTCGCCGGTGGCGTTGTCGACCGTCTCGAAGGCGACGAGGTTCCCCTTCTCGTCGGCCAGCGACATCGGCGAGGCCGACAGCCCGTGGATGGTGAAGGTGGTCATCTCGATCTGCGGGAAGGCGCGTCGCATGCCGTCGCCGTCGACGCAGGGGATGCCCATCTCGTTGGCCACCGCCAGCGGGATCAGCGTGTTGAGCCCGCCGACCTCGACCGGGATGATCGCGGCGAAACTGCGTCCCAGGTAGGACGACAGGGCGCGTACCGCGTTGATGAACTCCTGGCCGGAGGGGATCTTCTCGATGATCACCGTGGGTGCGCCGACGACGGCGACGGTGACGATGAGGTCGTCGTCGTCGAGTTCGTCGATGGTGCACAGGTCGATCGGGCCGAAGTCCTCGATGGACTGGGCCGCGAGCAGGCGGGCGATGAAGGGGTCACCCCCTCCTCCGGTGCCGAGCAGGGTGGCGCCGAGGGCCAGATGATCGAGGTCGTCCTGTTTGATCTGCCGCATGTCCGGAGGGTCCTTTCCCTGCGGTCGGTTGATGTTGACGCACCCTAGGTCGCAGCCGGTAGGCGCGGCGATACGCGAAACGCACCCGAACGGGCCCCGCACGGTGCGCTTTGCCCACGCGGGGCACATCCCGCCCTGGGCAGGCTGACGGGATGACCTCCGCAATGATCCGTGTGCTCAGCGAGTCCGACCTCGTCGGTCTGGTGTCCTGGGAGGAGGCCGTCGAGACCCAACGGGCTGGTTTCGCCGCCCTCGAGCAGGGGAAGGCCTTCCTGGCGCCGCGGATCCTGTCCCCGGACGGGCGCGGCGACACCGGCTTCGTCTACGTGTCCCGAGCCGCTGCCGGGGCCGGGCTCACGGTCAAGGCCGGAAGCGTGGTGTTGTCCAATCCGTCCCGTGGGGTGCCGACGGTGTCGTCGATCGTGCTGGCGATGGATCCCCGGACCGGGGCTCCGCTCGCCCTCGTGCACGGGGAAAGCGTGACGAACACCCGGACGGTCGCCGCCTCGATCCTGGCGGCCCGGGTGTTGGCGCCGCGGCCCGCGGTGGTGGCCGTGATCGGCTACGGCGCCCAGGGGCGGCTGCATGCCGCGGTCATCGCGCAGCTGCTCGGCCCGGAGCGGATCGTGGTCGCGTCCTCCCGGCTCACCCCCGGGCAGGTGCGCCCGAACGAGACCTTCGCCGGGTCCGTCCAGGAGGCTGTCGCCGCCGCCGATCTGGTGGTCACCTGCACCACCAGCCGGACTCCCGTGGTGGCGGCCGGGTGGCTGAAGCCGGATGCGTGCGTGGTGTCCGTGGGCTCCTTCGCGCCCGACCGTCGCGAGGTCGGCGACGATGTGGTGGCCGCGAGCCGGGTGGTGGTCGACCATGTCGCGACGGCCCTGGAGCATGCGGGGCCGGTGCGTCACGCGGTGCGTTCCGGGGTTCTCGACCCGTCCCGGGTGGTGGCCTTGGGTTCCCTGGTGGGGGACGGGCCAGGATCCCCGGGGGCTGCCTCGCGGACCGGTATCGGGCCGGATCTGCCCACCGGGAACTCCACTCGGACGTACTACAACAGTGTCGGGGTGGGCGTTCAGGACGCGGCCATCGTGGCCCTCATCCTGGAGCGGGCGCAGGCGCGAGGGCTGGGCACGTTGGTGCCCTGTTGATCGCCCGGCCCGGTCGGGCGGTGGGTGAGGCGGGAAGCCGGTTGCCGACGCTGGTCGGTTACCGGTGGTTCCGCAGCACCTGGGTGGCGGCGGTGTCGACCTCGAAGGTGTCGGGGTCGACGACGACGCCGTAGTCGGCGCGGGCAGCGGCCGGGGTGACGAAACCGTTTCGCACGTCAGCGGCCACCGCGGCCGGGTCCCGGTCGAACGGGTGGCCCCAACCACCACCGCCACCGGTGTTGTTCACCAGCAGGTCGCCCGCGTCGAGATGGTTGTAGCTGGGGCCCTTGAGTTGCTCCTGGGGAGTGCCCGGGTTGATCAGCACGTGGTTGTTCGCACCTTCGCGGCCCGCTCCGATCGCCCACGGCTTGGTCCTGGTCTTATACGTCATGCAGATCCCGATGGAGGGGTTGGTGAACCGGTAGGCCCGCGAAATCCCCACGCCGCCGCGGTATTCCCCGGCTCCGCCGGTGTCCGGACGGTACCCGTAGGACTCGATGAGCATCGGTGACTTGGTCTCCAGCACCTCCACCGGGTTGTTGCGGCAGCCGGGTTCGGACAGGTGCATGATCGCGTCCGCTCCGTCCCCGTTGGCGTGGCCGCCGAAGCCGACGGCCTCGTTCGTGGCCTCCAGCCAGGCAAGTTCGGTGCGTGGATTTATGCCCAGGCCCATCATGCTGCAGACATCTCCACCGCTGCTCGCGGGCACCCGGTCGGGCATTCCCTGGGCCAGGGCCTTGAGGATCACCTCGCCGGCCAGCAGTCCGGTCCACAGGGTGAAGGTCGGCATCGGTGGTTCCGCGTGCATCACCGAGCCCGGTTCGGTGACGATCCGCAGGGGTGCGAAATTGCCTGCGACCACGGGGGTGTGCGGGGTGGTGAGGGATTTGAAGATCAGGCAGCACAGGGCCTCGGTCATGCCCCGTGGGACGTTGATCGGCCCCTTCACTCCGGTGGCACTTCCGGTCCAGTCGACGAGAAACTCGTCATCGGTGATCGTCACCTTCGCCTGCATCCGTACGGGTTTGCCGAGGTCGACGCCGTCGTCGTCGACCCAGTCGTGCGCGCTCCAGGTGCCTCTGGGAAGCTCGGCCAGGGCCAGGCGGGCCAGTCGTTCGCCGTGGTCGTTGATCGCGGCCATCGCGTCCACGACGGTCTGCGTACCGTACTTGTCGGCGATCTCCTGGGTCCGGCGGACCCCGGTGACACACGCCGAGACCTGGGCGAGGATGTCGCCGATGGTGCGTTCGGGCAGGCGGCTGTTGAACCGGATGATGTTGAAGATGTCCTGGCACTGTTCGCCGCGGTGGAAGAGCCGGGTGACCGGGAAGAAGATGCCCTCCTGGGACATGTCGGTGGAGTCCAGGACGTAGCCCGGGTCCTTCTGCTTCAGGTCCAGCACGTGCACCCGGCAGGCGGTGAAGCCGACGAGCCGGTCGGCGTGGTGGATCGGGGCCAGCACCAACGGGTCCAGGGTGTGGGCCGACGACCAGTACGGGTAGTTGAGGATGTACACGTCCCCGGGTTCGAGGGCGTCGGCCCCGAGGAACTCGATGGCCTTCTTGATTCCGTAGTCGTTGCCCCGGGTGAAGATCGCGATCCCCGGCGCGTCCGCGATGACATTGCCGTGCGCGTCGTGGATGCCGAGCCCGTAGTCGTGGATCTCGTAGACGACCGTGTTGTACGAGGTCCGGCACAGGTTGCGGGCCATTTCCTCGGCGGCGGCCAGCAGACCGAAACGGATTATCTCGGTGGTGATCTGGGTGTGGGTGCTCATCGGTGCTCCCGGTCGGCGCGCAGGGTGATGGTCAGTTCGCCGTGGGCCCCGACCTCGACGGTGTCGCCGGCGGGTACCACGGTGGTGGCGGTCTGTTCGGCGATGATGACGGGCCCGGCAAGCCGGTCTCCGGCTCGCAGGTCCTCACGTACATACAGTGGGTACGGCACGCCCGGGTGGTCCGCGTCCAGATACACCGCGCGGGTGGTGGCGGGGGTGGGGACGCCGGCGTCGCGCACCGTCAGCGCGGGGATCTCGGGCTTGTCCACCAACCCGACCGCACGGACCCGGCTGGTGGTGACCTCGATCGGATCCGGCATGGTGTGGCCGTACTGAGCCTGGTGCGTCCGGGAGAAGTCTCGCGCCACCGCCTCGCGGGGATTCTCGTCCAGTGTCGGGTAGGGCAGGGTAACCGAGTGTTCCTGGCCGGTGTAGCGCACGTCCAGCAGGCGTCCGAGCGATTGCTTCTCGGGGCCGAAGCCGTCTGTGGCCAGCCGCTGGCGGGCCGCGTGTTCCATTGCCTGGTAGGCGTCCTCGGCGGTCTCGGGGTCGAAGTCCGCCAGGGGCATGATGCGGGTGCGGGAGAAGTCGTGCTGGACGTCGGCCATCAGCATGCCGAACGCGCAGAACGCGCCCTGGCCGGGCGGTACCACGACCGTGCCGATGCCGAGTTCCCGGGCGACTGCCACACAGACCAGCCCCCCGGCCCCGCCCAGCGACAGCAGCGTGAAGTCGTGCGGGTCCCGGCCCAGGTCGACGGTGATGGCGCGCACCGCCCCGACGATCTTCGTGGTGGAGATCCCCACGATGCCCCGGGCCAGTTCGTGCGTCGTCATCGACAGCGCTTCGGCCAGTGGCTGGTGGGCGGCCAGGGCGAGGTCGGCGTCCAGGCGTAGGGTGCCGCCGAGGGCGGCGTCGGAGCCGAGATAGCCGAGCATCACGGCCGAGTCGGTGAATGTGGGTTCGGTGCCGCCGCGGCCGTAGGAGGCCGGCCCGGGGGTGGCCCCGGCGCTGCGCGGGCCCACCTGCAGCACCCCGGCCGGGTCGAGCCAGGCGATGGAGCCGCCGCCGGAGCCGACGGTGTGGATGTACAGGGACGGCATGTTGATCGGCATGCCCTCGAACTCTGCACCCTGGTAGAGCACGGTCTCGTGGTCGAGGATGAGCGAGGCGTCCAGGCTGGTGCCGCCCATGTCGATGGTGATGAGGTTGGGTTCCTCGAGCAGCCGGCTGTAGGCGGCGGCACCGATCACCCCGCCTGCCGGGCCGGACAGCACCAGCGACACCGGCATCTCTCGGGCCGATGTCGCGGTCATCGCCCCACCGCCGGAACGGGTCATCAGGAAGCGCCCCTGGAAACCGTTGTCGTCCAGGTGTTTCTGCAGAGTATGCAGGTAGGTGCGCACGATCGGCTTGATGTAGGCGTCCAGCGCGGCCGTGCTGGTGCGTTCGAACTCGCGGTACTCCCGGGACAGTTCATGGGAGAGAGTCACCTGGGTGTCGGGGGCGTGTTCGGTGAGGATCTCGCGCATCCGCAGCTCGTGGGCCGGGTTCGCGTAGCTGTGCAGGAAGGCCACCGCCACGGATTCGTAGCCGCGGCGGCCGATCTCGCGGGCCACCCCCGCAGCGATCTCCTCGTCGAGTTCGCGATGAACCGTCCCGTCGAAGAGGCAGCGTTCGACCACCTCGAACGTGTCGTAGCGCTCCACCAGGGCGGGCGGCTTGCGGTACGTGATGTCGTAGTTGACGCGCCGGTCGGTGCGTCCGAGCAGGTAGACGTCCCGGAAACCTCCGGTTCCCACCACGGCCATCCGTGCCCCGGTGCGGGTCAGCAGGGCGTTCAGGCCCAGCGTGGTGCCGTGGGTGAACATCGTGACGTGGGGGGCGGCGGCCCCCACCTTCTCGAAGGCGTCGAGCACTCCTCGGGTGGGCGCCTGCGGCGTGGTGGGCACCTTGTCGAAGCGGAGTTCCCCGGTCTCGGTGTCCAGCCGCACCACGTCGGTGAAGGTGCCTCCGACGTCCACGGCAACACGAGTCGAACGGTTCATGAGAGTCCCTCCAGCCGATGCCGACGCAGTCCCGGTCGAGTCTGCGTGGCTTCGGGCTGGGTGCGCGTGTGCGCATTGCCGTCCGCAGCTGGGTCTGGTTGTGCGGTGAGCCCAGTCCTGGGCGAACGTGCGCACCCGCAGTCATGCGGGCGAGGACGTGGTCACTGCCGCCCGCGCACCAGCCGTCGACCTTTCTGCTCAGGTCGACAGGGAGGGGATGGTCTGGCAATCACGCTTCATCTCGACCAGGTTCTCTGGAGTTCGCCCGGGCCGGGCCCAACGCCGTACGGCACGACGGCCGTGGTCCGGAATGGCAGGCCGGCGACGTAGTCGCCGGTGACTTCTTCGTCGACCGAGTTCTCCGCGGCGTATGGGTCGGCCGCGTAGCGTTCGAGGTCGGCGACGGTGAGTACGTCGCAGACGCTCGATTCAGAGGTGAAGGTCCCCAATTGTCGCGGTGCCGTCCCCCACACCCGCAGGGCCACTGCCATGCCATGTTCTTCGACGAGGAGTGACCAGTCGACCCTGCCCGCGAGCGCTTTGTTGAACAGCCGGGAGTAGTGGCTCGCCATGTTTGCTGTGAAGTCCGCTATTCGGCCGGCGGTCTCCCGCGTGATGACCTGTGCTCCCCAGGCCTGCCAGTCGGCCACCGGCTCCACGGCAAACCAGGTCCGGAATTCGGTCTCTCGCCTGGGGCCGGTATCGGGTCTGTCGCGGTCGTGGGGGTACGTCTGCGCGAGGTGGCAGGTCACTTCCAGCGGGTCGAACCACAGATCTCCGGGGGAGGGGTCTACGGGCAGGTCGAGGCCGAGGTGGCAGGTGGCGGTCTCGGACCACCAGGTCGCGGGGACGGTGTGTGGGCCGCGTTCGGCGAAGGACCTTAGGAGCCCGGCCCGCAGGTCGTTGCCTGTCTCCGCAAGGTTCTGGGCCAACCTCACAGCGGCTGTGCTGGAGCGGTCGCGAAGATGGTGCGCGAACGCATCCGCCAGGCTGGCCTCAGTGTGGGAGGTGGTCATCTCCGAAAACCTTTCTGATCGGATCGGCGTGACAGCTTCGGCCGGGTCATGCGGTCCAGGTTCTCGCGAGTGCATTCGGTCCGGGACCCACGCCGTACGGAACGAGGGCCGTAGTGCGAAACGGGAGGCCGGCAACGTAGTCTCCGCTGACCTCTTCGTCGACCTCGTCGTCGGCGGCGTACGGATCTGCCGCAAAGCGTTCGAGGTCGGCGACGGTCAGGACATCGCAGAATGTCGATTCAGAGGTGAAGGTCCCCAGCTGTCGCGGTGCTGTTCCCCACACTCTGAGGGCGACCGCAATGCCATACTCCTCGACGAGCTGTGACCAGGAGTGCCTGCCCAGGAGCGCCTTTCCGAACACCTCGGCATAGCGAATGGCCATGTTCGCGGTGAAACAGGCTACCCGTGAGGCGGTCTCCGACGTGATCACGCGAACACCCATGGCCTGCCAGTCGGTGACTGGTTCCAGCGCGAACCACGATGCGAGTTCACGGTTGGCTGTGGTCTTGGGCTTGTCGGGGTCGTCGGGGTAGGTCTGGGCGAGGTGGCACGTCACTTCCAGCGGGTCGAACCACAGGTCCCCGGGGGAAGGGTCTACGGGCAGGTCCAAGCCGAGGTGGCAGGTGGCGGTCTCGGACCACCAGGTCGCTGGGACAGCGTGTGGGCCGTGTTCGGCGAAGGACCTCAGGAGCCCGGCCCGCAGGTCGTTGCCCGTCCCCGCCAGACTCTGCGCCAACCTCAAAGCGGCTGTGTAGGAGCGGTCATGAAGGTGGTGCGCGAACGCATCGGCGAGGCTGGCCTCGCTGTGTGGCGTGGTCATCTCTCAAACCCTCTCGATTGCGGTTCGTTCAGCCTGCGACTTGTCAACGATGGGGTCTGACATCCCTCGCATATGAGCCGGCACCCCGGGAATGCCCACCAGTTAAGCTGCCCAGGGCCGGCGATTGTCCAGGCTGGTCACATTCCCGTCCGGCATCCGCACCACGTCGATGGGCGCGCTGGTGTAGCGGGAGTCGGCGAAGGTCCTCATCAGCTTGCTGAGGTCTATCCGGTCGGCGTCGCGGCCGGTCGGACCGCTGGCCGTGTTCTGGCTGAAGCGGATCGCTTCGAGGGGTAAGAGGATAGGGGCATCCCCTGGTCGGGTGCGTCCGCCCCCGTCCATCTCCGCACGCGTCACGACGATTGGTCCTTGCCCATGGTCGCAACGGTAGGTGTGTCGAGCGGTAGCCGGGCCGGCCGCGCGTCAGGCTGTGGATAACTGCTGGATCTGCCGACTCTTGTCATGCAGGCATCAGCAAGTGGAACAAGATCGAACACCGCCTCTTCGCCCACATCCGCATGAATTGGCGCGATTGAGAAGGCGCGTTGGTGCACCTGCGTGCAGCGCGAAGACCAGAGGCGGTGCCCGGAAGCGTGCTTCGGCTCTCAGCGGCATGTCCTTCGAGGTGAGCTACGACCGCCCTGGCAGACATGCCGACGTTCAGGTTCTGGCCGGGACGGAGTTCGACGCGGCCGTCGCTGGACGGCAGGGGCTGGTCCTTAGCGGAAATGGGGCGACCTAGCTAGTGGAAGGCCGCAGACCTCTGTCCGCCGAAACGCGAACCGCGTTGGAAGAGGGGATTCTGGGTCTTGTCTACCACGACACGATCGAATCGCTAAATGCCAGATATCGACGCACGGCCGACGCCCGCGGCCATTTCCCCTTCGAACAAGCAGCCCTCGAATACCTGTACCTGACCATCCGTTAAATCGACCCGAAAGGAACCGGACAGAAACGCTGGAAAAATCGATTCCGAGCCCGTCCTCAACGTTCAGGAAATCGTATTCGCCGACCGCATACCCACCTCTGATAACCTGTAAGAACGCACGGCAAGTTACACTGTTAGCCGCACAGCCTCACCTCGACGATCGCGGCGCGCGCTGCTCCGTGACGATGCGTTCGAGTCCGACGCGGCGCGCATCTACGCGGAGCAGGTGTTCCGCGAGGTCTCACCGGCGACCGACGTGAGGACGATCTGAGGAACGCTATGACCATGACGATTGACGAACTCACCGAGCTCCTGCATCGGCTGCTGGGCGGGTGGGAGAACGAGGTTGTCGAATTCAAGGAGGCCGCGCGGCAGTTCTCTGCGGACAAGACCGGTGAGTACGTCTCGGCGCTGAGCAACGAGGCCAACCTTCGTGGCGTCGGCTCGGGGTGGCTTGTGTTCGGCGTTTCGAACGGTCGTCAGATCGTTGGTACGACCCATCTCGTGGATGGTCAGCAGCGGCAGTCGCTCAAGCGCCACATCCATCAGTCGATTGACCAGGGCCTCACGATCCGCGAGGTCTACGAGGTCTCTATCGACGGCAAACGGGTGGCGCTGCTGGAGGTCCCTGCGGCACCGCGAGGCATTCCGATCTCGTGGAAGGGCGACTACCGCGCTCGCGCCGGTGAGAGTCTCGTACCGCTCTCGCTCGACAAGTTGGATGAGATCAGGCGGCAGACCATCGGCACGGACTGGACCGCCGTCATCGTTCCCGAGGCAACGCTGGCCCACCTTGATCCGGCCGCGATCGCCCGCGCTCGTCAGGGCTTCGCGGAGCGCTACTCACCACGTATCCCCGCATCTGACATCGCAGCGTGGGACGACGCAACCTTCCTTTCCAAAGCGAGACTGACCCGCGACAGCGCGATCACGCGGGCAGCACTCCTGCTGCTCGGTGCCGACACTTCCACCCATCTCTTGACGCCGCACCCAGCCCAGATGACTTGGAAGCTGGTCGGTGAGCAGCGGGCCAACGAGCACTTCCGGCTGCCGTTCCTGCTCAACACCACGGCGCTGGCCAAGCGCATCCGCAACGTACAGCTTCGCTTGCTGCCGCCGGATGAGCTGATCTATCGCGAGATCAGCAAGTACGACGAGCGCAGCCTGCTCGAAGCGCTTTACAACTGCATCGCTCACCAGGACTACACGAAGAACTCAAGGATCATCGTCACCGAGCACGCTGATCGCATCGTGTTCGAGAGCGCGGGCGAGTTCTACGACGGCACGCCGGACGACTACGCGCTCGACGAGCGAACGCCGTGGAGGTACCGCAACCCGTTCCTGGTCGAGGCGATGACCGAACTGAACCTCATCGACCAGATGGGCTACGGCATCCACCGCATGGTGCAGGACCAGGTCCGCCGCTTCCTGCCCCTGCCCGACTACGACCTCAGCACGCCGGACGAAGTGAAACTCACGATCCCCGGCGCGGTGATCGACGAGTCATACTCCCAGCTCCTCATGGTGCGCACCGACCTTCCGCTCGAAGACGTGCTCGCGCTCGACCGAGTGCAGAAAGGTCTTGACATCAGCGAGGCATCCGCCCGGCACCTGCGCAGAGTCGGCCTGATCGAGGGGCGCAAGCCGCGCCGCCGTATCACGCCACGAGTCGCGGCAGCGACCGGCGAGATGGTCGACTACATCCGTACCCGACCCCAGGCGGACGCCCACTACGCCGCACTCCTGACTGATCTGCTGCGGGAGCAGGGACACGCTGATCGCAGCGACGTGGATGCCCTCCTTCGGCCCGTGCTCAGTGAGGCGCTCAGTGCGGAGCAGAAGGCCACCAAGATCACGAACCTGCTCACTAAGTTGCGGCGGCGTGGCGTGATCGCGAACCGTGGCACGCGCACCAAGCCCCGGTGGGAGCTTTCTTACGCAGGCGACGAAGATGCGCGCGTAGTGCCCGTTCGCAAGAAGGAAGCCGACGACGAGGCGGCCGCGAGGGGGTCAGGATCAGCGTGAACACAGACCTCCACGGCGTCCAGCGCCTTTTAGCGGTGATGACGAACAGCGCCAGTTGCAGAAAGAAAGACTCTCGATGGAACTCCAGTTCAAGGTAGAGCAGTACCAGACCGACGCTGTCGATGCCGTCGTCGAAGCCTTCGCTGGCCAGCCCAAGCACGACTTGTATCTCCTACCGGATCGACCCCGGCCGGGCGAACCCCGCGACCGCCCCGACCTTGTTCGAGACCGACGAGCGACCCGGCGCAGGCCTCCGCAACGTTGAGATTGTCCTGTCAGGTGCCCAACTCCTGGAGAACGTGCACGCGGGGCAGCGGTCTCGAACCTGCCACTGTCGGTCAAGCCCGCCTCCAGCGCCGCCGCCCCAGGAGCTCCGAATCTTGACGTTGAGATGGAGACCGGCACCGGTGAAGGGGCTCGCCGGATCGACGGCCTACCTGTACCTCGATGCCATCGAGATCGCGAAAGGAGCGAAGCCCTGCGCACGGGTAGAGATCGAGGTGCAAACCGTGACCGGGATCAAACGCCAGGTCAAGCGTCTCGACATGGGCGCAAACCTCCACGACGTGTCGAACGGGATCGAGACCTACAAGGGTCTGTTCATCACCGAGGTCGATGCCAATCGTGACGTGATCGAGCTGAGCAATGACGACGTAGTGGTCGCTGGGCAACTCGCCGATCGCGATGTCATCGAGGAGCGGAATCGACGTATCCAGATTCGCGAGGTTGTGCACGCTCACCTGGACAAGGAACGTGAGCTGTTCAGCCAGGGCATCAAAGTGCTCTCACTGTGCTTCATCGATGAGGTCGCCAAGTACCGCGACTACAGCCGCGAGGACACTTGGTTTCAGGCGGATCGCTCGGCGAGGACTTCCCGTGCGGCGGTGATGGCGTTCAGGGCGGCTGGGAACCCGGCGTAGACGGCCATCTGGATGAGGATCTCGAGAAGTTCTTCGCGGGTTCCGCCGACGTTGAGGAGGCCGTGGATATGCACCTTGAGTTGCGGCGTGACCGTGCCAAGCGCGGAACATGCTGCCACGGTGACGATTTCGCGTCGGCGCAGGTCGAGACCAGGGCGCGGGTAGACATCGCCGAAGGCGAATTCGATCAGGTAGCGGGCCAGGTCGGGGGCAATGTCGGCCAGAGAGTTGATGACGGCGTGGCCGGCGTGGCCGTCAACTTCGCTGAGGACGTCCCAGCCGTGCTGGTATCGGTCGGGGGCGGGGTCGTTTTGTGATGATTGCAGGCTCACGCCCCGTTCGGCGAAGACGCCTTTCGCCTGGGTGAGGCCGTTGAGTGTGGCTGGGAAGCCCGCGTAGAGGCAAAGATGGATGAGTGCCTCGACGATCTCGGTAGGGGTGCAGCCGACGTTGAGGGCGCCCACCCACCGGGTGTACGACATTGTTGTAGGTGACTGCCGGGTAGCTCTGGTCAGGCGGTGATCGTGTGGTCGTGTGGCGCGGGTCCAGAGGGGCTGGCGTGGGCGCAGCGGAGCGTGGTGATGCCGGTGGCGCCGGTGATGGTCCAGCGCATGCCGGATAGTTTGAGTCGTTGGCCGATGACTGCTTTGCAGCCGGCTTCGACAACGCCGGAGCCGATGAACATGCCGAGTCGGCGGAACCGGGCGTAGTCCATCAGGCGGGCGTTGGTTTCGAAGTAGGACAGGGCTTTGTCCAGGGCGTGGCATTTCCCGTCGCGGGGTAGGGGTTTGCGGATAGCGGTGAGCATGTCGGTGATGTTGCCAGCGTCGAGTTCAGCTAGCCGGGCGGCTTTCCAGGTTTCCAGGTCGTCGCCGAGGGACTCGGCGAGCAGGCCGACGATCTCGTGCAGGTGCTCGCGGGCGTGGTAGATGTCGACGATCTGGGTGGCTTCGGGCCAGCGTTGGGTGGCTTGGTTCCAGATCCAGGCGGCGCCATCACCGAGCACGACGAGTTGGCGGATGTGCTCGGCGCCGCGGCGGCGGGACTCGGCCAGGACGGCACGGCCGAAGACGCCGGCGGGTTCGAAGCTGGCCAGGTAGCTGGTGGAGTCCGGGTCCCGCAGCGGGAACCCCTTGGCATCGCAGCGGGTCTGGGCGAACAGGGACGCGAGTTTGACCTCGCGGGTGCGGGCCTTGCCGTCGGGATACTTGCCGGCCCGGCCGGTGGTCTCGGCGGGGCGCATCGGCACCCCGGTGCCGTCGATGGCGATGTACAGCTTGTCCGGGCACGGTGCCCGTGGTGGCAGTGGTAGGACCTGGCGGGTCAGGATCGCGGTGTTCTCGGTGTCGAGCGCCTCGGCCAGTTCCCGGCCAGTGGTCTCAGCAGATCGTTCCACCCGCTTGGCGCTCACGCCAACACCGGCCAGGTCGCCGATCAGCCCGGCGGCCTGCGCGAACGGCAATGCCGCCCCGGCCCGGGCGATCATGCCCGTCAGTCCCGGCGAGGCTGACGTCGCGGCCACGCCCAGGCTGGCGTCGCGGGGCACCACCCCGCAATGGCACTGGCCGCAGTGATAGTAGGCCCGCCGCACCCGGATCCGGCCCAGCACGGTGTCCAAGGTCTTGTCCCGGTAGCCCACGAACCGGGCCGGATGCCCGTCCGGGCAGTCCACCCGCGGCCCCCGGTAACCGGCATCACCGCCGAGCAGACCCTCCAACAGCGCCGCGTCTAGGCCCATCATCGCGGTCCGCACCGCCAGCTCGACCGTCTCCAAGCCGCCACCAGCCCCGGCATCGCCCCCGCTCTCGCCCTCGGCGACGAACGTGCGGGTGACCACCCGCGCCAGCTGTTCCACCTCGCCGGCCAGCAGGGCACCCAGATCGGTCTGCAACCGGCTCACGGCCCCCCTTTTTCGGCCTCTGTCGAGGCCGTCGACGCCGGGCGCGCCAACCCCGGCGGCCGGGCCTCACAGATCGCCTCGTTCACCCGCACAATGTGATCCACGATCGCGGCGAACCTGTCATAGGCGGCCAGCTCGGCGCGGACCCTGTCCACCTCCCCAGCAGCCAGTTGCCGGCCCCGGGTCCGCCCTGCCGGCCCCGCCCGCGTCCACAAGAACCGAGGCCCATGCCCACGCTCACCCTCACGAGCGCACCGACAGTTCGCCTTGCCACACCGGCGGTAGTTCTCACTGACCGACCCGCGACGAAAATCACCGGTCAAGGCAAGCTCAGCGAACAACTCCGCCCGCCGGGCCTCCAACTCGGGCAACGACAGATCAGACATGACTACACCCTCCATCTGGCTGTACGACGTACAACCAGACTGCCAGCCTACCTGCACAATCCCGCGTCACCTACATCCGTGTCGTGCACCCCCACCCACCCCGCCGAATAGGACGCGGATCTCGCACCCGATGACCTGGCCCGGCGCCAGACCCCGCCGGTCGGGTCGGGTTCTTGATCGTCGTCACCCGCGTCGGAGTACTCCACACCCATCCCGAGGTGTCCCCGGTCGCCGCGCCACCACCCTGCGCGGCATCGTCAGCGGCCGTTTGGACCGAGACGAGCAGATAGAGTGCGAGTACGCCAGTCCAGGCCGACCCGGGTGGTCATGTCAACCACCGATCAGGGAACGACGACGAGTTTGCCCACATGTTGGCGTTCGGCGAGTTCGCGTTGGGCCACCGCGACCTCTTCCAGCCCGAACACCGCGGCGATGATCGGGCGTACCGATCCACGCCGGGCCAGGTCGACGAGCAGGTCGAAGATTCGCGGAGTGTGCATGGTGGATCCGATCAGGCTCAGGTTGGCCAGATAGAGCCGGCGCACATCGAAGGTGAGGTCCCAGCCGTCCAGGCTTCCCGCCACCACCCAGCGGCCCCCAGGCTTCAACAGGTGCAGGCCATGGCTGAGCGCGGGCCCGGCGACGACGTCGATGACCACGTCATATCCATCTGGTGCGGCCTCGGCGGCATCGGCAACCACCCGGCCCCGGCCACGGTCCACGATGGCCCCCGCCCCGGCGGCGCGCACCGGATCGGCCTTGGCCAGGCTGCACACGGCTACAACCCGGGCTCCGCGTGCCCTGGCCAACTGCACGCCAGCCAATCCCACGCTGCCCGAGGCTCCGGTCACCAACACGGTCTGCCCGGCGGCCACCGAGCCTCGTTCCACCATGGACAAGGCGGTGCCATAGGCGATCGGCAGCGCGGCCAGCTCCAGATCGCTGAGCGGGGAGTCGTCGACCCGATGCGCACGGACCTGCGGCACCACCACATACTCGGCGAACCCGCCGTCGCGCTCGCTCCCCAGGACGTCGACCGGCAGTGCGTCCTGCTGTGAGCCGCCGTAGTTGGCCGGGTCGACCAGGACTCGGGAACCAAGGAGGTCTGCGGCGACACCTGCGCCGCAACGCACCACCCGACCGACCACGTCGCCACCTTGGATCCGGGGAAAGTCCAAGGGCCCCAGCCAACCTCCCGGCTGTCCGGACTCCCCGCGTAGCCCGTACGTACCTTCCCGGGTCCACAGATCGGTGTTGTTGCACCCGGCCGCACTGACCCGGATCAACACCTCGTCCTCACCTGGCATCGGCAGTGGGACGTCCCGGACTTCGATCACCTCCAAGCCCCCGTGCCCGGTGATCACGGCCGCGCGCGTCGTCGCAGGCAGATCGTACGCAGGCGAGGCTTCGCTGGCCGAAGGCATGAACTCAGACTGCCAGGTGGGCACCCACTATGCGGGGGGTGAGGAGGTCTCACCTCGGGGTCATCCCTTCGCGGCGGGAGACTCAGTCGAAATAAGCGAAACGGCCGACATCGGTCGGAAGTGTCCCAATGTGGGACACCGCACTGGCCTACGCCAGGCACATCCTGAACGGGTTAACTCGAAGTGTTGGCACAGTCTCGACAAGGGAGTTGGACGTGGACGCAATGCGCGCTTTCGTGATGGTCGATGTCGGCAAGACCGCGGTGGTGGAAAAACCCATCCCCGAGCCCGGGCCGGATGAGGTGATCGTGCGCACCACCCACGCGCTCATCTGCACGTCCGACATCCACACGGTCTCCGGGGCGATCCCGGTTGCCAATGGAGTCACCCTCGGGCATGAAGCGCTCGGGACGGTCCACGCGATCGGCTCCAATGTCACGGGTTTCACCGAGGGCCAGCGAGTCGCCGTCAACGCGATCACCCCCTGCTTCCGGTGCCGGTACTGCCAAACCGGATACACCAGCCAGTGCGGAGGCCCGCTCGGCGGCTACCAGTACACCGCCCAGCGCGACGGCAACATGGCCGAGTACTTCATGGTCCCGAATGCGATGGCGAACCTGGCCCCGATCCCCGACCAGATCACCGAAGAGGCAGCGGTGTATGCCTGCGACATGCTCTCCACGGGGTTCATGGGGGCCGAGCATTGCTATCTGAGGTTGGGTGACTCGGTGGCGATCTTCGCCCAGGGCGCGGTGGGACTGTCCGCCACGATCGGCGCCACCCTGCTGGGTGCGGCGAGAATCTTTGCGGTCGAGTCGATCCCGCAGCGGCAGGAACTCTCCCGGATATATGGTGCGACGGACATCATCGACTTCACCGCAGGAGACCCGGTCGAGCAGATCCTGGCTGCCACCGCAGGTGAGGGGGTCGACGCCGCGATCGAGGCCTTCGGCTTCCCGCAGACCTGGGAGGCCTGCCTGCGGGTGACCAAGGCCGGCGGACGCGTCTCGAACATCGGCTACCACGGGGAGAACCCGAACCCCCTGCAGGTCCCGTTGGACGCCTTCGGTCTTGGCATGGCTGACAAGGCCATCCACACCGGCCTGTGCCCGGGAGGCAACGACCGGATGCAGCGACTCTTCGCCCTGATCGGCACCGGCCGGTTCGATCCGACTCGGATGACGACCCACACCTTCGACTTCGGCGAGGTCGAGCACGCCTTCGACATGATGAAGAACAAGGAGGACGGCATCATCAAGCCGCTCATCACCTTCTGAGCCCGCGGGCACTGCGTCGTCCGCACGGGTTCTCCGCACCCCTGGGTTCAGCCGGTGGGGTCGCTCACCCGTCCGATGAACAGCGGGGTGGCAGTGGCTGGGTCGGTGTTGTCGTGGATGACGTAGATGAAGGGCCGGTCGACCCGGAGCACGTGATCGTCGGCTGGCGCGCTCACCTCGGCCATGACGACAGCGGTGGCCGCGGCTGCCTCGGTTCCCGCCTCGTCCACGGCGATGAAGCCTTGGTGTTGCACGGCGTCGATGGCCAGGTCGGCGTCGACGGTCATCCGGGAAAAGTCTGCGCCGCTAAACGCGGTGGGCATTCCCAGCGCCTTGAGGCTCTGGCTCAGGTCGAGAGAACTGCGAGTGGTCCATCGCGGCAGACTGAGCGAGACTCGCCCCTGCCGGTCGGTCCCCGCGAGTGCGCCCAGCAGGGAGGTCAGCCAGGCTGAGTCGACGCTGTTCTCGATCTCGGTGAAGCGGCCAGGGTCGGGGACGATGACCGCCATAGCGAGTCGTCCGTCGGCGTAGGCAAGGTCGACCGCACTCCAGCCCGCCCCCTGGGCGAAGGTCGCCGGTACGGAGGCCTGCATCAGTGCGACGTCGATGACTGAGCCGTCGAGCCGGGTGAAAGGGCCGGAGGTGGTGCGCGCCGGGTCGAAGGGCTCGGACCACGGCGCGGCGAAGTAGACGGCATTGACCAGCACCAGGCGGGTCCCTTGGTCGATCACGCCGGTGGGTACGAGGTCCTCGATTCGATCGTTGGTCCGGTCGGCCACCCAGTCGTTGATGAGGACGCGCGATGCCTCCGGTTCGGCTGCGAAGTCTGTCGACAGCATCCCGGTGCCGAAGTCGCGGGCGAGCACGTCGAGGAAGGCAGGTTCCCAGGTCAGCCCAGCCTGACCCCACAGACTGTTCGCGATAGCCAAGGCGATCTCACCCACTGCGGCTGGGTCGGTGAACGTGCCCGCCCGCGAGGCCAACTGAAGATCCACCGTGTTGAGCCCCGCGGCCAGTGCCGCTGCGTCTTGGGCGTGCAGCACCGAGAGCATCTCGGTTGCCGTCGTCCCGGCGGCGCCCTGCACCGTCATCCCGAGCGCCTTGGCGACGGATAGTGGTGAGCAGACGATATTGCCTGCGTCCGCCACTGCCACCTGGTGGTAGAGGTCGAGGGTGAAGGCGGTCAGGGCAGGTTCGACTGCGAGACGAGCCTCGGGGTCGGCCTTCGCGCGAGTCGCGTCCGACCTGGTCACCGTCTGGGCGGCGCGGCGACCGCAGCCCGCCACGGCCAGCCCCAGCGCGGGGGCGAGAGCAAGCGTCATCAGCAACTGGCGTCGGGTGACCACCAAGGATGCGACGGACGGGGCAGCGGCCGGGTTCCCTGCGGGCGCTCCCCACCCCGGCTGACGGACCCGTTCGGGTCGTGAACCCCTCCGATGAGGAGATTCTCATCGGGATGTGGTGGTGGGTCGCCCCCGGGGCCTTCAAGATGGAGGAATGCGTGGTGGCCGAGTGCTCGTGATCGCCGGACTCTTGGCGGTGCTTGCCCTGCTGTCCCCGGTCGTGGCGGGTTCGGTATGGCAGCGGCTGAGTGTGCCGTCCGATCCCGGGGCAGTGGTGGACGGGCCACTGCGCCTGAGCCCCACGGCAGGGCTCGGCGGCGACACGACTCCCGCCACGGTGTCCGACCCGGCCACCGCTATCGATCCGTCGACCCCAGTCGAGCCATCCACCGAACCCGCCGGCACGTCCTCCGCTCGCTCATCTAGCGCCGGATCCGGGCAGGCCCCCGTCGTCGTGCAACCCACCAAGGCCCATGAGGTGGACGACCACCCGACCTCGTCATCCGACGACTCGGACGATGAACAGGATGACTGACCGCCCCGGTCGAATCGGGCGCCTCCTGGACGACGATCGGCGGACGACCTTCGGGGTGCGCGGCCGCATCGTGGCCACCGTCGTCATCCTCACCGCCATCGGGATGGGCCTGGCCGGTGGGGCTTTCATGATCTACGAGCGCCGGCAACTGGTCGACCAGGTCGACGTGGTGCTGCGCGGGGACGCCGAACAGTTCACCACCCACGGCACGGCCGCGCTCACCGACCCCAACGGCCCCACCACCTTCCCCGACCTGCTGAAATACCAGTTGAACGAGCACGTGGCCAGCAACGGTCAAGTGCTCCTCGCCCTCGAGGACGACACCCCCGTCTACGTCACCGCCGGGCCCTTCGACCTGCTCGCCGCTCCGGAGGTGCTCGATCAGGTCGCGACCCTGCCCCCGGACGCGCCCACCCAGATCCGCCAGGTCGACTCCACCGCCGCCGGACCCATCCGGTACGTGATGATGCGCGTACACGTCGAGGGCTACCCGCAGACGGGCACCCTCATCTCAGCGGTCAGCCTGCAACCGGCGTTGCAGCGCCTGGCCTCCAGCGCCCGCTTCTACACCGAACTTTCGCTCGTGGCGCTGGCCCTCGTCGGGCTCGGCGCCTGGGTGGTGGCCGGCCGGCTACTCCGCCCGCTTCGGCTGCTACGCGAGGCCGCCGAGACCATCTCCCACACCGATCTGACCTCTCGGATCCCCGTCTCCGGCAACGACGACGTCACCGAACTCACCCGCACGGTGAACGCGATGTTCGACCGCCTGGAATCCGCCTTCGAAACCCAACAGCAGTTCCTCGACGACGCCGGACACGAACTACGCACCCCGATCACCATCGTCGGTGGTCACCTCGAGGTGCTCGACCCGGACGACGCCGGCGAGGTCCGTGCCACCCGCGCGCTCGTCCTGGACGAACTCGACCGGATGGCCGGGCTGGTCAACGACCTCATCGTCCTGGCCCAGGCGGGCCGGCCCGATTTCGTCAGCTTCGACGAGGTGGATGTCGACCAGTTGCTGCGGGACGTGCTGGACAAGGCCCAGGCCCTGGCCGAACGCACCTGGGAGCTGGACTCGACCGTGCACGCCGTGGTGCTGGCCGACGGCCACCGACTCACCCAGGCGATGCTGCAACTCGCCGACAACGCCGTCAGGCACACCACCACGACCGACACCATCGGCATCGGAGGCATCCGCGAAGGCACCGACTGCCGGCTCTGGGTTCGAGACACCGGCCCCGGAGTGGCACCCGACGACGCGCACCGGATCTTCGAACGATTCGGCCGGGCGGGCGGATCCCGGGGGGACGGTGGCTCCGGGCTCGGCCTCTCGATCGTCGCCGGGATCGCCGCAGCACACGGCGGACGGGTTGACCTGGACCCGTCCTTCGGTGGCGCCGGTGCCAGGTTCAGTCTCGTCCTTCCGCTGGGGGTAGCTCGCTGGGAGGCCCCCTCCGGGCGCCGTGGACTCGGCGCAGACACCTGCGACGCTGAGCCGGGCTCGCCGCCCGAGGCCACCCGCAGGACACCGTCGGCACCGGTCGAGGTGCACAACCACTCACCGCAGGTTCGACAGTGACCAGCATCCTCGTCGCCGAGGACGAGCAGCGGATCGCCTCATTCATCGACAAGGGACTGCGAGCCAATGGCTTCGGCGTCACCGTCGTCGGAGACGGTCAGGCGGCCTACCAGGCCGCCGTCTCCGGCGCCCATGACCTGCTCGTGCTGGACATAGGACTGCCCCTGCTGGACGGCTTCGCGGTGCTCGGTCGGCTGCGTCGGGCCGGTAGCGCCCTACCCGTCATCATCCTCACCGCCCGTACCGGGGTGGGTGACACGGTCGCCGGGCTGGAAAGCGGCGCTGACGATTACATGCCCAAACCATTTCGCTTCGAAGAACTTCTGGCCCGGATCCGGCTGAGGTTGCGGAGTCCGGCCTCGCCAGTCGAGCCGACGGTGCTGCGCTATGGCGACCTCGCCCTGGACACCACCACCCGCCGGGCGATCGCCCGGGCCCGCGAGGTCGACCTGTCGTCGCGGGAGTTCGCGTTGCTGGAGATGCTGCTGCGCCATGCCGGCCAGGTGCTGAGCAGAGAGCAGATCCTCAGCCGGGTCTGGGGATACGACTTCGACCCGGGGTCGAACGTGGTGGACGTCTACATCCGCTACCTGCGCCGCAAGGTGGGCAGCGATTGGATCGAGACCGTCCGCGGGGTCGGCTACCGGCTTCGTGACCCCGGCCGGCACCCGGCCTGATCTGCCGCCCCGCAAGTCCCCGTTCCGCGCGCGAGTCCGGCCCGCCAGTCCTGGCCCGGACACTCCCAGCGCCCGGCCGTGGCGCCGCACCCCGATTGCCCGCCTTTGACCAGCCATCGCCGTTTCTGATCCGCGTCATGATGAGAGGCCTCTCATCCCGGTCTCACCGTCCCGCTCATCCAACGATTGCACTGTGGGTACTCAAGGTGCACGTCGACCGATGAGGAGAGCACCACACATGAAGCGATCTCAGCGCGTGGGCGCGACCGCCGCAACGGCCGTCGTCCTGCTCGGCGGGGCGGCCGGAGCGCTCGCCGTCACACCTGCAGGCCCGGACCCGGGGCAGGTGCAGGTGGCCGAGGAACCCGAACCCGCCCCGGTCACCTCGCCAGCCGATGAGCAGCTTGCCGCCTTAGATGCCGAGGTGAAGGCGCTTCGCGCCGAAGCGGACTCACTGCGCGGACAGGTCGCCACCGCCTCGTCCGCCGTGGACGCGGCGAACGCTGCCAAGGCCCGGGCCGCCGCACAGGCCGCGGCCGCCCAGCAAGCCTCGACGCAGCAGGCCTCGCAGAGTCAATCCGCCAGCACCCGGCGCGGCGGCACCTCGGCTCCCGCCACGCACACCACCACCGGGGCGAGCGGATCCTCCTCGGGGCACTCCGAGGATGACGACGAACACGAGGGCCGCGACCATTCCGAGGGAGAGGGCGACGATGACTGAACGATCACGCCAGGCGAGATGGACCACGGTCGCCGTGCTGGCGCCGATCACCGCCGCGATGCTCGCCGGGTCGACCGCGTGGGCCGCCGAGCATGACCCGCTGGCCGAGCAGAAGGCCGAGGCCGCGCGGGTCGAGCAACAGCGTGAACAGGCGCTGGCCGAACAGCAGCGACAGCACGACGAGGCAGTGGCCACCCAGATCGCCGCGGAGACAGCCGAAGTGGCGAGGCTGCGGGAGGAGGTGACCACGCTGACGGCCCAGGTCGCCGATGTCCAGGCGCGGGCGGACAGCCAGCCCGCTGCCGCACCGGCCGCGTCCCGCCCGGCGGCCGGTGCGGTCTCAAGCGGGAGTCAACGATCCTCAGGGTCGGGGAGCCGGTCGTCCAGCACCAAGAAGTCATCGGCGCCGGCCAAGGCGCCGGCACCGGCCACCCACGCCAAGACGGGGGGATCGTGAGTATCACCGACACGACCGGCCTGCGGCCCGGCACCGAATGGGAGCCCGACCCCGGACCGCCCAACACCATCCGCCCCGGGGGAGTGAGTGACGTTGCCGGTGAACCGGACTCGCGCTGCACCATGACCTTCCGGTCGATGAACACCGACGTGCACATCGAGGTGGCCCAACCCACGGTGTCTGCGCCGCGGGCCATGGAACTGGCACGTCACGTGTTCTGCGACATCGAGGCAACCTGCACCCGCTTCGACCCGGACAGTGCGCTGATGCGCGCCAACGACGCCGGCCGGCAGTGGTTCGACGTGCCTGCGGTGTGCTACCTGGCCATCGCCGAGGCGCACGCCGCGCACCGCGAAACGGACGGCCTCTTCGATCCGCGCATCCTGCAGTCGCTGGTGAGCCTGGGCTACGACCGCACCCTGCCCTTCGATCGCGGCCCGGTCACCGTGGTGCCGAGCACCTCCCCGTCCCAGCCACCGACCCTGATAGCCGACCAGCACCACGTCGGCGCCGCACCGTGGATCCCCGGGCTCGACCCGACCCGGTCGGCCGTGCGGATCGGGCCGCAACCCATCGACCTGGGCGGTATCGGCAAGGGCCTGGCCGTTCGCCTGGCCGCGCGCGAGTTAGCGGGCGCGGGCGCAGCGGCGCTCGTCGAGGCGGGCGGAGACCTCGCCGTGCTGGGAGCCGGCCCGGACGGCACCGGGTGGATCGTCGGAGTGGAGGATCCGCTCGCCGAGGGGTCTGGCGGCTCCGGCGAGGAGCCCGTCGCGGTACTCAACCTCGTCGATACCTCCTGCGCCACATCGAGTCTGCGAAAGCGCACCTGGACCGTGGCGGGCCAGCGCAGGCACCACCTGATCGATCCGCGCACCGGCGCGAGCTCGGACTCCGGCCTACGTTCGGTCACCGTCGTGATGCCCGACGCCGCTCGCGCCGAGGTGTGGAGCAAGGCATTGCTCATCGCCGGCGCCGGCCGGATCGCCGCCCTGGCGCAGGAGCGGCAGTTGGCTGCCCTGTGGGTGGACGACGCGGGCCGCCACGCGATGTCGGCGGCGATGGTGCCGCTGGTCATCTGGAGGCGTACCGATGCGTGCTGATCGTCGAGCTCACCGGCATTCGCCGGGCACCGCCCGCACGCCGGGCGGCGGAGCGGGCCGACTGGCAACCGTGCTGGTGGTCACTGCCGCCGCCGCGGGAACCGGATGGCTGCTCGGACAGGTTGTCACGGCGGTCTCGTTGGACCAGAACGCGCCGTGGATCATTGGCCGCGCCAGTGGACTGGCCGCCTACCTGCTCACCGTCGCCTTGGTAGTCCTGGGTCTGTTGCTATCCCATCCCTGGCGCACGCGGTGGAGCCGGCCCAGCACTGTCACCCGAATCAGGTTGCACATCGGGCTGGCCGTCTTCGCCGGGGCTGTGCTCGTCCTGCACGTGGTGGTGCTGGCCACCGACCGGTACGCCGACGTGGGCTGGTGGGGCGCCTTGCTCCCGATGGCCTCGGGATACCGCCCGGTTGCGGTGACCCTCGGGGTGATCGCCGGCTACGCGGGCCTGGCGGCCGGGCTGACGGCCACCTTCGCCGGCAGCTGGGCCGCCAGACTCTGGTGGCCGGTGCACAAAGTCGCCGGCCTGGCACTGGTCGCCACCTGGGCGCACGCCGTCCTCGCCGGGTCGGACACCGGGTTTCTGCTGTGGGTGTACGTGGCGACGGCAGCCCTGGTGCTCGGGCTGGGTGCCTCCAGATACCTGGCCCGCACTCCGGCCGACCAGGCCGCCCGGCTGGGCGAACGGGCCCGAGCGGTGCGCTCGGACCCACCCGATTCCGGCTCCTCCCGCACCGATCTCGCGGGACGTGCCCGGTGAGCGGGTGGCCGATGGCGACGGCGCCCGGCTGTGTGGGCCGAGTCGGTCAGGGTGTCTTGCTGGGCGCCGAACTCATCTTCGACGCCGACACTCGCGCTCCCGTGCAGCCGGTTGCCGGTGACGATCTCGCCGATCATGTGGCAGTATTCGGCACTCGCCCGCCAACGATGGGGCACTCCCAGATCCTGGCCCGGGCCGAGCAGGCGGACCTGCGAGGCCGGGGCGGGGCGTTCTTCCCGATGGCGCGCAAGTGGCGGACCGCACTGGCCGCGGCCGAGTCCGGTCGCGAGGTCGTCGTGGTGTGCAATGCCGCCGAGGGGGAACCCGCAAGTGTCAAGGACGTAGCCCTGCTGCTGCGCCGTCCACACCTGGCTCTCGACGGACTGCACTGTGCGGCAGAGGCTCTCGGGGCATCGACGGCCGTCGTGTGGATTCACCAGGGATCTGCCGCGCTCGCCGGTCTGCGGCGGGCTGTGGCCGAGCGGCGCGCGGCAGGATGGCTGGAGCCGCCGGTGCGGATCGTCACGGGTCCGCCCGGCTACCTCAGCGGGGAGGGTACGGCCGTGGTTGGCGCCCTGAACGGCGGGCCGGCCGTGCCGGTGTTCCTGGGACGGCCGTCCGCTCAGGGTGGGCTGGATGGGCGCCCCACCGTGGTCCAGAACGTCGAGACGCTGGCCAGGTTGGCCCTGCTGGCCCGGTCCGCGAGTCCGGACGACCAGCCGGGGGTGCTGGTCAGCGTTCTGACCGCCGACCCGGCCGGGCGTCGACTGCTGGCTGCGCGAGAACTGCCCGGCACGGCAACCATCACTGCCGCGGTGACCGACGAACACTGGTCGCGTCAGCCGCTCCCCAGGGCGATTCTGGTCGGCGGATTCGGCGGACGGTGGATGCGCTGGGACGCTGCTTCCGCGTTGACGTTGGGGGAGGTGACGCGCCCGGCGTCCGGCGACGCGGGGACGGTGTCGATCGGCGCCGGGATCCTCGCCCCGATCCCGCGGGGACGATGCGGGGTCAGCGAGACGGCGGCGGTCATGTCGTATCTGGCCGAGGAGAGTGCTGGCCAGTGCGGTCCCTGCGTGTTCGGTACCCGGGCGCTTGCACAGATCTGGGCCCGGCTGGCTCGGGGCAAGGCCCACCGCTCGGATCTGGCGCGGCTGGCCGAACTCGAACCGGAGATGGCGGGCCGTGGAGCCTGCCGCCTGCCAGATGCCGCGGTGGGGATGAGCCGTTCTGCTCTAGAGGTTTTCGCCTTCGACGTGGGACGACATGCCACGGGGCTGACGTGTGCGGCCGACCCGGCTGAGGCGGCCCTGCCACTACCCGCAGTCCGGATGGCACACCCCTGGTCAGGGGGTCGGGTGGCGGCCCGAACGATTGCCGACCGGCCTACCGTGGGCCCGGTCGGGGCAAGCAGTCCTGCCTCATCACCGGCCGCGCGGACGCCGTGGCGCCCGGCCGTGAGGTGGACCTGATGGGGATCTTCCGGCGGCGTCCGGCCCGCCCCGACTCGGTCCGGCTGCGGGTCAACCCGATCGCCTGTGAGGGAATCGGCATGTGCGCGCACCTGGCTCCCGGGCTGGTCCGGGTGGATTCCTGGGGCTACCCCGTGATCCGCCCCGAGCCCCTTTCCGGACGTGACCTGGCTGCCGCCCGCGCGGGCGTGCGCGGCTGCCCTCGACGTGCCCTGTTCCTGGACTGAGGGCTCGCGCGTGTAGACGCGATCACCGTAGAGCAAATCGGGCTAGAACGGTGATGCGGGCAACACGACCCATTTCCGACGGAATGCGCGTCAGGAGATCGGGCGAGGACCACGGATGCCGAGGACGTTGATCCGCCGAGGCCTGCCCGCAGATCACTCCAGCGTCGGAGCCGTTGACCCCACATCGCCCCGGTGCGGAGCGGACGGCGCAGCGGCCAGCACCAGCCCACCGAGCATCGCCGCGTTCTTGAGGAACTGGGTGCGCTGCTGCTTTCGGGCTGCCTCGTCCTGCACCGTCCAGAACGGGTGACCGACGAGGGTCGTCGGCACCAAGGAACCCACCAAGGCCAGTGCGGCCAAGCGGGGCGCCACGCCGAGGGCCAGTAGGCTGCCGGCCACCGTCTGGGCCCCGGCATTGATCCGCACCAACAGTTCGTCGTTCGGGATGAACGGTGCCTTCGCGCGCACTTTCGCCGTGGCCGGCGCGAGCAAGGAGGCTGCCGGGGCCGGGTTCTGCAGATTCTGATATCCCAGCACGGCGTAGGGGACCCCGCTGAGCAGCCGGGCCGTCTTGGTCGCTGCGCTTGTCATGGCACTCCGTGGGTAAGGGTCTATCTGTCACGATCCACACGACGTCGTGTCCGATGCTGCGAGAGCATCGAACTCGGGGTGAGCCGATGACATTTCGACATGGCCGCACCGGGTCGCCGCACGTCGGCGAGCCTACCCGGGTGGCCCGTGCGATGTCGGGTCGGGAATCGGTGGATCACCCTTGGATCAGTGTCTCTCGCTCGAAGCGCCGCCCGAGATTGCGCAGCCGGCTTTCGCACTCGGCTCGTGACGGGGCGCACGCCACCGCAACGGCGAGGAAGTCCGCCGAGCCGCTGGCCATCGGGATCACCTGGTCCGGCTGAGCGAAACACCAGTAGCGCTCCACCCACGGCTCGCCCGGTGCTTCGGGCAGCGCGTACACCCGGCCCGGCCGTTTCATCATGCTCACCTGCCCGGCCATCCGCCGGGGCTCGCGGCGCTCGTGCGCCAGCAACCGGGTCAGTTCGGCGGGTGCTTCCAGGCCGGCCTGGAGGCGCAGGGCGCAGTGCGCCAGGTTCACCCCGAACATGGCGTGGAAGACCTCTCGGGTCTTGGCTCCACCTGAGCGGCAGGCAACCTCGCAGATCACCAGCCGGTCGTCCTCGGTGTGGAAGATCTCCGCGTGGAAGGCATGATTGCGCAGACCGGAGGCCGGCCCACCCGCCTGGCGCAGCGCGGTGACCGCCTGTTGGGTGAGCGTGCGCAGCCGGGGCGTCAGCGGGTCACCCGGGTCCAGCGTGAGATCCACCCGGGCGCCCGGGTCGGCACCGAAAGAGGCCAGGTCGTACTGGTACTGCGAGGGCCAGACCAACTCGACGGCGTCGCCCACGACGAGACCGTCCACGTGGCACATTCGGCCGCCGACGAATCCTTCGACGATCAGATCATCGCGCTGGCTCCGCTCGCCGAACGCCTCGGCGAGCGCCGACTCCAGGCCGTCCGAGTCCACCAGGATCCGCAGCCCGATCGAGTTGAAGCCCGCTCGGTCCTTCAGGACGACGGGCAGGCCATGGTCGCGGGCGAAGTCCCGGACCGTGGTGGCGTCGGCCGCCAAGGCGTGCTCGGCCACCTCGAGTCCGGCTTCGGCGAGGGTGCGCTTCATCACGAGCTTGTCCCGGAAGGGCAGCACCGCGCGAGGGCTCGCTCCGGGCAAGCCCAACTCGGCGCGCAGCTCGGCCGCCCGCTGCAGGTCCGCCTCGTGTTCGGCGATGAGTCGAGTGACACCTTGTTCCTGGACGATCGTTCGGGCGCGCTGGTCGACGGCCGGGGAGTCGAAGTCGTCGAAGACCTCGATCCTGGCGAAGGGGAGGTCGGGAGCACTTTCCCCGAACGCGCGAAGCTTGTCCGCTGCGGCCAGGATGAAGACGGGCTCGCGGACGTCCGCCAGCCAGCGCCGGTAGTCGAAGGGCTCGAAGGGGTTTCGATGCAGGATCAACAGGCTCATGACACTTGCTCCAGGATTGACCGGGTGGACTCGGGGTGGGGGGTGAGCGAGACGACCTCTCGGGCGGCCAGGCGCTGGGCGGGTGATGAGTCAGGCCCAGAGTCGCCAAGTGGCCACGACCCGTCCAGGGCCCGGCCCAGCAGATCGGTGCCGATCGCCGGCTCGGCCAGTCGCGCGTGGCTGAGCCGCCCTTCGCTGGTGACGATCTCCACGCGCAGGTTCCGGGACAGCACGTCCGCAGCCTGCCGGTAGGCCGCGCTCGCGGTGCCGGCGCGCACGGCAAGCAGTCCGAGCCGGTCCCAGTTGTCCGCGAGCGGACGGACCGTCGCGCCCTCCTCGGTGGTCAACTGCCAGGTGATCACCCCTGGCTCGGCCCCCAGATCGCCGGAGCCGCAGATCCTGGCGACTCGGCCGGGCTCGCCCACCAGGAACCGGGTACAGGCGCCGCCGCGTGGCCGCGGGGACTCGGCCAGGGCCGGTGCCAGCCCGAAGGGCCAGGCCAGGGACAGGCGGATGAGGTCCACGTCGTAGGCGGCCCGCACCAGTGACGGGATGGCGTCTCCGGCGGGACGGTTGTGTCCCTCCACCACGCGCACGCCCGACGGCCCGACCTTGACCTCGGTGTGCGAGACGCCGTCCCGCAGGCCCATCGCGGTGAGGAAGTCCTGCACGGTTGCAGTCACCTCGGCGCGCTGGGCGGCGGCGATCCGGCCCGGGACCAGATGCCCGAGCTCGGTGAAACTGCCAGGGGAGCAGAGCTTCTCGGTGACGGAGACGACGACATGCCGCCCAGCGAAGGAGAAGGCCTCGACGCTGTACTCCGGGCCCGGCAGGTACTCCTCGGCGACGAAGTCGCCGAGCACGAAGAGCGTGGAGACGCGGTCCGTGCGGCTTCCCCGGAGCCGGCGAATGTGCTGCCAGGCGTCCTCCAGATCATCCGGACTGTGGACGATCCGCACTCCCAGGCTGGCGGTTCCGTCGCTCGGCTTGACGATGAACGGGTACCCCAAGGCGTCTGGGCAGGCCCACAGGTCGGCCCGAGTGGTCACCGTGCGCGAGCGAACCGCCAGCCGCGGATCGTCGGCCAGGTGAGCCCGCATCGCCTGCTTGTCCCGGAACCGATGGGCCACCTGATAGCCGGTGCCACCGGTGCGGTACAGATCGTTCAGCCGTCCGGCATTCTCCAGGCCCGGCTCGGTGAGCGACAGGACGGCGTCGAAGCCGACCTGACGCCACCAGTTCGCCGCGGCAGGTGCCACGTGCTGCCAGTCGACGAAATCGAGCACCTGGACCTGATGCGCGGCGTCACGTTGAACGTCGGTGATCTTGCTCGGGTGTTGTAGAAGTAGTACGCGGATGCCCAGATCCGCTGCTGTGACGAGGGTTTCGTCAGTGCCGCCGACCAGGAGCAGGGTGGGATCAGACATCGGCCTGCTCCTGGGTCCAGAGCGAGAGGTAGCGCTCCCCAGTGTCCGGCAGGATCGTTACCACGGTCTTGCCGATCAGGTGCGCTCGCGCCGCGACGGTTCGTGCCGCCGCCATCGCGGCGCCCGAGGACACCCCCACCACCAGTGCGTGCTCCCGAGCGAGCGTGCGGGCGGCCTCTCTGGCCCGCGCGTCGGTCACCGTGAGCACCTCGTCGATGAGATCGACGTCCGTGGTCGGGGCGACGAAGCCACCGTTGAGCCCAGCGATGGCATGGGTGCCGCCGACCCCGGTGCTCAACACGGGAGACCCGTAGGGCTCCACGGCGACCACGTGCAGGTCGGGATTCTGTCGGCGCAGGTACCGGGCAGTGCCGCTGAGGGTGCCACCGGTGCCCACTCCGGCGACCAGGACGTCCACCACGCCCTGGCAGTCCCGCCAGATCTCCGGGCCGGTGGTCTCCTCGTGGGCGCGGGGGTTGTCGGGGTTGAGGTGCTGGGCACAGAACCAGGAGTCCGGGGTGACCTCGCACAGGTGCAGGGCCGCGTCGATGGCTCCTTGCAAGCGCTGCGCCGCCGGCGTCAGCACCACCCGGGCCCCCAGCAGCCGGAGCATCGAGACTCGTTCGGGGGTAGCGGTATCCGGCATCACGACGATACAGCGGTAGCCGCGCACGGATGCCAGCGCAGCCAGTGCGATGCCGGTGTTCCCGGAGGTGGCCTCCACCACCGTGCTTTTGCCCGGGACGAGCCGACCGGCGCGCTCGGCGCCGTCCAGCATGGCCACCGCCGCCCGGTCTTTGACGCTGGACAGAGGGTTGGCGGCCTCGACCTTGGCCAGCAGGCGGGCCCCAGGGTGCGAGGTGGCAGTGAGATCGATGAGCGGAGTGTTTCCGATCAGATCCTCCACGGACAGTGCGATCCGGGGGCGGGCTCGCAGGTCAGCGGGGGTGGCGGCAGCGATGTCGATGGTCATGGGGTCTCCTGGTGGGATGGTCGGGGTGGTCTCAGGCGGCCACGGGCAGTTCGTCGCCGGAGCGACCGATGATGGTGTCGATCGCGTCGGCGAACGACCGGCCGGGTCCGAGCCCGGCATGGGCGGTGGGGCCGGCGGCGGGCGGCAGTGAAAGTACGCACCGGGCGCCGAGTCCCCGGGCCAGCGCCACGTCGCCGGCGGACGAACCCAGGACGACGACCTCCCGGGGTGTCAGGCCCAGCGCCCGCACTGCTCGCCCGCCCAGGTCGTCGACAGCCCGGCCGGGGCTAGTTCCGCGGCGTGCTACGACCACGTCCACTAGCTGGCTCAGGCGCGCGCGCTCCACGAGAATCTGCGCGACAGAGGCAAGCTCGTCGGCCACCACCGCGATCCGGATGCCTCGGGAGGCGAGCCGGGCCAGGCCGGCTCGTACCTGCATCGGGCAGGTCGGCGCGGCGCCGTCGACGGTCTGGCGCACCGCGTGTCGGCGATGCTCGGCCAGCACCAGGCGGGCCACGGTGGTCTGCACGTCGCTGCGCGCGTCGCCGGCAGCGATCTGCGGGACGGCTCCGGACAGGGCGGCGTGCAGGGGGACGGGCCGATGGTGGCCGGGCCCGGAGCCGAGCCGGACCTGCTGGCCGTGCGCGGTCTTCGCGGCGGTGCCGATCAGGGTCCGGTGTAGGTCAATCACAACGCCACGTACAGGGGTGCTCATGATGTCCTCCTTCACATCCGGTATTCGGGTTCCTTGCACAACAGATCGCGCTTGCCGGCGATCTCGGGGAGATAGACCTTCGCCCGCCAGTCGCTCTCGGGAACTTCCTCCAGGGCGATCGACACCGCACCGGGGGCGCAGCCAAGAGCGCTGCTGACCAGGCGGGTCATGTCGTGGGCCAATCGGGCGCGAAGTTCCGGGTCGAGTTGGACGGGGAAGTGTTTGACGCTGACGTGTGGCATGACGTCTCCTCGGGGGTGGGGGGTGCTGAGCAGCTGAGGCTGGGCGGGCTCGGATTCGTGGTGGGTGAACCCGCGATGGTGGGGTCTGGAAGGGGCCGGACGCCGGCCCGGGCTGGTGGACGGGACGGGCCTGGTAGATGGGCCCGGCCTGGTAGATGGGACCGGGCGGGTGGATGGGTGATGATCGTGGCCGCTTTCCAGGGCGGCGCCCACGGCCGTGATCAATCTGGCGACCTCCGGTGGGCGCAGCACCGAGTAGTGGTCCGAGGGCATCTGGACGGTGGTCGGGTCGCACACCGAGAAGCGTTGGCTGCCTTCGAGGAAGGAGTAGTCGTCGCCCTGAGCCTTGACCACCGTGATGGGGGCCCGCACGGTACGCCCGGTGAGTTCGTGGAAGGTATAGGTCGACTCGTAGGTGTGCTCCACCAGCCTGGTGACCCGAAGGATCAGCTCCTGGTCCAGTCCCGGCAGATGACGATCGAGGAAGTCGGCGAACGACTCGGCGTCGTGCACGGCGGCCCGGCAGTCGCGCAGGACCTGGCTGGCTGGCAGCTCGGCCAGGAAGACCGACAGCAGGATCGTCAGGAAGTCCGGCGATCGGTAGTCGGCCTTGCCCGAAGGAGCACCGGCCCAGGGGCCTTGGGTACTGGGGGCTTTCGGCGCGCCGAGCAACGGTGAGCCGGGCGCGACCAGCACCAGTGCGCTCACCTGCGCTCCGGCCTGCTCAAGTTGGTACGCCGCCTCGAACGCCACCCGGGCGCCGAAGGAGTAGCCGAGGAGTGAGTACGGACCATCTGGTTGCCGCCGCCGGATCAGCTCGACGTCGGCGCTGGCCATCGAGGTGATGCCGTCGAGCACGGGTTCGCCGGGATTGATGCCGCTGGCCTGGATGCCGAGAACATCCCGGTCACTGGCCAGACCGTGAGCCAGCGGCGTCAGGTTCATCGGGAATCCGCCGAGCCCGGGCCAGCAGAACAGTGCATCGCCCGGCCGCGCACCCTTGCCCGGCGGCAACCCCTTTCCGGGGCTGGCAAGTCGTACCAGGCGGTTGGGCTTCTCGTCTGCCGGCTCGGAGTTGCCGGCCCGTCCGATTGGCACCGAGGCGGTGCCGGCTGGGTCGGTTGAGCCGCGCCGGTCGCCGTGAGCTGCTTCCTCGGGGTGGGTCGGTCCGCCTGTGGACGCCGCGGCACCGTCCAGCAGGCCTGCCAGCGCGCGTGGCGTGCTGTGCTCGAAGATCGCCTGCAGCGGCAATCTGGCCCCCAGGCGATCGTTGAGCCGGTGGATGAGCTGGACGCTGGTGAGCGAGTCGCCACCGATGGCGAAGAAGTCGTCGACCACCGAGGCGCTGTGTGGCACCAGTTCTTGCCAGATGGACAACACCTGAGCCTCGCTGGGCGTTGCCGGGGGTACCGACTCCCGGTTCCGGGCAGTGTCGTCGGCGATTCGGCGCAAGGCCACCAGATCCGTCTTTCCTGTTGCGGTGGTGGGGATCTCGTCCAGGACGTGGATCTGCCGGGGCACCATGTAGCGGGGTAGCGTCCGGGCCAGTTCGTCGCGCAGGATCTCCGCCGGGCCTCGGCTGTGCACCCGGTCCTGGGCCATGTCACGGGCGGCGATCTGAGCCTGGGTGACGGGGCCCGCCAGCGCGAAGTAGGTCAACTCGTCGTGGCCGGTGAGTTCGCGGTACCGCGCGGCCGATGGAAGCGGCCTACCGGTCAGCGAGCTGTAGCCCGCCGACATCAGGCCGATTCCACCTCCGGCGGCCTGCAGGTGGTGCATCGCCCGCCCGAGTTGCACGAGGCCACGCCAGCCGTGTCCGGTCGAGGTGGTGAGCAGCACGCCGAAGGCCGCGTCGTCGTAGCTGGCCTGGTTGATGGCGATGACATCGCGGCGCCGGATCGTATCCGGTCCGAGGTGCTGCCACCGGGCACCGGCCCTGGTAAGCCCGGGTGCCAGGCCCGGCACCCGACGGGCGTGACCCTGCAGCAGGATGCCGACCTCGGCGGGCAGTGTGCGCGCCGGCCCCGGATGCACCCGCACCGCGGCCAAGGCCACCGCCTCGTCTCCGAGCCCCAGCAGATTCGCTGCCAATGCAGGGATCTCGGTGGTGCTCAGGCCGAGACCGGCCAGTGCGCGGTCCAGCGCACCCAACAGGTGTCCGGCCTCCAGATGCAGTACCTCATCGACGTTGGTCACATAGACGCTGGTGATCGCCGTCCGGATGCCGACCAGGTGCACCTCCAGCAGCGGTTCACCGGCCGGGCAGTCTGCCGGCGCAGCGAGATCGCCGAACAACGGCGTGGACGCCTCGACGTCGACCCGGTCCAGCCGGTGGGCGTACTGGTCGAAGTAGTAGAGACCATCGGGCAGCCCGGCGATTCCGGCGCACCGCAGGTAGAGCTGAGTGGCCACCAGGGCACCGGGGGAGGCGTAGGCGAACTTCGGCAGCAGCCGGTCCGGGCTCTCGAACGGTCCGAGCCAGCGCAGCAGCCGCCCCACCCCGTCCAGATCCGGCAGTCGTCCGGCCTCCGGGACGGGATCGTCAGTGACGCAAGGATTCTCAGGTGGTTGGCCGGCACGGGCCAGCCACTCGCGGATGGTGTCGGCGTCCACGCCGCTGCCTTCGAAGATCCGGTAGGTCTTGCGGGCGAAGACCTCTCGCACCTGCTCGAGGCTGGGTTCGGCGCCCGGCAATGGCAGGCCCGGGCCGGTCAGGTCGCGTCGGCGTCCGAGCTGGGCCAACTGAGCGCGGACCTGCACCCGCGAACCCTTGGAGCTGTGGTGGCCGCCACCCTCACCCTGATCCATCAACGCGGCCTCCTCGGAGTCCAGCCCGACGAAGGCGACCAGGCCGGTGCATCCGGTGCTGGGATCCTCATGCGGCACCACCACTGCCTGACGGATCCAGCGGTGTTCCTCGACGGCGTTGCGGACCTCGTCCAGTTCGATCCGGTGGCCGTTGATCTTCACCTGGGTGTCGTCCCGGCCTACGAAGCACAACCCGGCCCGCTCATCCCAGCGCACCCGGTCACCGGTGCGGTAGGCGCGCACCTGCCGTCCTTGTGCGTTCGCCCGGGTGAGGAAGCGCGCCGCAGTCTGCTGCGGGTCTGCGACATATCCGCGGGCCACCTGCGGGCCAGTGATCACCAGTTCACCCACCTCGCCGGGCGCCACCGGGGCGAGATCGTCGTCCAGGACGGTGAGTTCGTGCCCGTCCACGGGATTGCCGATCGGCACGGTCGGGGTGTCGAGGGCGGCCGCGGAGTCGGCGGTGAGCACCTGCGCGGTGGCGTTGATGGTGGTCTCGGTCGGGCCGTAGAGGTTCACCAGGCGGGCCGTCGGCAGAGCGGCCAGGAGCCGCCTGGCCAGCGCGGTGGCCAGCACCTCCCCACCGCTGTACAGGTCGCTCAGGCTGGTGCAGTCGGCCAGTTCCGGGTGCGCGGCCAGCGCCGTCCACAGCGTCGGAACGCACTGCACGGCGGTGATCTGCTGCTCCCGCACCAGCCGGAGCAGACGCTCCGGGTCCCGATTCGTGCCCGACTCGGCGACCACCACGGTGGCGCCGCAGGCACTGGCCAACAGTTCCCACTGGGCGGCGTCGAAGCCGATCGGGGTCTTGAACAGCAGCCGGGCCCGGGGGCGCAGCAGACCGCTGCCTCGCAGCCACGCCAACTGATGCCCCAGACCGCCGTGCTCGACCATCACCCCTTTGGGGCGGCCGGTGCTGCCGGAGGTGTACACCACGTATGCCAGGGCATCCGGCGGGGGAGTGTTCGGGCCAGGCTGCCGGGGGGTATCCGTGCCGGACCGGGCGGCCAGGTCACGCACGGTGCTGAGCACCGCACGTGGTGCCACCTCCTCGGCTCGTCCGGCCAGGGCGGCGTCGACGACGAGCACCCGGACGCTCGCATCGCCGGCCATCAACTCCACTCGAGCGGTCGGCAACGACACCGGCAGCGGCACATAGCCTGCCCCCGCGAGCAGGACGCCCCAGGCGGCGACCACGAGGTCCACTCCAGGCTCCATGAACAGCCCGACCCGGTCCTGCGGGCGCACCCCGAGGGTGCGCAAGCCGGCGGCAACCCGGGTGGCGCCGGCCCACAGGTCGGCGACGGTGAGGATGCAGCCGGTGGCCGGCTCACACACGGCTGGTCGGCCGGGATCGGTGAGCAGCTCCTGGCGCAGCAGCTGCACGGGTGTGGGGCCGCTACCGTGGGGCGGGTGTGTGGGCGCGCTGGGGTGGGTGGCTGCGGGGGCCACCATCAGGTCGACGGTCATGGTGCCCGCCTCAGCTGGTCTCGAGGTCGCCGCGGCCACGCTTGTACTCGACGAACTGCCGGTGCCTGGATAGGCGCACGACCGCGTCGAAGATGTCCACCGCGTCCTGACCGCGGGGGATGCCGGTGAGCACCGGCCCGAAGAAGGCCTCGCCCTCGACGTGGATGATCGGTGTGCCCACGTCCTCGCCCACCGGCTCCAGTGCCAACCTGGTCCTGGCCCGCAGTACCGCGTCCCAGGAGGGATCGTCGGCGGCGGCGTCCAAGCCTGCGTCCAGGCCGGCGACCCGCAGGGCGTCGGTAACCATCGCCCGGGTGTCCCGCCGGCCCTCGACGTGCCGCATCCGGCCGTAGGCGTCGTAGAAGGAATCGAACGAGCCGGTACGTGACTGCAGGGCGGCGGCGACCCGGGCCGGGCCCCACGCCTGGTCGTTGAACTCGCGGTACCAGTCGTCCAACTCGCGTCCTTCGTTGATCACCGAGAGGCTGACCAACTCCATCCGCACGGTCGCGGCTCCCTTGGCCATCACCTCCAGCAACCATCTCGAGGTGATCCAGGCGAACGGGCAGGACGGATCCACGAAGAGGGTCACGTCCGGGGTCGGGGTGTTATTCGGTTCTTTCATGGGGACGACGCTATGGGCGTGAAATAGCCGGTTTCAATAGCCCGGAGAATAGTCGGGGATAGTGCATGGCGAGGGTGTGCGGGCCGCACCTGGCCACCGTGACATCCTCACGGTTGAGCACGGCACGACCCCTGGTGAGCCGGTACGACCCCCTGCTGAGCACGGTGCGAACCGCTGGTGAGCAGGCAACCATGAATTTCTCATGGGTGGCGGGTGAGCCAGGTGGATTGACCCTGCCGAGGGTCGGGCCTAGCGTTGTGGATATCGAATTCACCTGAGGAGCGGCACCCGGATGAAGCGCATTCGGGATTCGGCCTCACTCATTTCATAAAGAATATGAATACCGCGGCCACAGCGATGACTTTTCAGCCTTGGCCCCTACCGATCCGATGTCGAGCCCTTGGAGGCGTCGTGCTCTTGTCCACCCGGTCCCAGCGAGATCACCCGGGCCGCTGCCTGCCCGGTGGGCCGTCGGGGAAGGTGTCCAGCAACGAAAGCCCGTACCCGCCCCTGGCCGCGGTGTCCGAGGCGATGACCGCCTGGAACCCGGCGCTCAACAGGTACCCGGAGCGACACCCAGAGCGCCTGACTCTCGCCCTGGCGGCCCACCACCGGGTCAGCCCCCAGGAGATCACCGTGGGCACCGGCTCGGTGGCCGCCCTGCAGTACCTCGTCCAGGCGAGTGTGCCGGCCGGGGCCGAACTCGTCTACGGCTGGCGCAGCTATGAGACCTACCCGCGGCTGGCCCGGATCAACGCCGCCCACGCGGTCCAGGTGCCATTGCGCCAGGAGTACCTGGATCTGGGCGCGATGGCCCGCGCGGTGACCTCACGCACGGCCGCGATCATCGTGTGCAACCCCAACAACCCGTCCGGCACCCTGCACTCCACGGCCAGCCTGGACGACTTCCTGCGACAGGTGCCCCGGAACGTCCTGGTCATCCTCGACGAGGCGTATTGGGAGTTCACCGGAGTCCCCGAAGACGCCAGTGGGACGCGGCTGTACCGGAACCATCCCAACGTCGCCGTCGTGCGCACCTTCTCCAAGGCCTTCGGCCTGGCCGGCCTGCGGGTCGGCTATGTGATCGCCCGACCCGAACTCACCGCCTTGGCCCGGTTGTGCGCGGTCCCCTTCGGCGTCAGCGCCGGTGCCGAGGACGCCGCGCTCCGTGCACTCGAGCACCGCAGCGCGCTGCGGGAGCGGGTGGCGGGCATCGTCTCCGAACGCGAGCGGATGTGGAAGCACCTGACCGGCAACGGTTTCCACGTCCCGCCGAGCAGATCGAACTTCCTGTGGCTGACCGGCCTCGCCGATCAACCCGGCCTCGTCAGTGCCTGCGCCGATGCCGGAATCACCGTGCGCGACTTCCCGGGCGAAGGAGTCCGGGTCACCGTCGCCACCCCCGGTGTCAACGACCTCGTGTGCGCCATCGCCAGCCGGTTCGCTCCGGCTGACCCCGACCACCGATCAGCGGCCGGCACCACCTGCAGAACCCGACCACGCGCCACGGCGCCCCTGCGGAGAGGACACCCGACATGACACACCTGGCAATCCTGGAGTCCAACACCTCCGGGTCCGGCTTCGACACGATTCGCGCGGCCAAGCGGCTCGGCTGCCGGGTCACCTTCTTCACCTCCGGGCTGGACCGGTACCACGCCGCCCCCGGCGGACGCGCCTGCCTGGACGAGTGCGTTGACGAGATCGTGCTCTGCCCCACCCACGACCGGGTTGCCCTGACCCAGGCAGTCCGGGACGCGCATCGCACCGATCCGTTCGACGGCTTCTGCTCGGTCGCCGAGTACGAGGTGGTGGACGCGGCCGCGATCGCCGAAGAACTCGGGCTGGCCTCCCCCGGCTCGACCGCAGTGGCCACGGCCCGCAACAAGATCCGGATGCGCCGCGTCTGCTCGGCCGCCGGCGTACCCACACCCCGCTTCGCTGCCGTGGCAGGTGTCGACCAGGTGGCCGAGGCAGTGGCGCACACCGGTCTGCCGTGCGTGGTCAAGCCCGCCGACGAGACCGCCAGCGCGCAGGTACGCCGCTGTGACACCGTCGACCAGGTCCACGAGCATGTCGCCCGGGTGCTGAGCCAACCCCGCAACATCCGGGGACAGCGCCGCCACCCGGAGGTCCTCATCGAGGAGTTCCTGCCCGGCTTCGAGGTGAGCGTCGAGGTGCTGGTCACCGCCGACGGCGCCCGGGTGCTGGGTGTCACCGACAAGTGGGTGAGCGGCCACGGCAGCTTCGTCGAGCTCGGCCACACCTTCCCCAGCCAACTGCCGCCGGACGAGACCGCAGCTTGCGCCGCAGTCGCTGTCGACGCCGTGCAGGCGATCGGCCTGCAACTGGGACTGCATCACGTCGAGGTCCGCCAAAGCCGTTCCGGCCCCTGCCTTGTCGAGGTCAACCCGCGTCCGGCGGGCGACCGGATCCACGACCTGGTGGATCTCGCCCTTGGTGGCTTCTGCCTGGAGTTCGTGGTGCGGCAGAGCCTGGGGGAACCGGTCGAGCTCGACACCCCCGTGGTGGCGCGGCGCGCAGCCGCCATCCGGTACCTGATCAGCGCACCGGGAACCGTGACCGGGGTGCACGGCCTGGAGACCGCCGCGACCCTGCCCGGTGTGCAGGCCGCCGTTGCCGGGGTTCGCCCGGGCGACCAGGTGCAGCCGCTGAGCCGCAACGAGGACCGCACCGGCTACGTGCTGGCCACCGGAGCCGACGCCTTCACCGCCTCCCGGTGGGCCGAAGCCGCCGCGCTGCAGATCGACATCCGCACCCAGGATGCCTCCGCAGAGCCGTCCGAACCACGTCAGGCGCATCACCAGTGCGGAGGTCCCGGCACCGCCTCAGTGCCCGCCACCAGGCAGTCGACCGGCCAGGCACCGGACTCGGCAGGCGTGCTCGTCATGGTGATGCCCTACCGGGCGTTCGTCGACAAGGCCACCGCCGCCGGTTATCGGGTGCACGCCCTCTGGGACACCGCCGTCGCCGAACGGCTCTATCACCAGGACGCCGGGCGGTACCTCGACGAACTCGGCCAGGTCGCCGAGAGCCTGCAGTTCACCGACTTCGACGACGAGGACGCCTACCAGGGCGCCCTGGACGAACTGGTGCTTCGCCACCGCCCAGACCGCCTCCTGCACTTCGGGTCCGAGGAGTCGATGCCGGTCGCCTACCGGGTGGCCCACCGTCATGGCCTGGAGTCCAACCCTCCCGAGGCGATCGCCTGCCTGAACGACAAGGCGGTCATGCGGCGGGCGCTCGCCGAGGCCGGGGTATCCCCGGTGCGAGCGGTGCTCGTCGACTCACCAGCGGACCTGGCCCACGTGCTCGCCGACACGACGTTGCCGGTCGTGGTCAAGCCGACCGGACTCTCCGGAAGCCGAGCAGTGCAGCGCATCGACGACCGGAGTCAGCTCCCCGGCTACCTCGACTCGCTGGCGCACTATGACTACACCGGGCCGTTGCTGGTGGAGGAGTACCTCGACGGGCCCGAGTTCAGCGTGGAGACGGTGAGCATCAACGGCCTGGCACATGTGGTCGGTGTGACCCGAAAGTCGGTCGGGCCGGCACCACTGTTCGTCGAGACCGGCCACGTGCACCCGGCCCCCGAGTCCGAGGCGGCGTTGGTTGCGGCCGAAGCGGTTCGGCTGCTCGAGGTGGCCGGCTACCAGTGGGGTCCCGCCCATACCGAGGTCCGGCTCACCCGCCACGGTCCGCGGATCATCGAGTCGCAGGCCCGCCTCGGCGGCGATCGGATCCCCCGGCTGGTGCACCTGGCCACCGGCATCGACCTCGAACGTGAGGTGACCTGCACCCTGTCCGGCAGCTGCGTCGGCCTTGTCCCGCAGCACCGGCGGGTCGCCGCCATCGACTATCTGGAACTACCGGTCGGAGTGGTTCTGGCGATCGACGGCCTCGCCGCGGTCCGCGAACTGGCCTACGTGGACGAACTGAAGGTGCCCTGGTCCGTCGGCGACCGGATCACCCCAGTGCTGGACACCTGGTCCCGGCACGGTCACGTGATCGTCAGCGCCGACGACCACGACACGCTGCAGGTGCGCCGCGATCAGGTCCGCGAGGCGATCCTCACCTGCTTCACCATCGACACCCAGGGCCAGGACGACGACTGGCGGGCCGCCTCATGAGTACCACCCGCGCCGTGGAATCCGTTGTGACACCGGCCGAACCCTTACCCGGCCCGATCCGGCTCCGAATCGGGGTCAACTTCGTCCAGCGTCTGGTCGACTCGATGACCTTGGCGTTCATGGCCATTCACCTGGCCGGCCTATTCGGCGTCGCGGTGGCCGGGTTGATCACCACCGCTGTCATGGTGGTGGCCACCGTCGGCACCGTGGTCGGCGGCTCCGCAGCCCAGCGCTGGGGTAGGCGTCGCCCGTTGCTGGCCGCCGAAGCCCTGGTGGCCGTGTCCTTCCTGGCCATGTCCTTCGCCGACGCCAGCCGGCACGGGGCCCTGGTGCTGGCAGTCGGCTATGCCGCGAGCAAGTTCGGCGCCGGCTTGGCGGTCCCGGCCAACGAGGCGATGCTGGTCGACCTCAGCACCCCGCAGAATCGCACCCGGATGTACACGATCAACTACTGGGCGATCAACCTGGCGATCGCGATCGGGGCACTGGCCGGTGCCTACCTGTTCGGCCTGCACTTCCAGTGGGTGCTGGCCGGCGCGGCCCTGCTGATGGGCCTGGTCTTGTGCACCACCCTGATCTTCATCCCCGAGACCGCGCCGACCGGTACGTCAGCCGACACCCCCGGGCGACCCCGCGCGTCCTACCGACGGGCGCTGGCGAACCGGCCCTTCATCTACCTCGCGCTCGCCGCGACCCTGCTGATGACGGTGGAGTTCCAACTCGTCAACTGGATCGCGGTGCACCTGGCCCAAGACTTCGGCCCGCAGAACCTCATCGCACTCGGCTCCCGGACGGTGACCGTGGACGGGGTGGAACTGCTCGGCGTGCTGCGCGCGGAGAACACCGTCCTCGTCGTGGTGGGAGCCTTCGTGGTGGGCAGGCTGCTCGCCCGAGTGCCGCTGGGGGTGCGGATGATCACCGGTGCAACCCTCTTCGTGGCCGGCTATGTGGGCTTGGCCCTGGGCGGCTCGATCTGGTTCCTGATCGGGGCCGTCGTCGTCTTCACGATCGGCGAACTGACCGAGGCGCCCAGCCGCCAGGTACTGCTGGCCGAGCTCGTGCCCGAAGACGACCGGCCGCGTCACCTCGCGGTGTACGCGCTGCACATCCGGATCGCCCTGGTCCTTGCCGGGCTGAGCCTGACCGCCGGCGCCTTCGTGGGGCCACGGGTGATGGCCGCGGGGTTCGCCCTGCTCGGGGCGGCCGTGCTGCTGCTCTACCGGGCCGTGCTGTCCGGTAGAAACCGCCGCAGCCCGGGCCGGCCCCGGCACCGGGCACACCGTCGGACGCGGGTGTCCGGTTCTGTCGACGCGACGCGACGCGGTAGCACCGAACCCGCCGATCGCGTCGATCCCGCACCCAACGGCTCACGCCCGGAGGACGCCCACCGAGCCGGCGACCGCGTGAGCACCGCGGGAGGACAGCAGCAAGACGGTGTGGAACGCGCCGGTGCCGGCGAGCACGCCGCGTCGCCGGAGCACCGTTCAGGGAGTCCGGCTCCCAGCGCGCCGGCAGCGAATACTGCTCCCGCGCAGACCGTCTCGATCGAGATTCATCGACCGGGCGACAATGAGCTGGCCGAACTGCGCAGCATCCTGGACGGCATCGACGACTCGCTGATGCTGACGCTGGACGCGCGAATCCGCTGTTGTGTGCAGATCGCCTCGGTGAAATCCAGGTACGGCATCGCCATGATGCAGCCACACCGAATCGGTTTCGTCCACCGCCGAGCGGACGACTTCGCCGGCAACCATGACGTGGATGCTCGCTTCCTGCATCGCCTCTACGACCTCCTCATCGCCGAGACCTGCCGGGTGGAGGACGAGTTGATGTCCACCACCAACCCGGTCACACCCCCTCGCGTCCCCTCGTCCAGAGAACCGGTGAGCACCCCATGAACATCCTGCTGATCGACAACTTCGACTCCTTCACCTACAACCTCAGCCAGTACCTCGCCGAGGTGAGCGGACAGGTCCCGACCGTGGTCACCAACACCACCCCGTTCGGCGACCTGGACTGGCAACGGTTCGACGCCGTCGTCATCTCACCTGGACCTGGAAGGCCGGACCGGGCAGTCGATTTCGGGATCAGTGCCAGGGTTCTTCGGGAGACCGAGCTACCGGTGCTGGGAGTGTGCCTGGGGCACCAGGGCCTGGGCCACGTCTTCGGGGCGACGGTTCGGCATGCTCCCGAGCCGGTGCACGGGCGCAGTTGGGACGTGCGTCACGACGGTCGAGAACTCTTCGCCGGCCTGCCCGACCCGCTGCAGGTCATCCGATACCACTCCCTGGCACTGACCGACCTGCCACCGGAGTTGGAGGTCACCGCCTGGACCCCGGAGGGAGTGGTGATGGGCATCCGGCACACCGAGCGGCCGATGTGGGGTGTGCAGTTCCATCCCGAGTCGATCGGCAGCGACGGTGGCCACCGGTTGCTGGGGAACTTCCTCGACCTCGCCACTGCTGCGGCTCACACAGATCGACCGCCCCGCGGGCGGGCGATCGACCTGGACCGTCGCTACCAGGCCCGGGTGCGAATCCTGCACCGCGACCTGGATTCGGAGACCGTCTTCAGCACGCTCTTCGCCGATCACGATCGCTCGTTCTGGCTGGACAGCAGCGCCGTCGAGCCGGGGGTGTCCCGGTTCTCGTTCATGGGCGCCCCGGACGGTCCGCTCGCCGAGACCGTCGAGTACGACGTGACCAACCGGCAGGTGAGCCTGACCCGAGCAGGCGCACCCGAGAGCGGCCCCGATTCGAGCGAGATCTTCGAGGTCGAGTCGGTCTTCGACTATCTCGACCGGCAACTGCGCTCCCGGGTGATCAGCGGCACCGACCGGGAACTGCCCTTCGAGTTCTGCGGCGGCTACGTGGGCTATCTCGGCTATGAGCTCAAGGCCGAGACCACCGGGCGCGCCGCCCACCGCAGCCCCACCCCTGACGCCTGCCTGATGTTCGTCGACAGATTCCTCGCCTTCGACCACGAAGAGCGGCTCGTCTACCTGGTGGCCTTGGAACAAGCCGGTCACGCCGACGAGGTGGAACGCTGGTTCGAGAACACCATGCACCGGTTGCAACGGCTCCCCGGCCGCGCCGAGCCGTCTGGGCAACCAGGTCACGACGTGCGCCTGCACGGAATGGACACCCCGGATCTGGCACTGGCCCCGCGCCACGACGAGGACGCCTACCTGGACCGGGTGGACGAATGCCTCGAGGAGATCGCCGATGGGGAGTCCTACGAGATCTGCCTCACCAACAGCGTTCAGGCACCCCCGGTGGAGTCGCCCTACCGCACCTACCAACAGCTCCGGACGATCGCTCCGGTGCCCTATGCGGCGTACCTGGCGACCCCCCACGTCCAGGTGCTCAGTGCCTCGCCCGAACGATTTCTGCGGGTCGACTCCACCGGTATCGTGGAGTCCAAGCCGATCAAGGGCACCCGGCCCCGGGGTGAGACGCCCCGAGAGGATCTCGACCTTCGGGTCGACCTGGCAGCCAACCCCAAGGACCGGGCCGAGAACCTGATGATCGTCGACCTGCTACGCAACGACCTCAACGTCGTCTGCGAACCGGGCTCGGTACACGTGCCCACACTCTTCGACGTGGAGACCTACGCCACTGTGCACCAACTGGTCTCGACGATTCGCGGACGGCTGCGGCCGGAGGAGTCCGCTGTGTCCTGCGTGCGGGCCGCCTTCCCCGGCGGATCGATGACCGGAGCACCGAAGGTGCGTTCCATGGAGATCATCGATCGCCTGGAAGGCGGGCCTCGCGGGGTGTACTCCGGCGCCCTGGGCTGGTTCTCGCTCACCGGGGCCGCCGACCTCAACATCGTCATCCGGACCCTGGTGGTCACGCCTACCGAAACCACCTTCGGGGTCGGCGGAGCCATCATCGCCCTGTCCGACCCGCGCGACGAACTGCAGGAGACAGTGGTGAAATCGCGTTCGGTGGTCAGCGCCATGGCCGCCACCGACGATGCCGGCATCTACACCGGCACCGGCCTGAGGTTGGCGTCATGAGTGACTGGGCGGCAAGCGCCCGGCACGCCGTGGTGGTCGGCGCCGGAGCCGTCGGCGCTCTGTTCGCCCACGCGCTGGCCGGTGATGGTGTGCAGGTGACGATGCTCGATCGCACTGCCCATCCGTCGGGTCCCTTCCCGGTGATCGAATGCGATGCGACCTCGTTGACGGTTCGCGCGATCGCCCACCTGGATCGGGCAGACATCGTGGTGATGTCACTGCCGGAGAAGGTTTCGATCGCAGCCGTGAGCATCATCGCCTCCGCGGTCCGTCCCGATGCGCTCATCGTGGATACCTCGTCCGTCAAGACGGGATTCGCCGACGAGGCCCGTCGGCTCCCGCCGGGGAGCGCCGAGATTGTCGGGGTGAACCCGATGTTCGCCCCGTCCCTGGGCTTCCAGGGTCGCCCGGTCGCTGTCGTGAGCATCCGGCCAGGCCCGCGGGGTACCGGTTTCACCGACCGGCTGCGCAGCTGGGGGAGTCAGGTCGTCGAGCTCACCGCCCAGGAACACGACGCTCTGACCGCCCAGACCCAGGCCCTGACGCATCTGAGCGTGCTCGCCTATGCGCTCACCCTGGCCCGGGCCGGCACGTCCGTCGGCGACCTGGTGGAAAGCGCCCCGCCGCCCTGCCGGAGCCTGCTCGCGCTGGCGGCACGCATCCTGGGCGGCAGCCCGGAGGTGTACTGGGACATCCAGATCCAGAATCCGGGTGCGGACGAACTCCGCCAAGGCCTCGCCGATTCGCTCGCCGAACTCTCGAAAATCATCGCCAACGATGACTTCTCGGCATTCGCTGACCTGCGAGCCGAGCTCATCGGCTACTTGGAACCGGAACTGGACACCCTCTCCGACGACTGTGCCCAGATGTTCACCGCCCAGATGTCCTCTGCCCAGCCGGTGCCCGGAGTCGCGGATCCTCACTGAACAGGCACCGCCAACGGCCAGCTCCCAGCAAAAAATGTCCATGCAACCGAAAGACTCGACCAGGCCGAGACCTGACCTCCGTCATACCCAAGAAGCAAATCCGTCAGACCCACGAAAGGCATTGCCATGCAGACCTTCACCACCACTGCCAGCAGTAGCGTCCTGGACGTCGAGTCCCGGAACCTGCTTGCCCTGGACGACAGTGTCGGCGGCGGAAGCATCGTCGCCTCCGCCCTCGCCTACAGCACCGACCCGACCACGCATTTCCTGCACAGTGCAACCCCCGTCGACCTGCCGGACGGGCGACGCTGCAGCGATCTGAGCCTGCATGATCTGGACCAGGCCACTCAGAGCTGGTCGGCCTGGTACCTCGACCGGGGCGTGCGACCCCGAGACCGGGTGGCGGTCTTCATCGCCGACTCGTTCGCCTACTCCATCCACTTCTACGCGCTGGCCCAGATCGGGGCGATCGCGGTGCTGATCAACAGCAACGCCTCCGCGCAGGTGGCTGGCTCGCTGCTCGAGCAGACCGAACCGGTGGGCCTGTACGCCGACCCCGAGCACCTGGCCCGGCTCGCCGAGGTGCCTGGTTCGCTGTGGGTGGTCACGTCCGAGCAGGTTCGCGCGCCCGCGCCGGCCACCCTGGCGGACGAGCACCGGTACAAGCACGTGGGCGAGGACCCCGTCGTCATCCTGCATTCCTCCGGTACCACCGGACGACCCAAGCCGACGATCCACACCCATGCCTCGATCGTGGCCGGGCCCAAGTTCCGGCTGGTGGATCACCGCGAGGATCCCCACGCCACAACGATGACCGCACTACCGCAGTCACATCTGGGGTGCATTGCCTTCACCACCTACAGCGTCCTGGCCGGGGCGCCCCTGGTGGCCCTTCGGGACTGCCCCGGCCCCGTGCTGGCCGAATCGATCGACCGGTACCGTCCGACCGCGGTGATGTCCTTCGCCCACGCGTACAGCGAACTCGCCGCCACCACCATCGAGCCTGGCACCCTCGACTCGGTGGGCACCTGGATCTCCATCGGCGACGCGGTGCACGAGGCGCACATCCGCCGGGTCCTGGACATGCGCAGCCCGTCGCTGCCGGCGGCGACCTTCCTGGACCGGCTGGGTACCACCGAGCTCGGCTGGGGCGTGCTGTTGCAGACGCACACCACCGGTGCCGGGGTGGCCGCCCGCAGCGCCGGCCGTCCGGTCGGGGTGGCCGAGGTGCAGGTGCTGCGCGCCGACGGCACGCCGGCCGCACCCCATGAGCCGGGCTTCCTCGGTGCGCGCGGCCCGGCGATCACGCCCGGCTACTGGGCCAACTCAGCGGTCACCTACTCCTCGCGGCTGGCCGGCTACTGGCTGACCGGCGACGTGGCGGTGTGCGACGAGGGCGGCAACTACTACCTGATCGACCGCGTGGTGGATGCCATCGACACCCGCGACGCAGTGGGCTACTCCGTGGCGATGGAGGAGGCCTTGCTCGGCGGACTACCCGAGATCGAGGAGGTTGCCGTGGTGGCCGGCCGATACGACTCGCGGACCGTGGCAGTGGCCATGATCAAGCCGAGCCCCGGCGAGCACGACCCCGACCTGCTGGTGCGTCGGGTGAACGAGGTGCTCGTGCGCAACGCTCACCCGCCGATCGCCTTCGTCGAACTCATCGACGCGCACGACGATCTGCCCACCGGGGTTACCGGCAAGGTGCTGAAAAGGCAACTGCGTGAGCGGTATGCGACGCTGCCGGTGCTGCCCGACGCCCGGCTGATCGCGGCCGATCCGCTCCTGGTCCCGATGGCCGGGTGAGCTGGGCCGCCGGTCGAGCCGAGACGCGGGAAACCCGGCGCTGCTGCCCACGAAACGCGCCCGGTACGGGATGCACACTCACGAGTGTCCATTTCCCCGGTCTTGTCCGGAGATGCCTGGGCTGACAGACTCCCCGGGTCAGCGTCGGGGAGTCTGTCAGGAGCCATCGCATGCCGGTCAGGGACGCCGATCCACCCGTGGGGCTTCGCCCCGGGGTGACCTTCTCCACCCTGGCGGACGGGCGACGCGCGTTGCACGCAGAGGGCCTGATGCTCAACCTGCCCGACCAGGCGGCGAGCCTCGCCCTGCCACTGCTGGCCGGTCATCTCAGCCCCACGCAGATCGCCCAGCGGTTGGACGGTCTGGTCGGCGGTGCCGAGGCGGCTGCCCTCATCGCCGACCTCTGGCAACGAGGACTCCTCGTCCAGGGCGTGCCGCAGCCACCGGGGCGAGTCTTCGTGGACGACTCCGCCCTGCCGTCACCGCCAGCCCCCGCACGGGCCCGGTACAAGGAGCAGGTTGGCAACAGTCAGGAGGCTGTAAAACGTTCCGGCAGAACCGTCCTCGACGGCGTCCCGCTCGAGGGCAGCGCCGGTACCGGCGAGACCGAGCAAGCCGGCGAGAGTGGGGGAGAGCCCGCGGCGTGGGTGGCCCGGCTAATCGCCGACTGCGGGCTACACCCCAGCGGGCCCGCCGAGGCCGACGCGGCGATCGTGCTGTGTGCGGACTACCTGCAGACCGCGCTGATCGAGGCCGCCGAGCGACTCCGCAGCCAGGCAACCGCCTGGCTCCCGGTGCGGGTGAGCGCCACCGCGGTCTGGCTCGGGCCGTGGGTCGAGGAGAACCTGTGTTGGGACTGCGTCCGGGCCCGGCTGCGCGCGCACGATCCACGCCCCGACAGCGTCGTCGACGCCTCCGCCGAGAACGGACACCACGTCGGCACCCATGACCAGCGGACCTCGCTCGACCACGGCGGCGCATGGCAGCTCACCGACCAAGCCGGGGATGAGCGGACCGTCGATCTTCGTCACGTCGATGAACAAGGGGGCCACGACCTCGCGTCGCCCGACCTGACGCTGGTCGGGATGGGTGCCGCCGCGCGCCTGACTCGCGACCGCCTGACTCGCGATCGACTGGCCCAGCACACCACGACGGCATCCGGGCGAGCCGCGCCACCAGCCGGGGACCTCGATCCGGGGCAGCGCCCGGAGCCGGGACGGGGTCGGCTGCTCTGCATCGACGCCGACACGATGAGCCAGAGCGAGCATGTCGTGCTGGCCAGGCCCGAGTGCCCACGATGCGGCACGGGCGAAGCGATGGCCGCCAGGATGGACACTCGTCCCGCCCTGGCCCCGCAGGAGACCGCAGAACGTGGCGCCACCGGCCACCGGGCCCGCAACGCCGAGGACACCTGGCGGCGGTACCGCCACCTCGTCTCGCCGGTGAGCGGGCCGGTGGCCCGGGTGGACCCCGACCGGCGCCTACCGCCGGGCCTGCACGCCTACCTGGCCGGCAGCAACCTCGCCGGCGGACTGGTGCCGGGCCGGCGCAGCGTCCTGCGCTGGGATTGCGGAGGCAAGGGGGCGACCGCTGCGGCAGCCCGAACCAGTGCTCTGTGCGAGGCGCTGGAGCGGACCAGCAGCAGCTGGCACGGCGACGAGCGCCGCATTCTCGCCCGGTACGCCGATCTGGAGGAGGCTATCCCGGCCCGGGACCTGCAGCTCTTCGGCGACGAACAGTTCGCCGGGCGCACCGGGTGGAACAGCCGTCACTCGGCCTTTCAGCGTGTCCCCGAACCTGTCTCGGACGACGACGAACTCGAGTGGACCCCCGCGTGGCCGCTGGACGGCGGACCCAGGACCCTCATCCCGACCGGCCTGTGCCTGCTCGGCGGCCCGGACGCCCACCGGCTCGCGGGAGACTCCAACGGATGCGCCGCCGGTAGTACCCTCACCGACGCCGTGCTGCAGGGGCTACTCGAGGTCATCGAACGCGACGCCGTGGGCATCTGGTGGTACAACCGGTTGCCGCAGCCCGACATTGACCTGGACGGCCTGAGGGAGCCCTATCTGGACGACGTCCGTCAGGTCTACCACGATCTCGGGCGCGACCTGTGGGCGCTGGAGGTGACCAGTGACCTCGGAATCCCCGTCGTCGCAGCGGTTTCCCGGCTGCGGGACGCAGCGCGGGAGAGCATCATCTTCGGCTTCGGCGCCCATCTCGACCCGCGGGTCGCCGTCCTACGCGCGGTCCTGGAGATGAACCAGTTCCTGGCCACCGCGCTAACCGTCGACCCCGAGCAGTGGTGGGATCAGGATCCGGACTTCGCCCGCTGGATGACTACCGCGACCCTGGACGCCCATCCCTACCTGGCCCCACACCCGCAGGTGCCCCGGGTGCCCGACCAGATCCCCGAGCCGAGGCAGCTGGGCTTGCTGCCCGCGGTGGACGCCGTCCGGGACCGGCTCGAGATCGCCGGATTACGCGCCTATCTCGTCGATCTGACCCGGGCAGACCTTGGCTTGCCGGTGGTCAAGGTGCTCGTTCCCGGAGCGCGACACTGCTGGCTGCGCACTGCGCCCGGCCGGCTGTTCGAGGTGCCGGTGCGTCTGGGTCGGCTGAAGCACCAACACGGCGTGGCCGACCTCAACCCCGATCCGATCTTCCTGTGACCGCGACCTCTGGTAGCTCGGGCATCTCGGGGACCGCGGGTATCTCGGAGACGAGTCCTTCGGGCGCGGCCCCGGACGCCCGGCGACGGGAGTGGTTGCGGCGTCGGACGTTGCAGGGCTGGGCCCTTCAGGTGGCAGCCGCCGCCTACCTGCTCGTCGACCTGCTGCGCATCGTCGACCGGCACCTCGGCTGGGTCCCGACTCTGGTCGCCGCCGCCCTGCTGAGCCTGATGTGGTGGCTCTTCGCGGTCCGCCAGACCCGCCATGCGTTCCGGCCGATGACCCCGGTGGCCTGGGCGACCCTGCTGGCACAGGCTCTCGTCACGCTGGCCCCGACGGCCGTCTTCGGCCTCGACTGGCTGGGCGTCTGGGCACTGCTCGGCGGTGCGCTGCTGACCCTTACCCCGTTCGCGGTCGGGCTGACCGGCGCGCTCGCGGTGGCCGGCGGAGCGGGTGCGCTGATCTGGCAGGAAGTGGGTAGCCCGGCGGCCGCCGTCCTGGGTGGGGTGGGGGTACTCGCGGCGTCCGCGGCCTTCTTCGGCCTCGTGCTGCTCGCCTCGGCCAGCGACGAATTGGCCCGTGCGCAGGGCGAACTCGTCCAGGCGGCAGTGCTTCGCGAGCGCGCGCGCTTCCACGAGCGGATCGCCAGCACGCTCAAGGCCAATCTGCGCCAGATCCGCGAACTGGCCCACCGCCCGCTTGGGAGTCAGCTCCCGGCTGCGGCCGGGACCCAGGGGCAAGACGACGCCGGAGAAGGGCTCGCCCAGGCCAGCCGGGCCATCTCGGCCATCGCCCGGTCGTCCCTGCTGGACAGCCGGAAGCTGGCCCATGCGCTGCCATCACAAGATCTCGACCCGGCTCTCTCGCCGACCCTGACCGGTGCGCGTTTCGCCGCGGTGCCCGGGTGGGCACTGCGCGGGCATCTGGCCGGCGCCATCCTGTCGGTGGTGCTGGTGCTGCGGGGCCTGGACGTGCTGCTGGCGGCCGCGGCACCGCTGCGAACATCGCCGATGACGCCCGGGTTCCTCCTCGGTGCAGCGCTGCTGGCGGCCTGCATCGGCCTGCAACTGGTGGTGCTTGCCCAAGCCGCTCGGGAGGTGAGCCAGCGGATGGCGGCCTCGCTCTGGGGCGCTCAGCTGCTGGTGACCGTGGGGCTGACGGTGTGTCTACCGCCCAACGGCGCGGCCATGCTGGGCCTGCCCGCCGCCTCGGCGGTGTTGCTCTTCGGGATCGTCCCCGGGGGGTGGATGGCGTTGGCTCTCCTGCTGGTGGCGGGGGCGCTGCTCGCCGATCCGACCTCCCTGACGGGGCTCGGCTACGGCTTCCTCACCAGCTTGAACACCTTCGTCTTCGCCTACGCCCTCACCGAACTGAGCGTCCAGCTATCCCGCGTGCTGGCGGCGCAGGCCGAGATGGTCACCCTCGCGGTGATCGGCGAGAAGGGCCGGCAGGGCCGGGACCTGCACGACATCCTCGGGCCGACCATGTCTGCGCTGGCGTTGAAGTCGTCCCTGGCCGCCAAGCTGGTCGACCGCGATCCCGACCGCGCCCGAGCTGAGCTCGGGGAGATCGACGAGGTGGCCCGGCGTGCCATCGCCGAACTCGACCAGGTCCGCGACGCAGCCTTCGCCACCTCGGTGGATCGTGAAGTGGAAGCCTGCCGGTCGCTGCTCGCCGTCGCCGGGATCTCGGTGTCGCTGACCAGGAGCGGACCGGCCCCGCCTCAGGAGCACGTGGTCCCGCTCGCCGGATGCCTGCGCGAAGGGGCGAACAACGTCCTGCGGCACTCCGACGCCACCCGATGCACCATTCGGCTCACCTGCACCCCGGCCGTCTCGACTCTGCGGATAGCCAATGACGGGCTGCGCAATGGGCAGGCGGACTCACCGGGACGGGGACTGTCGAACCTGGCGGAACGGGCCGGTGACCTGGGTGGGCAGGCGCGGGCCTGGACAGCCGACGGCTGGCACTTCCTGGAGTTGACCCTGCCCGTGCACAGGTGACCCGCGGGCTCGCGGGCTCGTGGCAGGCAGAGTCATCCCGAGCGGACAATTCCGTCGGACGCTACGATTCCAACGTGATTCGGGTGCTGCTGGCGGAGGACGTGCACATGGTCCGCGGGGCCCTTGTCGCGTTGCTGGACCTCGAGGACGACATCGAGGTTGTCGCCACCTCCTCCGACGGCACCGATGTGCTCGAGTTGGTGCAGGCGCACACCCCGGACGTGGCCGTCCTCGACATCGACCTCGCCGGGGCTGATGGCATCGATCTGGCCCGCGCCATCCAAGAGGATCATCCGGGCGTGCGAGTGCTGTTGCTCACCAGCATGTCCACCCCCGCCACCGTCCAGCGGGCACTCTCGGCCCAGGTCGACGGCTTCCTCCTCAAGGACGAACAGCCCGAACAACTCGCCCAGGCCGTGCGGGACATCGCTCGCGGCCGCAAGGTCGTCGATGGGGACCTGGTGTTGAACGCGATGAGTGTGGGCCCCTGCCCGCTCAGCCCCCGCGAGTTGGAGGTGCTGCGGGCGGCTGCGGATGGTCAGGAGCCAGGCGAGATCGCGAAGAAACTCTTCCTGTCGATCGGCACCGTCCGCAACCATCTCACCGCGGCGATGGCCAAACTGTCGGCGCGAAACCGGGTGGACGCGGTGCGCAAGGCCACTGATTCAGGCTGGATCTGACGGGCTCAGGCTGGATCTAACTGGCTGAGGCTGGATCTGACGGACTGAGGCTGGAGCTGAGGGCTCCTACCCGTCCGCAGCCAACCGGGGTGGTCGGCGGCTGAGCCACGCCGAGCGGACGAACGGCTGGTCGACGGTGAGGCCGCGCCGCGCTGTTCAACGGTTCAGATCAGTCCGGGCTCGACGGCGACCCGGGTGAAGCACCAGGGAATGACGACCTCGTCCTGGTCGGCGTCGTCGAACCGAGACCAGATGACACTCGGCTTCTCCGCAGCCTTCTCGGCGAGAGCGGCCAGGGTGGCGAAGGGGTTCTTGATGTCCATGTCTTTTCTCCAGACGTGAGGTTCTCGGTGGTCTTTACGTCATGAAGTCTTGCCGGTTTCGGGGGCGTGGCGCCAGAGTTCAGACCCATGAAGAATTCCTGATTCCGGTGTGCCCTAGCCACGGGACGCGGTGGTCGACGTCGTGACCATCGGGAACCGGCTTGAGCCCCACCGGGTGCCATCGCCGCTGGCGGCACCGTGGGATTCGGCTGTAAATCATTAACGCACAATGAGTTTCGACTATGTGAGGAGATGCATAGTCATCGATGTCCGGTCCCTGGGGCATCGCCCCTCGCACATCGCGGTGGCCACCGGCCCGCAGGACGCCCGGTGTCTGCGCGGACCGCTGTCCAGCTGCGTGAGCGGTTGGTCGGGGATTGTGGATTGGCTCAGGAGACAGCCGTGCCGAAACGTGGCGAGCAACAGGCCGGTGTCGCGTGGGTATTGCTTCCTGCGCATTGAGAACTCGGTGCAGGACGAGGACCACGAATCTGGACGCCACAATCCAGACCCGCGGATCGGAATCCAATGGCGTGGGGGCGGGAGGCGACCGGGTATTGAGCGACGCTCTGGCCGATCCTGCATCCTGGGGCCGCCACGACCATGACCCGGCACGTCAACGCCGTCCAGCAGGGGTGGCCGATGGCCGCGAAGGATTCCGGCGTGCCGGTCGACTCCCTGCGAGCTTGAGGCTCAGAAGTGACGGGTGAGGCTCAGAAGTGACGGGTGAGGCGACGCCACCAGGACTCGGGTTGCGCCGCGTCGCTGGCGGGCGCCGACCGGTCGGTGGGGGCGGGGGTCGGCTCCGGGGGTGGGGCGCCCCGTCGCCCGTCGGCTTCGTCTGGGGCGGCGATGTCCTGCCGGATCTCGACCTCGGTGACCTGCGCCGGCTCGGGCTCCGGCTGCGGCCTGTACTCGGCGCTCCATCGCGCGGTGAGTTCATCCACGTCCACCACGTGGGCGATCACGGGGTGGCCTGCGCCGGTAGCGGGTCGGGCGATCTCCCGGCGGACCGCGGCGTTGTACGCCTCGAGCACCTCACGTACCGCGGTCTCGTCCGGCAGCCCGGCCAGCGAGTCGGGAAAACCGTCCGCTTGCTTGCGCAGGGCCAGCATTGGGGGCAGGGCCTCGGCCAGACTCAATCTCTCGCGTTCGGCGAACCGTCGGATCCACCAGTTGGGATCATCGGCATCGGACAGGTCGAGCGGCTTTCCGGCACCTGGCAGATTGTCGAACTCACCCCGCGCCTGGGCATCGGAGATCTCCCGCTCCACATTGGGCCAACTCATGTGCACACCTCAGATCGGCATCGGCGCGGCCTCGCGTCCGCCGGTGACCCCCGTCCCGGCCGCCGGAAGGCGCCGGCTCGGCGAGGCGCTACCACTCCACGGTAGCCCGTGCCTGCGGGCCAGACACCCCGTAGGAGGCAACCGACTCGCAGGAGAGGGATCGGCTGGCGTTCCCGGGACGGCTTCTCGCGGCCACCGCCTAGGCCGAGGGCTCATCTCGTGGACCAGGTGGTGCCGTGTCCATGGCCATGCCGTCGGCCAGATCGGGACAGCCTCTCGTCGTGGCGCTGGCAGGGCATTCGGTCGTCAGCTCGCGCCCTCAGAGCCCGGTCTACAGCGCGGCAGTGCACGCCCGCACCCGGCCCGACCCGCCGTGACCAGGTGGTCGGCCGAACGGTGGCATCGCCGGTATGGACTGAAAAACCTGAAACGGGCTACTCGGTCTCGACAATGCTACGTAAGGTCACGGGCTTGTGACGCTCGCAACATCCTCGTGCTCACGGCCACGTTACGAGTTGGACACGATCGCGTGTCCTTGGGCAGGCTGACGTTGAAGTTGTGCTGCGCGCGGGGGCTCGTGGCAATCGTCGACCGGAAAGGCACTGCCACTCGTGAAGTCCCTGTCGTCCCGACGCTCGGGCATGCTCGCCCGCCGGGCTGCCCCCTTTGCCCTGGCTGTCGCCGCGGTAGGCGTGATCGGTGCCACCGCCGCTCAGTCTGCCGCCGAGCCGGTGTGGGCCCAGACCCTGCCCGCGCCGGTCCCGGCCGCCGCCAAGGCGGCTGCGGATGCGCAGACTCAGGCTGACCAGGCGGACCGCGCCGCCATCGACGGCATCGTCTGGCGGGCCCAGGAGTTGGATCGCCAGCGCGCCGCCGAGGCGGCCGCCGCAGCGGCGGCTGAGGCCGCCCGCGCTCAGGAGCAGGCCGAGGCTCTCGCCGACCCCCGCGCGGTCGCGGCGCGCCTGGCCGCCGAGCGGGGTTGGGGCGCGGAGCAGTTCTCCTGCCTCAACAAGTTGTGGACACGCGAGTCCCAGTGGCAGTACACGGCGGACAACCCCACGTCCTCGGCCTATGGCATCCCGCAGGCGCTGCCCGGTAAGAAGATGGCCAGCGCAGGCGCGGACTGGGAGACCAACCCGGCCACCCAGATCCGCTGGGGGCTGAACTACATCGGCGACGTCTACGGCACCCCATGCGGAGCCTGGGCGCACAGCGAGTCCCACAACTGGTACTGAGCCGTTGACGGCCGGTTCGGGCCGCTGGCCAGTGCTGGGCCGTTGGCAGCGCTGAGCCGCTCGGCATACCGGGCCGATGAGCGTCTGGGCCGATGAGCGTCTGGGCCGATGAGCACCCGGGCCGATGAGCACCTGGGCCGATGAGCAGCAGGGCCGTTGGCAGCAGGGCCGGTGGGCGGTGCCGGGCGGCTGACTGTCGGCAGAACCGGCTCCCGGCCAATCCTGATCCTCCTCGACGCGCCGATGGAACCGTCCGGGGTCCGTCCGGTGCGTCGAGGTTGGGCACCCGCCGCGAAGGTGAGGTAGCGTCGCGGCGCGTGACCTCGGCACCGCGACCGGCCCCCCAGTGCACCGACGGCTGACCAGTGGTGCCTGACTCTGGCTCACCTGACTCAGGCCCACCCGATTCTGGCCCACCTGACTCTGGCCCACCCGACTCAGGCCCACCCGACTCAGGCCTACCGGAGTCTGGCCCACCCGACTCGACCCCATCCGGCCCTGCCCGGGTTGACCCGGCATCTGGGCCGTCCTGCTCGGTGGTGGTTGTGGTCGACGCGGCGAATGTCGTCGGGTCGGTGCCCGACGGGTGGTGGCGCGATCGCCTCGGCGCGGCGAACAGGCTCGTGCGTCGAGTGGGCAGCCTCGCCACGGCCGGGGTGAGCGATGAACGTCTGGGCACCGGCATCCGCCACCCTGAGTGGATCGTCGTCGTCGAGGGCAAGGCCGCGCGGGCCCAGCCCGTCGACGGGGTCCGGGTGGTCTCCGCCTCCGGCTCCGGGGACGACGCCATCGTCGAGGTAGCCACCGGTGAGCGTTCCCGGGACGCTCAGGTGTGGGTGGTCACCAGTGACCGCGGGTTGCGCGCTCGGCTGGCGGACGTCGACGTCGCCGCAGTCGGTACCCGGTGGCTGACCAGCAGGCTCCCGGTGGCTTGACCTTCCCCGCCGCGGGTTGCTCCGGCTGGTCGGCCGAGCAGCATCGCCTGATCCAGGATTCGTCGGTCGCGGGTGTTACCCAGCGTCTGAGGCGATACCGCGCCGCAACACGGCCGGAGGACGGTCCCCGGCGATGCTGCGCACCATGTCCAGGGTGCGCCGGGTAGCGAGCGGGTCGTGGGTGCGGAACACGGTGCAGCCCATCCAACTCGCCAGCGCGGTGGCCGCCAGCGTCCCCTCGAGCCGGTCCTGCACCGGCAGGTCCAGGGTCTCCCCGACGAAGTCCTTGCGGGAGATCGCCTGTAGCACCGGATATCCCAGCGAGACGATCTCCGGCGTGTGGCGCAGCAGGGTGAGCGAATGCAACGTGTTCTTCCCGAAGTCCAAGGTCGGGTCGACCAGGATGCGCTCGGGCCGCACGCCCGCCGCAGTGGCCCGCTCGGCCCCGGCAGCCAAGTCGGCCAGCACCGCGCGCACCACGCCGTCCGGCTCCGGGTCGTATCGAGGCGCCACCGGGTCAGTACGAGGAGGAAGCCCACCGGTGTGCGAGACCACATATCCGGCATCGAGATCGGCAGCCACCCCCACCAACTCGGGGTCCGCACCGGCCCACGTGTCGTTGATCAGCTCAGGATGACCCCAGGCCAGGCGTCGGGCTACCTCACTGCGCCAGGTGTCGATGCTCAAGACCACCCCGTCCAGGCGTTCACGCAGGCCCGAGACGAAGGGAGCCAGGGCGTCATACTCCTGGGTCGCCGACACCGGCGGACCTTCCTGTCCGGCCCGTACCGCCCCGACGTCCACGATGTCCGCGCCCTGGGCGACCGCCTCCTCGGCAGCGGCCAGCGCTTGGCTGAGCTCCGGGTGGCGTCCGGCCGCGTAGAACGAGTTCCTGGTCCGGTTGACGATGCACATCACCGCGGGCCGGCGTGGGCCGAAGACCTGACCGCCGAGGTGCAACTCGTGGGGCCGAGTGTCAGTTCCCCCCGAGCACGTCGACTCGGCGTGGTCCGGATCCTGCCCGCTGCGCCTCAACGTGCCCTCCCGTGCGTTCGTGGGTGCCTCTGGCCCATTGTCTCCCGAGCAGGCGAACCACGCCCGACAGACCGGGCGCCTACTCGGAACACTGTCCGCAATGAAGTGTTCGTTTAACGTGACCCACGATGGTCCCGCGAGCGGGGCATCGTTCACCGAGTGGCAATCCGCGACCTTCGACAACTCGCCGGGGTGAGCGTCGTCAAGTCCCGCGGGCGGCACCCGGGTACCGCAACTTCCGCCCCGCGCGAGGACTCGCCTGGCAGGCACTGGTCGCCAGGTCGACCGAGGCATCGTGCGCTCGCGCTCGCTCCGACGGGACGCCTCGTCCAGGCGGGTGGTGAGCTCAACCACGCAGCCTGATCGACAGGCACGTGACACACCCCTCCAACTTCTCGAACTCACTGATGTCCACCGACACGATGCGATAACCCTCGCCTTCCAACAGTTCTCGCGTCCGCGGTGCGGACGCGGCGAGCAATACCGTCGTCGCGTCGAGGAGCACCACGTGGGCCCCCGGCTCCTCGGGGACGGCCCGGAAGCCGGGCCACCAGCCGGGATCGTCCACGACGGGAGGCCAGCCCACGATGGTGCCGTCCGGCAATGCCGTCACCGCCGACTTCAGGTGCAGGGCCTTGGTGACCGGGACGCCGATCACCTCGGCACCCCTGGTGGACAGCACCTCGCGCAACTGGGCGACGCCGGCCGCGTTGGTCCTGCCGCCCAGCCCCACCCAGACCGTTCCGCCGTGTTTGAGGACGTCGCCACCATCCAGCGTGCCCGGTGCCTCGATCCGGGCGATCCGGTATCCGGCCTCGCGCAGGGCCACCTCCACCGCCTCGGTCTCCGGACGACGTTGCTGGGCTCCCGATCGCGCGATCACGGCCACGTCCGCGTAGACGACCGCGGTGTCCTCGATGAAGACGCTGTCCGGGCAGTCGGACGGTGCGGGCGGCACCTCGATCGTCCGCCAACCGTGGGTGGCCAGGGCCTCGACATAGGCGTGCCACTGACGATCCGCAGCGTCCAGATCCACCTCACTGCGGCAGATGTGGGTGATCAGACCCTCGGCCAGCCGGGGACCCGGACGGCGCACCAGCACGGCAGTCATGGCGTGATCATGCCAGCACGCAGACCCTCAGGCACCGCACCCGACATGACCCGCACCCGACATGACCCGCACCCGACATGACCCGCACGACGACATGACCCGAACCCGACATGACCCGCACCCGACATGACCCGCACGAGCAGACGGCGGAGGTCGGCGTGGCGTCGTGCCGTCACCATGGGTGCTGATTCAGCCGCGCGGCGACCCCGTCCGGTCATGGCCGGGGAAGGCCAACCGTGCCTGGTCAGGGTCGCCGCGACATCGGTCAGGCCCCGGGGATCGCCGGCAGTCGGGTCAGTGCCTCGTCCACCGCGGCGCGCAGGTCGTCGTCGGCGATGGTGTGATCGACCACCTGACCGGTGAGGTAGGCGTGATACGCGGGCAGATCGAGATGGCCGTGGCCGCACAGGGCGGTGAGGATCACCTTGCTCTCACCGGACTCCTTGCACCGCAAGGCCTCGGCGACGGTCTCGGCCAGCGCGTGGGTGGGCTCGGGGGCCGGGACGATGCCCTCGGTCCGGGCGAACTGCACTCCGGCGGCGAAGCACTCGGTCTGTGGGATCGCGGCCGCTTCGATCAGGCCCTGGTCGTAGACGTGCGAGATGAGCGGGGCCATGCCGTGGTACCGCAGACCGCCGGCGTGGATCGGGTCCGGGATGAAGTCGTGCCCGAGGGTGTGCATCTTCATCAGCGGAGTCATCCCCGCGGTGTCGCCGAAGTCGTAGGCGTAGGTGCCCTGCGTCAGGGTCGGGCAGGCCGCCGGTTCGACCGCGCGGATCACCGGATTCATTCTGCCGTGCAGCTTCTCGCGCAGGAAGGGGAAGGCCAGGCCGCCGAAGTTCGAACCACCGCCGGTACAGCCGACGATGAGGTCGGGCTGTTCGTGGATCGAGGACAGTTGCTTGAGGGCCTCCTCGCCGATGATCGTCTGGTGCAAGAGCACGTGGTTGAGGACGCTGCCGAGGGCGTATTTGACCCCCTCGTCCTGAGCGGCCATCTCGACCGCTTCACTGATCGCGATCCCGAGCGAGCCGGGCGAGTCCGGGTGCTCGGCGAGGATCGCGCGGCCGGCGTTGGTCAGCTCCGAGGGGCTGGGGTGAACCGTGCCCCCGAAGGTCTCGATCATCAGTCGCCGATAGGGCTTGGAGTCGTAGGAAGCTCGGACCTGCCATACCTGGCATTCCAACCCGAACTGGGCGCAGGCGAAGGCCAACGCGGTGCCCCACTGACCCGCGCCGGTTTCGGTGGTGAGCCGGGTGATTCCATTGATCTTGTTGTAATAAGCCTGCGGCACAGCGGTGTTCGGCTTGTGAGAGCCGGCTGGCGAGACGCCCTCGTACTTGTAGTAGATGCGTGCTGGGGTGTCGAGAGCCTGCTCGAGCCGGTGTGCCCGATACAGCGGCGACGGACGCCAGAGTCGGTAGACGTCCAGCACCTCACCCGGAATGTCGATGTATCGCTCGGTGCTCATCTCCTGCGCGATGAGTTCCGGGGGGAAGAGAGCGGCCAGATCGTCGGCCACCACCGGCAAGCCGGTGCCCGGATGCAGCGGGGGCGGGGGAGGCGTCGGCAGGTCCGCGAGGATGTTGTACCAAGCGGTCGGCATCTCGGTCTCGTCGAGCAGGATCTTGTGATGGTTGGGCAACCCGGCGTCCTTTCCGCGTCGGCCCGCACCGGCGCGGGCACCCGGTCACCCTACGCCGCCGCGCCCACGTGGATGCGCAGTTTCACCACGACTCCGCCGGTCACGGTCGGCCCGGGGTTCGCGGCCGGCGGGATTGCCGCAGGAGAGCGTCGCCGATGGCTACTGTCGCAGGTCCTGTCGAAGGTCGGCCGATGCGAGTCCGGCTGGGCTGGAACCGTTTCGAGGCCAGGTCCAGGCGGTACGCAGGATGAAGGCCAGGATCAGCACCTCGAGCCCGATCGAGAGGGCATAGAAGTAGGTCCAGGATTCGCCCACCGCGTTGAACATCGCGTAGGGGATGCTCAGCGACGCCACGGCGAGATTGAGAGTGCGGTTCGCACGGGCCGGCAGCGTCATCGACAGCAGGATCATGAAACTCGTCACCGCCACTGACGCGAGGAATCCCGTCAGCAACGCTTGGCTGATGTCGAACTCGAAAACCCTTCCGGCGCGGATGTTGTCGAGGACGCCGGGCTTGTGTAGTTGCAGATAATCCACATAGATGTACAGGAACATGAAACTCGTCCAGGCGGCGGCGAGCTTGCCCTGCACGGGAATCGGCGGAGTGACGAACTGCTTCGTGGTCTGGCTTGCGATGGTCATCGGTTTCCTTCGACAGGAGTGGTCCGTCCGCCGGGCCGGCGGTGGTCTGGGTGTGGGGCGCGGGTGGGTGGTGTCGTCGGTGCGCTCAGGTGGTGACGACGACCTTGCCTCGGGTGTGCCCGGTCGCCACGTGGTGGAACGCCTCGGCCGCTTGGTCGAGGGGATAGATGCGGTCGATGACGGGCACGACCTGCCCGGTGGCGAGCAGGTCGGCCAGGGCGAGCAGATCCTGGCGCCGGGCGAGCGAGGTGAAGGGCCTCAGGTGCGCAGGGGTGAATCCGGACAGCATGCGGGCTCTGGCGATCCGAGGGAGGGGCCCCAGCCAGCGGCCACCGTGTCCGCTGTTGGGGATGAGGGTGCCGGAGGGCGTCAGCGCTCGGCGGACTGCCGTCAGGGGCTGGGCCTCCACGTTGTCGAGGATGACGTCGTAGCGCGCGCGGGTACTGGTGAAGTCGGTCGTGGTGTAGTCCACGACGTGGTCGGCGCCCAGGGATCGCACCAGTTCGACGTTGCCGGTGCTGCACACCCCCGTCACCTCGGCACCGAAGGCCTTGGCGATCTGAACGGCGAAGGAGCCGACGCCCCCCGACGCGCCCGTGACCAGTACCGTCTGGCCGGGTCGGACGTGCGCGATATCTCGTAGGGCCTGCAAGGCCGTCATGGCTGAGGTGGGCACTGCTGCGGCCTGCGCCACCGACAGGGCGTCCGGCACCGGCACGAGGTTGTCCGCCGGGACACAGGCGTACTCCGCGAGCGCCCCTGCGGTGCCCCAGCCGAACACCTGATCGCCAGGGCGCACAGCGGTGACATCCTTCCCGACCCTGGCCACCACCCCGGCGAGGTCCTGGCCGGGGATGGCGTGGCGGGGCCGACGGAGCCCAAACACCAGGCGCACCACATACGGCGTCCCGGTCAGGATGAAGTAGTCACCCGGGTGCACCGAGGCCGCGCCCACCTGGACGAGCACCTCGTCACGGCCAGGTTTCGGTAGTGCGAGTTCGCCAGACTCGAGCACCGAGGGTGGACCGTAGCGGTGTCGGACGACGGCCCGCATCGTCGCCGACCCGGGCGCAATCACCTCCGGCACCGGACCTACTCCGCCAGCTGACCGCTGTTCGATTCCCATCTGAGCCTCCCCACCTGCCAGCCGCGACCCTCGCGGCCTCGTCCATCGCGCCTCGTACATCTGGTCTCGAACGCCCGGCCTCGTACGTCGTACGTCGTACGCTGTACGACAATCGTACGCTGTACTATGAGCGCGCGCTGAGTGAATGTCAAGCGGTGTCGAGTGAGCGAGGAGAGTTGTGCCTGCGAGAGGAAGACGCCAGGTCGGCTCGGACGCGGGACTGAGCAAGGAACGTGTGGTGAGCGAGGCGATCCGGCTCGCCGACCGGGAGGGCATCGAGGCGCTGAGCATGCGCCGGCTGGGCGGCGCGCTCGATGCGGGTGCGATGTCGCTCTATCACTACGTGTCGGGCAAGGAGGAGGTCCTGGACGCCATGATCGACAGCGTGTTCGAGGAGATCGAGCTCCCGGCCGACGGGACCGACTGGCAGTCGGCGATGCGCCGGCGGGCGATTTCCGCCCGGCAGGCCCTGGCGCGCCACCCGTGGGCGATCGGTCTGATGGAGTCGCGGACATCGCCGGGACCGGCGAACCTGCGCCACCATGAAGCGGTCACCGCCTGCCTGCGCAGGGCCGGTTTCCCTGTCCTGATGGCCACGCACGCCAACTGGTTGCTCGACAGCTATGTCTACGGCTTCGCCCTGCAGGAAGCGGGCCTGCCGTTCGACACCGCCGATGAGCTCGGGGACGTCTACCTTCCCCACCTGCCTGCCGACGAGTTCCCCTATCTCCATGAATCCGCTGCGGAGCTGGTCGCTTCCGGCTACGACCCAGCGCAGGAGTTCAGCTTCGGCCTCGACCTCGTCCTGGCTGCGCTCGAGCCCTTGAGAGCCTCGGGGTAGGAGCGTTCAGGGCCGGTGTCGCCTTCCCAGCCGTGCCTTCTGGTGAGTTGCCGGGGCCGTGCGCTGGGCTGGGGAGGCGCAATGTCGTCCATCGCCGCGCCGATGAGGGGGCCACGCCTGCGGCGTAGCGACTCCCCTCGCCGATCACTCGGTCACAGCACCTGCCATCGGGTCTGACGACTCGACGTGCGAATGTGTTGATTGGAACCCCGCAGACCGACCGGACGTTGGCCGATACCGTGACGTTCTTCTCGCGGGCAGGACGCCCGGGGGCAGGCCTGGGCCGATGACCCGGTGGCTGGGCTGTCCGAGTCCGATCCTGTCCATCGCTCTGCCGTCGCGGCCGCCGCCCGTGCCGCTCGGGCGGGGATGGCCCGCACCCCGCTCGGCCGTCGAGGAGCACCCGCTTCTGGGATTCGCCCTCGCCCGGTTCGTGCTCCACTGATGGGCACCGGATCCGGCGGCGGCCTCGGAATCGGTGGCGTCGTCGCGCGGACCAGGCCCTCCAGTACCGGGCCGACCGTCACTTTCTCCCTGGCGCGCCGGTCTCGGCTCCGGTCCGCACGCGCCAAGTCGGTGCGCCTGGCACCTGCGAGAGCAGCTGTGACTCGCTCACGATTGAAGCGCCGGCGGACACTGCACGCGTCGGCCACCCGGCACGGGTCTGGTGTGCTCGACGCGATTGCTCCAGGGAACCTCAGCAGCTCCGCCGCGCTGCAGGGGGCGGCTTCCTCTGGCCGGCCCGAGCGCGGCCAGCGAATGCGCACGGTCCGGGTCGGGGTCCTGCGGAAATCACGGGCTGCCTCTCGCGTGCCGATTGCACCGGCATCCTCCTCGTCCTGCCTGTCATCGACGCGCACGCCGGCTTCGAGGGTCTGGCTACGGCGAACGGGTGTGACTGCCGGGGAACGGCTTGGGTCAGGCCCGGCGAAAGCCGATGCCTTTGCCATGGTCGACTTCGCACTGCGCCACGCCACGGACTTCATCAGCATCGTCGCCGAACTGCGCTACGGCGGCCCGCGCAAGTCTCGTCGGCAGATCTGAGGAACCTGCTGCGCGGGCGAGACCGGGTGTAGGTTCGTGCGCGATCAGTCAGTCGCGTACCGCTCTGACTTGCAGGTTCTCGCTTAGGAAGCCGTTGACCCCTTGAAGCGCACTGGGGGCTCGAGATCCCATCCGGGCCAGGTAGCCCAGGTCTCGGGAGAGTCAGTTGCTGCATCCACAGCTTCTCGGACGGCTTCTGCGACATGACGGCCCAGTCCAGGCTCTCGGTCCTCATACCAACCGACGTCGGCGTCAGCCTCAGCGTTAGCGTCCGGGTGGAACTCGAAAGCCAGGCTCATGCGTTGCGTGCGGCCTCGCGGGCGGCAAGGCGTGCCTCGATGTCGGCAAACACCTTCTCGCCTGGGACGGTCTCCACACGGCCGTTCAGGATGTCGCCCACCGTGACGAGATCTCCCGGGTCCAGGCCTCGTCAACCTGCTGCTGGTCGACGACCTCCACGGAATCAAGTAGATGCAGGGCGACCCAACCTGCGAACCGTTGGTCGCCGACCAGAACATCTCCGCGCAACTGCGCCCGCCCTGGTGATGCCGCACCCGGCGCACCGGCCGCCCAGCGGCCACATGACGGGCGTCCACTCCCGCCATCGTCGTCGCCGCCTCGCCACCAACTTCGTCGAGGTAGCGCACCTTGACCGAGTTCAAGGCCACGGTTCGAGGTGAACCGAGCGACACGCAGAACGCGACAACTGACACGCCACCGACAGGTGAACGCGAAACCGACGACATCCGTAACGCGAACCACAGCGCTGGGACTAGGATTAGCGGGATGACCAACTCCCGGCCCGCCGACCGGCTCAGTCCCGTCAATCGGCTCAGTGAGGTCCTGGCGGGTCGTCCGGCCCTATTCGATGGTGGCTACGGATGGCTGCTCCAGGAACGCGGGTTGCCCCCGGGTGAGGTGGCCGAGGTATGGAACGTCGACAATCCGGAGGCCGTGGAGGCCTTGCATGAGGAGTACGCGGCGGCCGGTGCCAGCATCCTGACCACGAACACCTTCGGCGGTACCCGGCCACGCCTGGATATGAACGGGCTGGGGGCTCGCTGCGCCGAACTGAACACGGCCGGTGCCCAACGCGCTCGGGCAGTGGCCGACCGGCACAACGCCCTGGTGGCTGGGGACGTGGGTCCCACAGGTGAACTCCTGGAGCCTCTCGGCACCCTGAGCACCGACGGCGCCCTGGCGCTGTTCGCTGAGCAGATTCACGCACTCGTCGCCGGTGGCATCGACCTCATCCTGATCGAGACGATGAGCGACCTGACCGAGGTGCAGGCAGCGATCGCGGCGGCCGAGACGGTTGCACCCGACCTGCCCATCGTCGCCACCCTGAGCTTCGACACGAATCTGCGCACGATGATGGGAGTGGACCCGGCCGCCGCCGTGCAGGCACTCGCCCGCGCCGGCGTGGACGCGGTCGGCGCCAACTGCGGCAGGGGTCCTGCCGAGATGACTCAGATCGCGGCTCAATTGCACGCTGCGCGTGGGGATCTCGGCCCGGATCACGACCACCTGCTGATCGTGGCGCAATCCAATGCGGGCCTGCCGCAACTGTCCGGCGACCAGTTTGAGTACACCGTCGACCCGCGCGAGATGGCCGAGCACGCCATCGAACTGCGTGATCTCGGTGTCGACGTCATCGGCGCCTGTTGCGGATCCTCACCCGAGCACATCCGTGCCATCGCGCAAGCCTGGTCGGGCCTTCCTGACCCGCGTGCTCGGCCATTCACCGGGTGAGACCGGGGTCTGGTCATGGGTGGCGACGCCGGGACGTGGCTCACCTCGCCAACCGCTGCGCGGTGCTCCCACCGACCAGGTCGGCGCACGGGCACCTCATTCCCCGGTCTGACCGTCCACGGCCTCACGCAGTAGGTCGGCATGGCCCAGGTGGCGGGCATACTCCTGGATCAGGTGCAGCAGGATCCACCGCAGGCTGACCGGTCGGCCGTCCAGTTGCCGGACGGCCAGGTCGTCGGGGGAACGGCCTTGGCAGAGTCGGCGTGAGGCGTCGACCGAGGTGTTCCACAAGCTGCGCAGTTCCTCGGGTGAGTCCTGGGCCGCGGAGTGCCACTCCCAGTCATCGTCGTCGTCCCAGGGAGCCGTTCGCCAGGGCTCGGCCGGTTCGTGTCCGGCCAGCACGTATCCGAACCAGTAGTCCTCGACGAAGGCCAGGTGCTTGAGCAGCCCGGCCAAGGTCATCGTGGTGGGATGGAGTGCGGCGCGCAGGCCCTGCTCGTCGAGACCGTCGGTCCGCCATTGCACAGTGGCCCGCAGCCAGTCCAGAAAGCCTGTCGCGGTTGCCAGTTCGTCGGCGACCTGCGGCGGGTCCGGACGCTCGGGGCCGGTCAACTGTCGATGTCCGGTCGAGTGGAGATGGTCATCACCGTGGGCTTGGAGGTCTCGGCGAAGAAGTCGTGGCCCTTGTCGTCCACGACGATGAAGGCCGGGAAATCCTTCACCTCGATCCGCCACACCGCTTCCATCCCGAGTTCGGGGTACTCCAGTACCTCGACCTTGGTGATGCAGTCCTTGGCCAATCGGGCCGCCGGCCCACCGATCGAGCCGAGGTAGAAACCGCCGTGCGCCTGACAGGCATCGGTGACCTGATTGGAGCGATTCCCCTTGGCAAGCATCACCATCGAGCCGCCGGCGCTCTGGAACTGCTCGACGTAGGAGTCCATCCGCCCTGCGGTGGTGGGTCCGAACGAGCCCGAGGCGTAACCCTGCGGGGTCTTGGCCGGGCCTGCGTAGTAGACGGCGTGATCCTTCAGGTAGTCCGGCATCGGCTTGCCGGCGTCCAGTCGCTCCTTGATCTTGGCATGCGCGATATCGCGGGCCACTACCAGCGGCCCGGTCAGCGAAAGCCGGGTTTTGACAGGGTGTTTGGTCAACTCGGCGAGTACCTGAGGCATCGGCAGATTGAGGTCGATGGCCACCGCGTCCTGCTCAGTGCCGACGTGGTCGTCGGTGGTGTCGGGCAGGAAGCGAGCCGGGTCGGTCTCCAGTTGCTCCAGGAAGACGCCCTCGGCGGTGATCTTGGCCTTGGCCTGCCGGTCTGCCGAGCAGGAGACCGCGATCGCCACCGGGCATGAGGCGCCATGCCTCGGCAGGCGCACCACCCGTACGTCGTGGCAGAAGTACTTCCCACCGAACTGGGCGCCGATGCCGAACTCGCGGGTGAGCTGGTGCACCTTCTCCTCCAGTTCGACATCGCGGAAGGCGTGGCCGCTGGGCGAACCGGTGGTGGGCAACTCGTCGAGGTACTTGGCCGAGGCGTACTTCGCTGTGCGTAGGGCGAACTCGGCGCTGGTACCGCCCACGACGATGGCCAGGTGATAGGGCGGGCAGGCCGAGGTGCCCAGCGAGCGCAATTTCTCGTCCAGGAAGCGCATCATCGACTCGGGATTCAGCACGGCCTTGGTCTCCTGGTACAGGAAGGACTTGTTCGCCGAGCCTCCGCCCTTGGCCATGAAGAGGAACTCGTACTGATTCTCGTGGCCCGCCTTGGTGTCGGCGTACAACTCGATCTGCGCCGGCAGGTTGGATCCGGTGTTCTTCTCCTCCCACATGGTCAGCGGCGCCATCTGCGAGTAGCGAAGATTGAGCCGGTGATAGGCGTCGAAGATGCCCCGGGACAGGGCCTCGTCGTCGGTGCCGTACGGGTCTTCGAGTGGACGCAGCACCTGCCCGCCCCGCTTGGCCGAGACGATCGCGGTGCCGGTGTCCTGGCACATCGGCAGTACCCCGGCGGCGGCGATGTTGGCGTTCTTCAGCAGGTCGAGGGCGACGAAGGCGTCGTTGTTCGAGGCGTCTGGATCGTCGATGATGCGGCGCAACTGGGCCAGGTGGGCGGGACGCAGGTAATGCGAGATGTCGTGGATGGCCGTCTCGGCGAGCACCCGCAGGGCCTCGCCGCTGACTTCGAGGAAAGTGCGTCCGTCCGGGCCGGTCACGGTGCGCACACCCTCGGTGGTCAGCAGCCGGTAGGGAGTCTCGTCCGGTCCGGTGGGCAGCAGCGGGGTGTAGTCGAAGTCAGCCACGGGGTCAGGCTACTCGTCGCCCGAGTTGCCCCGTGGGCTGGCATCGGTTCGCCGACGGGCGATGGAGACGGGCGATGGAGACGACGCGACCGACCCCGCGACTCGGTGTACGGAAAATGGGTGCCAGGGACGTGGAATTGTTCACTGGGTTGGTCGCGCGGGTGCGCGGGCCACTCGGTGTACGGAAATGGGTGCCACAGACGCGGAAGTGTTCACTGGGTTGGCCGCGCGGGTGCTGCGCCGGGTGCCGAGGTGGTGCGGTGTACGGAAATGGGTGCCACGGACGTGGAAGTGTTCACTGGGTTGGTCTCGCTGGCGCGCGGGCGGTGCGGTGTACGGAAATGGGTGCCACAGACGCGGAAGTGTTCACTGGGTTGGTCTCGCTGGTGCGCGGGTGGTGCGGTGTACGGAAATGGGTGCCACGGACGCGGAAGTGTTCACTGGGTTGGTCTCGCGGGTGCCGGGGTGGTGCGGTAGGTGGAGATGGCCGACTGGACTCAGTCGCGAGCCCCCTGGGCCTGCCGCGGGTAGACCTCGTGACGCCAGGGGGTATCGGCACCGGCGCGGCTGACGGTCACGGCGGCGAGTCGTGCTGCGTGCTCCATGATCGCCTTCGCCGCCCCCAGGCTCACCCCGTGCAGCGCCTCGCGGTTGGCGGCTCCGAGTAGGCCCGCATAGGCCAATCCGTCGATGAGCCCGGCGCTGAAGGTGTCGCCCGCCCCGACGGTGTCAACCACCGAGATGGGTTTCGAGGCGATCTCCACCCGCCCTTCGCCGGTGAAGCCCACCGCGCCCTCGCCGCCACGGGTCACGATGACCAGAGCCGGGCCTCGGGACTGCCAGCGCGTGGCGATCTCCTCGGGATCGACTCCCGGCTCGTACCAGGCGGCGTCCTCGTCCGACATCTTCACCACGTCGGCCAGGGCCACCAGGGCCTCCACCCGGTCACGTACCGCCTCGGGACTGCCCATGATCGCCGGACGCAGGTTCGGGTCATACGAGATCGTCACCGCATCCCGATGGGTACGCACCAGGCCCTCCACCTGGTCGCCCCCCGGGGACAGGGTGGTGGCGATCGACCCGGTGTGCAGGCAACTGGTGCCTTCCGGCAGCGACGGCAACGGGTCGGGCAGCCGCCAGTTGAGGTCGAACTCGTACCTGGCGGTTCCCGCGGCATCGAGGTGCGCGGCCGCTGTCGACGTGGTCGCCTGGGGATCGATCGAGCCCTCCACCAGGTGCACGTGGGACCCGGCCAAGTGCTCCGCGATCCGTCGGCCACGAGCGTCCTGGCCGAGGTGGGCCAGCAGATGCGAATGGTGCCCGAGTCTGCCCAAGGTCAGGGCCACGTTGGCCGGGGATCCGCCGACATGCTCCTGGGTGGCGGACGAGCCCTCCCGGTCGATGATGTCGACCAGTGCCTCGCCCACGACGAGGACGGTGTGTTCGGTGCTGGCGCGCTCGCTGGCGGTCTCACTCATGTGCTGGGCCCCTCTCCGGCTTGGCCAACACCCTATTGGCCCGCGGGGCGGAATGGCCGACTGTGCTCACGCGGCATCCTCGATCGATCCGCACGGCTGACTGTTCAGCGTCTTCGGGGGGATTCCCCTCACTCGAAGTTGTTCAAGCCTGTCGCGAGCGGCCGCTGGCCGAGCGGGCGGCACGGCGGACGAGCGAGCGTGTGGTGGGAGCCAGGTCGAGCCGAGGACAACCTAGTCTCGTGCCGTTTCCTCAAACGCGACGTTTCCCGAGTGGCACATGAATGTGAGGATCGAGCGGCCGAGCAGCACGGGTACATCATCACTCGCGATGTCCGGGATCTCGGCATCGACCGCAGTTGCGGATCATGTCCTCCCGCGGCCGGCTGGAACGAGTCGGCCGCGGCATCTTCCGCGTGCCTCTGTTGCCCTTCACTCAGCACGACGGGTTGGCCGAAGCCGTCGCCTGGACGTTGGGACGTGGCGTGGTCTCAGATGAATTCGCCCTGGTCTTGTGTGGCCTGTCGGACGTGAGCCCTTCGCGTATCCACCTCACGGCGCCTCGCGACAACCATCCTCGGGCTGCAGGTGGCGAGCTTTACCGCCTGCACCGTCGCAACCTCGGGGCAACCGATGTGACCGAGGTCGATGGCATCCCGGTCACCGTTGTCGGCCGGACCGTCCGTGACTGTTTGCACGGTGGCGCCGATCCCCTACCATCTCGGGATCGCGGTCGATCAAGGCGAGGCGCGGGGACTACTGCGACGGACCCAGGCCGAGGAACTGCGGACTCTGATCGACGCAAGTGGGCCGTTCGCCCCTCGCCGAGCAGTCTGCGTGCCCTGCGTGATCGGTTTTGAGGAAGGTACGCGCGAGCATCCCGTCCCTGGCGTCAATTGACCACCTTCGCTTTCGGTGTCACAAGGCTTCATCGCCCTTGCCGATGACCTGACGTGTCACTACAAGTGCTCGTCAGCGCCGAGGATGTGGTCGGGCAGGGCCACGATCCGGCGAGCCTTGAGTGCGAGGTGAAGCAATAGGCGGTCACTGCCGTGCTGCAGATGGAGGCCGGTGAGCTTCTCGATGCGGGACAGCCGGTAGTAGAACGTGGAACGGTGGATGCGGAGGCGTTCGGCGGCACGGCCGCTGTCGCCGGCGCAGTCGAGGTAGGTCTCGGCGGTGTCGAGCAGGTCGGCGTGCCCCGCAAGCCGTCGGACGGCGGGTGTCCAGAGATTCTGGGAGAGCTGCTCGGCCGGTAGCTGCATGAGTAGGGCGTAGACGCCGAGGTCCTGCCAGCGGGCGACGCCGCCGAGGTCGGGGAGCAGTTCGGCGGCGCGGAGCGCGACACCGGCTTCCTCGGCGGCGCGGGACGCGTTCTCGAGTCCGGAGTAGGGGCTGCTGATCCCGACCGCGGTCATCTTGAGGGCGCCGAGTCTGCCGGCGGTGCGGTCGATGGTCGAGGCGTCTGCGAGCACGACGAGGCGGCGGCCGGCGAACATGGCCATGAGGGTGCCCGGCTTGTCGGTCCGCAGCAGAGGTTCCGTGGTGGTGCGGAACGCGAGCAGGTCGGCTTCGTCGACCGGTGGGGGAGCAAGTGCCTGGAGCAGAGCCAGCGGTTGCGCGGTGCTCAGCAGTGACTCCTCGTCGATCTCGCGGGCGGCGCTTGCGCGGGCGACCGGGTCGCTGGAGATGAGGTCGCGCAGCAGTGACTCCTCGCGGCGGGACTCCCACTCCCGAAGCACGAGTTTCCGGTAGAGCGTCACGCCTGCGACGTCGGCGGCTTGCGCGGCGCGTTCGATCGCTGGGGCCGGCAGTGTGTCCGCTTCGCCGATGAGGCACAGGTAGCCGAGCGCGAGATCGTTGCACAGAATTGGGATGAACAGGCGGGTCGCGAGCTCGAGATCCGTACGCCCTTGCACCCAGAACGGCTCCCCGTCGTGCGCCGCCCTGTGGGCGGAGCAGGCCTGGAGGAGGTAGTCGACGGTCTCTTGGTCGAGGCCGCGGGCGACGAGTGCTCGCAGGCGGGCGGGGTCCTCGTCGCCGTAGTGGGCGCTGACGGCGAGCAGCCGCATATTCACGTCGTCGATGGCCACCGACCGCCCGACGTCCGCGGCGCAGGCGTCCACAAGCTGCTGCAGTTCCCCGCTCAGCGCGTTGACCGTCGGTGCCCGCGCCCGCCGTCCGTGTCCGACGTCCGCCACGAGGCCCTCCGTCCATGGCGGCATCCAGCCTCGTCGCTCATTGCGATCTTCGTACGACGTGAGGAACTGGAGCCACCAATATCGTACGGCTTGACGATGCCTCTCCTATGCGTTGTCGTCGACACTTCACCCGAAGCGCGCTGTGAGCGGTGAGCGCGACCGGCGTGAGGTTGGAGGCTGTGGTGACGTATCGTCCGTCGATCGGGTTCGTCGGTCTGGGGAACATGGGCGGCCCGATGTGCCTGCGGCTGGTCGCCGCAGGCTATGCGGTGACTGCCTTCGACCGGGACCCGCGGGCGCTCGCTGTGGCGGTCGCGGCCGGTGCCAAGCCCGGGGCCTCTGTCGTGGACTGTGCCGCGGCGGACCTGCTGCTGACGTCGCTGCCGCGCCCGGACCACGTGCGTGCGGTGATGGTCGAGGCGGGTGCCCTGGCGGCGATGCAACCGGGCTCGGTGTGGGTGGACCTGACGACCAACCGCCGCGATTTCGTCCTGGAGTTGGCGGCCGCCGCGCCAGGCGGAGTGACCGTTGTCGACTCCCCGGTCACCGGCGCGGTCGACGGGGCCCGCAGCGGTCGGCTCACCCTGTTCGTCGGCGGGGCTCCGGCGGACGTTGAGCGGGTCACGCCGGTACTGAGCCACCTCGGCGAGGTGGTCGCGTGTGGGGCGCTTGGGACCGGGAACGTCGTCAAGCTCGTGACGAACCAGCTGTGGTTCATCGGCGCGGCCGCGCTCGGCGAGGGCTTCGCCGTGGGGGTCGTGAACGGGGTCGAGCTCGGCACGCTCTGGCACGCGATCAAGAACAGTGTTGGGGACAGTTTCGTCGTCCGGCACGACGCGCCGTCCATCTTCGCCGGGCACTACGACCCGTCGTTCACGCTCGACCTATGCCGAAAGGACCTGGGCCTCATCGGCGAGCTCGCGGAACCGATCGGCGCGGAACTGCCGATGACCCAGGCCGCCACCGCCGCGTTTGCCGCGGCCGCAGAACGCTACGGCGACGCGGCGGCCGAGCTGCATGTCGTCCGTCGGATCGAGGATGACGCCGGGCTCAGCTTCCGCCTCGACGGCGACTGGACCCCGCCATGGCAGCAGTAACCAACTCGGAGGCCGGTCGGCGGCACCGGCGGACCGGGTGCCGAGCCCCGCAGCACGTCCACGTCGACAAGGCTGGACCTGTGGCCCGCCCTCAGCTCGCTGACCGCGCGGACGTTCGAGCTCCCGGTCGAGCCGGTGGCCTGGATTTCAGCGGAGGCCGCGCCTGACCCCACTCCTGACACCCAAACCCGGCTTGGCCGGATGCTTCTTGCGCGCCCGTGGCTCAAGTTCATTCTCGGACTGGGTGTTCGACGGACCCGGGTGTTCGACGGACTGGCAGATCGCGGGGCCGGCGCCGGGCTGAGACAATGCCCGGGTGACACAGGTCGACCAGGCGCGCTCCAGCAGAGACATCGCCCGAAAGAACGCGCTCGACATGGTGCGCTCGCTGGCGGTGATCGGCGCGGTCGTCGTGGTGATCTACCTCCTGGTGCCCCGCCCGTCAGCGACCTTCGTGCCCAGCGCCGACGTCACCGCGGCGGCCGCCGCGGCGGAGTCGATTGGCGGGGTGCAGGTGATCGTCCCGGAGGTTCCCGACGACTGGCAGGTGACGAGTGCGCGCCGGGAGGGGGCCGTCGACGGGATGCCGGTGAGCTGGCACATCGGGTACCTCACCGGGTCGGGCGAGTACGCCGGGATGAAGATCACCGACGAGGCCAACGACCTCTGGGTCGCGGACGCGACCCTCGATGGCAGCGACGTGCGTAGCCCCCTCGATATCGAGGGCCGGCAGTGGCAGACCTGGGTGGCCGAGCAGGACGGCCGGATCAGCCTGGTGCAGGGTTCGCTCGGTGGGCCGATGGTCGTGGTCAGCGGTACCGCCGATCATGGCGAACTCGTCGAACTCGCGACGGCGATCGACTCGGCGCAGTGACCTCACGCTCCCGAGTGAACCTGGGGGCGACTCCAAGGGTCTCGGGAAGGGCGATCCAGGGATGGGTCGAACGCTACGAGGACGTGGCCGACCCGGCCGCACCCTCGGGCGTGGACGCGCCGGCCAGTCGCGCGCGGGCCTGGTCCAGCCACACCTGACAGCGCTGGGCCAGGGCTTCGCCGCGTTCCCACAGCGCCAATGACTCTTCCAAAGTCGCCCCACCGGACTCGAGTCGGTTGACCACCGCAATCATCTCGTCTCGGGCTTGCTCGTAGCCCAGCTCCGAGGGATCGGTGTGGCTGGGGTCGGCAGCAGACATGACGGCACCTTATCGGCCGGTTCCGGCAGCCGCTCGGATGCCAACCACCCCACGGCGCACCTGGGTGATCCGGGCGCTGGGGCCGGCATCCGCGGGTGGACCGGCACGATCGGATGGGCGTAACACGTGCAGACGGACATGCATACCCACCGACACGGCCTCGTCGCCGAGCACAGAGCTCGCCGCCAGGCAGTCCGATGGCATGTCCGTGTGCAGCAGATTCCCTGTCCACCAACAGCAACAGGGCTCGAGCATCCCTACGCCGCAAGCGCGCCGGACGTCACAAGGCCCGGGCCGGGGTCACACTGCCCGAATCGGCCCGGGCCTTCTGGTGATGCGCTGGTGATGGACCTCGCAGCCGCGATGTCCGGCGAATCCGCGCCGGCCGGGCCCGGGACCGCCGTGGGCGATCCCGGGCCCGCGATGGGGGCCGGATTCGATGGTGGAGGCTGGTCAGCCGCGAGCCGACGAGCGAACCCGGGCGAGCCGGGCCAGCAGCAGGGCCGGGTTGAAGCCGACCGCCGAGGACTCGAACGACTTGGCCGAGTCCATGAGCGATTCCAGCTGAACGGTGCCGTCTTCGAGGGCCGAGTCCAGCAGCGGAAGGTACTCGTCGAAGTGGCTCTCGACCTTGTTGCGCTCGATCAGCGCACGCCAGGCGGTGGCCAGACGCTGAATGCGCTCGAAGGCCATCCGAGCGTCTTCAAGATCGCCGGCCATCTGCTTGGTGGTGGCGATGTTCGCGTCGAGCCGCTCGGCGAGGTCCTGCAGCTGGGTGGTCAGGGTGCCGGTGAGCGCGGCGCTGGTCGGCTCGGCGTCCACCCGGTCCTCCTTGCCGTCCATCACACCCGCGATGTAGCGGCCGAGGGTCTCGGACTGCAGGGCGCACAGCGCGACGGTGAAGCGCAGCTCGGCGCGGTTGGACAGTACGCCGTCGACCTGGCGGTGCAGACTCTGCAGCGCATCCTTGACCTTGGTGCACTGCACGTGCATCGGGCCGGCGCTGCTGGCCAGCACCGGAGCCCGGTCGGCGAGCCGCTCGGCGGTGAGCCGGGCCTCGTTGATCGCGGTGTCCAGCGACTCCACGACGCCGTGTGAGGAGAGCACCCGGTCATCAAGGGTCGACGCCAGTTCCTGGAAGGACGCCAGATCCCCGAAGAGGGCGCGGATCTGTGAGTCGATCTGCCGGACACCGGCGTACATCTCACCGTACTGGCCGTCCGATCGGCGGGCGGGCAGCTCCGAGGCGAGCTTGGCGCGGGCCTCGACCTCGGCCGGCAGCGCGTGCAACTGGAAGGTCTCGTAGGAGTCGAAGCCGGCCTCGGCGAGCGACTTGGCCAGAGAGTCGGCCCCGTTGGCTGCCGCCGCGGCTGCGGAGACGCCACCGCGCTCCAGTTCGGAGTCTCGTGCCGTGTGGTACATCCGCTCGACCTGGTCGAGCACGTCCTGACGGCAGGGCAGGCTGCGTACCGACAGGTAGCCGCCGTCGACCGGGGTGATGGTGGCGAACGCCCAGTAGGCGCTGCCGTCCGCACCGAGGTTCTTCACGTAGGCGCAGGTGGGCTTCTGGTCACCGATCCGGTCCCAGATGATCTTGAAGGCGCCGCCGGGCATGTCCGGGTGGCGGATGACGTTGTGCGGTGCGCCGATGAGCTTGTTGAGCGGGTAGCGCGACATGTCGACGAAGACGCTGTTTGCCAGCTGGATGCGACCCTTGAGGTCCGTCGTCGAGAAGAAGAGCTCGTTGACGTGCACCTCGTGCATGGCGCCGGTCGGCTGTGGCATGTTGGGGAGACCTCCTTGGTCGGTGCATCCCTCAGGGCCCGGGATGCTTCTTCATCAGCACTTGTCGGTTGCCGGATCGCCCATCTGTAGACATCCTTTCTTGCGAATTCTCGCAAGTGTGCAGAAGCGTTATGACGCATGCAGGCTGAATCGCGCCAGCCGCGAAACTATCCGGAACGCGTCGAACTCATTGCCGGACAGTGGTTTACGGCTACAGATGCGACATCGCCGGGGGAGCGTGGCGCGGACGCTGCGAGTCTTGCGGGACCACCGAGTTCAGTGAGTCAGGAGGGATCTCGGATGCATTCCGGGACGTGTGCTTTACCAAGAACGGAAATGACGGGATATCTCCGGAAGCGGGTGACTGACCGGTTTATCGGGGACGCCGACGAAGGGCGGCCGGCGGCGCAGGCACTGCCCGGTCGATGCCAGATCCGCCCAGCGCGGGGATGTGCGCCGAGAGTTCAGTCGCGGGCGTAACGGCGGCAGAAGGCCCGCAGAATCACCTGGGCGTACTCGACGTCGGCCGCCGCCGCCATCGCCTTGAGCGCAGCCGCCTCGCTCGGGTGGAAGTACCCGTGGTGGGCGTAGGCGTCCACCCGGGTGGCCAGGCCTTCGGCGTCCAACTCGGGGTGGTACTGGGTTGCGTACACATTGCGGCCCACCCGGAATGCCTGGACCGGGCACGCAGCCGACCCGGCCAGCCGGACGGCGCTGGGTGGCAGGACGCTGATCGCCTCCTTGTGGCCGACGAAGGCGCGAAAGCTCGCCGGCGCCTCGGCGAAGAGGGCGTCCTGGCGTCCGGCATCGGTCAGGGTGATGGTCACCGCGGACACCGGCTCGCCGTAGCGCCTGTCTACCGTCCCGCCCTGGTGCGTGCCCACCGATCCGACGCCGTAACACGCTCCCAGCAAAGGGAAGTCGCGCGCGATCACCACGTCCAGCAGGCGGGCCATGTCGCTTTCGACCCGCAACTGGACAGCGGACTTGGTCGTCTGCGGGTCGGAGTTGTTGAAAGGGCTCCCGCCCAGGATCACCCCGGAGTAGCGGTCGAGATCCAGGTCCGCGGGCAGGGGCACCGCCTCGAGCCGATGCCGGACCAACTCCTCGCCCTGGAGCCCCCCATAGCGCAGCATGGCCGCATACTCGCTGTCCGCCGGGGCATCCTCGGCGCGGGTCGCCAGCAGCAGGAACGGTCGCACGGCAGGACAACGTAGCGGACGCGCGGGGGTTCACACTTCTGCGCGGGGCGGGCTGGGGTCGGATCCCGGTGCGGCGGTAGCGAGGTTGCCCCCTACGCGAGGCGTGCTGCGGGGGTCGGATCCCTGTGAGGCGGCGACTGCCACGTTCCCGCGCGGGCGAACCCGCAGCTCATCGACCGGAGCCAGCCGTCCACCGGGACGCCGCCCGCGAGCGGGGGTCCCGTCCGACTCGTGCGAACCGGCTCGGATATCGCCCAGAAGGAGGACATGACACCATCTCACCGCCCGAGCCAGTCGATTCGGCTCATCTCGGACCGGTAACCGCAGTACCTTCCGATGATGGACCGCGCCACGCGCAGGCCGGACCCGCTCTGGCAGCGGCTGTTACCGGGGCTGGCGGTGCTGCGTGACTATCGACGGTCCTGGTTGCGGGGCGACCTGCTTGCCGGGCTCACCGTCGCGGCCTACCTCATCCCGCAGGTGATGGCTTACGCCGAGGTCGCCGGCCTGCCTGCCGTCACCGGGCTCTGGGCGTGTCTGGCCCCGCTGCTGGTGTACGCACTCGCCGGCTCCTCGCGGAGGCTGTCGATCGGGCCCGAGTCCACCACTGCACTGATGACGGCGGTGGCGGTGGCTGCCTTGGTGGACGCCGCTGGCCCTGGCCGGTACGCAGAGGTGGCCGCCGTCCTGGCCATCGCGGTCGGGGTGGTCTGCGTCCTCGGACGCCTGGCTCGGCTCGGCTTCCTGGCCGACCTGCTCTCTCGTCCGGTGCTCATCGGGTACATGGCAGGCATCGCTGTGTTGATGATCGCCTCGCAGATCGGCAAGGTCACCGGTCGCCCGGTGCTCAGCAAGGAGCCACTGCCGCAGATCTGGGAGGGGCTCACCCACCTCAGCCAGGCACACCTGCCCACGCTGTTGCTCGCCCTGGCAGTGCTGACCGCGCTCTTCGGGCTGGCCCGGTTCGCACCGTCCTGGCCGGGACCCCTTCTGGCCATGCTGGCGGCGGCCGCGGTAGTAGCCGGCCTGCACCTGCAGGAGCGGGGGATCGCTGTGGTGGGTGCGGTGCCCGCCGGGCTCCCCACCCCGCGGGTGCCCCAATTCGGAGAGGTCGAGCTCGGGCTGCTGCTGCCTGCCGCCCTGGGCATCGCCGTGGTCGGGTACTCGGACAACGTCCTGACCGCTCGTGCCTTCGCCCGCGACGGCGAGCGGGTCAATGCCGACACCGAACTGCTCGGCCTGGGTCTGGCAAATGTCGCCGCCGGGCTGACCCAGGGTTTCCCAGTGAGCAGTAGTGGCAGCCGCACCGTGCTGGGGGCCGCGATGGGCGCGGCGACGCAGGTGTACTCCCTGGTGGTGGCACTCATGGTGGTGCTCACCATGTTCGTCGCCGGCCCGGTCCTGGCCGCCTTCCCCACTGCCGCGCTCGGAGCGGTGGTCCTGTACGCGGCGATCCGGCTCATCGACGTCGCCGAGTTCCGCCGCCTCTATCGGTTCCGGTTCAGTGAGTTCGCGCTCGCGATGGTGACCATGGTGGCGGTGGTCGCCCTCGACGTGTTGGCCGGGATCGGGGTGGCGATCGCACTCTCCCTGGCCGATCTGTTGCGACGCATCTCCTCCCCGCACGACGCGGTGCTGGGATACGTCCCCGGGGTCGCCGGCATGCACGACGTGGAGGACTACCCGGTCGCCACCCAGGTGCCCGGCTTGGTGGTGTATCGCTTCGACGCTCCGCTGTTCTTCGCCAACGCCGACCGGTTCTATGCGCGGGCGGTGGCGGCGGTGGAGGGCACTGCACAGCCGGTGCGGTGGTTCGTGCTCAATGCCGAGAGCAATACCCAGGTCGATCTCACTGCGGTGGACGCGCTGGATCACCTGCGCCGGGACCTGGCCGAGCGTGGCATCGAGTTCGCCATGGCCCGGGTCACCTTCGAGGTGCACGAGCGTCTGCGGCGTGCCGGGTTGGTGGACAAGGTGGGCCAGGACCGTATCTTCGCGACCCTGCCCACCGCCGTGCAGGCCTATCTGGACTGGCACGAGCAACGGTTCGCGAGCCTGCCGCCGGTGCCGGTACTCGGGCCGGGCATGGTGTGGCGTCCGCACCCGGCAGATCGCCGTGAGCAGGCGGATCGGTGCGAGCTGGTCGATCGACCCGAGTCGCTGCGGCGTCGTCAACAGGCGGATCGCCGCGAGCCGTCCCGCCGACGCGAACTCGACGGCGAACCTCCGGCCGCGCCGGGTGCGGCATGAGGCGCCAACTGAGCGAGAGACCCTGGTAGGTGCGCTCATATGCCGATGAGGACAGCGCTGCAGATCAACAGGCCACCCCGGATTTGGCCTGCCGCTCCGGCTCTGGCAGACTATTCCGGTTGCCTGGCGCGCGGCGTTGACCCATGTCCACGTCGCCGTCCCGGAAAGGACGCCCATCGGGCGAACGGTCCGGGAAGCGCAGGCCCCGGGATCAAACCGGACCCCTGGTGTTTCCGACAGGGTACGGGTGTGTGTCGCAGTACGCGACACGCCCGACCGCGGGTGCACCGGAAAACGGTTGAAATCGGACGTACGAACCCCACGAGAGGCAGAGCAGGGACACATGGCGGGACAGAAGATCCGCATCCGGCTGAAGTCCTATGACCACGAGGTCATCGACAGCTCGGCGCGCAAGATCGTCGACACGGTGACCCGCGCGGGTGCCACGGTGGTCGGCCCGGTGCCGCTGCCGACCGAGAAGAACGTGTTCTGCGTGATCCGTTCCCCGCACAAGTACAAGGACAGCCGCGAGCACTTCGAGATGCGCACGCACAAGCGGCTCATTGACATCATCGACCCGACGCCCAAAGCAGTCGACTCGCTCATGCGCCTCGATCTGCCCGCGGACGTCAACATCGAGATCAAGCTTTAACCCCGAGATTTAAGGACACAAAGCACCATGACTACGACTTCCAATGCCCAGCGCACCACCCGTGCGCTTCTGGGTACGAAGCTGGGCATGACGCAGGTGTGGGACGACGAGGGCCGGGTTGTTCCCGTCACCGTCGTTCAGGTTGACACCAACGTCGTGACCCAGGTGCGCAACGTCGAGCGCGATGGCTACGAGGCCGTCCAGCTCGCGTTCGGCACCGTCGACCCCCGTCGCGTCACGAACCCGCTGAAGGGTCACTTCGAGGCTGCCGGCGTCACGCCGCGCCGCCACGTGGCCGAGGTTCGGACCGCTGACGCCGCCGACTACTCGCTGGGCCAGGAGCTCACTGCCGAGGTGTTCGAGGCTGGCCAGAAGGTCGACGTCACCGGCACCACCAAGGGAAAGGGCACCGCCGGTGTCATGAAGCGCCACGGCTTTGCCGGTGTGGGCGCCTCCCACGGTGCGCACCGCAACCACCGCAAGCCCG
>JBKECN010000005.1:0-1571 GCA_047974565.1 Actinomycetales bacterium
GCGTCGACGTAGCGCAGCAGTACGCCGGCGTCCTGGGCGGCGGTGACGATCTCCCGGGCCCGGCCGGGCACCCGGGCCACCACGGTGTCGACGAAGGCATCGTGCTCGAGCGCGACTCCACCGGTGGCCAGACCGGCCGCCAGCCACGCGGCCCGGTCGGCGATGTCGGTGGCGATCGCGGTCAGGCCCGCCGGGCCGTGGTACACCGCATACATGGCGGCCATCACGGCCAGCAGCACCTGGGCGGTGCAGATGTTGGAGGTCGCCTTCTCCCGGCGGATGTGCTGCTCGCGGGTCTGCAGGGCGAGCCGATAGGCGGGATACCCGGTGTCGTCGACGCTCAGGCCCACCAGTCGCCCGGGCAGCGACCGGGTGAGCGTGGACCGTACCGCCAGATAGCCCGCGTGCGGCCCCCCGTAGCCGATCGGTACGCCGAACCGCTGGGTGTTGCCGGCCGCGATATCGGCTCCCCACGCGCCTGGGGGCTCCAGCAGGGTGAGTGCCATCGGGTCGGCGGTGGCGGTGACGAGCATGCCCCGCTCGTGGGCGGCGGCGGCCAGTTCGCGGTGATCGCGCACCGCCCCGGTCTGGCCCGGGTAGGCCAGCACGATGCCGAAGGCGTCCTGGGCCAGGATCTGCTCGACGCTCGCCTGCGGATCGATCTCCACCACCTCCACTCCGACCGGTTCGCAGCGGGTGCGGATCACCGCCAGGGTCTGGGGGAGCAGGTCGGCGTCGACCAGCACCCGGCTCGGCTTGCCCTTGACCGCGCGGCGCATCAGGGAGATCGCCTCGGCCGCCGCGGTGGCCTCATCCAGCATCGAGGCGTTGGCCATGTCCAAACCGGTGAGGTCGGTGATCATCGTCTGGAAGACCACCAGGGCCTCCAGCCGTCCCTGAGAGATCTCCGGCTGATACGGGGTGTATGCGGTGTACCAGGCGGGGCTCTCCAGCATTCGGCGCCGGATCACCGCGGGGGTGACGCTGGAGTGGTAGCCCAGGCCGATGAGTGGTTCGCCGGTGGGGTTCTGCGCCGACATCGCGCGCAGAGTGGCCAGCACCGCCTGCTCGGACATCGCATCCGGCAGGGACGGGGCGGGGGTACGGACCCGCTCGGGGATCGCCGCATCCATCAGCGCGTCGAGATCGGGGTACCCGAGCACGCCGAGCATGTGGGTCTGATCGGTGGCCCCGGTGCCGATGTGCCGGTCGGCGAAGCACCGGGCCGGATCGAGCCGGTGGTCAGGAGTGGAGGCTGCCATGACTTCTCCGATCGTCTTGCCCGACAAGCGAGGTGAGCGCGCGACCCGGCTCGCCTCCCGCGGCCACCCTCAGCGGGCCGCACGGGGAGCGGAACCGGGATTACCGGACGGGGACCAACCCGACCGGAACCTCTTCGAAGAACCTAGGGCGTGCCTCGTAATCCCCGCCCTGCTGCGCAGGACCCTGACGGGCGTCCGGCGGCGTTGTCCTCGACTCGACGTGGCTCTGCCACGCCCTCGCTCGTCCGCCTTGCCGCACACTCCGTCAGAGCCTGCTCGCGACGGGCTTGCATTACGAGACACACCCTA
>JBKECN010000008.1:0-18545 GCA_047974565.1 Actinomycetales bacterium
CCCGATCCACCCCAGGTGTCCGCGACCCCTTGTTCCCAGCGACGCGTTCCCACGCCACCATCAAGAACGCCGGGTCACAGACCAGGTTGTACAGATCATCAAACCGGCGATCGACGTCGTCAATCGCCCAGCAGCGCAGCTTGGTCTGCATCCTCCGTACCGCCCACCACGCCCGCTCCGGCTCCGGCCAGACCTCGACCCCGGACTCGACGCATTGCGCGGCGCCGGTATTCACCCGCGCGTCTTCGGACATCACAGTCCCTCCTTGCTCCCTTTCGCTGCCGCCCTTCCCCATGGCATTCACCGTGTGACCGGCTCTCCCGGCCTCGGAGTACTACGACGGCTCCGCCCCACCCCCGCCCTTCGGCAGGCAACGCGCCTATCCCGAACCGATATCGCTGGAGTGCAACTGGCTCGGGAACGGTCCGCAGATGGTTCCCACGTTCACTGTCGTTCGGTCGACGGGCCAAGTGCCCGGCTCTGCCCCTGCGGCCTCGTCGTGGCCCCGCTCTCGGGCTCGCACCCGACAACGTCGTAGCCCATCACCACGACCTGCCGGACCCGACTCCCAAGCCGTTCCGGCAGTTCCCCGCCCCGTCCGACGCCTGGCTGACGTCGTCCAAGACAGGTACGCACCGCTGACCAGCCCGAATCCACCGGGTTAGAGCTGGGCGATGATCAAGAGGCTTTACGACACCGGTTCCTCGCGCACACCTTCCCGTCTCGCTCACCAGGCACGGCCCGTCCGGTAGTACCGGACCGCCCCGGCTTCATCGCGGCTGCTCCCACCCTCACCGGCGTTCCCCGGATCAGGCTGCTGCCAGCTTCACCCGACCGCTATACGACGGCCAGGCGATGGACGTCTCTCACCTCCATCCGAAACAACAGCGCCTCGTGGCGCACGGAGATCTCATCGACACCGATCTTGCTTAGTCCGGCAAACTGGTCGACCGCGGCGCAGGTGTCGGCCCAGTAGCGGGTGACGATCGCCCCGACCGTGCGCCAAGCGACCCGCATCAGCACCGTGATCGCGGTCTTGCAGGCCGGGGTGGCCAGCCAAGCGACCTGCTGGTCGAACCCGTGGGTGTGCCCGGCGATGTGACGCGCCCACGGCACCGCCGCGACCGTGACCCGTGCTCGCGACAGCGGACCCGCGGCGCGTCGGCTTCGAGGAAGACCAGCACCTCCCCAAAGTCCAGGCCACGCCACCGGCGACGTCCCTCGCCCCGGTCGTAGGCACCCGACCTTCGCCCACACACCCCGCATCGCAAGGACGCCTTCGAGGTCGGCCGGACGTGGGCCACCAGGCTCACCGTCCCGTCGAGGTCCTCCTCGAACTCGACTCCCTCGACCACTGTCTTCTCGACCCCAAGTAGCCGCCGCCATACACTTCGTGATTGCACGCCGTCTTCCTGCTCTGCCGTTCCGGACCTTCGCAAGCCCAGAACCTAGACAGGAACGGCGTGTTCTCACTTCCAGGCGCGCTTCAGGCACCCACGGATATGTCAGGAGAGCCTCAAAACTGTTGCGACCCAGTGGTGATCGGGAGAAGACTGATATGCGGGACGCAGTGCTGCTGGCCCGGATGCTGCGCAGCCGAGTCCGGCCCAGGAGGCCCCGGTACCTGGTCCCGGGGCCCGGAAGACTGCCGGGGATCCGCTGCGGGCCCGGCACCGGGTCTCGAAGCTGCTGCTGGCGTACTCCTAGGTATACGACGGAACCGCATGGACGGCAAAACACCTGACCTGGCTGGCGCAGCAGCGGTTCAACTCCCCGGAAGCCCAGGGCGGCCTGCGACATCGGCCAGCAAGCGGTCGCGTTGTGCCTGGACCGGTGCAACCGCCTGGACTGATTCAGGCCGTGGCCGCCAACAGTGACTACACCCTGGTCGGGCCCCGATTGGTCGTCTGCGCGGAGTTTCCCACGCTCACCACCGCGCCTACTACCCCGGTACTGCATTTGCATATCCGCTGGGCCGCCCGCGCTCGTGCCCACACTGGCAGCCACCGCCTGCACAAGCGGTGTACGGTTCGAGGCTCGCAAGAAGCTGTCCACGAGCGCCAACGTTGCGATCGCCCGCGAACTGGCCGGCTGGAGCTGGTCACTGGTCGTCATGGACGAGTAGCCCTTCCGGGGCCTCTGGTGGCTGGGATGCATCTCCTGGAACGACCTGCGGTCTAAACTATGAGTAATCCTTCCACAACACGTCCCACCAGGAAACGTTGGGAGTTGCGCTCGGCTTTCTAGACAGCCGTATCGTTCCAGCCGCACACCCGTCATGCAGTAACCCAAGCCCCGCATATCGGTCTTACAGTGCTACCCTAACCGACCGCGGCGTCACCCGGCCACCCGCCTGGCCGCAGGACCCAAAAATCAGCCCAGCAATGAAACCCATTGATCCCTGGTCGCTCTCACCTGCCAACTTGACAACCAGGTTCTCCATATTAGCTGTCGGGCGCCGACCCGTCTTGCAGGTCAAGGCGTCGGGCTGAATCAGCTAGGTGGGCTCGACATCTCGCTCGCGGCGCAGGTCGGCACGGCGCCGTTGTGTCCTACCGGGTAGGCGTATTTGGCGTATACCCAGTACTGGCCTGCATTGCTCGGCTCCGGAAACCGGATCTTGTACCAGGTTCGGCCTGCACCGGCGACGGGCTGCCAGCCAGACGCCACCTGGCAGTCGACCAGCACTGTATGTCCCTCATCGATAAACGCCTTGCCACCGGGGCGATTCTTGTCAGTGAGCGTGACTGCCTTCTCCGTATATCCGTTGCGGACGAAGAGCCCTTCCTGACGGGTATGGAGGACTGCGAACTCCCACGGTCCCCCTCCCGCGGGGGCGGAGTCAGCGCCTGGAACCTGGCTCAGCAATTCGCGGATCCTCGCGTCATCGGCATCCGGTGGGATGCACACATCCTGCGCCACGCAGTACGGCGCCAACACGTCCGTGGGCGTCGCGGTCATCGGTGTACTCGTGTGCCCAGTAGACTGGAGCGCGACGATGAGACCGACCAGGATGACGGCTGCCACTATGAAGGCGCCAGCCATTATCGCCGCGTTTGGCACCCGCCTGCGCGTCACACCGGTCCCCTCGACCAGTACCTCGCCGGCTTCCAACAGCTGGTCTTTCTTGCAGGCGTCCCTGAACTGCCTCTTGAAGTCCTGAGCGTCGATCGGACGATCCTCCGGTCGCACCGATTTCGCCTCAATGACCAACTGATTCAGATGTTTAGGCGATTCCCCAGTGCATTGCAACAACTCACTGATCAGCACACCCGCCGAGTAGACATCCGTACGGAAGGAATGACGGCCACCCTGTTCGGAGTGCGAGACAAGTTCAGGCGCAGCGTATTTGGGGGTTCCGAGTTGTGTTTGCGGCTGCGGAGCATCCGCGAAGTCCGCCAAGCCCAGGTCGCAGACCGCCGCCCGACCGTTCAAAACCACCACGTTGTCTGGCTTGACATCGCCGTGCACGATGCCCTTGGCATGAATCTGAGCCAAGGCGTCGAGAATCTCCGAACTGAATCGGACGGCGGTCTCTAGCGTGAAGTTCGAACGTTTCATGACCTCGGTGAGTGTCTCGCCGCCGGGTGTGGTGGCGATCCAAGGAAGGTCGGCATCTGGTGTGGAAGCGGCTTCGAATGCGACGATCGTGGGGATCGGCGAGTCGTGGGAAGACAACACCCGGTGCGTGGTGACCTCCCGGCTGAAACGCTCCATCTCGGCAGGGGTCCGGAACGGTTGCTTCCAGACCTTGACGACGACGCCCCGACCCAGGTCTGCATCTGTGACGTTCGTCCAGATCTGCGTCAAGGGTCGGTCCGAAAAGCATTGACCGCCGGTAAACCGTCGCGGCAGCGTGAGCACCTGACACCTCCAACTACGATTTGTACCGTCCGGGTGTATTCTAAGGCGATCGGTTCCGACGGTGAACTAGTGCTAAGGAGTTGGGGTGATGTTCGCGGAGGCGCAAGACGATCTCGTGACGCCCGCCGACGTCATCTTCGTCGTGACATACCTTCCCCCGCCGCCGCAGCGGGGTAGCGAGTCATACTGGGCCAGGCCGGGGGAGAGCGCCACTTTCGGGCGTGACTTCGACCGGGCGGACATCGTCCTTTTCGACGAGGTGAACTCCCCGGAGAGACTGACCTCTCGGACCGCGGGCGAGTTGTGGGTCGCTCCATCGGGGGGCAGCACCCCCTCCGGCCCACGGAATCAGTTGTGGGTGCGGAATCTGTCGCGGCGTCACCCGATCCTCGTCCATGGTCAGAATGCGCCGATCACCTTGCCGCCACGGGTGGGCGACGCTGAGGGTTATGCCTGTTCAGTCCCGTCGGATTCCGAGATCAGCGCTCCCACCGCGGGATCTTGGAGTCTGCAGATTCGACCGGCGCATCCGAGGGCTCACGGGGTGGTCGGGTTCGGCGCGGGCAGCGGCGTGGCGGGAGACGATGAGCAGCAGACGACGGACGTGCCAAGGCCTCCGGAGAAGTGGTTGCCAGTAGTGGTCGCGATGTGCGCTCCGCTGCTGCAGGGTGAGCACACCGTCGCGAGCCTGCAGCAGCTCGCCACCGGCACCGGCCTCAAGTACGCGACGGTGCGAGATCACATCACCCGCACGCTCGCGTACTACCGCGAGTATTACAACGCGCGTGGTCAGACGGTACCGACCCGACCTTGCAGACCGGGGGAGCCCAAGCACCAGCCGCTTGCGGAACTCCTCGTGGTGCGTGGCGTGATCACGCGAAAGGATCTGAGGTGAGCACCGACCCTGAGTCGCGCCGCACGGAGCGCAACAGCCGGTGCCTCGTTGTTGGTGATTTCCCGGACACGTTCTTCCATCGCAAGGCTCCTGAGGGGAAGCACAGGAACTGACACCCCGCGAACTCCCACCCACTCAGCGCAGGTCGCCCGGCGGGGCCTCAAACAGGGTGAACGTGGTGGTCGCGGCACTAGAGGGCTTGGTCCGGCGGAGCCGGAATTTCGGGTCAAGTCTCAGGCTGCCAGTCCGGATTGGTGTGTGAGTTGGTCGAGGGCGCGTTGGTAGGGCAGAACTTGAGGAAGAACGGCCCGAAGTCGTCGTCCACGGCGTAGATGTAGAAGTGGTTGACCATCCCGGTGGTCTTCACGATCCACCGATACGCCCGCCCCTCGACGTCGCGGCGCTTCTCGGTGCGAAACAGCGTCGTCTTCTCCTGCGCCCGCCCGATGAACAGCACCCCCTCGGTACGCCCGGCCGCTTCGAACGCCGCCAGGTGCTCGTGCATCACGTCGTCCTTGCGCTGCCCCTTGACGAAGTCCACCCACGGCACGCCTTCGTCGACGGCGAACCGGCGCATCGCCTTGCTGAACGCATCGGTGATCTTGCCCAACGGTGCGGTCGAGGCGATCGGCAGCCCGAGCTGTTGATGCACATAGCCCACGAGTCCGGCCGGGTACCGCAGCTGCGGGACGTAGACGTTGAGGTACATCCGGTCGATGCACTCGATCTCGAAGACCGTGTGCTCGGCGACAACATCGGACACGGTGCGCGGTAGCGTCATGACAAGGCTCCGGTCAGGCGGGACGGCTCTCACTGAGCCAACCACCGCCAACACGCGGTCACAACACGGGCCCACGGGCACCGTCAACCCGCCGGCCGGAGCCGCCGCGCACACGGCTCGTCGGGCTGGGGCGAAGCCCCGTTAGGTGGTCGAAGTCGACAGCCTTGCTCGCGGTGCGCAACTCGACAGAGGGGTTCGTCCGAGCACGCGGCGACGATGGTGGCGCGCAGGTCGGCGCGATGGATGGTGGCGTAGGTAGGGTATGCGAAGCGGTCCTGGAAATCATCCTCGAGGCCGATCCAGGTGATGTCTGTGCTCCCGACTTCGGTCACCTTTGCGGGATTCTCGGGTGCGTAGGCCTTTGGCCTGCGGTTTTGTGTCTGGTTGGGGGGTGTTTCACGCACTAGGCGGGGGTTCTAGAGTGCCGGGATGGCGTTCATCAGGCGTGTTCGGACGACGTCTGGTGCCACGGCGGTGCAGATCGCTGGTATCTGCCGGGTGGGCAGCGGGCGGTGCCTCATGTCGGGTCGGCTCATGACCTAATCGAGTTGGGTGTGCTGATGGAGCGGGCGCGGGACCTGCTGGAGCAGTACTCGGGACAGGAGATGCTGGATCTGGGGGTTGAACCGGAATTCCCTGTGGCACAGCTTGTGACAGCGCCTGCGATGAGTGGGCTGGAGAAGCAGGCGGAGCCGGTCGAGGTCGAGCGCACCCCTGCGGGGCGGGTGATCGGCACTGACTGTCGGGTGCTGTTCCACGCGGTCGCAGCCCTGTTCACTCAGCTCGGGTTCGATGTTGTCGATGATGAGGTGTTCGGGAATCTCGTGATCGCCAGGGTGGTCGAGCCGACGACGTCGCTGCGCGGCGTGGGCCGGGTCTTGACCGATCTCGGACAGAATCCGCCGGGCTGTTCCACCCTGGGACGAACCCTGGGTCGCGCCACGGCGCGGGGGTATCGGGAGCGGATCGCGGCCGCGTGCTTGGCTCACGCCACCCGCCACCGTGACCTGTCCCTGGTGTTGTACGAGGTGACAACCCTGTACTTCGAGGCGGACAAGGGAAGACGACCTCCGCAAGGTCGGCTACTCCACAGAACGACGGGTCGACCCGCAGATCGTCGTCGGTCTGCTGGTCGACCGTGCCGGGTTTGCGTTGCAGGTCAACTGCTGTGAAGGGAACAAGGCGGAGAAGCTGACGATCCTGCCGGTCATCGAGGCATTCCAGGAACAGCACCAGGTCGCGGACATGGTGGTGGTCGCCGACGCTGGGATGCTGTCAGCGAAGAACCTCACCGACCTGCACGAGGCGAACCTTCGGTTCATCGTCGGATCCCGCACCACGAAGGCCCCGCTCGACCTGGCCAGTCATTTCCGCTGGCACGGGGAGGCATTCACCAACGGACAGATCATCGACACCATCACCCCGAAGACCCGCCGCACCATCGAGAACGACCCACTGAAGAAGACCGAACCGGTCTGGGATCCGGCTGTGCACACCAAGTCCTGGCGGGCAGTCTGGGCGTACTCAGCCACCCGAGCTCGACGAGACAACGCCACCCTCAACGCCCAAGAAAACACGGCCCGGGCTGTCGTCGCCGGCGAGAAAGCAGCCCACTCGACCCGGTTGGTCAAGACCAGTAACGGCGCCCGCACCCTCGATGAGACCAGCCTGGCCAGAGCACGCCGCCTGGTCGGCCTCAAGGGATACCTCACGAACATCCCCGCCCAAACCATGCCCGCCAGCGAAGTCATCGCCAACTACCACGACCTGTGGCAGGTCGAAGCCTCCTTCCGGATGAGCAAAACCAATCTCCGCGCCCGACCCATATTCGTGCGCACCAAAGACTCCATCGAAGCCCACCTCACCATCGTCACCACCGCCCTCGCGGTGGCCCGCCAAGCTCAAACCCGCACCGGCCTCAGCATCCGAAACCTCGTACGCCAGCTCCGGCCACTGCGCTCAGCAACCATCACCATCAACACCCTCGCCCCCGACATTCCAGCCGAACAGCAAGCAATCCTCGACTCATTACACCGACCAGAAATCACGCACTAGGGCCTGACCGAACTCGGGTCCGAAACATGATCACCACGGATCTCGCTGACCATCCGCACCGCCCGCTCACGCAACTCCTGCGGGTACCTCCTAGACGAACCTGGCATGACCTGATCCCAACCCTTCCCAAGGATCAGAGTCTCCGGACATGCCGGGCGATTAATGACCTAGGGCCGACGTAAGCCCGTTCGACGGTTCTGTCCATGGTACGTTCGCTGCGTGGAGGAGACTGAGCCGGCAGAAGGCCGTCCGACTATCCAGGTTGTTGATACCACGAAGGTGTACGGTGATTCGACTGTCGTAGACGGGCTTTCGTTCTCGGTCTTTCCGAGGGTTGTTACTGGATTCCTTGGACCGAACGGCGCGGGCAAATCCACGACCATGAAGATGATTCTTGGTCTTGTTCAGGCGACCCGTGGGGAGGCGTTGGTCTGTGGCCGCCCGATCAGGGAGATCAGTAATCCTTCTAGGGTGATGGGTTCACTCATTGATCCGCAGGCGATGGAGCCTAACCGGACGGCTAAGCAGCATCTTATGTGGATCGCGCGGATGTCGGGTCTTGGGGCGGATGCTGTCTCTGAGAAGCTCGAGACCGTGGGTCTTACTGCAGCTGCGGATAAGCAGGTCGGTGGTTACTCGCTTGGTATGAAGCAGCGTCTGGCGTTGGCAGCATCGCTCATTGGTGACCCTCAGATCTTGATGCTGGATGAGCCTATTAATGGGCTTGACGCGGATGGCATCGTATGGATGCGGAACCTCTTGCGCAGTCTTGCCGCCGAAGGGCGAACCGTTTTTCTGTCCAGCCACCTCATGTCTGAGATGGAGTTGACAGCAGATCGCGCAATCATCATCAACCGCGGAAGACTGGTGGAGGATGTGCTGGTCTCGGAGCTCACAAGCCGCGCTGCGGGTCGCCGTGTTCTGGTCGGCAGTGTTGACCAGCGACGACTGAAGGATGAACTTGTGGGAGCTGGGGGCACCGTAGCTGAGGAGGGTGACTCCCTTGTCGTGCACGGGCTAGAAGCTCCAGCGATTGGTCAGCTCGCTTTTGATCGTGGGATTCCGCTCACGGAACTCCATTCCGAACACCAAACTCTCGAGGAGGCGTTCCGAGGAATGACCAGCCATGAAGGTGAATCGGAAGTGCGCCCATGAGTCAGCTAGCAGCAACAGTGCGTGGCACAGGGCCGAAAATTGGCGACTTCTCGCGAGTTTTGCGCGGGGAAGGCACGAAGTTGGCTAGCTTCCAGGGAACCCGAATAGGGTTGCTACTTGCATTGGTTGGGGGAGCCTTAGGAAGTGTCGCGTTCGCCGCGACGGTGCGCTTGACCCGTGGGGTCGATGCCACGCAGCTTAGCGACCTCGAGCGTTTGCAGATCTCAATGTTGGGTGCTGATATAGCCAACATTGTCATGATTATCGTGGGGATACTGTTCGTCTTCGGTGAGAAATCGAGTGGGATGATACGGACATCTCTGTCGCTATCGCCGCGGCGGATTATGTACATGTTCGGCAAGGTTCTGGTGCTTTTCATCCCCTCGGTCATCGTCTCTGTCGTCATCTGCTGGCTTGCACACCTGTCTGGTCGACTGGTTTTCGCTGTGCTTGGTGCCCATATGTATCCGATTTCGGATCCCCATGTTCAAAGGATCATTTGGGGGACGTCCCTCATGATTCCTTTCTATGTTCTGCTCGCGGCAGCTTTGGGATTTGTTTTCCGTAGCGGCATCGTTGCTTTCTTGGGTGTCTTCCTGGTGATGTGCTTACCGACCCTTAGTTCGATCCTGCCGTCTGCAGCTGAGCGTGCGGTTCAGTGGATTCTGCCGGCGCCAGTTATGCACTCTCTTTCGGGAGCTGCTCAACCAGGTGAGGTGGAGTACACCTCGCCCATGGCGGCGGCCGTGCTTTTGGTATGGGTGGTCGTTTTCCTAGGGGTCGCCGCAGTAATTTTCCGTCGCAGCGACTTTTAACGTCTTGGCCCGCCCCCGCAAACCCAAGCTCCAAGGATTAGGTTATCATGAATGACGGCGACGATCGCCTCAAAATCTATCTCCGTCGGCTCACAAGCGAGCTAAAGGCCACTAAGGAGGAGTTGCGGGCCGAAAAGAATACGCGTATGGAACCCGTCGCGATTATGGCTTGCGCGGGATGCGCGAGCGTGCTGCCGAGCTGGGTGGGTCGCTGACTGCTGGTGCGCGGGGCTCCGAATTCGTGGTGTCGGCGAGCCTTCCGCTGGGAGGTGGATCGTGATCGGGGTAGCCGTGGTCGACGACGAGTTCCTCGTACGCTCCGGCTTCGCAGCACTGCTGGTTCGGAAGCTGACATCGACGTAGTGGGCACTGCCGCCGACGGACACGAGGCACTCACGCTGATCCGAAGGACGGTGCCGGATGTTGTCCTGATGGACTTGCGGATGCCTCGACTTGGCGGCATCGACGCCACCCGTGCCATCGTGGCCGACCCTCACCTGGCGAGGGTTCACGTCCTCGTCCTCACCACGTTCGACACCGATGATCTCGTCGACGAAGCGCTCGCTGCCGGGGCACACGGCCTCCTGCTCACGGACACTGAGCTGGACGACCTGCTTGGCGGCATCCGGCGGGTGGCCGCAGGCGACACCGTACTCAGCCCCGTCGTGCTCAATCGGGTCGTGGATCGACGGCCGCGGTCCCAGGCCCCGGGCCAGCAACCGGCCCCCAGCTGGTTGGCGACCCTGACGCCACGCGAGCGTGATGTTCTCCTCGAGGTGGCGGGCGGGCTAACCAATGCCGAGATCGCTCAGCGATTGTTCGTATCTCCGGCCACCGTGAAGACCCATGTGGCGAACGTGCTGGCCAAAACCGGAGCCCGGGACCGGGTGGCTCTCGTGGCTGCAGCGTACGCCGCGGGGTTGGTGGGAGATCAGTCCTGACGCCCTTACGGCCCTACTGGTTGTGCCGGAGTCAGGAAGGCTCGACCGTGATTTCGTGTCCAATTGTTTCGGGCTCGTCATCAATGAGTTCACGTGGGAAACCTGGCGCGAGAACCTGCTGCCCCGTAGCTTGTTCGAGCCGCTCGATGATGCGGTCGGACTGAGCCCGGTCTCCGAAGCGGCTTTGTCCGTCCGACATGATCTCCATCATCAGCGGCAGGATCTCGAGTGGCACACCGTTGTTTGCCGCGATGGCTCCGAAGAGACCGATGTCTTTCTGTGCCAGATCCATCGTGAAGTTCACGTCCCGAGATCCAGACAGAATGAGTTGACTTTCTGTCTCGTGGACAAAGCTGTTGCCCGAAGAGATCTTGATGGCTTCATACGTCGTGGCCAGGTCCACCCCGGCCGCCTTCATGGTGACGAGGGCCTCGCACAGGGTCAGCAGGTTTGGCGTGGCCAGGTAATTGGTCATCACCTTCAGGGTCGAAGCCGTACCTAGTTCTCCGGTGTGCAGCACACGCCGACCGAGGGTCGTGGTCAGCGGCAGGACCTTCTCGAACGCCTCGCGTGGCCCGCCGACGAAGATCGAGATGTTCCCGGTTGCTGCTCGATGGCATCCACCCGAGACGGGGCACTCCACGGCCACCGCTCCGGTTGTCTCCACGAGGGCGGCGATCCGCTGCACTTCCTGGGGATCCGTCGTGGACATCTCCATCCAGACCTTCCCCTCGCAAGGCCGGATACGACTCCGTCCGGCGCCTCCATCAGCTGCGAACAGGCCTTCGGCGAGGGCAGGCAGGTGATGACGACGTCACACAGTTCGGCCACTTGGCGGGGGCTGTGCGCCCACGTGGCGCCGCGAGCCAAGAATGGTGCGGCCAGGCTCTCCTGCAGGTCGCGCACGACGAGGTCGAAACCGTTTCGGGCGAGGGTTTCGGCCAGTTTGCCGCCGACACTGCCGAGCCCGATGAATCCCACTCTCACGCAAACTCCCTACCGTCGTTCTGCGGCCGCCTTCGATACTCCGGACTCTGCCGCCACGGTCATGATCCCGTACAGTGCTGGCGATGTCGGCGCCGACGCTTGCTCAGCTCCCACGGGGCGCGCTGGGCCCTCGTGCTCTGTCGTCCACTTTTTCGGTGCCCTGAGACAAGCGGGGAACCACCCGGTGCGCACCCGCGTGCGTGGGTGACATCGTTGGACCAACCGCATACCTAGGAGGACGATGTCCAGCTCCGATCGCGTCAGCCTGTGGGGTGGCCGGTTTGCCGGTGGCCCCGCCGACGCCTTGGCCGAACTGAGCCGAAGCACGCACTTCGATTGGCGGCTGGCGCGTCACGACATTGCCGGCTCTCGCGCCCATGCGAGGGTGCTGCACCGGGCGGGTCTGCTCACCGACCTCGAACTGACGGGGATGCTGCAGGCTCTGGATCGTCTCGATGAGGATGTGGCCACCGGCGCGTTCGCGCCGCAAGCCGGCGATGAAGACGTGCACACCGCACTGGAGCGTGGCCTCATCGAACGGGCCGGCATCGATCTCGGCGGCAAGCTTCGCGCCGGGCGATCACGCAACGATCAGATCGCCACGCTCGTGCGGATGTACCTGCGGGAGCAGGCTCGCGTCATCGCTGGTCTCGTACTCGACGTGGTGGATGCCCTGATCGCCCAGGCCTCGCACCATCCGGACGCGCCGATGCCCGGTCGCACTCACCTGCAGCACGCTCAGCCGGTGCTGCTTGCGCACCACCTGCTGGCTCACGCCTGGCCGCTACTTCGGGACGTAGATCGCCTGCGGGACTGGGATGTTCGTGCATCGTCGTCCCCGTATGGCAGCGGAGCGCTGGCCGGCTCGTCGCTGGGGCTGGATCCGGCGGCGGTGGCCGCCGAACTCGGTTTCGACGGGCCCGTCCAGAACTCCATCGACGGCACCGCTTCGCGCGACGTGGTGGCCGAGTTCAGTTTCGTCCTGGCGATGATCGGGGTGGACATCTCCCGCTTGAGCGAGGAGGTGATCATCTGGGCGACCAAGGAATTCTCTTTCGTCACCCTCGACGATGCGTACTCCACCGGCTCCTCGATCATGCCGCAGAAGAAGAATCCGGACGTTGCGGAGTTGGCGCGTGGGAAGGCCGGTCGCCTGATCGGAGACCTCGCTGGCCTGCTGGCCACCCTCAAGGGTCTGCCGCTTGCCTACAACCGGGACCTGCAGGAGGACAAGGAGCCGGTCTTCGACGCGATCGACACGCTCGAGGTGCTGCTGCCCGCCGTCGCCGGGATGGTGGCCACGCTCACCTTCCACCGGGAACGGCTGGCGGCACTGGCCCCGCAAGGCTTCGCACTCGCCACCGACATCGCCGAGTGGCTGGTCCGTCAGGGGGTGCCCTTCCGGGTGGCGCACGAGGTGGCGGGGGAGTGCGTGCGGGTCTGCGAATCCCGGGGCATCGAACTGTGGGATCTCACCGACGACGACCTCGCGAACATTCACCCGGCCTTGACGCCGCACGTACGCACCGTCCTGTCGGTGACCGGTTCCCTCGACTCACGCGACGCGGTGGGCGGAACCGCCCCGGCGCGCGTGGCGGAGCAACTGGCGTCCGCCCGCGACCAGTCCCGCCTGGCGCGGGACTTCGCCGGCTCCTGACACCATCTCCAGCCGATAGGTGAGTCTCGGCTGGAGGCGTCCATCGACCAACTCTGACCTGCCCCGGCCCAGATCGGGCCCGATGGGTAGGTTGGCTGCATGCAGTTCGGTCTCGACATCGCCCAGCAACGCGTGTCCTTCGCCGAAGTAATCGACCGCGCCCGGTTCGCCGAGGAGCTCGGCTTCACCGGGGTGTGGGGCTTCGACCATTTCGTGAGCATGTACGGCGAAGGCCCGGGAGAGTGCTTCGAGGGCATGACCACCTTGGCAGCCCTGGCTGGGGCGACGTCCACCGTCCGGCTGGGCCTCATGGTCGCCGGGGTGACCTATCGACATCCCTCCCTGTTCGCTCACCAGGCCAACACCATCGACCACGCCAGCGGCGGACGCCTGGAGATCGGCCTGGGGTGCGGCTGGTATGAAGCCGAACACGACGAGCTCGGGTTCGACTTCCCCAGCACCGCAGAGCGTTTCGATCTGCTGGAAGATCAGCTCGAGATCCTGGTCCGGCTCATGTCGGCCGAGCGTGTCTCCTACGACGGCGCCCACGTCAGCCTCCAGGACGCGCTGATGTACCCGCCCCCGGTCCAGCGCCCGCACCCACCCATCTGGATCGGCGGAGCCGGACCCAGACGCACGATGCCGCTGGTCGCGCGCTACGCGGACTACTGGCACGCCCAGCCCGGGGCGATGGCAGCCCGGCTCGACCTGCTCACGCGGCTGTGTGAGCAGCAGGGACGCGACCCGGCCCAGATCAAGCGCGCCACATCGCTGAGTCTGGACGGGGACCTCGACTCGATCCAGCGCACCGTCGAGGCACACCGCGAGGCAGGGATCGACTACCTGTACTGCGGGTGGCCGGGCGCCGGGCGCGCCCCGATCGAACAGTTCGCATCGGCCTTTCTCCAGCCGTGACGGCTTGGCTGGACGAGGACGCCACCACACGGCTGCTCTCACGGCCGGGACCAGCCATCGCGCCACACCTGCTCGGGGCGCTCATCGAGCACCAGTGCGAGGAGGGCTTGGTGCGGGTACGACTCACGGAAGTGGAGGCCTATAACGGTGCGGACGACCCCGGCTCGCACGCCTACCGTGGGCGAACCCCGCGAACTGCCGTGATGTTCGGCCCCGCGGCACACCTGTACTGCTACCTCAGCTACGGCATGCACGTGTGTTGCAACGTGGTGGCCGGTGCCGACGGGGAGGCCTCCGCGGTGCTCCTGCGGGCCGGTGAAGTCGTCGCGGGCAAGGACCTGGCCCGGCGGCGGCGCACCCGTCCGGGTGGACGCGTCCCCACCGATCGGGACCTGGCGCGCGGGCCAGGACGGCTCACCAGCGCACTCGGCCTGCGGATCGAGCACAACGGCGTCGACCTGACTCGCGGTCCGGTGCGGCTGCGGCTGCCGGCGGTCCCGTCGCCATCCAGCGGGGTGGACACTGGCCCGCGGGTGGGGGTGAGCGGCCCGGGAGGTGACGGACGGACCTTCCCGTGGCGGTTCTGGACCCAGGGTGATCCGAGCGTGTCCCCGTACCGTCCGGGGCGGACCCGGACGGTGTCATCGGAGTAGGGCCCGGGCAGCGTCGACCGGCGCTGCGGTGAGGTCGCTGGACGGGTGCTGCTCTTGCCACCCGCCAGGCAAGCCTCGATCGGCCCGCTCGCCGGACACCGCGACGCGCCCGGCACCCGCGTCGTTTGGCAGGATTGACCCGCACACCGCTAGCGACCCACCTCAGCCGTTCGCGGACCGCTGAGGTCTCACCGAACCGCGCGACCGCCACCCGGCCGTGCCACGAACCGACCACCTGCGCAGGAGGACACCCCGAGTGAGCACGATCCTGGACGAGTTGCTCTGGCGGGGTCTGGTCTCCCAGACCACCGACGAGGAGGCGCTGCGCGAAGCGCTTTCCGGCCAGATCACGGTGTACTGCGGATTCGACCCGACCGCCCCGTCGTTGCACTTCGGCAACCTCGTGCAACTCGTGGTGCTACGGCATCTGCAACGAGCCGGGCATCGGGTGATCGCCCTCGTCGGAGGATCCACCGGCCTGATCGGCGACCCCCGTCCCACGGCCGAACGAGTGCTCAAGAGCAAGGAACAGACCGCCGCGTGGGTGTCCGGAATCGCCGAGCAGGTGCGTCCGTTCCTGGAGTTCGACGGTCCCAACCCCGCGATCATGGTCAACAATCTGGACTGGACCGAACCGATGTCGGCGCTGGACTTCCTGCGGGAGGTGGGCAAGCACTTCCGGGTCAACCAGATGATCAAGAAGGACGCGGTTGCCGCCCGCCTGAACAGCGACGAGGGCATCTCGTACACCGAGTTCAGCTACCAGTTGCTGCAGGGCCTGGATTTCCTGGAGTTGTACCGGGCGTACGGGTGCACGATGCAGACCGGTGGCCAGGACCAGTGGGGCAATCTCACCGCCGGGGTGGACCTCATCCGCAAGGTCGAAGGAGTCGGGGTGCACGTGCTCACCACCCCGCTGATCACCGACGCCGCGGGGAACAAGTTCGGTAAGTCCGAGGGGAATGCGGTCTGGCTCAACCCGGATATGACGACTCCCTACGCCTTCTACCAGTACTGGCTCAACGTCGAGGACGCGTCGGTGGTGATGCTGCTGAAGGTGTTCACCGACCGCAGCCGGGAGGAGATCGAGGAACTGGAGCGGGAGGTGAGCGAGCGGCCCTTCGCTCGGATGGCCCAGCGCACGCTCGCGGCGGACGTGACGACCCTGGTGCATGGGCCTCAGGCGGCGCAGGCTGTGGAGATGGCCAGTCAGGCCCTCTTCGGCAAGGCGGATCTGACGGCCCTGCCCGCCGAGGTGGTGGGCCAGGCGGTCGCGGAACTGGATCCCGCCCAGTTGCCGGCCGGAGCCAGTGTGGTCGATGCCCTGGTGGCCACCGGGCTCTCGCCCAGCAAGGCCGCGGCCCGGCGCACCATCGGTGAGGGTGGGGCGTACCTGAACAACGTCAAGGTGCACGATCAGGAGCAGACGCTGCACCCGGAGGATCTGCTGCACGGACGGTGGGCGCTGTTGCGTCGCGGCCGACGATCCCTGGGGGCCGTTCACGTGGTCGGCGACGCGGTCGCAGACTGATCCACGACATGTCCGGGGACCCCTCACCGTCAGCGTCGTCAGTGGCGAGCGTGGACGGGGTCCGCCGCGGTGGGTGGCACGGTGTGAGCGCGCCGGCCCGGGCCGCTCGCGCGGGTGGGTGCGAACCCGATCAAGCGGCAGGGGCGAGCCGCGATGACCTGGGTATGGGTTCGCCGTGCGTGCACTCTCTTCCGGGACCCGCTTGCCGCATTCCGTCGGATCATGGACCCGGCACATCGTCAGCCACATCTCAGCCGCACGCCTGGTATGCCAGCTACGGCTCGAACCTGAGCCGGACCCGGTTCGAGTGCTACCTGAGCGGAGGCCGGGCCAGCGGATCGACTCGAGTGCTCCCCGGGTGCCGAGACCGCAGCGATCCCAGCGGCGATAGGCCCATCACCGTGTGCGGACTCATGTGGTTCGGGTGGACCTCGCCGACCTGGGGCGGAGGGATCGCCTTCTACAGTCCGCACTCGATGAATGCGCGGGCGGGCCGCCACACGCTGCCGGACCGGGACGAGCCTGGGCAGTCGTGGCTCAGCGAACCCGGCCGGGACGTGCCCTGTGGGTACGGCGGGGTGGTGCTGATGCGGGCCTACCGGCTCACCCTCGAGCAGTTCGGTGACGTACTGACCCAGGAGATGCACCGCGCCCCGGCCGCCGCTGCTGGGCTCGGCCTCCGGCTGGCACCCCTTCTGGACTTTCCGGAGACGGGTCGACAGGAGGGGCCTTCGATCGTCGAGCAGCGGGCGCTGGCACCGAGCGTGCGTGCCTGGGGTCGACCCGGTGCAACCGCGCCGGGGCAGTCCGGGACTTCCTCCGGGTGCTGCGCCGTGCGTTTGGGATCGGGACGGTACGAGACCGTCTACCGCCTGGGATGGCTGGATGGCGAGCCGGTGCTCACCTTCGCCCCGGGCACCGAGGCCGGATGTCCCATCAACGCGCCGGCGCCGGCCTACCTGGCAACCCTGGTCGAGGGGATCCGGGAGGCGCACGGATTGGGTGACGCCGAGATCGGCCGGTACCTCACCGCCTGCCCGGGGGCAGGGACCTGGAGTGCGCAGGACATCGGCACCCTGGCGCCTGGCTGATCGGGCGCCTCGGTGGCATCGGGGTGGGGCCTGTTCGTGTGCACCTGGTCGTGGGGTGGCCTGGGGGCCGGGCTGGTGTACGGGAATGTGTCTGAGGGACGCGAAAGTGTTCACTGAGGTGCGTGTCCCAGAGCAGATGTGACGCCCGTCGCACCGGCGCCGAGGAGCCCAGCTCGAGAGTCGCCCCGGTGTCGCGAGGCTGCCTGGCTCGTGTCCGACTTGGGAGAGTGCTGAGCACGGGAGACGCTGGATCAGCGCCGTGGCGTGGGTGGCGGGGGCCGGATTTGACGTCCGCCGCAGACGTGCGTAATGTTTTCCCTCGTTGCCCCGCCAGGGAGGAACGGACTCGGAGAGATTCGGGGCCGGTCCCGCGGAGCAAAACCCCAACTGTAACAGACTGTTTCGGCAGTCTAGAGCAGTCGTGCCCCGTTGGGGTCGGGGAGGTCGGCGAGGCGGATTTGACTCCGCCGAGACGGCCAGGTAAAGTAGAAGGGTTGCCCCGAGCGAGGTTCACACGAACCGGAGCAAGGTGAGCGTCCGCTCCTTGAGAACTCAACAGCGTGCCAAAAAGTCAATGCCAAAACCCCGTTGCGGCATGATGGCCCGAGCAATCGCTCGGTTCAGAATGTTCGCACGGATTCCTTTGGTATGACAGAAGATCAACCACCCCTCGCGGGTGGTAACGAGATTCTGCTCAGCCAGATCACGATGCGCAAGCATCACATCTCCAAGTCGGTAAGGCGGTTCGCCGCTCTCACCATATAGACATCAACGGAGAGTTTGATCCTGGCTCAGGACGAACGCTGGCGGCGTGCTTAACACATGCAAGTCGAACGGTGAAGCGGAGCTTGCTCCGCAGATCAGTGGCGAACGGGTGAGTAACACGTGAGCAACCTGCCCTTGACTCTGGGATAACCCCGGGAAACCGGAGCTAATACCGGATATGAGCCTCGACGGCATCGTTGAGGTTGGAAAGAACTTTGGTCAAGGATGGGCTCGCGGCCTATCAGCTTGTTGGTGGGGTAATGGCCCACCAAGGCGACGACGGGTAGCCGGCCTGAGAGGGCGACCGGCCACACTGGGACTGAGACACGGCCCAGACTCCTACGGGAGGCAGCAGTGGGGAATATTGCACAATGGGCGAAAGCCTGATGCAGCGACGCCGCGTGGGGGATGAAGGCCTTCGGGTTGTAAACCCCTTTCAG
>JBKECN010000070.1:0-17309 GCA_047974565.1 Actinomycetales bacterium
TCGGGTTCTTCGCCACCGAGCGAGTGCAGACCACCCTGGACGACGACGCGCACCTGATCGGGACGTGGATGACCTCGAACAACCAGATCCACCAGTTCGCGGTGATCGAGGGCCCGCAGGCGCGGTTGCACCACTTCGCCTTCCAGCTGGACGACTGGACCGCCGTGGGCCACGCCGCGGACCTGTTCTCCATGGACGACGTGCCGATCGACGTGGGCCCGACCCGGCACGGCATCACCCGCGGGCAGACGGTGTACTTCTTCGACCCCTCGGGTAACCGCAACGAGGTCTTCGCCGGCGGCTACCTGGCCTACCCGGACCGGCCCTGCAACGTGTGGACGGTCGACCAGATCGGCAAGGGCATCTTCTACCACGCCCGCGAACTCAACGAGCGGTTCACCACCGTCACCACCTGAACCAACCGGGCGCTCCGAGTGGGTGCCTGATCTGCCGAGCACGCCGGACGGCCCGGGCACTCCCGGGCCGTCCGTCGTTGCGCCGGGGCGGTTCCCCGGCTCTTCGGTGTCATTCTTGTCAGCCACACGTGGAGGAAGCGACGTGAACGAGCCAGCAGAGCTGATCGGCCGGGCCAGTGAACTCGCCGAACTTGAGCGGTACTTCGCTGAGGCGCGCGCGGGCAACTGCGTGGTGGCGGTGGTCAGCGGTGCCATGGGGATGGGCACGTCCAGCATGCTCGCGGCACTGCGTCAGCGACACCAGCACGGCACCCTGGTGTTGCGGGGAGCCGGCATGAGCTGGGAATCCGCAGACCGGTTCGGCCTGCTCGAGCAGTTGCTCACCGGGCACGACGGGGCGCCCACCGCGATGGAACTGGCCGACCTCTCCCCGGCCGACGCCGGCCGCCGGGTCACCAGCTGGCTGCACGACAGGCTCACCGATGCCGGGTGTCTCGTCCTGATCGACAACTCTCAGGACGTGGACGACGAGTCCCTGCAAGCCCTGGTCTCGGCGCTGCACCGGCTGGACACCGCACCCATCCTGCTGCTGCTCGCCGTCGATCCGACGCGTCCGGGCTCGCTGGGGCCAGGCGCCCAGGGCATGGCCAGCCTGGCCACCCGTCAACTCGTGCTGCGTGGGCTCTCGGCCGGCGAACTACGTCGGCTGGCTCGCGAGACCGGTGTCGAACTGGACCAGCAGTCCGCTGCCACCCTGGCCCGGCAGACCCAGGGGAGTCCCGGGGTGGTGCTGCGGCTGCTCGCGGAATGGGAACCTCAGCCGAGTCACCGGGGTCCGCTCGGGGTGCCGGCGTCCATCACCTCGCAGGTAGAGCGACGGTTGGCTGCGGTGAGCGCGTCGGCTCGTGAGCTGGCCGAAGGTGCCTCGGTCCTGGGCCTGCGGGCTGGTCTGGGCGGTGCCGCTGCCTTGATTGACCTCGCGGATCCGGTGCCTGCCCTGGACGAGCTGTGCCGAGCGCGTCTGGTGCGGGTGGAAGGCGCCAACGGTGGCACCATCGTCATCTTCACCGACGAACTCACCCGGGATGCGGTGTACGCCTCCGCCGGCCCGTTGCGCCGTCGCGAGTTGCACCTGGCCGCCAGCCGGCTCGCCGACACCGACGGTGAGCGCCTGCGTCACCGGGTGGCGGCCGAGCCCAAGCCCGACACCGCCTTGTCCGCGCAGTTGGAGCGATGCGCCGAGGACGAGGGCGGGCTCGGGCAGTGGGCTGCGGCGGCCCAGTCGCTGCTGATGGCCAGCCGGATCAGCACCGAGCCGGCCGACAGCGACCGCCGGTTGTACCTGGGGGTCGAGGCGCTGATCGGCGCGGGACGTGTGATCGAGGCGGTGGACTTCCTCTCCGATGTCGAAGCCCGCCCGGCCTCCTCGCTGCGCGACGCCGCCCTGGGCTACCTGGCCGTCTCCCGCGGTCGGGCGGATGAGGCCGACCGGTACCTGCGGCGCGCCTGGACTGCCGCCCAGCCGTCTGGCTCAGCGGCTCAGCCGGTGCAAGCCGAGTCGGAGGCGGGCGTACAAGTGGCCGCCATGGTCGCCCGGCACCGAGTGCTGGACCGGCTGAGCAACTGGGATCCCGAGGGCATGCTGTCCTGGTCGGACGAGGCGACCCGCTACGACCCGGGCGGAGTCCACGAGTTGGAGTCCCAGGCGATGATCGGCCTGGCGCTGGGGATGAGCGGGCGACTGGCCCAGGCGCGCGCCCACTACGACCGGCTCGTCGAGGAGGTCGGGGACTCCCCGCAGTGGCAGCGGATCATGCTCGGGCGAGGCTGGCTGGACCTGGCGTCCGGCGACCTGACCCAGGCCCGCCGCGCCCTGGAGTCCTCGCTGTTCACCACTCGCCGCGGCGGCTCGGCGCGGGTTGCGCTGTGGGCGCGCGGCTGGCTGGCCCGCACCTACTTCACCCTCGGCGACTGGGACGGGGCGCTGGCCTGCGTCGAGGAGGGGCTGTGGACGCTGGGGGACTCCGGGATCGACCTGTTGCGACCCTTCCTCAACTGGACGGGAGTGCAGGTGCACGCGCTGCGCGGCCAGGAGGAGGCGGCGCTGGAGTATCTGCGCCGGATGGACCGCACCGCCAACGAGTACGTCGTGATGTCCGCACCCACCCGGATCGCCACCGCCGCCATCGCCGAGGCCAAGGGCGACCACGAGGAAGTGGTGCGGGCCCTGAGGCCGCTCGCCGAGTTGCCGGGCGAGCACGCGCTCAACCAGCCTGGCTACTGGCCGTGGGCGCACACCTACGCCGAGGCACTCGTGATCACCGGCCAGCTCGATGCGGCCGAGGAGTTCCTGCCGCTGCGCGAGCAACTCTCCCGCGACCGCGGCCACCGAGGGGCCTTGAGTCGCCTGGCCATTCCCCGGGCCCGGCTGATGGTGGCGCGCGGCGACATGAGCGGGGCCGAGGCCTTCCTCAACGAGGCGATCACCGCCGCGACCCGCCGCCCAGCACCGTACGAGCTGGCCCGCCTGCGGTACGTCGCCGGTCAGATCGTCCGGCGGGCCGGGCACCGCCGCAAGGCCGACGCCCTGCTCACCGACGCCCGGCACGGCTTCGCCGCTCTCGGCGCGGTCGTGGAGGTGCAACGCTGCGACCAGGAGCTGCGGGCCGGCGGTCAGCGGCGCGAGAGCGGGCCGCATTTCGACCTCACTCCGCAGGAGCAGACCGTGGCCGGGTTGGTGGCTTCCGGGCTCTCCAACCGAGAGGTGGCCGCCGAACTGTTCCTGTCCGTCAAGACCGTCCAGTTCCACCTGACCCGGATCTACAACAAGCTCGGCGTACGCTCGCGCACCGAGTTGGCTGCCCGGATGCACGAAGAGGCCTAGCCGCCCTTGGCCCACGATCCCTGGCGCACACGTGAACCGCCGAGTTACCTGCGGAGCCCGACGCGCAGGACATTTCGGACCGGCACGCGGCAACCAGCCTCGCCCGAATCGAGGTCCGCGTGAGGCCCCAAACACCTTCCCTGCACAAGGACATGCATTTCATGGCGTCGGGAGGCAAGCCCGTGTGTAGTGGGAACCGAATCAGCGGCGGTATGCATGTCCGTGTGCAGGCCGATGCGCGCAAGCGTGCGTGGGATGCCGATCACAGGCGCACGACCCGGGTCCAGACGTGGGTGTCCCGGGTCAGGAGCCCAGAGCACGACTCCACACCGTCTGCACCCACCACGGACCCTCTGGAGCGTCGGCGTCTACCCGGCCACCAGCACCCTGCGACCATCCCGGCTCCAAAGCCACCCGGCGCTGTCAATGGCCAAGCCCATGCCGACCTGATCGACCTTGCCAGGCACATCAGCCGGCAACGGGGCCGCAGGCCTAGCCGGGCATGGCCGGGGCCCCCGCGGAGGGTCCCCTTCGTCGTCGTCCTGCTGCCATCCTCCTGGCGGGTGGCTGAGGCTTAGAGCGGGATCGATGGCTGCCCGGTCTCGTCGGTGGGGCGTGCGATCCGATGCTGGCGCGCGAGGTGTCCCAGGCGCGTTAGCATGGGCGGCGAACCTCCCGGCCGTCGGGGCGCTTCTGTGTGCCCACCAACCGAAAGTGATCCATGGCTACCACCAACGATCTCAAGAACGGCATGGTGCTCAACATCGACAACCAGCTCTGGTCGGTGGTGGAGTTCCAGCACGTCAAGCCCGGTAAGGGCCCCGCCTTCGTGCGTACGAAGCTGAAAGCGGTGCTCTCGGGCAAGGTGGTTGACAAGACCTTCAATGCCGGCACCAAGGTGGAGACGGCCAACGTCGACAAGCGCGACATGCAGTACCTGTACGCCGACGGTGACGACTTCGTCTTCATGGACACCTCCACCTACGACCAGATCTACGTCTCCGCGGCGACCGTCGGGGATGCGGCCAAGTACATGCTGGAGAACCAGGACGCCGTGGTGGCCCTGCACGACGGCACCCCGCTGTACGTCGAACTGCCCACCTCGGTGGTCTTGGAGATCACCTTCACCGAGCCCGGGCTGCAGGGAGACCGTTCCACCGGCGGCACCAAGCCCGCCACGTTGGAGACCGGCGCGCAGATCGCCGTTCCGCTTTTCCTGGAGACCGGCACCAAGGTCAAGGTCGACACCCGTACCGGGGACTACCTCGGTCGCGTGAACTGAGCGTGGCGCTCACCGGGCCGAGGCATTGCCCGCCTGCGCTCCACCGGGGTGACCTGCACATGATGTGGGTGGCAGATGGCCGCGCGTAGTAAGGCCCGCAAGCGCGCCCTCGACGTGCTCTTCGAGGCCGATCAGCGTGGGCTGGATCCGCTGGCGGTGCTGCGCGACCGGCTGGTCGACGCGCACCCGCCGATCCCGGAGTTCGCCGTCGAACTCGTCGAAGGGGTGGCTGGGCGCAGCGAGCGGATCGTGGAGATCCTGGATACCTACTCCTCGGGATGGTCGGTGCAGCGGATGCCCGCGGTCGACCGGCAGATCCTGAGAATCGGCGTGTATGAACTGCTCTGGGGAGACGTCCCCGACGCGGTGGCGATCGACGAGGCCGTGGAACTGGCCAAGGAACTCTCCACGGATGACTCGCCCGGGTTCGTCAACGGGCTGCTCTCCCGGGTGCTGCGAATGCGCGCCGCTTTGGTCGACGAGGAGACCTGAGACGATCGCCCGTCCGCCACATGCCAGCCGTGGCCAGCATCTGGTGGCCGGCATCTGGTGGACAGCGAGGCGGCGTTTGATGGTGGGTGAGAAGTGTGCCGGCCGCCGCCGCGAGCGGGTTGCTCGCGGCGGCGGCGACATGGAAACTCTTCGACGGCCCCTCAGGCACCCATCGCAGTGCCGGATTCCAGCAGCGTCTTCAGGCCGGACAGGCACCATGGCCAGCCGCCCCCGCCCTGGCCTGGGTCGTTACCGCCGGCCACCTCGGGAGCCAACGCCGGGGCGTCGGACAGGTCATGGGTGAGGACCACCTTGGTCAGGCCGCTCGGGTACTCGGTGAGTTCCCAGGTCAGGCGGGTGGGGGGCAGCTCGGGGTGCCATGACGGAGACCAGGTCAGTTCCAGGCGGTGCGGCGGATCGGCCACGATCACGTGGCCGGAGGCGGCCACGTCACCCATGCCCATCTGCTTCATCTCCTCGGTGGTGAAGTTGCGGTAGTCCCCGCCCGGAGTCAGGTCCACCTCCACCTCGCCGCCGTAACCCCACTCGGTGGTGTATTTCGATGTCGTGATGCCATCCCAGACCGCAGCGGCCGGCGCTTGGATATAGATGGTGTAAACCTGAATCAGATTCTCGGTCATGGTTTCTCCTTGGATTCGAGTTCGTGCTTGAGGGTGATGAGCCCACCGGCGATACGCGCGCGACCGGTGAACTTTCCGATCCAGCGGTCGTGGATCTGTTGAATGGGAACCGGGTTCAGGTAGTGCAACTTCTCCCGCCCCTTCTTCACGGACGTGACGAGCGTGGCTTGTTCGAGCAGGCGCACATGTTTTGCCACCCCGAAACGGGTCATCTCGACGCGTTCGGTGACGACCTCCTCGAGTTCGGAGAGCGAGCGGCCGTCTCGCTCGAAGAGCGCATCCAGAATCATCCGCCGAACCGGGTCGGCGAGCGCCTTGAACACGAGGGTGTCGTTCACGGCACTCACATTAGGTGACCATATGGTCACATGTCAAGGGTGACTCTATGGTCACCTGACATGGTTCTTGGCAGGTCTCGGGCTGATGGGACGGGTCGTGGGTCGAGCCCTGGGGCCCGGGCTGCCAAACGTGACCCAGGTGACGATGTGGCGCCTTGGGTGACGGTAGAGGTGGCCGTGGGCGGCGAAACGTGACCCGGGTGACGTTGTGCAGTGGCCAAACGTGACCCTGGTGACGTTGTGGCGCCTGGGGTGGCGGTAGGGGTGGCCGTGGGGATGCCAAAGTGACCCTGGTGACGTTGTGGCGCCTGGGGTGACGGTAGAGGTGGCCGTGGGCTGCCAGACGTGACCCGGGTGACGTTGTGCAGATGCCAGACGTGACCCGGGTGACGTTGTGGCTCTTTGGGTGACGGTAGGGGTGGCCGTGGGCTGCCAAACGTCACCCGGGTGACGTTGTGGAGTGGCCAAACGTCACCCTGGTGACGATGTGGCGCCTCGGGTGACGGTAGAGGTGGCCGTGGGCTGCCAAACGTGACCCTGGTGACGATGTGCAGATGCCAAACGTCACCCCGGTGACGATATGCAGCCTCGGGTGAAGGTAAAGGTGGCCGTGGGGTGCCAAACGTCACCCGGGTGACGTTTAGCAACTGCCACCTGTGACCCGGGTGACGATGTGCGGTGGGGTGCCTAAGGCGCGGTGCTCATCATCGCGCGGCGGGCGTCGGGGTCGAGAACGCCCCAGCGGATCAACTCGTCGGCCAGGGCGAGTGGTGCCATGTCATAGATGACCGCGAGGGTGCGCAGGTCCTCGGCGCGGATCGACAGGGCTGAGGCCCCGAACTTGCCGCGCTGCTCCTGGATCGTCTGGCAGTACCGCACCAGTGGACCCGATCTGTCATCGGGCACGCGCGCCAAAGCGTCGAGATCGAGGACGAGTTTGGGGGGCGGCGCGGCCGCAGCGCTGGGGGAGGTATCCGGCAGCAGAGCGGTTACCGGCACACCGTAGAACTCGGCCAGTTCCGCCAGTCTCTGAACAGTGATTGCCCGGTCGCCGCGCTCGTACGAGCCCACCACGACTGCCTTCCATTGGCCCTGGGACTTCTGTTCTACCCCCTGAAGCGAAAGGTTCTGCTGCGACCGCACCGACCGAAGCCGAGCGCCGAGCGCTTTCGCGTAGTCAGACATTAATCCTCCGAAATCCCACTTGGGCGTATCGTCAGGTTGCACCCGACAATCCGTAACGATAGTCACGCAGTGTGAGCATCGCCGTCAAGCGAATCCAGGGTACTGCTCAGCGCAGGGGCTCCGGGGGTGAAACGCTGGGGCGAACGCTCACCAAGAGCCTACTGGCATGACCGCTATTTCGTGTATGCGAGTACTTTGACGCGCCAGAGTCACCCTCATGGCGGAGTGCACAGTGCTACACCTCTCGCGTTTCACCGCTGGTACCGGTCGGTGGGTGTCACGCGGGACCGCATCGACGCCAGGTTGCTCGGCACACGCGTGGTGGTGCGCCGACACCCGTCCGCTCGCCGGAGTCCTCGAGTGCGGCCGGGCCACCATAGGTCGGGCAGTCCAGCCTGGCCTGAACCTGCTCGCCGGCGTCGTCGCGAGCCGTCAGGCCATCCAGCTGGCAGGTGTCAGTGAGGAGCAGGTGCTCGGTTCACGCCGCACCCGCTCGGTGAGGTAAGTTGCTGAACGCGTGGAAACGCTCCTGACTCCGCTCGAGAGGCGGCTTGCACCGTCCAGAGAGGCGGGGAAGGGGTTGTACCTGTGGAAGACCGCATCGTGCTGTCCAGCACCGAGATGGGCCGGGCACTCACTCGGATTGCCCACGAGATCCTCGAGCGCAACAAGGGCGCCGACGATCTCGTCGTCCTGGGAGTCCGTACCCGGGGAGTTCCGCTGGCCACCCGTCTGGCTAGCCGCCTCAACGATGTCGAGCCCGGCGCGCAGGTCGTGGCCGGTGCACTCGATGTCACCATGCACCGCGACGATCTGCGTCGCCATCCCACCCGCACCATCGAACCCACTGACCTGCCCGACGGCGGCATCGACGACAAGGTTGTCGTCCTGGTCGATGACGTGCTCTTCTCCGGACGCACGATCCGGGCCGCCCTCGACGCCTTGTCCGATCTCGGTCGGCCTCGGGCGGTACGCCTGGCTGTCCTGGTCGACCGTGGGCACCGGGACCTGCCGATCAGGGCCGATTTCGTCGGCAAGAACATCCCGACGGGCTCCCACGAACGGGTCCGGGTGATGATGGCCGAGACCGATGGCGTCGACCAGGTGGTCATCTCCTCGGCACCACCGGACCCCGACCCGGCCGGGCCGGCTCTGACCGAGAGCACACCATCGCCCGCGTCCGGCCCCTCGGTCGAGGCCCAGTGATGCGCCACCTGCTGTCCACTGCCGACCTGTCCCACGACGAGGCGATCCACCTGCTCGACACCTCCGAGCAGATGGCGGCCACCCAGCAGCGGGAGATCAAGAAGCTGCCCACCCTGCGCGGGCTCACCGTCGTCAACCTCTTCTTCGAGGACTCCACCCGAACCCGCACCAGTTTCGAGGTCGCGGCCAAGCGGTTGTCGGCCGATGTCATCAACTTCTCAGCCAAGGGCTCGTCGGTCTCCAAGGGCGAATCCCTCAAGGACACCGCACTGACCCTGCAGGCCATGGGCGCCGACGCGGTCGTGGTGCGGCACTCGGCCAGTGGGGCTCCCTACCGGCTGGCGCACTCGGGCTGGCTCGGGGCGAGCGTGCTCAACGCCGGCGACGGAACCCACGAGCATCCGACGCAGGCGCTGCTGGACGCCTTCACCATGCGCCGACACCTGGTGGACAGCCCCACCGGCGCTGACCTGTCCGGTGTGCGGGTGGCCATCGTCGGCGACGTCCTGCACTCGCGGGTGGCGCGCTCGAATGTCTTGCTGCTGCGCACCCTCGGCGCCGAGGTCACCCTGGTCTCCCCGCCGACGCTGCTCCCGGTCGGGGTGCACGCGTGGCCGTGCCGGGTCTCCTACGACCTGGATTCGACCCTGCGGGCCGGCGTGGACGTGGTGATGATGCTGCGGATCCAGTTGGAGCGGATGAGCGCTGCCGGGGGTGGCTTCTTCCCGTCGGCGAACGAGTACACCCGACGTTACGGCCTGGATCGACGACGGCTGGACATGCTCCCCGAGCACACCATCGTCATGCACCCCGGCCCGATGAACCGGGGCCTGGAGATCAGCGCCGAAGCAGCCGACAGCCCCCGCTCGACCATCGTCGAGCAGGTCTCCAACGGGGTGGCGGTGCGAATGGCGGCCCTGTTCGAACTTCTCGCCGGATCCCCCGACGACTCCCTGGGAGGCACCCGATGACCGGTTACCTCGTGCGCGCGGTGCGCCTGTTCGGCGCCGGCGATCCGACCGACATCCGGATCGACGAGGCCGGGGTGATCAGCGAGGTGGGCCCGGGTCTGAGCCCCGGCGACTCCCAGGTGGTGGCCGGCGAGGGTCTCATCGCGCTGCCCGGCCTGGTCGACCTGCACACCCACCTGCGCGAACCCGGCCGTGAGGACGCCGAGACCGTGGCCTCAGGCTCTGCCGCGGCCGCGATGGGCGGCTTCACCGCGGTGCATGCGATGGCCAACACCGACCCCGTGGCCGATACCGCGGGCGTCGTTGAGCAGGTGTGGCGCTTGGGCCGGCGGGCGGGACGTACCGAGGTGCGCCCGGTCGGCGCGGTCACCGTGTCGCTGGCCGGTCAGCGGTTGGCCGAGCTCGCCGCGATGGCGGACTCGATCGCCGAGGTGCGGGTGTTCAGCGACGACGGGCACTGCGTGTGGGACCCGCTGTTGATGCGCCGGGCCCTGGAGTACGTCAAGTCCGTCGACGGTGTGGTGGCCCAGCACGCGCAGGAGCCGCGGCTGACCGAGGGCGCCCAGATGCACGAGGGCGACCTGTCCTCAGTGCTGGGGCTGGCCGGCTGGCCGGCGGTGGCCGAGGAGGCGATCATCGCCCGGGACGTGCTGCTGGCCGGGCACGTGGGATCGCGCCTGCACGTCTGCCACGTGTCGACCGCTGGGTCGGTGGAGATCCTGCGCTGGGCCAAGTCCCGCGGGATCGACGTCACCGCCGAGGTCACCCCGCACCACCTGATGCTCACCGACGAGAACGTGCGCGAGTACGACCCGGTCTTCAAGGTGAACCCGCCACTGCGAACCCGCGCGGACGTCGAAGCCGTGCGTGAAGGACTCCTCGACGGCACCATCGACATCGTGGCCACCGACCACGCCCCGCACCCGATCGAGTCCAAGGACTGCGAGTGGGCGGCCGCCTCGATGGGGATGACCGGGCTGGAGACCGCCCTGTCGGTGGTGCAGCACACGATGGTCGATACCGGCCTGCTCGACTGGGCCTCGGTGGCCCGGGTGCTGTCTACCACGCCCGCCGAGATCGGCCGGATGGCAGGCTATTCGGCGCCGCTGAGGGTCGGCTCACCCGGCCACCTGGTGCTCGTGGACGCCGCCGCAGGCCGCACCGTCGACCCCAGCCGGCACGCCACGATGGGCCGTAACAGTCCATACCGCGGCATGGAACTGCCCGGCCGTGTGGTGGCCACGTTCCTCTACGGGCACCCCACGGTGCTCGACGGCGCACTCGCCGAGCCGCTGGACGAGGCAGAGATGGGGCGCCGGATCGCGCGTGCCACGGTACCCGGCACGGCCACCCCCAAACCGGAGGTATCCCGATGACCACCGACACTCAGGCAGACACCGACCTCGAAACCGGGCAGGCCGCGCACGGTGAGGCCGTCCTGGTGCTCGAGGACGGCCGCACGTTCCGTGGAAAGGCCTACGGTGCACTGGGTTCCACCGTCGGAGAGGCTGTCTTCTGCACCGGGATGACCGGCTACCAGGAAACCCTGACCGACCCGTCGTATCACCGTCAGGTGGTCGTGATGACCGCCCCGCACATCGGTAACACCGGATGGAACGACGAGGACGACGAGTCCCAACAGATCTGGGTGGCCGGGTACGTGGTGCGCGACCCGGCTCGGCGTACCTCCAACTGGCGGGCCACCGCTGACCTGGCCGACACCCTCGCCCGGCAGGGCGTGGTGGGCATCAGCGGCATCGACACCCGGGCGTTGACCCGGCACCTGCGCGAACGCGGGGCGATGCGGGTCGGAGTCTTCTCCGGACCGGACCTGGCCGGGCAGCCCGAACTCCTGGAGCGGGTCCGCTCGGCCCCGCAGATGCGCGGCGCCGACCTGGCCGGGCAGGTCTCCACCGCTGAGCCGTATGTCGTTGCGGCAGTGGGGGAGAAGCGGTTCACCGTCGCCGCCATCGACCTGGGGATCAAGGCCATGACTCCCGAGTTGATGTCGCGTCGTGGCATCGAGGTGCACGTTCTGCCGGCCGCCAGCACTGTCGAGGACGTGCTCGCGGTCTCCCCGGACGGGGTGTTCTTCTCCAATGGCCCCGGCGACCCGGCCGCTGCCACCGATGTCGTCCGGCTGCTGGACGAGGTGCTCGCCCGGCGAATCCCGTTCTTCGGCATCTGCTTCGGCAATCAGCTGCTCGGCCGCGCGCTGGGCCTGGACACGTACAAGCTGGTCTACGGCCATCGGGGTATCAACCAGCCGGTGATGGACCGGCTCACCGGCACCGTCGAGGTGACCGCCCACAATCACGGATTCGCGGTCGCCGCACCGGGCGACGCCGCCGAGACCGGCGAGCGCTTCGACACCCCGCATGGACGGGCGGTGATCTCGCACGTGAACCTCAACGACGGTGTCGTGGAGGGCCTCAGATGCCTTGATGTGCCGGCCTTCTCGGTGCAGTACCACCCGGAGGCCGCCGCCGGTCCGCATGATGCCGGGTACCTGTTCGATCGCTTCGCCGAGTTGCTGGGCCAGGGCCGGGTGGCCGATGCGGATTGAGCAGTTGACCGTCCGTAACTATCGGGTGCTGCGCGAGGTCACCTTCACCCAGCTTTCGGACCTTCGTGTCCGGTATCCGCTATCTCAGCCAAGGAGCTGCCTGAATGCCCCGCAGAACTGACATCTCCTCGGTGATGGTGATCGGCTCCGGGCCGATCGTCATCGGCCAGGCCTGCGAGTTCGACTACTCCGGCACCCAGGCGTGACGGGTGCTGCGCGAGGAGGGCCTGCGGGTCGTCCTGGTCAACTCCAACCCCGCCACGATCATGACCGACCCGGAGTTCGCCGACGCCACCTACGTCGAGCCGATCACCCCGGAGATCATCGAGTCGATCATCGCCAAGGAGCGGCCCGACGCCCTGCTGGCCACCCTCGGCGGGCAGACCGCACTGAACGCCGCGATGACCTTGAACGAGCGCGGGATCCTCGACCGGTACGGGGTCGAACTGATCGGCGCCAACGTGCAGGCCATCAAGCTGGGCGAGGACCGCGAGGAGTTCAAGGGCGTCGTCCAGCGCTGCAACAGGCGCAATCCCGACCTCGACCTGCGCGCGGAGTCCGCACGCTCGGTCATCGCCCACACCATGGACGAGGTGCTGGCCGCGGCCGACGAGCTGGGCTATCCCCTGGTGGTGCGTCCGTCCTTCACCATGGGTGGTCTCGGCTCGGGTTTCGCCTACGACGAGAACGAGCTTCGCCGGATCGCCGGCGCCGGGCTGCACGCCAGCCCGACCACGGAGGTGCTCCTGGAGGAGTCCATCCTCGGCTGGAAGGAGTACGAGCTCGAGCTGATGCGCGACAAGAACGACAACGTCGTCGTGGTCTGCTCCATCGAGAACCTCGACCCGATGGGGGTGCACACCGGAGACTCCATCACCGTAGCGCCCGCGCTGACCCTCACCGACCGCGAGTACCAGCGGCTGCGGGACATCGGCATCGCGGTGATCCGCGAGGTGGGCGTGGACACCGGCGGCTGCAACATCCAGTTCGCGGTGAACCCCGAGAACGGCCGGGTCGTGGTCATCGAGATGAACCCGCGAGTCTCCCGCTCGTCCGCGCTGGCCTCCAAAGCGACCGGCTTCCCGATCGCCAAGATCGCGGCCCGACTCGCCGTCGGCTACACCCTGGACGAGATCCCGAACGACATCACCGCCCCCGCAGCAGTGCCAGCCGACTCCGAGAACCCCACCAGCCCACGCAAGTTCACCCCGGCCGCCTTCGAACCCACCCTGGACTACATCGTCGTCAAGGTGCCACGGTTCGCCTTCGAGAAGTTCCCGTTCGCCGACACCACGCTGACCACCACGATGAAGTCCGTCGGTGAGGCGATGGCCATCGGCCGGTGCTTCACCGAGGCGCTGCAAAAGGCGTTGCGTTCGCTGGAGTCTGCCACCGCACACCTGCACTGGCGCGGTGATCCGGCCGACCTCGACCTCGACATGCTGCTGGCCACCGTGCGCACCCCCACCGACGGCCGGTTGCAGGCCACCCAACAGGCGTTGCGCGCCGGGGCCACGGTGGAACAGTTGCACGAGGCCACCGGCATCGATCCCTGGTTCCTCGATCAACTCGTCCTCATCGAGGAAGTGGCCGACGCCATTGCCACCTCACCCGAACTGGACGCCGACGTGCTGCGCCTGGCCAAGCGGCACGGCTTCTCAGACGCCCAGATCGGTGAACTGCGCAGCCTGGACGAGGCGGTGGTCCGCGGAGTCCGGCACGCGCTCGGCGTACGCCCGGTGTTCAAGACCGTCGACACCTGCGCCGCCGAGTTCGCGGCCAGCACGCCCTACCACTACTCCAGTTACGACGAGGAGGACGAGGTCACCGCGTCCGGCCGTCGCAAGGTGATCATCCTGGGGTCCGGGCCGAACCGGATCGGCCAGGGCGTCGAGTTCGACTACTCCTGCGTCCACGCGGCTTTCGCGCTGCGAGACGCCGGCTACGAGACCGTCATGGTCAACTGCAACCCAGAGACCGTGTCCACCGACTACGACACCTCCGACCGGCTGTACTTCGAGCCGCTCACCCTGGAGGACGTCCTGGAGATCGTGCACGCCGAACAGCGTTCGGGCGAACTCGCCGGCGTCATCGTGCAACTCGGCGGGCAGACCCCGCTCGGGCTTGCCGCCGGCCTCAAGAACGCCGGCGTGCCGATCGTCGGCACCCAGCCCGAGGCGATCCACCTCGCCGAGGAGCGCGGGGCTTTCGGCCGGGTGCTGGCCGAGGCCGGGCTGGTGGCCCCCACCCACGGCACCGCGTCGTCGTTCACCGAGGCCCGCGACATCGCCGAATCCATCGGCTACCCGGTGCTGGTGCGCCCCTCCTATGTGCTCGGCGGGCGCGGCATGGAGATCGTCTACGACACCGAGTCCCTGGCCGATTACCTCACCCGCGCAACGGGTTCCGGAGTCCGGATCACCCCGGAGAACCCGGTCCTGGTGGACCGCTTCCTCGATGACGCGATCGAGATCGACGTGGACGCGCTCTATGACGGCACCGACCTGTACCTCGGCGGAGTGATGGAGCACATCGAGGAGGCCGGGATCCACTCCGGCGACTCGGCGTGCAGCCTGCCCCCGGTCACCTTGGGTACCGGTCAGCTCGACCAGATCCGGGCTCAGACGCTGGCGATCGCCGCCGGAGTCGGGGTGCGCGGCCTGCTCAACATCCAGTTCGCGCTCGCCGCCGGGGTGCTCTACGTGCTCGAGGCCAACCCCAGGGCCTCGCGGACGGTGCCCTTCGTCTCCAAGGCCACCGGTGTGGCGATGGCCAAGGCCTGCGCCCGGGTGATGCTCGGCGCCAGCATCGCCGACCTGCGAGCCGAGGGCATGCTGCCCCCGCACGGCGACGGCGGCCGGCTGCCGGACGACACCGCCGTCTCCGTCAAGGAGGCGGTGCTGCCCTTCAAGCGCTTCCTCACCGCCGAAGGCACCGTGGTGGACTCCGTCCTCGGCCCGGAGATGCGCTCCACGGGAGAGGTGATGGGCATCGACACCGACTTCCCCCGGGCCTTCCAGAAGTCCCAGCAGGCCGCCTACGGAGGCCTACCCAAGGGCGGGCGGCTCTTCGTCTCGGTGTCCGACCGCGACAAGCGGGCCATCGTCTTCCCGATCAAGCGGATGGCCGACCTGGGGTTCGAGGTGCTGGCCACCGCCGGGACGGCAACCATGTTGCGGCGCAACGGGATTGCCAGCACCGTCGTTCGCAAGCACTCCACCGGTCCCGGCCCGGACGGTGAACCCACGATCGTCACCCGGATCTACAACGGTGAGGTGGACCTGGTCGTCAACACCCCGTCCGGGCGATCGGCGCGCGCCGACGGCTACGAGATCCGGGCCGCGAGCACCGCGATGGACAAGCCCATCATCACCACCGTGCAGCAGTTGGCCGCCGCCGCGCAGGCCATCGAGGCCGAGGCCGAGCAGACCGCCGGAGAACTGCCCCCGGTGCTCTCCCTACAGGAGCACGCGGCCGAGTTGGAGCGGACCTGGCGCTCGCCCGAGCAGGCTGGCGCCCAGGGTGATCCTGGTGTCACCGACCAGGCCGTGGAGCTTCGGGCGTGAACACGAACGGCCAGGTGAGCGGTGACGCCCAGGCGGGCAATGGCTGCGCCGCGCCTCACCCGGCCCCCGGCCCGGCCGCGTCGATGACCCAGGAGCACGCTCTGGTCGTCGACAACGCCGCCGCGGGGGCCTACCGCCGACTCGTCCTGCAGGCCCCGGTGATCGCAGAACGGGCCCGTCCGGGGCACTTCGTCGCCTGTGCGACGGGCCCGCGAAATGGCAGCGGGGCGCTGCTGCTGCGTCGGGCCTTCTCCCTGCACCGGGCCGACCCGGCCACCGGCACGATCGAACTCGTCGTCGCCGACCACGCCCCCGGCACACATTGGATCTGCACCCGCGCCCCGGGGGAGTTGCTCGATCTGCTGGGTCCGGGTGGGCGGGGATTCGCCCTGCCCCAGGACGACGCCGCCTGCGTGCTCGTCGGCGGCGGCTACGGATCTGCCCCCTTGTTCTGGCTGGCCGACGAGTTGCGGGCCCGGGGCAACCGAGCAGATCTCGTCCTCGGCGCGGCGAACACGCCCCGCCTGTTCGGCCACGACCTGCACCAGCGCGCGCCGCACGCCGCGGGTGCATCCGGGCCTGGCTCGGGGATGACCTATCTGGTCACCGAGGACGGGTCGCTGGGCAGCCGGGGACGGGTCAGCGACGTGCTGGGCGAGGTGATCGCCGCAGCCCAGGCCCGGCTGGTCTACGCGTGCGGACCGATGGCGATGCTGCGGGCCGTGCATCAGCTGGCCCATCCGCTCGGGGTCCCCACCCAACTGGCCGTGGAGGAGTCGATGGCCTGCGGCATCGGGGTGTGCATGACCTGCGTGCTGCCCGTGGTGGGGGCCGACGGCCAGACCCGAATGGCCCGCAGTTGCGTGGACGGACCGGTGCTATCCGGGGCGAGTTTGCGCTGGGACGCCATCGACATCGCCGCCGGCCGGGCGACCTCGCGGGTGCCGTCCGACTGCCTGGGCGCACCCCTGCCGCCCGCCCACACCCCCAACGATAGGAAGGCCGCCGATACGGCCGTCACCGAGCCGGGTGAGAACCGATGAGCCCGAACGTCAGTGGGAGCCTGGACCTGCACACCGACCTGGCCGGGGTGCACCTGGCCTCGCCGGTGCTCACCGCCTCTGGCTGCGCGGCGGCCGGCCGCGAACTCGAACCCTTCTGCGACCTGCGAGCCATCGGGGGAGTGGTCACCAAGTCGGTGATGCTGCGTCCCCGGTCGGGACGACCCACCCCTCGAATGGCCGAGACCTCCTCGGGGATGCTCAACTCCATCGGGCTGCAAGGGCCGGGCATCGAGGCCTTCCTCGCCCACGATCTGCCGTGGCTGCGGGACCGGGGCATCACCGCGGTGGTCTCCATCGCCGGTGGCAGTGTCGCCGAGTTCGCCGACGTGGCAAGCCATTTGCACGGTCAGGAGGGGATCGCCGCCGTCGAGGTGAACATCTCCTGCCCGAACGTGGCCAACCGAGGGCTCGTCTTCGCCTGCGACACCGGGTCCGCCCACGAGGTGATCGCGGCGACGATGGCCCATCTACCGCCCGGGCTGCCGGCTTTCGCCAAGCTCTCCCCGGACGTCACCGACATCGTCGCGATCGCCCGCTCCTGCCTCGCCGCGGGGGCCACCGGGTTGAGCGCCATCAACACCCTGTTGGGCGTGTCCATCGACACCGACACCCTGCGGCCCCGGCTGGCGGTGACCACCGGAGGCCTGTCCGGCCCGGCGATCCGCCCGGTTGCGGTGCGCGCCGTCTGGCAACTCGCC
>JBKECN010000021.1:0-62655 GCA_047974565.1 Actinomycetales bacterium
CCACATCCACCAGGTGATCCGCCAACCCCGCACACACCCGCGGCGACCAACGCCGCGCGTGCGCGGTCAACACCGCATCGATCTGCTCCCGATGCGCGTCCACGATCTCCCCCGGCAACCGACCCACCACCCTGCGCGCCACATCCACCTGCCCCGGCGAGCCCTCCCCCGCCGCCAGCGCCGCACCCAACCCCCGCAACACCCCCCGCTCGGCCCCCAACTCCGCCGCCCGCACGTCCGCGCGCGCCGCACCCCGATCCCGCAAACACTCCTGGCCCAACACCGCCCGGGTCGCCCGCCCCCGGCCCGGACCATCCGGCTCACGCCCCACACTGGCCCGCACCAACGCCAACCGGATGCTCTCCACCCGCCGGGCCAGCCGCTCCACCACCACCAGCCCCTCACGGACCTGCTCATCACTCAAACCCCCCACCTCGGCGGCCGCGGCAGCGACCACCCCCACCCCCTCCTCCACGACGGTCAGACCCTGCGCCAACCGGTGACCCGACTCGACCAACGACACCGCCCGGGCCGGTTCAGGCGGCTCACACCCCGGCACCGCCCACCACGACTCCTGCAACCCCGACGACTCCGCCACCCCAGCGCCCACAGGCCCCGAGTCCGAGTCCTGCGCAGGCCCGGTGGGCTCGGCCACGCCCGGCTCAGCCACGATCGGCTCGGCTGCGGTGGGCTCGGCTGGGGTGGGCTGCTGGTCCGAGGGGAGCGCGGCAGCGTGGGCATCGCCGGTCGATGCCGTGCTCGATCCCTCGGGCTTGTTCATAGAACGAACGTACCAACGTCCACTGACAATGGGTCCTGGAAGAGGTCGTTCGCTACACGGCCGACCGCTCATAGGGGACACCTCGGACGCGCCCTACCGACCCGATACCTGACCCGCTGGAAGGCGCACAGACGTACCCGTCAACACCAACCTCTGCGCGCGCTCGTCCACTTGCGGCAACACGTCCGCGACCTTGGCCCGCAACGACCCAACGATGAGGGGCCGGAAGTACGCCCGATCTCCCCCACCGACCATCAGACGGCATGTCGACTGGCACGCCCTAACCAGCCCGCTCAGGGCTCCCAGGAACTCCTGCTGCGTGCCACTTCGGAGGATCGGGGTCTTGCTGGGTCTACCTTGGTCTAGCTGGGTTGTCTGCCCGCCCCGCAGCGCTGCTACGACGACGCACGTCCGCCTCGCCGGACATCCCGCCTAGAAACCGACACCCCGACGCACCAATCAACCTGGCAGGCCCTCACCCGGTCAACTCCTCACCCGAGGTCAACTTCGCACTAGCACGCCTAAGAGCTGGCAATGACACACGACAGGCCTCACCGGAGCCCGGTAAAGCTCGGCGTGCACCCGTGGGGCACCGTCGGTGGCCATGTCCTGAACGTCATGGATCTCGGCGATCAGTTGTCCAGGTACTCGTTCTCCTGGTCCCGCGCCGACATCGGTCGCTCCTTCCAGTCGTAGTACCCCGTGCGCGATGCGCCCAACACTCGCCCACGCCACCGCGACGTCGATCCCCTCACCGCCCACTTCATGGCCCAGCCCGAACTTCACAGTGGAGGACATTCTCCCGGGCGAAGTAAGCGGCCGCCCGTTTCAGGATCTCAACCTGCATTTCCAGGCGCCGCTTATCCCGACGCAAACTCAACGAGTTCTTCTCTCTCGGCTGGTCAACGCCGAAGCCGAGTCACCGGCATCATCGACATCCGCCTGTTCGGCCCACCGCCGCAGACACGACTCCGAGATACCCAGATCCCTTGGCCAACTCAGCGATCGGTTTCGACCGTTCACGAGCAAGCGCGACCGCTCGACGACCGAACTCAGGCGGGTGAGGAGCAGGCATAACAACATCCTCCCTGGTGGCCAGCGACCACCTCAGGTCAGGTGTCCGTGCTACGGGGGGAAGCTCAGACAGGCGAATCGGAACGCTAACCACTCACGCCCAGCACCCGGCCATCAATCATCCCGACGACGCCGAGGGGCCGACACCGCGCCGACAGGACTTGACCGACAGGAGTGGCCCGTACCGGCACCGGACACCGCACCCACGCCCTGGCCGACAACCGGAACAACCCGCAACCACGTCCCGCGTCGCACACCCCCGCACGCGCACGCGCTCAAGCGTCACTCGGCAGCGCCGTTGATTGCGCCGACGCCCGACCCCGGGCGACCCAGATCCGCACGGACGCGACGTCCCCGAGGAACTCACGCCCGCAGTTGCGACCTCGGACGGGACAGGATCCGCCTCACCATCGGCTCGAAGAAACTCAGCGACTCGGTCGGATAATCAGGGTCGAAGGACACCTGGTCGTAGCGTTCGCAGAAGTCGACCGTCGCCTGGTAATGCGGATGCTCCTTCCACCGGTCTCGAGCGTTCGGGTCGAGGCCGACATGGTGGAAGTAGTACACCCCTTGAAACACCCCGTGGTGCTTCAGTATCCAATAGTTGCGATCGCTGATATACGGCCGCAGCACTGCTGCTGCCACCTCGGAGTGATTGTCAGGGCACAGGTGATCGCCGATGTCATGGAGTAGCGCGCAGACCACGAACTCCTCGTCTTCGCCGGCCCGGTACGCCCGGGTGGCGGCTTGCAGGCAATGGGCAAGCCTGGTGATCCGGTAGCCGGACGGGTCTTGCATCGTCGCCAGCCATCCCAATACCCGATCCGGAAACTTGGCGCGCTGCTCGTCCTCGATGCTGGCCAGCAGCTTGTAGTCCTGCGCAGTGCCGTCGTTCATGTGGATGAAAGAGACCACCTGGGGCTTGCTCATAGGGCTACCCGCCCCGCTGAATCGGATATGGCCATGCGGCCACCGCGCCGGCGAACCAAATCATCAACACGACCCTGCTGGTACCTCATGGCTCAGCGGTCCGGGGAACTCGGGATATGACGGCCCTGGAGCACCAGCAGCCGATCCATCAGGTCGTCGTATTCCAGGTAGGCATCCTGCAGCCAACGAGCCCCCGTCGTCGGATCGAAGGACCGTCGCCCGTGCAGCACTCGGTGACCGTGGACGGTGATGAGGTCTCCGGCCTTCGCCCTGAACGAGACCTGGTGCTCGGCGCTGTCCAGCAACCGGCCCAGCAGCCGGTAGGCACGGTAGAAGGCGTCCATGTCGTCGAAGGAGGCATCGATCGGGTGGGCCAGCTGGTTGGAGAAGCGGAACAGCCGCACGTTCCCCGCCGGATCCAGGAGCACCATGGGCGCGGTCCCCTGAATGACCTCCCGGTCATTGAAGAGGCTGAACGTCAACGGGATTCCCGTCAGCAGGGCGAATGCCTCCGCATCGCGGCGGCGCAACTCGGCAAGCACTGACCATCCGTCGACCAGCACCGTCTCGCCGCCGATCGCCTCATTGGTAAGGACGTGCAGCAACTGGATGCTGGGCGGCCACTGGTATCCGGGTAGATCCGTGTGTGGCTTCAGCTCCCTGGCCGTATGCGCCACGTTGTAGCCGTCCGGGTCGAAGCGCACCTCGTGAATCCGGTCGAACGCCGTCTCTCGCAGATGCCCAATGAAACTCGCGAACCTCTCCACCTCCCCAGTTTCACAAGGGGTTTCGGTAATAAGCGCAACACCGTAGTCACGCACTGCCTCGAGATACGCCACCTGGCCGGCGGTCGTCCCGACCACTTCAGCATGGGAGAAGCTCGGCACCTGTGCCAGCCCGGCGTCCCACAGGATCGGCTCCGGACCACTACGCGAGCCGGAAGAATAGTCATGCTCGTGCAACCAGGAGAACCCGTACCTCGCGCTGTGGCCGTCAGTGAATTCGACTGCAAGAAGACCCGTCTCGGCATCTGCGTGAGCGTGACGCACCGCGATGTCATCGGGGATCGACGCGGTGAACAGCGCACGCTCGCCGCTTTCGATCACCCGACACTGAGCGCATCCGCAGTTATCCCGGAGCCACACATGATGGAAGCGCATGACGGCGCCGGCGTGCTCCAGGACGAGATGCTTCGGTAGAACCTCGACACTCGCGGTGGGCGAACCAGAGTCCCTCGGTGATGTCGTGACGGCGGTCATGTACTCCTCCTCCCGTGAAGGTGACGCCCGTCGACATCCACTGTTGCGGTGCGCCGGTTTCATGGTGGCCCTACACATAACCGCCGACAAGCGACAATTTCTTGGCTCATGACGCCGAAAATGTGTGGCATGGTCTGGGGATGAGTACTGGCATGCCACCGCTGTTGGGTCTGCACGCCTTTGAGGCGAGCGCCCGGCACCTGAGTTTCGCGGCGGCCGCCGCCGAACTCCACTTGTCACCGGCTGCGGTGAGTCAGCGGGTGCGCACCTTGGAGGCCCACCTCGGAGTGCCACTGTTCATCCGGCGCCCCCGCAGTCTGCGGCTCACCGAATCGGGCGAGGCCTACCTGCCCGCCCTTCGAGAGATCTTCGAGGACCTGTCGGACGCGACCGCCAGCATCTTCGGCCGACCCGATCGGGTCGGTCTCACCGTCCGGGTACAGGCCAGTTATGGCGCCACCTGGCTGGCTCCCCGCCTCGCCGGTTTCCATCGAGACTTCCCTGCGATCGAGGTGCGGGTGACGTCGGCGATCTGGTCTGCGTCCCTGCCACCGGCTCAGATCGACCTGGAAGTCCGTCAGGGCACCGGCTCGTGGCCGGGATACCGGGCTGTGAAATTGCACGACGACGACGCGGTCGCTGTCTGCGCCCCTGGGCACTCGGCCAGGTCGGTGCAGGAGCTACGATCCCGCCCTCGAGTACAGATCTTGGGCTTTGAGCGGTTGTGGTCGTATCTGTTCCCGGCCACCGACGAACTGCGGGAACCGGGGCAGGGGACGCCTGCTGCGATGACGGTGGACACCGCGATCTCAGCTATCGAAGTGGTTGCCAGCAGCGATCTGTGGGCCATCGTGCCGGAAAGATTCGCCCGGGCCGGGGTCAGGAGCGGGCGGCTCACCGTCGTCCCCGAGTCGCTGGTGTCGATGCGCCAAGCCCACTACCTGTTGCGACGCGACAACGCCGACCAGGTCTCCAGCGAGAGTCTCGTCTTCGAACGATGGTTACGGGCCGAGGACGACAATGATGTGCCCCTGTCGGCGCGCGCAGATGGTGAGCTTGTCCGGCGCGACACCGAGCCCGCGCTCGGGAGTCTGCCGTGACTCGTGACCGCGGACGGAGCACTCGCGGACGGAGTGACCGCGCACGGATGCCGGCCGCGCTCGGGCCGGTGGCGCAGTTGCGCGCAGGACGCCTACCGGTCCGGGTCTGTCAACTGCTTATCGGTCTGGCCATCTACGGCGTGAGTATCGGCCTGATGATCCGCTCCGGGCTCGGCAACGCACCATGGGACGTCCTGCACCAGGGGCTGGCACAACGGCTACCGCTCACTGTGGGGACGGCGATCATCGTCGTCAGCGCGCTCGTCCTGCTCCTGTGGGTGCCGTTGCGGCAGCCACCCGGGCTTGGCACCCTGCTCAACGCCGTGCTAGTCGGGGTCGCCGCTGAAGCCACCCTCAATGTCCTCGACGTGCCGGACGGTATCGGGTGGCGGGCCATGTTCCTCGGGCTGGGCGTGGTTGGGAACGCGCTCGCGACGGCGCTGTATATCGGGGCACAACTGGGTCCCGGGCCTCGCGACGGCCTGATGACCGGGCTGCACAGGCGCACCGGACTGTCCGTGCGGCTCGTCCGCACGGCCATCGAACTTGTCGTCGTGGGCGTCGGCTGGCTCCTGGGTGGGACCCTGGGGGTCGGCACAGTGGTCTACGCCCTCGCGATCGGGCCACTCGTCCAGGTTCTGATGCCGTGGTGCACGATCCAGGTGCGCGATCCAACTGATATTGAGCGCCCTGAGCGGAAGGGACCGCTGGACACGACCACTCACTGACCTGAATCCAGAACAGGTGGAACTTCTTTCGCCGACACCCCTGAGCTCCCGGGCAGGATCCACCAACAGAGTGGGCACCGACCGGCTACCCGTCGACCCATGCCGACCGCTTGAAAGGGCGCCTAGGATGCGGTCATGACTCAGAAGCCGGAGTTGGCTCCACTTGACGGTGCTTTCTCGTCCATTCTGTGCGTCGTGGCTCACCCGGACGACATCGAGTACGGCACGGCTGCGGCGATCCACTCCTGGACCCAGCAGGGAGCCACGGTGGCGTACTTCCTCCTCACCAGCGGTGAGGCCGGCATCGACACCCTGCCGCCGTCGGAGGCGGTCGCGGTGCGCCAGGCGGAGGAACGCGAGAGCGCCGCACGCGTCGGTGTGTCATCCGTGGAGTTCGGCGGTTGGCCGGACGGCGCCATCGAGTACGGAGTACCGCTGCGCCGGGACATTGCTGCGGCGATCCGACGTCATCGGCCGGACGTGGTGCTCGGCCAGAACTGGGACGTGCTGTTCGGCACTGGTGTGGTCAATCAGGCCGACCACCGTGCGGTCGGCCTGGCGACCTTGGATGCGGTCGCCGACGCTGGAAACCGTTGGCTTCACAAGGAGCTCATGGACGATGGCCTCCAGCCTTGGAATGGAGTGAAGGTCTTCGCGGTCGTCGGCTCCCCGCGGCCGACGCATTTCGTAGACGTCGGCGCCGAGCAGTTCGAGGCGGCGGTGCACTCCTTGGAAGCGCACGAGGCATACAACGCCGCGCTGCCATCGGACTTCCCTGCCCCACGTTCATTGCTGGAGTCGATCCTCGGCGGTGGCGGCCAGACGGTCGGCGTCGACCGGGCCCTCTTGGTCGAGGTGGTCATCGACCGGCGGTGACGTGGTCCACGCCGACGTCGGACACCAGCCGACCAGATCGGCCCGGCCCACCACTCAACAGGAGGCCGGCACCCGAACCTCCTCGCTGGGATCGAAGCCGAGCCGCTCGGCCCGCAGCCAGCACCCGTCCGGGGGCACCTGAAAGGGCCCCGTGTACAGGTGCCAGTAGCGGCCGTCGTCCACCGGAAGCCCGATCATGTCCTGCATCGGGGTGCGACCGGGGCAGGGGGTGGGCGGATCCGTGGTCCAGGCGATGCCCGCTCCCTCGGTCGCGCAGTCGGCGGTAGCGATCCCTTCGGCCACCGTCAGCACCGGGGTCTTGGTGACCTGCGTCCGGCCTCCCGGGCGCCACTGTTCGAGGAGTTCCTGCTCGTCCATCATCGCTGTCGCACCATACTTCTCGACCCAGGCGTCCAGGGCGGCACGGAGCCGGTGCAGCACCTCGGAGTGACCCGCCTCGCCCACCAGATTCGTTGTCTCGTGCGGATCTTCAACCAGGTCGTACAGTTCCTCGGCAGGCTTGGATGGTGCGATCACGGTGCGCTGCAAGGGGGTGAGGGCATCCGGCCGGTGCCCGAGGCCCAACTGTCCGGCCTCGATACTGCCCAGGCGCCGGAACTCCTGCCAGCAGGCGGTGCCATCGCCGTAGTGCAGGTACTGCAGCTCGGAGCGGTCCGGGTGGTCGTTGCGGATGAAGCGGTACCGCTGGTCGCGGATGCTGAACGACCGGTCGAACTGATCGCCCATCCGGCCGCGTGCGGAGAAGGCGTACTCGTGAGGTGTGATCGGCGTTCCCTCGGCGTCGTACACGGCCTCGGCATGCATGTGCCCCGGCACGGTCAAGCCACACATGGTCAGCATGGTCGGGGCCAGGTCCATCATCGGGACCACGTCTGTTCGGACCGATCCCGCTTCGATCCTGCCGGGCCAGCGGATGATGAGCGGTTCACGCACCCCCGCCTCATGCACCCAGCGCTTGGCTCGGGGATACCCGGGTCCGTGCTCGCTCCAGAAGACCACGATGGTGTCCTGCACCAGATCGTCCTCCGCGAGCCGATCCAGGATTCCACCGACCCAGTGATCCATCGCCGTGATCAGCTCGAAGATCCGGGCCCAATAACGCCGGAAGACCGGGGTGTCCGGGTAGTAGGGAGGCAGCGGCAGATCCTGGGGATCCTGCCGTTGTCGCGCATTGAGGTGCCTCGTCGCGTGGGCGTACTCCTCCTCTGCGAGGTAGATCTGGGATTCATGCGTGATGAGCCCGTGGAACTGCGCGAAGAATGGGGTCTCCGCCGTGGGGCGGGATCTCCAGTCCGCGTCGGCTCCATGCTCATCGAAGGTGGTGGCGGGCACCTGCACCTGGAAGTCGGTGAAGTCGGTGCAGGTGGTCCAGTAGCCCGCCTCCCGGAAGTACTCCGGAAGCAGCCGGACCTGGGGCGGCGGCACCGCCTTGGTGCGCATGTGCAGGGTGCCGATCGCGGACGGATGGCAGCCGGTCAGCATCGATGCCCGGGAGGGTGCGCACACCGGCGCGCTGGCGAAGGCGTGGTCGAAGCGCACTCCCTCTGCCGCCAGCCGATCCAGGTTGGGGGTGATCGCATGCTCGGCGCCGGGCCAGACGCCCGCATAGCAGCCCAGGTGCGGGTTGATGTCGTGGGTTGAGATCCACACGATGTTCGGCCGGGGGGTTCCGACCGAGTCGACCCCACCAGTCTGGCCGGGAATCGGTGTGGACGGCATCAGTCGAGTGCCGGGTCGGCGCCGATGAGAGCCAGGAACGCCTCTCGACGCCCCGGGGGCCAGGGCTCTTGACCTGCGTGCCACCACACTTCGGTCACGCCCTGGACATTTCGCAGCCGCTCCTCCAGGTCCTCGGCCAGGTGCTCTCGCCCGGTACTGCGCAGGTGATGGGCGTAGGCCACGGGGTCGTTGTAGAAAGTGGGGCCGACATGCATGGTGGTCAGCATCGGATCCGGCAGACAGCCCGGACGCCCGGCGTGCTCCCACTCCCACTCGGCCAGCCGGGCCCGCATCCAATCCGCCCGCTCCGGCTCGGCCTCCAGCAGGTCGTGCTCCAGATGCGGATCCTCGGTGATGTTGAAGAGTTGCTCCCATTCGGCCCGGAAGGCACCCGGATGGTAGGTCCTGATGTACATGTGGTCTCGGGTGCGAACCGCACGCTGATAGGTATGCGCACCATGCCCGAGCACGAGATGCTCACGACTGAGTACGTTCTCACCACGGATCGCCGGAGCGAAGGACGTTCCCTGCCAGCCGGGCGGAATCTCGAAGCCGACCAGGTCACACAGCGTCGGGGCGTAGTCGATGTTGTAGAGCAATGCCTCACAGCGACGTTGCTCAGCCGTCAGGTCGTCGGTGACTCCGGGCCAGTACACGATCAGCGGCAGCCTGTGGGTCGCCTCGTTCGCCAGCCCGTGCTCGGCGTAGGACCCGTTCTCCCCGAACGACTCACCATGATCGGCGCTGACGATGATGGCGGTGTCATCGGTCAACCCCAGCTCGTCGAGGGTGTCCAGCAGCTGCCCGAAGTGCTGGTCCCAGTAGAGAATCGTGCCGTCGTAGCCGTTGATGAGATGTTCGAAGTCGGCGCGAGTACGAATCTCGTCGGGCATGTTGTGCGGATAGGCGGAGCGGCGGGACGCGACGCTGTAGTGCAGATCGAGAGCCGACCTCGGCCCGTAGACCTCTGCATGGGAATCGATCGCCTCCTGGTCCGGCCACGCCGGTGCCGGTCCCAGGGCGGCGGCCCGCTCAGTCCAGCCGGGTTCGGTGAGGTAGTCGGTGTGCGGATCCCAGTAGGTCAGGTGCAGGTACCAGTTGTCGTCGTCACGGTGCCGACGGATCCAGTCCAGGGCAACGTGATTGATCTCGTCGGCGGGTTCGTCGCCCAGTTCGGCGGTGGCTCGGATGGTCTCGCGGAAGTTCCCGGTGAAGAAATAGGCACGGTGGCGTTCGGCGAACATCGATACCGCGGCCGGGTACCAGTTGTTGCGCTGGAAGACCTGTCCCAGCAGCGGTCGCTGCGGATGGGGGCCGTGTCCGGGGTCGAGCCGGAACTGCGCCGCCTCCCCGAAGTGGCCGATGACCCCGTTGGTGATGCCGAACTGCCCACTGGTCAGGGCCGTGCGGGAGGGCAGGCATGGGGAGTCGGAAGCGTAGTAGCGATCGAAGGTGACGCCCTTGTCCGCCAGTCGCTGCAGGTTGGGGGTGGTGTTCCGGTGATAGCCGTAGGGGGTGGTGTGATCGGCACGCAAGGTGTCAACGTCTACATAGATGATGCGCATGCTGTCCTCCATTTCGGTGCGTCGTGGCCATCCGCAGGGGACCGGGACGGGTGCCATTGCGTGTAGCCGACACGTGCAGCGGCTCCGGACCCGGATCTGAGAAGGCGGGGTTCAGGCTGCGTCGTCCCCCAACTGGGCAAGAAGTTCGTGCCGGGCGCGGCGGCGTTCGGCCTGTTCTGCGGGGTTGGGAACCGGCGCGGCCATCAGGAGCCGCTTGGTGTAGGGGTGCGTCGGGTTGGACGTGACGCTTTCGCCGTCACCGGTTTCGACGATCTCTCCGCCCCGCATCACCGCCACGCGATGGCTGATGTGCCGGACGACGGCCAGGTCGTGGGAGACGAACAGGTATGCCACGCCGGTGCGCTGCTGCAGTTCGATGAGCAGATCGAGCACCCTGGCCTGGGTGGACAGGTCGAGCGCTGACGTCGGCTCGTCGCAGATGATCAACTCCGGCTCCATGGCCAGCGCGCGGGCGATCGCGATCCGCTGCCGCTGCCCCCCGGAGAACTCCCGGGGCGTGCGGCTCGCGGTATCCCTTGGCATCTGCACCTTGTCGAGCAGATCCTTCACGAGGGCATCCGCACCCTTGCGGTCGCCTGACTGGGCCAGCAACGGCTCGGTGAGGATGTCCCCGATCGTCATCATCGGGTTCAGCGACGAGTACGGATCCTGGAAGATCACCTGGATCGAGGAACCCAAACGTCGGCGCGCCTGGCCACTCGCGTGGGTGATGTCCTGGCCCTTGAAGGTGATGGCACCCCCGGTGACCGGCGCCAGCCCGAGGATCGCCCGGCCCAGCGTGGACTTCCCGGAACCGGATTCGCCTACCAGTCCGACCGTCTCATGCTCGGCGATCTGTACGCTGACGCCGTGCAGCGCCCGGAAGGGTGGGGTGCGCCATCCTTTCATCGGGAACTCCACGATGACATCGCGAGCATCCAGCAGCATTCCTGGGGTTTTGGTCGAGGTCATCTCAGCCTCCGGTGCGGACGAGTGGCCCGCGGGCCGGGGCGTCGTCCATGGTCGAGTCGAGCAGCATCTGTGTGTAGGGGTGCCGGGGGTTACCGAACAGGGCCACGGCATCGTTGGCCTCCACGATCCGGCCGGTCTGCATCACCGCGACCCGATCGCAGATATCCGCCACCACGCCAAAGTCGTGGGTGACCAGGATCATCGCCATATCGAGGCTCTCCTGAAGTTCGCGCAACAGGTCGAGGATGTCGGCCTGGACGGTCACGTCCAGTGCCGTGGTCGGCTCGTCGGCGATGAGAAGTACCGGATCACAGGCGATTGCGCCGGCGATGAGGACTCGCTGGGCCATGCCTCCGGAGATCTCGTGAGGGTAGGCGTCGAAGGTGCGACGGGGGTCACGGATGCCTACCTTGGCCAGCAGTTCCAGGGCCCGGTCTGCGGCGTCGGCGGCGCTGATGCCCAGTACCGCCCGCATCGGCTCCACCAGTTGGTGGCCGACGGTGAACGTGGGATCGAGGTTGCTCATCGGCTCCTGTGGAACGTAGGCGATCTCGTGTCCGCGGATGGAGGACATCTCGCTCTGGCCGGCCTCGGTGAGTTCGCGGCCGCCGAAGGTCACGCTGCCGCCGAGGATCCGGCCGCCCTTGGGCAGGAGATCCATGATCGCGAAGGTGGTCTGCGACTTCCCGGAGCCCGACTCGCCGACCAGGCCGAGTACCTCTCCGGCCCGTACGTCGAAGGAGACCCCGTCCACCACGACCTTCGGGTTCTCGTCCGAGCCGTAGCCGACCCGCAGATTGCGGACCTGGAGCAGGGCGTCGGTCGGGCCCGTCGGAGAGTTCGTCACGTCCACCAGCACGCTGTCGTCCGCCTCCTTCTGCGGCTCGGCCTCGGGACGTGAACGCTGACGGCGCAGGGCATCTCGGACGGCATTGGCGAACAGCACCAGGGACATCACGGTGAGCGAGATGACCAGACCCGGCCAGAGGATGAGCAGCGGGGCGTCATAGAGGGTGTCGAAGGAGTCCCGAAGCATGCCACCCCAGGTGGGTGTGCCCGGATCTCCCAGGCCGAGGAACTCCAGGCCTGCCTGGATGATGATGGCCACACCGGCCACGATGGAGATCTGGATGATCAGGGGCGAGCGAACAACGCCCAGAATGTGTCGGGTGATGATGCGCCAGTCGCGTAGACCGGAGACCTTTGCGGCGTCGACGTACAACTCGTTCTTGACGGCGATCACCTGGTTGCGCACCAGCCGGTAGAAGCCGGGAGACAGGATGACGCCGAAGACGACCATGCTGGTGTACACCGACGAACCCAGCGCCTGGTACAGCGCCAGCAGGATCACCATGGCGGGCAGGGCCAGCAAGATGTTCGCGGCCCAGCTGGCAACCGCGTCGAAGGCCTTGCCGTAGTAGCCGGCGATCAGCCCGGCAGTCGCCCCGATCACCGTGGCGACGGACACGGCAAGCAGGGCCCCCAGCAGGGTGTTGCTGCCGGCGGCGACCAGCCGAGCGAAGACATCCCGGCCCACCCGGTCACCGCCGAGCAGATAGCCGTCTCCCGGCGGTGCCAGGATCCGGAAGAGATCGACTCGAGTGGGGTCGTTCGGCAGGAGCCACGGGCCGATCAGGCTGCCCAGGATGATGACGACCAGGAGAATGGATGCCAACCTGCCCAGGGGATTTGCCCAGACTGCCCGCCACAGCGAGTCTTTGCCTGGGTCAGCTGGTGGTGGCAGCTCGGTCTTCTCCGGGGATGATGCGGTCAGAACCGATCCATCATCTGTGGTGACCACGTGAAGATCGTCGGGAGACGATGCAACGCCGCTGCCCGACTTGAGCGGATCACGATCGTTCATGGTACTCACTGTTGCCTCGCCTTCGGGTTGAGCCACCCATTCATGATGTCGATGATGAGATTGACGATGACGACCATGACGACCATCACCACGACGATGCCCATGAGTGAGGGGATGTCACCTAGTAGTGCCGAACTCACTGTGTACGTGCCCATTCCGGGGATCGCGAAGACCTGCTCGATGACGACAGCCCCACCGAGTAGGCCGATGAACTGCAGGGACAGCACGGTGAGCGCGGGAGGTGCGGCGTTGCGCAGCACGTGCTGTACCTGGATCGACCGGGCGGAAAGACCGCGGGCCTTGAGGGTGCGAACGAAGTCGAGCTGCATCACGTCGGTCACTGCGCCCCGGATCTGTTGCGCCGCTGAAGCCGTGCCGGAGACCACCAGTGCGGTGACCGGCAGGATGAGGCTTCTGGCCCAGTCAACGGGGGAAAGGGTCAAGGGAATGTAGCCGGTGGCTGGTAGCAGCCCCAGGCCCACCGAGAACACGACGACGAGGATCAGCGCCACCCAGAAGTTCGGCAGCGAGAAGCCGACGACACTGAGTACCTGCAAGACCCGGTCGGTCGCCCCGCCCTTGATGGCTGCGACCATCCCCATGACCACGCTCACGATGGTGATGACGAGCATGGACACGATGACCATGGATAGCGTGACCGGCAATCGTGTGGAGATCGTATCGACCACGCTCTGACTGGTGAACCAGGATGACCCGAAGTCACCGCGCAGAGCGTGTGTCAGCCACGTGATGTACTGCACCGGAAGTGGTTGGTCCAGGCCGAGTTCCACCTCCTTGGCGGCCACCTGCTCGGCGGTGGCATTCTCGCCCATGATGTTGCGGGCGATCCCGCCTGCGGTGGAGTAGATAAGCGTGTAGGCGATCGTGGTGATCACGAAGACCAGCACGAGCCCTGCCGCGAGGCGGCGAAGCACGAACATTGCCATGGTGTCGTCCTTTCTCAGATCGTGCTGGTCAGTTGGTTTCGGCGAGGTGGTAGTCGTCGATGCGGGTGGCAACCAGCCAGGCATGCGGCGTGAGCTCGATGCGCGGGTTGCTCGCCAGGACCGTGTTCTCCCGGAAGAAGGGCGCGAACCAGGCCTGGTCTACGACCCACCGGTTCACGTCCTGCATGGCAGCCGTGCGCTCCTCGCCAGGCTCGGTATACCGCACCGTCTCGATCAGGGCTGCCAGCTCGGGAGAGTCGGACTTGGAGGTGTTCCACGGTGAGTTCGGCAGCAGCGTCTTGCGGAAGTCACCCCACGCGTCCTGACTGCCCAAGCTGAAGAAGTACATCGGGAAGCGGCCCGAAAGTAGCTCTGGAATAAGGCTGTTGGCCGGTACCTGCTCGAAGTGCACGCGGATGCCGATGTCGCCGAGTTGCTGGGCCACGAACGGGTTGATGTAGTTGAAGCCGGACGTGTTCGGCATCGTCACGTCGAAGCCGTCGGCGTACCCCGCCTCCGCCATCAAGGCACGGGCTTGATCGAGGTCGTAGGGATAGGCGTCGTCGAGTTCAGGGACGTACGCCTGGCTTTCCACGCCGAAGGGCTGCGCGGTCACCTCTCCCTGCCCGTACAGGACGTTCTCCACCATGACTGGCTTGTTGAAGGCCATGTTGATGGCCCTGCGAACTCGCACGTCGCCGAGGGCGGGAACCACCGCGCCGGCCCGGTCGGCGATGATCAGGCCTCGCCAGTTGACCGGGGTGGTGTCGATCCGCAGGCCACTGTTCTCGGCTTCGGAGACATTGGAGATCGGGATGCTGCCGGTGTCGACCTGGCCGGTCTTGAGGGCATTGAGCATGGCCGTTGCCTCCGGCATCGGCCGGATCACGATGGTGTTGAACTCGTACGCCTGAGGATTCCAGTAGTCCGGGTTGCGGGTGTAGATGTACTCGCTGCCCACGGTCGATGCCCCTGCGTCGTACACGTACGGTCCACTGCCGACGGGGTTGGTGGCCAGGCTGGGGTCTTCGAGGGCGGCCGGGCTGGCCATCGCACCCGCGATCAGGGCCAGCGCGTCGAGCAGCCCAGGGTCGGGCCGGTCCAGGTGGAGTTCCACGATGGTGTCGCTGACCGGGACCACCTCGGTGATGCCCTGTGCCATGTAAGAGAACTGGCCGCCCCCGTTGGCCAGGTGCTCGAGATTGGCCTTGACCGCCGCCGACGTGAAGGCCGTTCCGTCGGAGAAGACGACGTCATCGCGCAGGTTCAGGGTGAGGATGGTCTCGTCGTCGTTGTACGTCCAGTCAGTGGCCAGGCCCGGTTCCAGTTCTGCTTGGGCATTGACGATGATCAAGGTGTCATAGACCGGCCACCAGTACTGCATGTTGTTGCCCAACTGGAGTTGGGCGGTATCGAAACTGTTGTTGTCCTGAACCGCGGCGATCGTCAGGGTCTTCGGATCCCCGCGATTCTCCGCCAGGCTCGTCCCCCCGCAGCCGGTGAGCGCGAGTAGTAGCGCGACCAGCAGGGCGGCGAGTGAGCCGAGTCGACGCCGACCGGGCGCGGACGACACCGTCCTTGTGCGTGAAATGGATGGAGTTGGATTCATGACACGTCCGTCACTTCCTTGTGGTGGGCTTGCAGCGGTCGTCGGGATGGAAGGGGTACAGGCAGTGCTGGGGAGCAGCGGCAGGGTGCGCTGAGCCCCGTGATGGGCGCCCGCGTCGAGTGCGCGGATGGAGTCGGATGCGCGGATGGCAAGGCCAAGCGAGGCGAACCGATCATGAAAGGCCCGGCCGGGGCCCACAGGTGCCGGTAGAGCACACGGATGGCCGTGCCGTTCGGCACCACGAGGGGCGGTCAGGTGGGTGGAACTCTGCCGGTGCTACCGACCCGCTCAGCCGGTGGCGGGTACCGCGAGGCGAGTGTCGAGTTCGCGCAGATCGTGCGCACTGAACTGGGCGGCGGCCGCCAAGTCGAGGATGCTGGTGGCAGGAGCCATCGTGAGCAGTTCGGTCCCTGTCACGTCACCGAGCAACTCCCGCAGTATCGCGCCGCGCTCGGGATCGCCGAGTGCGTCCGCCAAGGGAAGGGTCAAGATGTCCAGGCACTGGAGCTCTTCCGTGCCGGGAAGCGCTTCGGCTGTCTGTTGGGCGCGGCGTGCGTGCGTCGCCACCAGTAGGTGCTGCACCGAGACGGGGCCTTCGAGCGGGAGTCCAAGTCTCAGGTACTGTTCCGGCGGCGCATCGCTGGCCCGCATGAGCTCGACGAGGAGTTCCATCATCCGTACCTCGACCTCGTCGTCCACCACCGGGTTGAGCTGACCCGGGTCGGCGTCGAGGTCGAAGAGCAGGGTTCCGTGCTGCCAGGGATTGATGAAGGGCGCCTGAGCGTCCAGGCCCATCGTGCGCAGGCCCTTGCTGAACGAGAATGGCTCTGCCGGTTCCCATCCCCTGAGTTCCTCGACGCTGAACCGCGCCCGCATATGAGTGGGCATCAGCGTGTACTCGCGCAGCGGCGAGTTCTCCTGTGTCGGGCCCGATCTCATGTACGTCCACGAGCCGTCTGTGACATTGACGTGTCCACCGTGCAGGCCGTACAAGGCACCGGAGCGATCGATCGGATTGCCCGCGACCACCGGCCCAAGGTCGTGGCCTTGCATGTCGGGGGTGGGCTCGACCCCGAAGAAGGAGAGCAAAGTGGGTGCCAGGTCGATGGTCTGGGCCAGTTCCTGGCACCGTTCACCCGCCCGGCGGGTGCGCGGATCCCACACGAAGAAAGGCAGGTGCACGAGTTCGTCGTACCAAGGCATCATGCCCTTGGCCCACCACCCGTGCTCACCGAGCAGATACCCGTGATCGGTGTTGACGATGAGCATGGTGTCGTCCCAGAGATCGTGCTCATCCATGGCGTCCAGGACCCGACCGACAGAATCGTCGCACATCGACACGAGTGCGGCGTACTCCTTGCGGGCCAACTCGGTGCGCTCCTGCCCTTGGGTCACCTTGGCGTACGGGGGCCAGTCGAAGGCGGGCTCGACGCCGTCGAGCTGGTAACGCTTGCGGTAGTCGTCATGGGCGAAGAAGGGCTCGTGGGGGTCGAACAACTCGATCTGCAGCAGCCAGTTGTCCGCCGCCGCGTTCGTGGTGAGGAAATGCAAACCGGCGTCCACGGTGCGGGTCTGATAGTGCTCTGCCGGGGTGGGCATGTACGTGCGATTGATCGCGTCCTGTCGGCGCATCCGGCCGAACATGCCTGCCTGCGCCTGCGGAAAATCGACCACGCCCTTCCAGGGGTCGCCCTCCTGCCCGCGGAAGAACTCCCAGGTCGAGTAGCGAGTGTGGTAGGTGGCGCCGCCGTCCTCCCAGTAGTGCGGATGGTCCGAGGCCAGATGCGTGTGAACCCCGTTCTGTTTGAGCAACTCCGGCATCGAATCGTCGAAGGGCTCAAGTGGGCCCCAACTGCGGTGCAGGAAGTTGTACCGCCCGGTGTGCATCTCGCGACGGGCCGGCATGCACGGCATCGAACCCGCGTAGAAGCGATCGAAGGTGACGGTGCGCTCTGCCAGCCTGGCGAAGTTCGGTGCGTCGACGAACGTATCGCCGTAGGGCCCCAGCAGGTGCCGGTTGAGGCTGTCGAACATCAGGATGACGGCCCTCATGCCTCCACCTCTCGCCCGTCCAGGTCGACCGCGGGATCGCTCTCAGAGTCGAACCGCTGGAGCAGTTCTCGGCCATAGTTGGGAGGGTTGCCGGCGGCGATCTGCTCGCGTAACTCGATGCAGGCCGCCAGGTGCGCGTCCATCTTCGACATTCCCCTGCGGTGCTGCCATTCCAGGACCATCCCGCAGAAGGCGTCGTGCATGGCGACGGTCGGGTTCACCTGCTCGGTACGGTCGCGGAACCGGAACCGTTCGATGTGCGAACGACAGGCCCGGATCTCACCGTCCAGCACGTTCAGTACGTCGGTCGGGTCCAGGAAGGCGGCCGTGAAGCGCAGTCGCGTGTAGAACTCGTAGGAGTCGATGGACTCGTCCGGCTGGTGGGGTTTGCTGAGCCACTCGAAGAAGATCGTCTCCCCCTCGGGAGTCACGTGGTACCGCTTGAGGTCGCGGGCGCCCTGCCCAGCCTCGACCGTGTGGCTGACCAGCCCCTTGTCCTCCATCTGAGTCAGTGATCGGTAGACCTGACTCATCACCGTCTTGTCGCGCATGAACCGCCCCGACACGTCCATGAAACGCTTGAGCCCGTAGCCGGTCATCGGCCGCTGGAGCAGAACCCCCAGCAGGATGTACTCGAGTTTCATGCCTGGCTCCTTCGCCGTCGTCACATCGAGGATGCGCACCTCGCCTCGCTCACCGTGTCTACCTGAGACCACACCGCTGCGAGAACTCTCGATGTATCACAAGTGGAATATTGAGAGTATGGCACGAGTGGAATACCGTGTCAACGGTTGATGTCAACGGGAACCGGCGCCGTTCAGCGTCGCGCGTGGAAGGAGACCTGGATGGAGAACTGTTGTGCACCATCACGTGTCGCCGAGTCTGAGGACTCGGACCGAGACGGTCGGAGAGCGTCGATGGCCGATGGGCATCCCGGTCACCAGGTCCGGTCCGCCGCGCCCGAGGCTCACACGATCGAGCAGTGCCACATACCTTCAGGCACCTTCACCATGGGCGACCAGCATGGGGACGGCTATCCCAGCGACGGAGAGCAACCCGTGCACCAGGTCACGGTGCCTGCCTTCTCCATCGACGCAACGACGGTCACGAACCGGGACTTCGCCGGTTTCGTGGAGGCAACGGGCTACCAGACCGAGGCGCAGCGGTGGGGCTTCTCAGCGGTGTTCCACCTCGCCGTCTCCCCCACGGCCAAGATTCTGGGCAACGCCCCCCGCACCCCATGGTGGCTCACGGTGGAAGGTGCGGACTGGGCGCACCCGGAGGGCCCGGACAGCGATATCGAGTCTCGGGCGGACCACCCGGTGGTACACGTGGCACACACCGACGCCCGCGCCTACTGCGCCTGGGCCGGGCGAAGGCTGCCCTCGGAGGTCGAATGGGAGCGGGCCAGCCGGGGTGGGCGCGAAGGGCTCCGCTTTCCGTGGGGCGATGACACCCGAGACGCCCATGGGGCCTGGCTGCTCAATATCTGGCAGGGCACCTTCCCCACCGAGAACACCCTGGAGGACGGGTATCTGACAACCGCACCGGTGCGCACCTTCGCCCCCAACGACTTTGGCCTGTGGCAGAGCGTGGGCAATGTGTGGGAGTGGTGCGCGGACGTCTTCGACCCCGCTGCCTACGCCCGGCGAGCCGGTCGCAGTGGCCTGCACCCGCTACCGGATGACCCGACCTCTGCCCGGGTGCTGCGTGGCGGGTCGTACCTGTGTCACGACTCGTACTGCAACCGCTACCGGAACTCGGCACGCACCGCAAACACCCCGGACTCGTCGATGGGCAACGCCGGCTTTCGCACCGTGCTGCTTCAGTCCGACCACGAGTGAGCCGCGCGGGCGCTGCCGTCGAGATGATGGCGGGCCGGACGCACAGGTCAGCGCGACTGGCCTGCCCCCCGGGACGACAGGCAGGCCGGGCGCACAGCCAATCCCGCGGCAGCGCGGGGTCAGTCGTTCTCGGCGTAGTGCGGGGTAACGGAGATGCCCTTACGGGTGAGCACGAACCTGGTCAGGTCTTCGCCCACCAGCAGTGGCCCGTCATAGTTCTCCCGGGTACGCGCGACGATGGTGTCCAGGCCGACGTTCGGGATCTTCGGGGGCACCCCGCGCACGATGTGCGAGTACACGGCCATCGCCGGCTTGGTCTCGGAGAAGATCTCCCCGGCCTGCTGTGGACTGGTGTGGTGGGCGTAGACGTTCTGGATGATCGGCAGTGTGGGGTCGGGGAAGTCGGCCACCTCATGAATGAGCAGATCGACGTTCTTGCCGAAGGTCAGGACGTTGGGGGTCGGCCGGGTATCTCCGCTCATCAGCACCGAACGTCCGCCGTAGTCGACTCGGTAGCCCACCGCGGGGCGGATCACATTGCGGGGATCGTGTTCGACGGTGAACATCCGCACTTTCACCCCTGACCGCTCGAAGACGATGCCGTCCTCGGTGAAGTCGTGAGCCTCGATCGGGGTCACCGCCGGGTTCACCTCCGCATCGGCGACCCGGGCGTCGATGTCGCCCTGGTGGGCGTGCATGAGCCCGTCGGCCAGGCGCTGGACGCCGAGGGTGTCGTACCGAGGGCCGTAGAGCTGGAAGGGGGCGGTGCGCGCGCCGAGCGCTGGGATGTAGCCCATCATCCACACGTCGCTGAGGCCGTTGACGTGGTCGGAGTGGTAGTGGGTGATGAAGGTGGCGTCGATCTGGTTGCTACCGATACCCGCCTGCACGAGCCGGACTGCTGCCCCGCGCCCGGCGTCGAAGAGCAGGTTCACACCGTTGGCCTGCACCAGGGTGGACGGCCCCATCCGGGTGGCACTGGGCACCGGGCTCCCGGTGCCCAGCAAGGTCACCGTCATCTCGCCGCCGCCACGGCCACGACTGCGTCCCTGGGCGGTCTCCGCGGCCGTGGCAGGTGTCGCGGCGACAGCCGCGCCGAGCGCGCTGACCCCTGCCGCTCCGAGCAGAACGGCGCGGCGGGAAGTGGTGTTCTCTTGCGTGTTCACAGCGTGTCCCTTCGTCGCAGTCGGCCTCCGTTGGCCGACCGGAGGATGATTCTCGCGCCGCGCATTGGCGACGCTAACAGCCGGTCTTTCAAGATGGAACTGCCTGTGGTGCAGCACTTTGCACAGGATTCGGGCTGGATCTGTTCTCCTTGCAGTCTCAGTGCAGCGGCGGCTCTGAGGTGTCATCGTGCGCGCGGGCCCGCTGGGCGATCTCATCCGCGCGGACCGCTGAGGCCGGGCGCCCGCCGATGCCCCACCCAGCGGGATCGATCTCGGTGATCAGTCCGCGTACCGAGTCGCGCTGGGCTCCCAGGACGCTCACACAGAGGTCGGTGAACTCGGCCAGCAGCCGTGCCCGCACCTGCTCCGGGCGGCCTCTCATCATGAGTGCGGTGAAGTACGGCGCTGTGCCTCCGGTTTCGTCCAACGGAACACCGCCTACGGCGACGGCGGCTGCGGGCAGCGCGTGTACGAAGATCCGGACGCGCTCAATCGGCGCCTGCAGGATCTCGGCATAGCTCCGGCTGGCCTGGACGAGGAGGTCTCGTCGCTGTTCATCGGAGCAATCGGTGAGATGGAAATGTGCCACTGGCATACGTCTTCTCCTATCGATGGTGTTGCCTGAGCGCCCGCTCGCGCAGTCGTGGTGTCGCAGCACCGGGGTGGGTTCCTCAGAAGATGAGGCGACGCACTCCGGCATCGGCGCAGATCGCCGCGCCATGCAGTAGCCAGGCCTGGGGCGCCATCAGTGACTCCACCAACCACGCGACCTCGGCAGGGGTGGGGAGCCGACCCAGACTGGTGGCCTCGGCGTACTCGCGCAGGACGTCCTCGGCGGCCCTGCCGGACTCGTCTGCACGGCGGTCGGCGAAGGCCCGGAGCCGGGGGGTGTCCAGGGGCCCGAGCATGAGGGTGCAGGTGATGATGCCTGCCGGGCCGTACAACTGGGAGTACTGGCGCATGAGATTGAGCAGGGCGGCGTTGACGGTGCCCGGTGCCGCGTCCATCGGACCCGGCTCCAGACCAAGCGATCCGGCCACCGCCAGAAGTCTGGAGCCAGGCTCCAGGTGCCCTCGAACGGCCTGGACCAGCCGGGCCATGCCCGCCACCTTGACGTTGCAGGCAACTGCCAGGTCGCTGGGGGGCATGCTGTCCGCCGAGCCGGTGACCGCCAGGCCGGCCGCGAAGAAGGCCAGCGATACCGGACGATCGAGCTGCCCGGCCACCGTCTGGACCGCCTCATCGGAGCTCAGATCGACCGGGAGCGTCGAGATGAGCTCAGGACAGGACGCTTTCAACTGCTCGAGCTCGTCTGCGCGGCGGGCCAGGGCCACCACCGGCCAGCCTGCTCCGGCCAGCCTTTCCACCACGGCCTGGCCCACTGCTCCGGTGGCCCCGACGACCACGCAGCAGCCGTCGGGGTTGGGCGCCAGGTCCCCGGCAGGCGCCTTTCCCAGCGCGCTCATGGACGCATCCGCAGGGTGACCGCGCGCGGCTCGGTGAAGAAGTCCCGTGAGTACTGCCCGCCTTCGCGACCCAGGCCGCTGGCGCCCTCGCCCCCAAAGGGCAGGCGCAGGTCTCGCTCGAAGAAAGTGTTGATCCACACGGTGCCGGCCCGCCAACTGCGGGCCATCCGATGGGCCCGGTCCAGGTTGGTGGTGAACAGCATTCCGGCCAGGCCGTACGGCGAGTCGTTGGCGATGGCCAGCGCCTCTGACTCGTCGCTGAACTCCAACACGGTCTCCACCGGCCCGAAGATCTCCTCGCGCGCGGCCCGCGCCTCATTCGTCAGACCGGTGATCACCGTCGGCGGATAGTAGAAGCCCTCCGACAGGGGTGCACTGGAGATCGGTTCGCCCCCGGTGAGCACCTTGCCCCCTTCGGCCTGGGCCAGTTCCACGTAGCCATGCACCTTGCGGCGATGCTGATCCTCGATGAGCGGTCCGAGGAAGGTGTCCGGGTCCTTCGGGTCGCCCACCGTCAGCGCCTGCGCCTCGGCGACGAATCTCTCCAGGAACTCGTCCCGGATGTCCCGATGGACGAGCAGGCGGGAGCCGGACAGGCAGACCTGCCCGTTCCCGGCGAAGATCGCCCGCAAGGTCATCGGAACGGCCACGTCCAGGTCCGCATCCGGAAACACGATGGACGCCGACTTGCCGCCCATCTCCGCCGATACCGGGGTGTGGTTGGCGGCCGCAGCCGCCAGGATCGCGGCTCCGGTGGCGCTTGAGCCGGTGAAGGTCACCCGGTCCACCTCCGGTGAGGCGACCAACGGGCCCGCGACCTCCTGGCCTCCGAATCCGTGAACCACGTTGAGCACCCCTTCGGGCAGCCCGGCTTCGACCGCGAGTTGTGCGAATCGGTGAGCGGTCAGCGGAGTCTGCGGAGCGGGCTTGAGCACCACGGTGTTGCCGAATGCCAGGGCGGGGGCGATCTTCCAGGTGGCGAGCATCAACGGTGCGTTCCACGGGCTGATCGCCGAGACCACCCCGGCGGGTGGGTAGAGCACGTAGCTGAGCAGGTCGCCGTCGGGGTACGCCTCATTCGAGGCCATCGCCACGTAGTCGGCGAAGAAGCGCAGATTGTGTGCCACCCGTGGGATCTCGGCATGCAGCGACTGGGTGATGGTCTTGCCACCGTCCCTTGTCTCCAGCAACGCGAGTTCCTCCCGGTGGGCGTCCACCGCATCTGCCACCCGGTGCAGGATCTCGGCCCGCTGCTTGGGGGTCATCCGAGGCCAGGGACCCTGACCGAAGGCCGCGCGGGCCGCCGCGACCGCAGACCGCCCGTCGTCGGCGGTACTGCGGGGGACACTGCCCAGCAGGCTGTTGTCGTGCGGATCGCGCGTGTCGAAGGTCCGCCCATGGCTGGCCGGAACCCACTCGCCACCAATCAGGTTCTGGACGTGAAAGTTCTTCTCAGACACTGGCCTTCTCCTGCCCGACGAGGCTGCGGCCGGACATCTCGGCGGCGACGTCGACGATCATGTCTTCCTGGCCGCCGATGATCCCCCGTCTGCCGAGCTCCAGAAGGATGTCCCGGCTCGACAGGCCGAACTTCTCCGCCGCCCGCTTGGTGGGATGGAAGAAGGTCGAATAGACGCCGGCATAGCCGAGCAGGAGGGCCGTCTCGTCGATCACCTGCGGGAGGGTCATCAATGGCGAGAGCACCTTCTCAGCGGTGTCGACCAGCGGCCACAGCCTGGTGCCGGTATCCCACCCGGCCCGTTCGAAGGCCGCTGCCATCACTTCGGTCTGAGCGTTTCCGGCACTGGCGCCCAGTCCACACAGTGAGCCGTCGATATACGTGGCTCCGGCTTCGGCCGCCACCAAGGCATTTCCGATGGCCACGCCGAGGTTGTTGTGCGCATGGAAGCCGATGGCGCCGGGGATCGCGTTGCGCAGCATCCGCACCCGGTCCGCAGCCATCTCCGGGATCATCGCACCGGCGGAGTCGACCACGTAGACGACGTCCGCTCCGTAGGACGCGAGTTTGGCGCCCTGCTCGGCCAGCGGCTCCGGCTCCAGTTTGTGGCTCATCATCAGGAAGGTCATCACGGTGAGACCGCGCTCCTTGGCCCACGTCACCGGTTGTTCGGCGCAGTCCGCCTCGGTGCAGTGCACGGCCACCCGCACTGTCCGGGCTCCCGCATCGACACATGCAGAAAGCTCCGGCAGGGTGGCGATACCAGGCACGTACAGCACTGCGATGTCTGCGTTCTGCACCGCGCCAACGGCTGCCGCGACATACTCCGGGTCCGTCTGAGCGGCGTGGCCGTACTGGATCGACGAGGCACCGATACCGATACCGTGGGCCACCTCGATGGTCCCGATGCCACCCTGGTCGAGGCCTCGGGCGATCGCGGCCACGTTCTCGGTGGTGAACTGGTGCTTCACACTGGACATTCCGTCGCGCAGGGTGGTGTCGACGAACTTCACGGCTCCCTTTGGCTGGACGTCACTCACGCTGATTCCTCCTTGCCTTCGGTGGCATTGACGGCTCCTGCCGTCGTGATCGGCTGGCGGTTGATCGCATTCACGCGACTGTCTCCCTTACCGCCGAGGCTCTGGTCTGAGCGATCCGCTCGGCGACCCGGGTGGCGGCGGCGGTGATGATGTCCAGGTTCCCGGCGTAGGTGGGCAGGAAGTCTCCGGCGCCCACCACCTCGAGCATGACGGTGACCAGGTCGCCGTCGAGGTCGATCAGCTTGACGGAGTATCCGGGCACGTACTCCTGGACGTCCGCCACCACGCTGAGCACTGCCGCCTCGATGGCGTCGCGGTCCGGACGACGGACTCGGGCGTAGACGGTGTCGCGCATGTTCATCGGCGGCTCGGCCGGGTTGATGATCGAGATGGCCTTGGCGCGGTCCGCACCGGCGACGGCAGCCAACGCCCGAGAGGTCTTCTCGGAGAACTCACTGAGGTTGGCCCGAGTCCCCGGGCCTGCCGATCGAGAGGCTATGGCGGCGACGATCTCACCGTAGGACACGTCCGCGACCCGGTTGATGGCCCACAGGATCGGGATGGTGGCCTGCCCCGCACAACTGACCATGTTGAGATTGAGGGCGTCGAGGTGGCTGTCGAGGTTGGCGACGGGAACGACCCACGGCCCGACGGATGCCGGCGTGAGGTCAATGGCGACGATCCCCGCGGCGGCATAGCGCGCGGCCGCCGCGGCATGGGTTGCCGCTGACGTGGCTTCGAAGACCAAGTCTGGAAGGCGGTCCTGGCTCAGCAGCCAGTCCACCCCGTGTGCGGAGGTGTCCAGGCCCGCCTCTGCTGCGCGGCGCAGCCCTTCACTCCTCGGGTCGATGCCGATCACGTAGATCGGATCGATGTGCGGGGATCGAAGCAGTTTGTACATCTGGTCGGTACCGATATTGCCCGATCCCACGATCGCTGCTGTCAATGCAGGCATGCCCTTGTCCTCCCTATTTGCTTTCCGGTCCGTGTCTGAATTCGTCGAGTCGGTGAAGTGTGTTGTCATGTCGAATGCCGACGGCTTGCTCGTGGTAGTAAATCCGCTTGGGAGAGAGTGCATCTCAGCGATCGGCAGTCACCGAGACGCTGCCCAGCGTGCTGAACCGGGCACTGATCGAGCCACCGGGAGGCAGGGGTACCGCGTCGGTCATTCCCCCGGTCAGCACCACCCACCCGGCGCGCAGGCGGTGGCCTCGGGTAGCCAGCTGATTAGCAGCGAAGGCCAGCGCCTCGGCCGGGTGACCGAGTACCGCTACCCCCGTGGCAGAGTCGACGACCTGCCCGTCCGCCTCGAGCAGGCAGGCCTCCAGGCTGAGGTCCATTCCGGCCGGCGATCGGGCGATCGGGCCGAGGACGTAGCGGCCGGAGGAGGCATTGTCGGCGGTGACATCGGCGAGGGTGAACGTGTAACCGGTGAAGCGGCTGTCGATGATCTCCAGTGCTCCGTACACCGCAGAGACGCCCGCCAGTGCGGTCGCGGCCGTCACACCCGGCCCTGGCAGGTCGCGTCCGAGCAGAAACGCGATCTCCGGTTCAACCCGCGGATGGATCATGGCGTCCGAGCGCAGTTCTGCTCCGGCGGGCAAGGGCATCGCATCGGTGAGCCAGGCGACGTTCGGAGTGGACACGTTCACCTGCCGTTGCTTGGCCCGCGAGGTGACCCCGAGCTTGACTCCGATGAGCGTCTCGCCGCGAGCCTGACGTAGCCGCAACGCCTCGTCCTGCACTAGGTAGGCCGTCTTCTCGTCGAAGCCACTCCAGTGCTCGCTGAGGCGTTCCCGGCTACGGGCCTGGTCGGCGGCGGCAAGCAGTTCGACGGCCGCGGTCTGCACCGTCCAGTTCATTGGTCATCCCCTTCGGCGAGAACCGCGGTCACGGTGCCCAGCCCGGCCATCTGGGCCACCACCTGATCCCCGGGGGCCACCGGGAAGGCGGCCGTCATCGAGCCGGGCAGCACCACGTGACCTGGTTCGAGCGAAACCCCCAGTGCTCCGAGAGTATTGGCCAGCCATACCAAGGAGATGAGGGGCGAGCCGAGTACGGCGCCCCCGGCTCCGGTGGCGACCAGATCCCCGTTGATGGATAGGTTGCACCCCATCAGGGACAGATCGACGTCCTGAAGAAGCATGGGGCGGGACCCCAGGACCACCCCCGCGGAGGATGCATTGTCCGCCACAGTGTCGAAGATCTTGATTCGCCAGTCGGCGATCCGAGAGTCCACGATCTCCAACGACGCCACGACGTGATCGACGGCCCGGACGGCATCGGCGATCGTGACTCCCGGCCCGCACAGCGGCGAGCCCAGAACGAAGGCGATCTCCGGCTCGATCCGCGGTTGAATGAACGCCCCAGGTGAGATCGGCGCGTACTCGGAGTGGAACATCCTCGCGGTGAGGTGTCCGAAGTCTGGCTGGTCGACTCCCATCTGACGTTGCATGGCGCGTGAGGCGAGGCCCACCTTGTGCCCCTTGATGACATCCCCGGCACCCACCCAGCGGGAGACCTGTGCCTGCTGCACCCGGTAGGCCGTCGACAGGTCGGTCCCGGGCGGCAGGTCCGGGGTGAAGGGCTCAGTGGGCGGGGCACCGGCGTACACCTGTAGCAGCCTTTCGGCCAGGGCGTCGGTGTCGATTGTGGTCACTCCTTACCTCCTGGGTCGTGGCCGCGCGCACAAGCGCAGCCCATGCCCGGCGTCGGGCAGCGTGCGTCCGAACCGTTCTCGGGCGATGGTTCGGTGCCCGGTCCCTGACTCGGATCGGCCGCACCGGGTGTCTACCCGCGTGGGTCGGGGGCGCTGGCGTCGGGTTGTCGCAGCGCCAACCGGTACGGATTGGTCAAGGCCAACCGGTCCTGGCGTAACTCGATCGTCACGTCCGAGTCCGGCACCGCGCGGCAGGTCAGACAGGCTCCTTCGGCCTGTTCCTGTTCGCTGAGCACGGTGCCCGCCACGGGGTGCGGGTACCGCACTCGCCCCGCCACCAGGTCTGCCTTGCACACTCCGCATCCACCGCGGCGACATCCGGTGCGGTAGACATACCCCGGCGGCGTACAGGCCTTCGAGGATCGTCTCCCCCGGCCGGAGCTGGACCCGGGCCTGGCCCGGGCGCACGCTGACAATTGGTGCCGGCTCGTCTTGGTGGGCTGGGGAACTCACGAGAAGACCGACAGGAAGGAGCCGGTCACCTCGCGCTTGTAGTAGTCAAGGCCCTTGCCCAGCTCATCCATCGTCCAGGTCACCGTGGGCCGGTCGGGGTACATGAGGTAGCCGCCGGCGAAGGTCTCGTTGCGGTTGCCGGAGGGGTCGAAGAAGTAGGTCGTCTCCCCGCGGGTGATGCCATGCCGGGTGGGCGGCAGGTCCATGGCGTAGTTGCGGTGCACCAGCAGGTCCGCTGCGTCGGTGACCTTCGCCCAGTCCTTGAGCTGGAAGGACATGTGGTGGAACTTGCCGTCCGGGCCCTTGAGGAAGGCGATGTCATGAGACTTGTTGCCGATCGAGAGCCAGGTGGCTATCAGCGGAGCGTCCTGCTCGGGGGCAGCGATCATCCGCTCGGAGGCGTAGAAGCCGAGCACCTCGGTGAAGAATCTCTCGGTGTTCTCGATGTCGTCCCCCACGAGCAGTGCGTGGTCCAGCAGGGGAGCCCCGATATTGCGCAGATCGGTCGGGAAGGAGTCCGGGTTGTGCACGCCCATCTCGACTCCGAGTGTGGTCGCGGTGGCGTAGAAGTCGCAGGCATGACCGTTCGGCAAGTGCACCCGGACGATCTCGCCGAGCTCACGGTGAGTACCGGCAGAGAGCCGCTCGGTGCTCACTCCGAAGGCGCTCGCGTTGTGCTCGATGTCCTCCAGGTCAGACTCGTAGCGCACCTTGAAACCGTGGCTGACGATGCCGACACCGCCCTCTTCCAGGACGACCGAGTGGTGATCCCACTCGTCCCATCCCTTGAGGTAGAGCTTGCCCGGTTCCTCCAGGGTCGGATACAGGCCCATCATGTTGACGTAGTGCTCGCGCGCCTCGGCCAGGTCGGTGACCATGACGTGGCAGAACCCCATTCGCATGACACCCATCGCAATGCCTCCTTGTCGTCACACCGTTGTGTCCGCGCTCCGCCGAGGTCGGCGTCGCTGAGCACACATGCAACAGGGCCTCGGCGCCGTGATCGGGCGCGTTCGGCAATGTCGAACGGGGACGCCTGAGACTGTGCGGCAGTTCCGCGTCTGCCGCCCCGCAGGACATCCGGCATAGCGGATGGGGGCGCGGTCGGCTGCGCTGGACGGACGACCTACAGTGCCGAGTCGGATGCCTGGACTCAGCTGACCGGGGTGGGCACCAGGTGCCGCTTGAGGCATGCTCCTTGAGCATGAGCACGTTGGGCACCGTCGCAAAGGTGGGCAGGGTTCTGGATCTCTTCACCCCTGAGAACCCTGAATGGGGTGTCAGTGAGGTGGGCGCCGAGCTCGCCATACCTCGCTCGAGTGCGCACGCGCTGCTGTCGAGTCTGACTGACATCGGACTGCTCCAGTGGCGTGAGGGCGGCCGGTACCGAATCGGCTGGCGTGTCATCGAGCTCGCCGAGGTGCGCCGCAGCATGGTGGACGTGCGAGCTTGCGCCGCGCCGGTGATGCAGGAACTGGTACACCGATACGGCGAAACCGTCCATCTGGCTGTTCGCTACAACTTCACGGTGCTGTACATCGACAAGATCCTCGGCACGCACAACATCACGGTGCAGGGTGCCCGGGTAGGAGCCCGCCTTGAATGCCACTGCACGGCAGTGGGAAAGACTCTCCTGGGGCATGCCGACGAGTCGGTGCTCGAGAGTTTCCTGGCAACTGGACGACTCAGCAAACACACGCCATCCACCATCGTCACGCAGGCGGCGTTTCGACGCGAGCTCGAGCAGATCCGCCGCCGTGGTTACGGTTTCGATCTGGGCGAGGCCGTGGAAGACGTGTACTGCGTGGCGGCACCGATTCGCGACGAGTTCGGCCAGGTGATCGCCGCACTGAGCATGAGCTCACCGTCGAACCGCTTCGGGAAGTACCGGGAAACCTATGCGAAGGCGATAGTGCATGCAGCACTGTCGATCTCCCGGGCGATGGTGGATTCACCACCCCGACTGCCGGACCCGGGCATGGACTACCCCGAGATCCCGAAGTGACGACTTCTTGTCAGACAGTCCTATCTGCTCAGTCTGCGACGTCGGCAGCGCTGATGACCTTCGTAGCCGCCAGCCGGACTGCCAATTCGCCCGGAACGCCGTTGCGGGCTCCGAACTCCTGGGCGCGATCGGCACCCATGTAACGTCCGCCGATCCGGGTGGCCAACTCCCGGACTGTCGTCCCGTCGTCGATGAGGGTGGCGGTGGCCTCGACGGCGACGAACGAGAAGGGCGCACGATCATCCTGGACTGTGAGAACGGCCTGCCCGGTACGACGCAGATTGCGGTCCTTGACGGTGTCAGCCCCGGTGTTGAACCAGATCGTGCCATCGTCGTCGACGACGTACCAGATGGGTGCCGCGTGCGGCCGCCCGTCCTTCCTCGTGGTGGAGAGCACCCCGGGACGTGCCGGTGCGGCGGCCAGGAAAACGTGCACCTCGTCGGCGGTCATCTCGTGATATCCCATGGGACAACCGTATAGAGCGGTCGCGGTAGCCGCGCACGGGGTCTGCTCGTCACCAGGACGGCATCCACGCGGCGCTGCTCCACGCGCCCCCGCTGGGCTACCTGTGCAGGAAGTCTGCCACCAACTCGGCGGTCTCCACCGGCTCTTCGAGGATGAACAGGTGGCCGCCCCCGGGGACGATGTGCAGCTGCGAATCCCGGATCAACCGTCCCAGGATCTTGCCGTTGGCAGCGGGGACGATCGGGTCATCATCACCGGAAATGACCAGGGTCGGCTGAGGCAGCCGACGCAACCAGGGCACCCCCGTCCAGAAGGACAGTGCGAACAGCTGACTGAGATAGCCAGCGAGCGTGGGCGGTTCGGAGAATCGGGCGACCGAGTGATGTAGGAGCGAATCGGGGTCTCGACGGGCCGCGCCGCCGTAGATGCGCGCGGCAACCTGCCGGTAGTGGTCGGGCGAGTAGTAACGGCGAGGGGTGACCATCTCCAAGGCGACCCGCGGCGATCCGGGTACGCCGCCCAGGCCCGGCACACCCGGACCCGTGGCGGCAAGCACCAGACGCCGCACCCGGTCGGGGTACTGATGAGCGAACTGCTGCGCGATGACTCCGCCGAGGGATACCCCCAGCACGTCGAGCCGGGGCTGGTCAAGGTGGTCCAGCATCTGCGCGATCGTCCGAGCGATTCCGGGCATCCGTCGCGGCCGGTGGTAGGGGGTGGACTGTCCGACACCAGGAGCGTCGAAACTGATCACCTGGAATCCCCGCGCCACCATCTCGGTCTCGAACGGCTCGGCCAGTTCGAGGCTGGCCCCGATCCCGGTGATGAGCAACAGCGGGTCTCCGGTCCCACGCACCCGGACCCGGAGGCGGACCTCATCGATCTGGAGGAAACGATGCTCGGCGTCACTGGGGATTCCGCCATCGTCGCGGTGACCTGGCGCCCCCGACGATCCTTCTGACGAACGCGATGACACTGACATTTCCTTCCTCCACTGGTCACACACCTGATCGGTGCGCCGGGTGCGGCAGACATACTCGGCTGAGGCTCTGAACGCTTCACCTCACGACGACGCACGCCCGCCCGCGCGCCCCAGAACCTCCTACTTCTCGTAGACGTACGTACCAGGCGCCGGGGCCAGCGGCTCGACGAGCAGTTCGGGCGCCGGCACGAGCGAACCACACCGGTCAGCCAACCACGAGTCGTAGTCCGACCACCAACTGCCCTTGTTGGTCTGCGCCGTGCTGAGCCACTGCTGGGCGTCTTCCGGATTCTCCTTGTTGGACTGGAAGCTTGCCTTGGGGTTGGTCGTGGGGTTGACCAGGGCAGCGATGTGGCCGCTGTTGGACAGGACGAACCGGGTCTCCCCGCCGAGCAGCCCGGTGGTGCGGTAGCAGTTCTGCCAGGGGGTGATGTGGTCGGTGGAACCGGCGACAACGTACGAGTCCAGGGTGACCCGGGACAGGTCTACCGGGGAGTCCAGCACGTTGAGTGCACCGGGCTTGGTGAGCGGGTTGTCGATCCCGAAATCCACGAAGTCCGAGTGCAGGTGAGCGGTCATACGCGTGGTGTCGGCGTTCCAGTACAAGATGTCGAAGGCCGGGGGCTTCTTGCCGAGCAGGTAGTTGTTGACCCAGTAGTTCCAGATCAGGTCGTCGGGCCGCAGCCAGGCGAACACCTCGGCGAGCGCGCGCCCGTCCAGGTATCCACGGCGGGCGGAGTCTGCCTTGGCCATCACGGCCATGTTCTCGTCCATGATCGCCGACGCGGTCCCCGCACGCTCGCTGTCCAGGACGGTCACCAGGAGGGTGAAGCCGGCCAGGCGCTCCTGCTGGCCGATGTCGGCCAGTCGGTTCACAGCAAGGCTGGAGATGATCCCGCCGGAGCACACTCCCATGAGGACCGCCTGCTCGGTACCCGCCATCCGCTGGACGATGTCCAGATTGTCGAGCACGGATTGCGCGTAGGCGTCCAGCCCCCAGTCCGAGTGCCTGGCATCGGGGTTGCGCCAGGACATGACATACACCTGCTGGCCCTGCTGGACCAGGTACTCGATGAGGCTGCGGTCCGGCGCCAGGTCGAGGGCGTAGAACTTGTTGATGGTCGGCGGGACGATGAGCAGCGGAAGCTGGCGCACCTGCTCGGTCTGCGGGCGGTAGAGGATCAACTCGGCGATCTCGCTGCGGTGCACCACGTCGCCCGGGGTGGCCGCCAGGTTCTCCCCCACCCGGAATCCGGAGCCGTCGACCATCTCCGGAATGCGGGGTGCGCTGGCCATGTCCTTGAGGAAGGTCTCGAAGCCGTGCACCAGGCTCATGCCACCGGTGTCGATGGCGGCCTTTGCCGAACTCGGGTTGACCAGCGGAATGTTGGCCGGGGCCAGGGCGTCGACGAGGTTCTCGACGAGGAACTCCATCCGCTCCGCGTCGCGCCAGTGCAGGTCGGAGTCGGCCACCAACTCGTGGGCGGTCTTGCCGGCGGCCAGGTACGCCTGCATCAGCCGGTGCAGCAATGGGTTCTCGGTCCAGGCCGGGTCCTTGAATCGGCGGTCTCGCCGGGACGGGCCGGTGTCCGAGGCGCCCACGCCGATCCGGCCGAGTTCTCGAGCCAGGTGGGAGAGCCGATAGCCGGTACGGCGGGGGTGGGTCACGAGGTTTCCCGCAAACTTGAGCACCGACGCATCGGGCACGAAGCGCCGCATCGGGCTCTGAGCGGCTTGGACCAGCAGCGCGTCGAGTGGTGCGGCCACTTCCGCGTTGGGGATGTCGGTGCTGGTCATCGCTGGCCTCCTTGGCAGCTCAGGGGAGAAACGAGTGCGAGTGTCATCGTTCGGACTCCGTCGTCCTGGGGGGTGGTCGGCCGGTCGGGCCGTGTTCTCAACACCACCAATCGTGGCCTCTGGGCGCGCTCGGCACAATGTACCGAGCACCTCGGTTTCGGCAGGGTCGTTGTGCCTGGGAACAACCGCGGCAGATGGGGGGCGACCCCGTAGGGGCCAAGCCACGGCCGGAATCTACGCGAAAGGGATCATGAGACCAGAACCCGACTCCTAATCTGGTCGCATGGGGCTGCGATGGGTACCACTCGCCGCACCCCACACCGTCCCCACGGTGCTGGCGTGGCTCGCGGCAGCGCTGGCCGCTATCTCCCTGGGAGTGGTCGCCTGGTTCGACTCACTCGAACCGCGTCTGCTGTTCGCGACAACGCCGGTCGTCTGGGCGGGGGTGGCGCTCAGCCTGTTCTCCCTGTGGTTCTACCGCCCCGCTCGCAGCAGCGGCTGGTACGAGGCGGCAGCCTCCATAACGGCACTCGCCGCGGGCGACACGTTGACCGCCTTGTCCCGCCTGCCCCAGGGATTGTTCGCGATGCTGCCCAGCGCGCTTTTCCTCGTTGCCTACGCGTGCGCGGGCGTGGCGATGCTGCGGATCATGCGCCGCTGGGCTCCGTGGCATCAGCTCTCGGTGCTCATCGATTCGCTGACCATGCTGGTCGGGGCTGGCACGGTGATCACCAGTCTGTTGTGGTGGAGCGCACGCGACGCGGACCTGATGGCACGCCCGACCCTCGGGCTCTTCCCGATCCTGGACCTGCTGTTGGTCGGCGTGGTGGGCCGCTACTGGTTCAGCGCGGGAGGACATGTGCGCTCGGTGCAGTTGGTCTGTGCCGGCGCCTTGGCTCTGGTGGTGGCGCACTTGACGATGCTGCTGTACGCCGGTGGGGCTCCGGTGCATCCGAGGTGGTCCCAGCTGTGGCTGCTGGGGTTCGTGCTGGTTGCCGCGGCGATCTCGCATCCGAGCTGCGCGCAGACCGGGTACGACGAAGCCGCGCCCGGCGCATCGCTCAGGACGGCTCAGGCCTGGACGCTGGCGGCGAGCGTTGCCCTGCCGCCGGTGGTGCTGCTGTGCTTCGGTCTGGCCGGCGGGCCTCTGCCCTGGGTGCCCGTGTGTGTCGGGGGCCTGCTGACCGCGCTGCTCATGGGAGTCCGCCTGGCACTGCTCATCGGCTCCATCCGAGCTCAGACCGACCGGATCGATCAGCTGGCCCGTAGCGATTCGTTGACCGGTGCGGCGAACCGTCGGCACTGGGACCAGCAGTTCGGCAATGCGGTGACCCGCGGGCTCGGGCACTGGGTGCTGATGATCGACCTGGACAGGTTCAAGGACTTCAACGACAGCCGCGGCCACCTGGACGGAGACCAGTTGCTGCGCGACGCCGTCCAGGCCTGGCAGCAGGTGTTGCCCGCCGACGCGCTGCTGGCCCGGTACGGGGGCGAGGAGTTCACGGTGCTGCTGGGCCCCCTGCACCGGGCCGAGGTTCGGACGGTGGCCGACGCGCTGCGGCGGGCTGTGCCCGGCGGGCAGACCTGTTCGATCGGGATCGCCCGTTCGGACCGGGAGGGCACCCGCGACGACGTCCTGCGGGACGCCGATCTGGCCCTCTACGCCGCCAAACGACAAGGACGCAACCGGGCGGTCTTCTTCCCCGATCTGGCGCCCACGGTGCGCAACACCGCCGACGAGTAGGCGGGTCCGTCGATCGCTGTGTGGCCGGCGCCCATGACGGGTGAGGTGCGTGGGTGGCCGTCCGAGTTTCGACAGCGCTGATTCGCCTCTGGTGTCGAGTCGAGAAGAATCGAACGTCAGTTGTGGCGGACCCGGCCACGCACTGCGAGCCGCTCCAGGTCATGCCCGACCCGTACTCTGCGCCGATAGGTGCTGGAGACAGCGTCATGCCAGCGCTGATCACTCACCTCACGCGGATCACCCGGGCCGATATGGCTGAGCACTACCTGACGAGCCATGGCCGCTGTCGCCACGCGTCCGACATCCTGCGGACTCGTGTGAGTCTCCTTCATGTGCTGCACCAGGCCAGGCCCGCCGTCGAGGTTGGCCGCATACCAGTCCACGTCGATCGCTTCATGGACCAGGACGTCGGTGCGATCAGCGAGCCGAATCACGTTGTCGGACATCGCAGTATCACCGGAGAAGGTGACCGACCCATGCTCGGTGTCGAACCGGAAGGCGAGCGAGGGAAAGACCGGCCCATGGGGGACGACGATCGAGGTCACTTTGACATGATCGTCTTCGTACACCGGGAAGGGCTCCATGTCGGGCGACGGATTGAGGTAGGTCGCTCCGGACGAGGCTGGTGGGAGCACGTCATGCCCGCTGATCAGCTCGCGGTAATCCACCGGACGCCCCTGCTCGATATTGCGGATATTGATCTCATACGAATAGGCCTGCAATAGGCCCTCGATCATGCCCTTGGTTCCCAGTGGCGGCTCCGCCGGCTCCACCACCGGGATGGAGTCCACCCCGATCGGTGGCGGAAGTTTGACCGCCGATCCTGGGCCGTAGATCGGCACCGTCTTCTCGAACGTCCCGTAGGAGTTGCCGGGGTTGACCAGCCAGAACAGGTTGAACAGGTCGCTGATGTGGTCGTTGTGCATGTGGGTGATGAAGACCCCGTCCAGGCTGTTCGGGTGGATCCCCGCTTGCCCCAACCGGCGCGCCGCGCCGGGCCCGGCGTCCACCAGGTACCGTCGATCGCCCACCAGGAGAAGGGTTGCGGCACTGGCCCGGGACGGCACGAAGAGCGGCCCGGCGGCAGTTCCCAGAAGCAGCAACCGCAATGGACTCGTATCGGGATCGCCGAAGACCGATGTGGGTTCGGCAGGAGGTCTGGACGAGTGGCTCCTCGATGTGGTCGCTGCCGCGGCCTGTTCGTCCACCAGGCACCCCAGGGCCGCGGTGGAGGCGAGGGCGCCGGCGAGACCTTGGATCATTCTGCGGCGGCCGAGTGCGGCTCCAGGCTGATGGCTTCCCATGTGAGATGTCCTCTCCCTGATCGATTGTGGGCGACCGGATGGAACCCGATCGCCCTCGGTCCGCAGAGGCTAGGCCGGTGCAGGCGAGGTGCTCTATCCGTTCTGCCGGGCAACCATCCGCTTTGCGCAGCCCCTTATCTCGCCGACGGTCCAGGAGCGGAGCCGTCCGCGAGTCAGGCCTGGTCCGGCTCGGTGCGCGCGCAACTGTGCAGCACGAGAGCCAGGCCCACCCGGATTCGTCCGGCGGGAGAGATCGGTGAGAAGCCGAGCCAAACCTCCAGCCTGGAGAGGCGTTCCTGCAGGGTCGAGTGATGGATGTGCAGTTGGGTCGCCGCTTGGCGCAGGCTGGACGAAGCCAGCACGGCCTCCAGGGTGGAGATTGGCCAGCCGTGCTCGCGGGTGAGCTCTCGCAACCGTGTCACGTCGGGGTCTGCGGAGGCGGATTCTTGCGATACGGCCTCGGCCACTGTGGCGATTGCTCCGAGTTCCTCGTAGTGCACCACCGGGCCGTGCAGGCCGGTGTGCCCGGCGAATCGCAGAGCGACCAGTGCCCGGTTCCACGCCTGTGGAAGGTCCGCTGCCCGTTTGGCCATCGCAGCCCCGGCTCGAGCCGGCGCGCGGAGCTGAACGCCGTGCAGGGGGGACGGCAGGATGCAGGCGCGCACGTCGAGAACCTGGGCGGTGAGCCGGTCGGGTATGCCCGTGCGCTCCACCGGCACATCGCCGGCGTCCAAGGCCAACACCATCGCCGGCTCGGCCACTGCCAGTCGGCGCAGAGCCACGTCCCGGGTCCGGGTGTCACTGTCCTCATCGATCGCGATCCGCACGGCGTCGGCGTAGGACAGGCCCTGCCGAGTGCGGTCGAGGGTGACCCGCACTCCACCGGCGAAGCGCTCCAGCACCAGCGCCAGGACGGGTGACGGGGCGGCATGCTCGAGCCAGACGATCACGCCGGAATCCACGTCGACGACGTGCCGGGACCACTCCTGGGACAGCGGTGCCTCCGGCAGCGGCACTCCATCCGGTGCGCTTCGCAGCACCCTGGCCCCAGCCGGGTCACGCAGCCCGGCCGGATATCCGGACAGCGCCGCTGCCGCCCTGACGAAGCTGCTCAGCCCGGCGCGACGTTCCACCAGCGTGTCGAAGTGGGAGATCACCCGCAGCACCGAGGCGGCATCGTCGTCTACGGCGGAGAACTGGCCGATCAGGTCGCGCACCGGGACCTCCCGTGGTCGGACGCCATCATCACCCGGGGTTCGGGTCCTGCCAACCCGCGATGCGGATCCTGCCGGGATGGCTGCCCCCGTGTTGCCCCCGCATCGCCCATAATGTCGCGCGCTGGATGCCCGCCGCCGACCACCGGACTTGAGGCTCCCGGAGTCGGAGCATCTGACGCCGACCACCCGCGCGCGCCGAGCGGGGGCCATCGACCGGTCACGCCAGCCGGGCGGGGGCCGCGACTCAACCCGCGCTCGCCCCGCAAGGTCCCGACAGGGGTGCCCCGACTGCCATCCCCCGATCGCAGGCTGATCCCCGACGACCGAGACCTGAGCCCGGGCGCCCGGCGAGTGATGGAACCCAGCCGGGCGCCGACGGGCAGGGGGAAATCAGCTCGCGAGTGCGCGACGGATGAACTCGTCCCGGGTGGCGATCGACGCTTGGGCCAAGGCGGCCTGCGGCACCATCAGGTCGAAACCGTGGAAACCGCCTCCCCACATGTGCAAGTCGACACTGACCCCGGCCTCACTGAGTCGGCGCGCGTAGTCAAGGGTTTCGTCCCGGAAGCTCTCGGCGGAGCCGGTGTCGAGGTAGGTCCGAGGCAGTCCGGCCAGATCCTCGGCGCGGGCGGGCGCCGCATAGGCCGAGACGTCGGGCCCACCCCGGGCGTCACCGAGAAGGCAGGTCCAGCCGAAGAGGTTGTCGTTGCGATCCCAGACACCTTCGCCGTCCAGCGCCTGCGCACTCTGGGTGATGAGGCGGTCATCGATCATCGGGCACACCAGCACCTGATGGGTGAGGTTCGGGTAGCCGCGATCGCGGGCGATCAGTGCAGTGCCGGCCGCCAAGCCGCCGCCGGCGGATGCGCCGGTGATGAGGATCCGCTCGGCGTCGATGCCGAGTTCCTCGGCGTGGTCGGCGGTCCAGACCAGGCCCGCATAGCAGTCTTCGACGGGGGCGGGGTGCGGGTGTTCGGGCGCCAGCCGGTACTCCACCGAGACGACCACGGCGTCCAGGTCGAGCACGTACGGCAGGTATGCATCCGTCCCCGTCCGCCGGTTTCCGACCACCATGCCCCCGCCGTGAGTATGGTAGATCCCCGGCCCGGCGCCCTTGTGGTCGGCGCGCTTGGCGACAAGCAGGGTGATGTCGGGTTGGCCTTGGCGGCCGGGGACCACGATGTCCTGCACGGTGATCCGACCGCCGGCGGTCAGGTCGGGCGCCGGAATCCCCGGAACGCCGTCCGCACTCACTCGACGGGCCTCGTCCAGGGTGTCGCTGCTGAAGGGTGGGAGCAGCTCGCGAATCATCGCCAAGGCAGGCTCGAGTTCGGGGTCAAAGGGCGGACGGGTGGTGGTGGGGGCGGAAGCGGTGCTCGGGTTCACGGGAGACTCCTTCGGCTCGGGCTGAACTGGCCCCCTGATCGTCTGCCCTCACCACGGCCTCCGACAGCCGCCAGGCGGCTGGCACTGAGCGGCTTGACCCCGCCAGACGGCGGGGCTCCGAGGGCGTCGACAGCGAACGCGATCACCAAGCGTTCTGCGGAGCTGCGCGATCCTCCACCCGAGCAGGAGCCTTGCCGGGATGCCTAACTGGGATGAAGGCCAGGAGTGGCCTGCCGAAGTTGTGCGCGCCCGGAGGGACTCGAACCCCCAACCTTCTGATCCGTAGTCAGATGCTCTATCCATTAAGCTACGGGCGCTTGGGGCCACCTCTGGTGGCACGATCAGTGAGTCTAGCGGACGCAGCGCCGAGGCTGAAACTGAGATACTCACCCACCCGCCGCCGTCCGTCCCGACGCTGCCAGGACGCGAGGCCGGGCGCAGGCTCACACGCCCGACGCCGACGGGGCAGCGTTCCAACACACCCCACCGCCCCCTGGCCTTGGCGGTCCCCGCACCTCGATCCGGTATCCCCGTGCACCGGGGGTGGGTCCGTGACCCGACGTTCGGGGTGGGATGGTGATCCACACCTGTGATCCGGGCACTGCGAGTGGCTACGAGGCTTCGTGCTGGCCTGACGGGCATCGTTGACCGGTAGGGGTTTGGCATCCGATGTCCTGGCCTAGTGCCAGCACCTCCTGGGTAGCCCGCATCAGTTCGTGCGCGTAGTCGAAGGGCCCGATCTCAGCCAGGCGCGGGTTCGGCACCTCGACGCTGATCGGGGTGCCATCGTCGAAGGCGCCGAGCAGCCCCTTGAGGTCACAGGCACCATGACCGGGCAGGGCCCGCTCTGCCCGGGATTCGTGCAGCAAGCCCGCGCGGTCCTCCGGCGCTGCGGCCGGCGCATCGCAGAGTTGCACCAGCGGAGTCAATCCCGCTGCGGTCCTTGCGTCCTCAGGCGTCGCCCCCACCCGCAGATAGTGCAGCGCATCGGGTAGCACCCCGCAGCCTGCCGCGGCCGCGAGTTGGCTCGCCTCGGGTAGCGTTCGCACCTCCTGGTAGGCGATCGCCTCCAGCGTGGGGACGATCCCGTAACCCGCCGCGTCGGCGGTGAGCCTGGTCAGTGTGTCCACCAGCCGGGAACGGTCTGGGTCACTGGCGGCCACGGTGAGCGTGCGAGCGCCCAGACCGGCACCTGCCTCCAGCATCGGTTCCCAGTCCTGGGGACCCACGTGACCATCCAGCATGAGGAACTCGATATCGCGCACCTGCAGGCCGGTGCTCTGCAACGCCCTGAGCGTGAGCCGGGCGTTCCTTCCAGCGGCAGCGAGATCGTGAAAGGGCTCATCCGCGGTGACGGCTCTGACCCGCAGACCGACGAAGGAGAAGCCTGCCCCTGCGGCGGCCTGGACGAGCAGCCAGGGCTCGAGGCCCAGCATCGACAACGGGGCCAGGCCCACGGATCGTGCGGTTCGATCCGGGTCCGGCAGGGTGGTGGCCGCCACCACGCTCGGACCGACCTGAGCCACCGACGCCTTCTTGACCGAACCGTTCACCGCAGGCTCCCAGCCTCGTCGTCCCGCTCGCTGGCCGATGGTCGTGCGGTGGCGGCCAGGTGGTGCAGCGCCTGCCCGGCGTACTCACTTCCCGGAGAACTGGTTCCGTCGTCTTCGTAGGTCTGCGTGGCCGCTGCCAACTGCCGGCCGACCAGGTAGCCGAAGGTCATCGCCGGCCCGAGGTTGATGCCACCGGCGGGGTAGCGCCCGGCCATGATCGAGGCCATGTCGTTCCCGGCGGTGAACAAACCCTCGATCGGGAGGCCGGCGCCGCCCAGGACCCGCCCGGTGGCGTCCGTGGCGATGCCTGCGAAGGTCCCGAAGGAGCCGGGAAGCACCTTGACCGCGTAGTAGGGTCCGTTGCCCAGCGGCGCCAGACTGGGGTTCGGCGTGACCTCGGGATCACCTCCGTACCGGTTGAAAGGCGTACTGCCACGGGCAAAATCCGGATCGAGGCCGAGGACGGCCTGAGCATTGAACCGCTCGACCGTGGCGCGCAGACCAGGACCGTCGATGCCGCACCGCTCGGCCAGTTCACCCAGGGTCCGCCCGACCGTGAGATATCCGATGGCACGGTACGGCCACACCGGCATAGGTCGCGGTTTGGCGAAACCCAGCATGTAGGTGCGCAAGGCGTGGTGGTCGCAGATCAGCCAGGATTCGACCGGTTCGCCCGGCGGCACCGAGCGCATCATGGCATCCACGTAGTCGTAATAGCCGTTCGCCTCGTTGACGAAGCGCCGCCCGTCGGCCAGCACGCCGATCACCCCTGGCTTGGCCCGGTCGGCGATGTGCGGGAACACCCCCTGATGTCCCCAGGGGAACCTCACCAGGCTGACCGGACACCAGGCCGCCGCAGACCGTCCGCTGGAGTCGAGGCGGCCGCCGAGAGGCTCGACCAGTCGTAATCCCGCGCCGTCGCAGGTGTCTGGGGCCAGCGTCCAGTGCTCGTGACCGGTCGGAGTACGCGCGAACGTGCGGGCCCGCAGTTCGGGGTTTGCCGGGAAGCCACCAGTTGCCACGACGACCCCCCGCCGAGCCGCGATCCGGGTCCGCTGCCCAGCAACGTCGATTACCACCCCGTCCACCTTCTGCAGGTTCGCGGAGGCATCGACGCAAGAGGTCAGCTCGACGACCTCGGTCCCGGTGAGGATCTCCACGCCGAGGTCCTGCGCCGCCTGCATCAGTCTGGCGACCAGCGCGACTCCGTTGACGAACTGCATGTTTCGCCGGAAGACCAGCAGGTCGAAGGTGTGGGTGAGGCAGCGCCGGGTGGCGTGCAGGAAGCTGCGTGGGGAGTGCAGAGCGGTGAGGAACCTGGTCAGGTCGGGCCCGGCCATGATGCCCATGCCCAGGAAGCTCGTCATGTAGAACTGATGAGCAAGCTTGGCGCGCAGGCTCTTTGGTAGTGCAGTGCCGTAGAAGGGTGCTGCGGCCACCGAGCGATGTCCGGTGCCGGCTCCGGGCAGGTCCGCATAGATGTCGTTGATCCGGTCTCCCAGGGTAAACCGCAGGGGCGTGCGCCGGTGGAAGAAGCCGACCATGTGCGGAGCGGTCTCCAGGAACGTCTCGATCCGTTCGTCGTCGTAGTCGTCCTCGATCACCGCCTGGAGATAGGCGCGATGCTCGTCGCGGTGCTCCCGGACTCCCGCGGCCCGGGCCAGAGGGTTCCCAGGCGCCCAGATCCAGCCCCCCGAGCGGGCACTGGCGCCTCCACACCGGTCGGCTCGCTCGACGACCAGCACCCGGCAGCCGTGGTAGGCGGCGGTGACCGCGGCGGCTAGGCCGGCCGCTCCACTGCCGGCCACGATGACGTCATACTCCCGGGCTTGCGGGGCTTCGGGGTCACGGGCCGCACGCCGCCGGGGTAGGAGCCCGCGGTTCCGGACCAAGCCGGCCCAGCGCGGGCGAGGAAGGCTCGGCGCGTTGCGGGTGTCGCCCGACGCGGTGGGCGAGGCCACGGACCGGTCGGCTCGAATGGGTGACTTGCCGAGCAGGGGTGCTCTACGGCTACTCATTGTCGGTCCTTCGCTGCGGCGACGATGCCGCACAAGACGGCCCCTGTGAAGTTCAACGGGATGCCTTCCAGTGTGGCGACGGCCAGCAAGGTGAGTCCAACACTGAATAGATCAATTACTCTGACCTAGAAGCACATAATCATTGCGTGGCCCACGGCACGTCGAGGACCTCCGTCACCAGTCCCAGGACGGCATCCCGCGCGCTGGAAGGATGCCGCGGCGACCAGGCGATGGCGTGTCGCATCGTCACCTCGGCGCCGGCCAGCGGCAGGTAGCAGGCGCCGGGCGGCAGATAGTGCGCCACTCCCTCGGTCATCAGCGCTACCCCGACTCCAGCTGCCACCAGCATGAGGATCATGTAGGGGTCGGTGATCTCCTGAACGACCCGCGGCTGGAATCCGGCGTCAACGCAGGCCCGTTGGCCGAGTTCCTGCAGGGCAGAGCCGGCCGAGATCGGGGTGGTGACGAAGTCCTCGTGAGCCAGATCGGCGAGGTCGATACTCGCCTGTCCCGCCAGCCGATGGTCCACCGGTAGCACGACGCCCAACGCCTCGGATGCGATCATCCGCGTCTGCACCTGGGTCACGTCCACCGGTAGCCCGATGAAGGCCAGATCGATCCGGCCGGAGATCACCTGTTCGACCGCGTCTCGAGTCATCACCCGCCCGACCAGGTCGAGCCGGATGTCCGGGTAGCGCTGGCGTACCGCGCGGGTCAGCGGCGGCAGCGACAGGTGGTTGAGGATCCCGCTGAATCCGATGGTCACCCGCCCGTACACACTGTCCGCCGAGGCGCGCGTGGCCCGGCGGGCCGCGTCCACCTCCTCGAGCACCCGCCGAGCGTGCGGCAGAAAGGCCTGCCCGGCTGCGGTGAGTTGCACCGACCGAGTGCTGCGCTCGAAGAGTTGGGTGCCCACCTCGCGCTCGAGTTTCTTGATGGTCTGGCTGAGCGGCGACTGGGCCATGTGCACGCGGGCGGCGGCACGTCCGAAGTGCAACTCCTCGGCGACGGCGACGAAGGCCTCCATCCACCGGATCTCCATTCGACCGACTCCTTCACGGCGCACGTCCAAGCGGGCGGATTCAGCCGCCTCGGCATGCGCTCTCGGGCACAGAGCACTCCAGGGGAACATAATGGCCTGCGTCGCCCCGTGCCGTGCGGATGCCCGTCAGCCCAGGTGACAGCGCGAGGCCCACGCGACAGCCTGTGAGGAGGTGTCCGCGGATGACGCCGGCCGATCCGGCAGCCCAGCGTGCCTCGACCACTGACCGTCGCGCCCACCGAGATCGTCCCCGTCGGAGGTACCGATGAGTTCCACCCCAGCGCATGCCTTGATCCTGCCGCTCGCCAGCCTGGACAGGTCGATGATCCCGGTCGCCGGAGGCAAGGGTGCAAACCTCGGCGAGTTGGTGAATGCCGGGCTGCCGGTCCCGGATGGCTTCGTCATCACCACCGCCGGATACGACGCCTTCGTCGCCGAGCACGGCCTGCACGACAGGATCGTCGCCCTGGCCACCCAGGCCACGTCCGAGTCCACCATGTCCACAAACGCGACGTCCACCGCCTCCGCCGGGTCGATCGATCCTGAGGCGACCGAGGCCGCCTGCGGAGAGATTCAACGGCTCTTCGCCGAGAATCTCGTCCCGGGCGGTCTGGCCACACAGATCGCCGATGCCTATACCGCCCTCGGCCAGGGCGAGGCTCCAGTGGCGGTGCGCTCCTCGGCCACGGCCGAGGACCTGCCCGAGGCCAGCTTCGCGGGTCAGCAGGACACCTTCCTCAACGTGCGGGGCGCTGCCGCAGTCGTCTCGGCCGTGCGCGAGTGCTGGGCCAGCCTGTGGACCGCGCGAGCCGTCGCGTACCGGCACCGGCAGGGCATCCCACCGGCTCAGGTGAGTCTGGCGGTAGTGGTGCAGGTGCTCATCGACGCCGATGCCTCCGGCATCGCGTTCACCGCGAACCCCGTGACCGGCGCCCGGGACGAGGTGGTGATCAGCGCCTCGTGGGGGCTGGGCGAGGCTGTGGTCGGCGGGCAGGTGACCCCCGACTCGGTGATCGTCCAGGCTGGCGGCCTCACCTCTCGCCAGACGGCGGACAAGAGCGTGATGACCGTGCGGACCGCCACCGGGGGCACCACGCTCGAGCCGGTGGCCGAGACGATGCGGAGCAAGCCCGTCCTCACCGACGAGACAGCTTGCCGGCTGGCCGATCTCGGCATCCGGATCAGCGAGCACTTCCAGACCCCGATGGATGTGGAGTGGGCGATCTCGCAAGGCCGGATCAGCATCCTGCAGGCCAGACCGATCACCTCGCTGCCGCCTGCCCCGTTGCGGGAGGTGACCTGGGAACCCCCGGTACCCAACACCATCTGGATGCGCCGACAGATCGTCGAGCACATGCCCGAGCCGTTGTCTCCGCTCTTCGAAGACCTCTACCTCGACCAAGGTCTGCGCAAGGCGATGGCGTACCTGTCCACCCAGATGAGCGTCGGCGGAGGAACCCCGTTCGACTACGACGACATGCTGCCCGCCGGGTTCACCGCGACAATAAATGGCTTCGCCTACACCACAGCAAGTTTTCGGGCCAGCACTGAGAACCTGTTGGCCATCCTGAAGATCTACGCACACCTGCCCCGGCTCTTCCGGCTGCCGGCCTTCGATTGGGAAGGCACCGTCTTGCCGCGCTACCAGGGGCTGGTTGCCCGCTGGGCCACCCCCGACCCGGCCGATCTTGACAGCGCCGACCTGCTGCGAGCCATTGATGAGCTGGCCGCCGAAGACGCCCGGTACTGGCTCGGGTCTGCCCTCAATCTCGGCATGTCGCGGATGATGGACGGGCTCTTCAACGGGCTGCTGAAGTTTCCCTTGGTGCGCCGAGCCCTGCCCCAACCTCCTCCGGGGAGCTCCAGCTTCCTGCGGGGATTCGCCTCCAAGGCTCTGGACGCCCAGTCCGCGCTGGAGACGATGGCCGATCAGGTACGGGCCTCAGCGGCTCTTCGTGATCTGGTGATCCAGACCCCCGCGCCGGACCTGCCCACTGCGCTGGCTGACCTGCCGGAGGCGGCCGAACTAGTGGCGGCTCTGCAGCAGTACACCGCGGACTACGGCCACCAGATCTACAACCTGGACTTCGTCGCCCCCACCCAGGGAGAGGATCCGCTTGCGGTCCTGCTCAGTCTGCAAGGACTCGTCCGGACGCCTCCCCCGCAAGGCGTGCGCACCCGGCAGGCGGAGATGGCCGCCCAGCGTGATCACCTGGTGGCTACCACCGAACGCAATCTCGACCCGGTCACCCGCCGCCTGTTCGCCTGGTTCTGGCGGTGGACCAGGCACTATGCCCCGTACCGGGAACACGTGATGTTTCACATGGGGTCGGGCTGGCCGACCGCTCGGTGTCTGGCCGCCGAACTCGGAGGCCGTCTGACCCAGTGGGGTGCGCTGCACGAGGCCGAGGAGATCTTCTATCTGCGCGCCGAGGAGATCACCGACATCATCGAGGCCCAGGAGGCTGGCCAGCCGGTGCCGGATCGATCGGGACTGGCGCGAGATCGCCGAGACCTGCGCCAGGCACGGATGCGTCTTACTCCCCAGCCAGTGGTACCCGAGCGGGGCCAGTTGCGCTTCGGCCCGTTCACGCTACGAGCCTTCAACCCCACCCCGGATCACGCACCCGTCGAGGACGGCGCCCTGACCGGCTACCCGGTCAGCGCCGGCACTGTCACCGCCACGGCCTGCGTGATCCGTTCGAGTGAGGACTTCGCCACGATGCAGCCGGGATCTATTCTTGTCGCTCCGACGACGACGCCGGCCTGGACTCCCTTGTTCTCCCAGGCGGTCGGCCTGGTCACCGATGTGGGTGGCGCCCTAGCCCACGGCTCCATCGTGGCGCGCGAATACGGCATCCCGGCGGTGATGGGCACCGGTGTGGCCACCGAACGGATCAGGTCCGGCATGCTCTTGACGGTGGACGGCGATCGGGGGACCGTTCGGATCGATGCCCCTGAGGTCACCGGGGGATAGCCGCAGCGTCAGGAGCCGGCCGGGAATGCGTCCATCACCCGGCCGAGCCCCCGGTCGACCTATCCACCCTCTTGGAGACGCCAGGGAGACGATCTGCATCGGTTTTCATCTTCCTTGCAATAAATTGCAGGCCTCTTGCAGACCCTTTCGTCCTGTGAGCGACCTCACCCGGCCCGCCGTTATGCAACCGTCGAGACGTTATTACGGTGGAGTAATCGGCGTCGTTGCTGACCAGACCCCTGGTCCAAAGAACCCGGCACCGGCGCGAGTCAAAGGAGCTGGCACCAGACATGACATCGCTGCACACCGCAGATGTGCCCACCCTCGGCACACCTCCGGGTGACTACCCCAAGCTCACCGAGTGGGTGGCCGCGGTCGCGGCGCTGACCAAGCCCAAGGCGATCTATTGGGTGGACGGCAGTGCCGAGGAATGGGAGCGGATGACCGACGAGCTCGTGCAGGCTGGCACGTTCGTCCGGCTGAACCCCGACAAGAAGCCGAACTCCTTCTACTGCGCCTCAGACCCCAGCGACGTCGCCCGCGTGGAGGACCGTACCTTCATCTGCTCCGAGCAGGAGAAGGACGCGGGGCCCACCAATCACTGGATGGACCCGCAGGAGATGCGCCAGCTGATGAGCGGGCTCTACGACGGCAGCATGGCCGGTCGCACCATGTATGTCATCCCGTTCTGCATGGGTCACCTTGAGGCCGACACCCCGATGTACGGGGTGGAGGTCACCGACTCCGAGTATGTCGTGGTGTCGATGAAGATCATGGCCAGGATCGGCAGCACGGTGCTCGACCAGATGGCCGCCACCAACGCCGACTACGTCAAGGGCCTGCACTCCATCGGCGCGCCGCTGGCCGAGGGCGAACAGGATGTCGCTTGGCCCTGCAATGACACCAAGTACATCTCCCACTTCCCCGAGACTCGCGAGATCTGGTCCTACGGATCGGGTTACGGCGGAAACGCGCTGCTGGGCAAGAAGTGCTACGCGCTGCGGATCGCCTCGGCCATCGCCCGGGACGAGGGGTGGATGGCCGAGCACATGCTCATCCTCAAGCTCACTTCCCCACAGGGCAAGGTGCACTACGTCGCCGGGGCCTTCCCCTCGGCGTGCGGCAAGACCAACCTCGCCATGCTGGAGCCGACGATCGACGGCTGGAAGGCCGAGATGGTCGGCGACGACATCGCCTGGATGCGTTTCGGTGCCGACGGTCGGCTCTACGCGGTCAACCCCGAGTACGGCCTCTTCGGCGTCGCGCCCGGCACCGGGATGCACACCAATGTCAACGCAATGCGCACCATCGAAGGCGGAAACTCGTTGTTCACCAACGTGGCTCGCACCGATGACGGTGACGTGTGGTGGGAGGGGATGACCAAGCAGAAGCCCGAGCACCTGATCGACTGGAAGGGCCGGGACTGGACTCCGGACAGCGGCGAGGTCTCCTCGCACCCGAACAGCCGGTTCACCACTCCGGCCCAGCAGTGCCCCATGCTTGCCGACGAGTACGACAACCCCAATGGCGTGCCCATTGACGCCATTCTCTTCGGCGGCCGCCGCGCCTCGGTGATCCCCCTGGTCGTCGAGTCGTATGACTGGCAGCACGGCACCTTCATCGGCGCCACGCTCTCCTCGGAGACCACCGCGGCGGCCACCGGGGCGGTCGGTGTCGTGCGGCGCGACCCGATGGCGATGCTGCCCTTCATCGGGTACCACGCCGGTGACTACATGAACCACTGGCTCGACATCGGCAAGCAGGCCGATGCCACCAAGTTGCCGCGCATCTACCAGGTGAACTGGTTCCGTAAGGACGCCGATGGCAAGTTCACCTGGCCCGGCTTCGGCGACAACTCGCGGGTGCTGAAGTGGATCATCGAGCGCCTGGAGGGCACCGCCGACGCGGTGGAGACCCCGATCGGGCGAGTGCCGACCCCGGAGTCGCTCGACCTCGATGGCCTCGACATGACCGCCGAGGACGTCCAGGTCGCGCTCGCTGTGAAGAACGACGAGTGGCAGCGCGAGGTGGAACTCATCGATGAGTGGTTCGCCAAGATCGGTGCGGTGCCCAGCGGGCTGCAGGACGAGTTGGATGCGTTGAAGACCCGCCTCAATTCCTGACCCTGCCGACCGGCACCGGTAGGCCCAGTGTGGGTTGATCCGGTGCCCGCGGAACTCGTGCGATGGTCCGGCCACTTGCTGTGGTCGGACCATCGACGTCTCACGACGTCCTTGTGAATTGCGCTGTCAGAGAGCGCATCTGAGTCATCAGTGTCGGCCACCGTCCTGCGGCAGGTGTGGGGTGCTGGTTCACGGCCGGGAGCACATGGTCATCGCCTCCGTGAGGAAGTCGCCCACCTGCGGGTACGACAGCACCAGCTGACGCGAATGGGCATCTGTGTCCACGGCCAGAACGCGGGGAGTGGCAAGACCCTGACGACGGGACTCGGCCTGGAGATCTTGCACATTCGCCGGGATGCTGGACATCCCCTCGGTCTCGTAGGCGATCCACACGTTGTCGATGAGCGTGGGGGTGCGTCCGTCCACGGTGCCATGGGAGTCGCTGGAGGTGAGCACCGGAGAGACCGAGAGAACGGCGCAGGGCGGCGGCTCCAGCCCGTCCAGGGAGGCGAAGGCGATCGAGTTGCCCATGCTCGACCCGCCCACGGCAACGTGCTCGATTCCTTTCTCTCGCAGCCGCGCATAGGCCCGTCGGGTGTCCTCGACCTCAAGGCCGAGATTCGGCTCGAAGGCGGACGAGGAACCCTTACCGCGCCGGTCGAAGATGAACACCTCGGCGCCGGTGTCGCGGGACATCCCCACGGCCCAGGGCAGCCACTCGCACAGGGTCTGCGAGGCACCGGGCCGCCAGAGGAGGGCGGCGGCAGCGGCCTCGGGGCCGGTGGCCACCGCGCCGAGCACATCCCCTCCCGATCCGGTGAGGGTCTCGCGCCGGGCCGCCTCGATGACGTGTGCGTCCACCTCGGGGCACTGCTCCCGCAGCGGGGCGTCCGCCGCGGTGTGAACCTGCGCATCGGGGCGGCGCACGAACCACCAGCCCGCCGCACCGGCGACCGCGAACAGCATGCCGACCAGCACCAGGACGACCAGCGGCCGGGAGCGCCTGGGACCTCTGGACATGCCCGCCACCCTACGAGCGCGGCTCTCGGATCGCCGCAATCACCTGTGGAGGTATTGGACATTCTGCGTAAGGATGGCTGCATGCCTGGACTGTCCCCTGACCAGATCGCCGCGGCCGGCCTGGACGACTGGCGCCTGCTGGGCGCTCACCTGCGGGCCCGCTTCGCCACTGGCAGCTTCACCGCCGGCCTCGCCTTCGTCACCGCCATCACCGAGGCCGCCGAGCAGGCCAACCACCATCCGGACGTGGTGCTCACCTACCCGTACGTCGAACTCCGGCTGATCAGCCACGACGTCGGGCACCTCACAGATCGCGACGTGAACCTCGCGCGCTCGATCAGCGCCCTCGCCCGTGAGCAGGGCGTCGCTGCGCGGCCGGCTGCGCTGACCCTGTGCGACATCGCGCTGGACACCGCCGACCCCGCTCGGATCGCCCCCTTCTGGGCGGCCTTGCTCACCGGCGACGCCACGGCGGTCACCGGCGACGAGGTCCAGCTCCCGGACGGCGGCGTGCTCTGGTTCCAGCACAGTGCGCCCGGCGAAACCCCTCAGCAGCGTTTCCATCTCGACGTTTGGGTGCCACCCGAGGTGGCGGCTGACCGCATTCAGTCGGCCCTCGACGCCGGAGGGCGGATGAAGGACGATTCGCGGGCGCCGTCGTTCGTGGTGCTCGCCGACCCTGACGGCAACCATGCCTGCGTGTGCACGAGCCAAGGGCGGTAGGTCCGGCACACTCTGCAGCCGTGTCAGCCCGGCGTAGTGGACCACACACGGTGTGGGCCACCGGCACGAACGGTCGGTAACCCCGAGGGCCGGGCGGCAACCCGGGTCGGTACCCGGTGGGCCCCCCGGCCCTACAGTGGCCGCCGTGACCTCACCCGCGCGCTGGCCCCACGTCCTGTTCGATCTGGACGGCACCCTCGTCGACACCATCGCCCTCATCGTCGCCTCCTACCAGCACGCGGTGCGCACGGTGACCGGCCGGCAGCCCGACGAGGCCGAGGCCCGAGCCTGGATCGGGCGGCCCCTGCTGCCGGCGCTGCTCGAGGTTGATCCACAGCGCGGAGCCGAGATGGACGCCGTCTACCGCACGTGGAATCTGGCCAACAGCGAGCGGCTCATCCGGCCCTACCCGGGCATCGACAGTCTGCTCGGAACTCTGCGTGAGCATGGTGTGTCCACCGGGGTGGCCACCTCCAAACGCCGGCACAGCGCCGAACTCGCGCTACGTCTGGTCGGCCTTGACGGCCGCATCGAACTGCTGGCCACGATGGAATCCACTGCGGTGCACAAGCCGGACCCACGTCCGCTGCTGTACGCGGTCGAGCGCCTGGGCGCCCAGCCGGGGGCCTGCGCCTATGTGGGTGATGCCGTGGTCGATGTCCAGGCGGCTCGGGCCGCCGGCATGACGAGCATCGCGGTGGCGTGGGGAGCCGCCGGACGCCAGACGCTCGAGCTGGCAGACCCGGATCATCTGGTGGAGGACGTCAGCCAACTGAAGGCACTCCTGCTCGGCAAGGATCTGGCCGCACCGACGAGTTCTGTTGAGCCGCCGGGAGTATGACTGGGCGTGGAGGCGATCCGAGACCGTTCCCCGCGACCTCGAGAGGTTCCACCCCACGTGACTACAACAGACCCCGGAGCCTGGCGGCCTCCACGGCGCCGCGCCGATTGGTGACCGCCAGCTTGGTGTAGATGGAACGCACATGAGTCTTGACAGTGTTGACGCTCACCGACTGAGCACCGGCGATCTCACTGAGAGTGCGCAGCGAGGGGAGTTCCCGCAGCACCTGTAGCTCACGTTCGGAGAGCGCGGTATCCAGGTTGCTGGGCGTCGGCTCCGCAGGTCGGTGCAGGTGAGCAGCCGTCCAATCGTCCATCCGCGCCAGACCGGCTCGTACCGTGGCCAGTTCGCCCTCACCCTGACCCGCCCGGCCCTGCAACCGCACCAGCACCGGCCGCAGGTCGGAACCGGCATCGTAGAAGGCACGGGTCGCCCCCGACCCGGCTGCCAGGTCCAGGGCGTGAAGAACTGCCGCGTCCGCCCGGTTGACGGTCCTGTCCCGCTGCGCGAGCAGCGCCTCCAACAACCAGGCCATCGTGAGGGCGGGTTGATGGATGTGGTCCGGTGAACCGTTGAGTACCGGAGCGAGATGCCGACGCGCTGCCGTGTAGCGGTGGCGAGCGTAGGCCAGCCGGGCCCGCAGCACCAGGACGTCGGCGATGTCGCCGAAGCGCTCGTGGGCCGAGGACACAACCCCTTCGGCAACGGACCATTCGCTCAGACTCAACGCCATCCGCAGATGGTGCTCGGCGATGATCGCCCACAGCGCAGGGGACACCGGGGCATGACTGAGCCACCCGGTGAGGGCTTGGAGCCTTTCGAATGAGGATCGTTGCCGGCCCGGCAGGTCGAACTCGATGACGGCGTGGCCGGCGCGGGCTGCCGGATCCACCTCCACGTCCACCCCCGCACCGAGAATGTCCAGCGCCTGCCCCGCTCTGCGGTACGCGAGTTCCGGGTCCAGCATGAGGAAAGCGGCCCAGCCCGCCACGAGGTAGGGGTACGACGCCCGCGGTGACTCCGCCCATCCCTTCTCGGTGGCGTAGGCAATGGCGCTCTCGGCGCTGGCGAGAGCTCCCTGGAAATCGTTGGCATGCACATAACTGCCCGGCGCCAGGCTCTGGCAGTACAGCGACAGATAGGGCAGGCCGACATGCCGGGCGAGCCGCGCCGCCTCCTCCAGATCGCTTCTGGCGCCGGTGTACTCGCCTCTCCAGAGCCGAAGTGCACCCCGATTCGCCAGTGCCACCAACCGGACGTCCGGATCGACTACCTGATCGTCCTCGGCGCTCGCTCCCGCGAACTCGCCGTTCGCCGTGACCAACTCGGCGGCCAGCCGGCCGGCCGATTCGCGAGCGCCGTCCGCCCGGAGTCGCTCACGCTGGAGCTCGGCCACCGCATACAAGGACCTGGTCCGGAAGTCACCCACCGCGGGAATCCGGTGCCAGGTGGCAAGCGCCTCGTCCGCGGTCAACAGGTCACCCTCCTCCAGGGCGAGCAGGGCGCGGTGGACCGCCAGCACGGGTGACTCGGCGAAGGTCACCGATGGGGCTCCCACGGCCCGACGCACCGGCTCCGGTCTGCCGGCCAGTAGCAGCGAAAGTCCATGGCTACGAAGCAGTTCGATCGCCAGCTCGTCATGGCCGGCGGTGACCGCGAGATCGAGGGCGGTACCGACGCGACCGTGGTCCGCGTACCAGCCGGCGGCTCGGGCGTTCAGAGCGCTCAACCGCCGGGGATCTGTGCGCACCAGGTCTGCTCGCAGGTGGTCGCGAATGAGCTCGTGGTACCGGAACCACGTTCCCGAAGACCCCAGCCGCACGATCAACGCGTTGCGGCGTTCGAGCTCAAGCAGAACGGCGCCAGCGTCCTGGCGATCCGACAGTGCCGCGGCCAGATCGGCATTCATCGCCTCGACCACGCACGTCGAACGCATGAAAGCGTGCAGGTCCGCCGGCAGCCGAGCCAGCACCTCACCGGCCAGGTACTCGGCGACCGCGCGATCGTTGACCAGGAAGTCGGCCATGAAAGTGCGCCGGTCCTCGGTCTCGGCGAGGGTGAGCAAGGCGAGCCGCAACGCCGCCGGCCAGCCCTCGGTTCTGGCCACCACCGCGCACCACGTCGTGGCATCGACGTCGACCGAACTCCCACGAGCGAACTGCTCGGCCTCGGTCGGGGTGAAGGCGAGGTCTGACATGCACAACTGGACGAGGCGTCCGGAGACTCTCCACCTGGCCAGGTCCAGCTCGGGTAGCGAACGTGAGCCGAGGAAGACGTCCACCTGCTCGGGGAGTTGCTCGATGAGGTGGTTGAGATCGGCGGGGACCGGACCACCATCGAGATGATGCAGGTCGTCGAGCACGATCACGGTGCCGGCCGGAACCAGATCCAGGGCCGCCAGGAACGGCGCCAGGAAATCGTGTCTGGTTCGGGCGCCGCTCGGTTCGAGTTGCCTGAGGGCATCCACCGCAGCCGGGGCATACGGGATCAGCGACCGGATCAGCCCCTGGGTGAGCGCCGGCCAGAAAGTGGGATTGCCCGGCTCCTCGGTGCACGTCACCCAGGACACCGGGGAACCCTGCGCCCGGAGTCTGCGCGCGGTGCCGGCCAGCAGCGTGGTCTTGCCGTACCCGGCTGGAGCGCTGACCAGCACGATCCGGCGCCCACGTCGCCGGCCTGGCCCCAGAGGCAGGAGTTGGATCAGCCGGGTGCGGCTGACCACCGGGTAGAGCGGGTGCGGGATGGCCAGGGTCGCGCTGGGGACGGACCGCGCTCCGCCGCCACTGGTCATGGACCGGAGGCTACCCGCACCCGAATCACCCGCGACGGGTGAGGCGGGATCTCGGTCGAAAGGAAAGGCTCGGCACGTTCACACTCACCGAGGAGTTGGGCCATGACCCCGAGTGGGAGCCGACCTACCCGCTGCGGCGCAGCCACCGCGAGACCACCACGCCTGGCTGCTGCTCGATGACCAGGCGCGGTCTTGTCCAGGCCCGTCCGCGCGGATCTCGGACACGGTTGGTTGTCATGACTATAAATCGACCGAACTCCCGGGCCCCAGACCCTGACAGTCTTGATCTGGTTGACCTTACAACTTGTCACAGTTACTTGCCCGCAAGGGTTTCCACGACAGCGATGCCTCCGCTCAGGCGTCGCCCACCGAATGCCGTCGTCAAGCAGGCTTCGACGGGCCTGATCTCGCTCTGATCCCCGCACCTCTTCTGAAAGGACCTCCCATGGCCTCCCTGACTGACCTTCAGCGGCAGACGTTGACGACGCTGTGCAACACGATCGTGCCGAGCCTGGATCACACTCCGGACCCGTACGGGCTGTGGGCGCGCAGCGCCGATGACCTGCACGTGCCGGCCATGGTGGAGCAGGCACTGCTGGCCATGCCCGCGCCGACCAGGGACGGACTGCTTGGCCTGCTCGACGGGCTGGCCGGAGCCGGCTTCAATCAGCAGAGCCAGGAGTCACGCGAACAGTCCCTGAAGGTCACCGGCCTCGTCTTCGGGGTCCCGGCCCAGGCCGGCATCGCCGGACTCATCCAGCTCATCGGCTTCCTCGCCTATGGCGCCCCGGACCCCGAGACCGGGCAGAACCCGATGTGGGCGGCGATGCGCTACCCGGGGCCGGTGTCGCCACCCCCCAACGTGCCCAAGCCCATCACCCCGGTCGTGCCCGAGGGCGACTCCCTCACCCTGGAGGCAGATGTGGCGATCGTCGGATCCGGCTGCGGCGGTGGAGTCATCGCCGGTGTGCTGGCCGCCGGCGGGTTGAAGGTGGCGGTGCTTGAGGCGGGCCCCTACCTGAACGAGTCGGACTACGACATGCTCGAGGTACCCGCCTTCACCCGGGGCTACTGGCGCGGTGGCCCGCAGTCGTCCGCGGACCTCGGGTGTTCGGTGCTCGCCGGTGCCGCGCTGGGCGGCGGATCGGCGATCAACTGGACCAACTGCCTGCGCACCACCCAGGTCGTACGCGATGAATGGGCTGAGGCCGGCCTCAAGGACGTAGCCACCGACTTCGACCGGCACCTGGACGCCGTCGCCGAACGCATGTCGATCAACAAGGACTGCAGCGAACTCAGCCCCTTCTTCGAACGGCTGCGCGAGTCGGCCACCCGACTGGGCTGGGACTGGGAGATCACCCACCGCAACGTCGACCCTGAGCGGCACGACCCGGCAACAGCCGGCTACGTCGGATTCGGGGACCAGACCGGGGCGAAGATGTCGACGGACAAGACCTACCTGCAGGACGCCTTCGACGCCGGCGGCGACATCGTCGTGCACACAACGGTCGACCGGGTGATCGTCGAGAACGGCCGTGCGGCAGGCGTGGTGGGCACGTACACCGACCCGGAGACCGGACGACAGGCCGATGTGACGGTGCGGGCACCCCGGGTGGTCATCGCCGCCGGGACGATGGAGAGCCCTGCGGTATTGCTGCGATCTGGCATCGGCGGGGCGATGGTCGGGCAGCGGTTGCACGCCCACCCCGTGGTGGCCGCCTTCGGGGTGTTCGACGAAGAGGTCAAGTCGTGGTGGGGCGCGCCCCACACGCTGCTCATCAACCACTTCGAGAAGCAGATGCAGCACGGTTTCCGGATGGAGGGCGTGAACTTCATGCCGGGAGTCTTCGCCTCGGGTCTGCCGTACAAGACCGCCGCCCAGCACAAGGCGCTGGTGGAGAAGATCGGCACCGGTGGTGGATACCTCACTCGCATCCGGGACCGCGGCGAGGGCCGGGTCGTGCTGGACGAGAACGGCCAGGCGCAGTTCTACTGGCGGCTGACCGACCCCGACGATGTTGCCGCGATGCGGTTGGCAGTCGAGTCCGTGGTGCGGTTGTTCATCGAGGCCGGCGCGCGCGAGCTGATGCTGCTCGGCAACGCACCTGCCTGGCGGGTGGGCGACGACGTCGAGGAGTACCTGGCCGCCCTGGGCCGCCAGCCACTGGGATTCGGAGGCCTGGCCGTGTTCAGCGCCCACCAGATGGGTACCTGCCGGATGGGCAGCGACCCGGAGACCTCGGTGGCCGACCCTCGCGGGGAACTCCACGACACCCCGGGGGTGTGGATCGGGGACACCAGCGCCTTCCCGACCGCGAGCGGCACCAACCCGATGTGGTCGGTACTGGCGCTGGCCCACCGCACCGCCGAGAACATCCTCGACGACGTGCGCTCCTGAAACCCGCTACCAGACAAGGACTCATCATGACCACAATGCAGGACTCCTCACTTCGCAACCGGGATCAGCTCTTCATCGACGGTGCCTGGACGGACCCGGCGGGCAGCGACACCTACCAGGTGATCAACCCCGCCACCGAGGAACCGGTGGCCACCATCCCCTGGGTCGGCATTGAGGACGTCGACCGCGCGGTGGCCGCCGCCAAGGCCGCCCAGCCCGCGTGGGCGGCCACCTCCCTGGGGGAGCGCCAAGAGTTGCTGCGCCGGGTGTACCACCTGATGCAGGAGCGGGCGGACGAGATCACCACGCTGATCGCCACCGAGATGGGCTGCCCGATCTCCTTCGGCCGAGCGTTCCAGACCGGTCTCGGCCTGATCTCCGTCGGCAGCGTGCCGGACTTGCTCGAACAGGTGGAGTGGACGGCCCGCACCGAGAACACCGTCGTACAGCGGGTCCCGCTCGGCGTGGTGGGCGTGATCACCCCGTGGAACTACCCCTTCCACCAGTTGGTGGGCAAGGTCGTCTACGCGATCTCAGCCGGGAACACGGTGGTCGCCAAGCCCAGCGAACTCGCGCCATTGGACGGCTTCGTGTTCATGGAGATCCTCGCCGAGGCCGGCCTGCCACCGGGTGTGGTGAATCTGGTGACCGGCCCCGGCCCCGTCGTCGGAGAGCGTCTGGTCAAGCACCCGGATGTCGCGATGGTCAGCTTCACCGGGTCCACCAATGTCGGGCGCAGGCTCTACGAACTCGCCGCGCCCCAGGTCAAGCCCCTCTGCCTGGAGCTCGGCGGCAAGTCGGCGAACATCTGGCTCGATGACGTCGACGTCGCTCGCTACGCGCCGGAGGCCATCTTCACCGCCTTCGTCAACACGGGACAGACCTGCATGGCGCTGACCCGTCTGCTGGTGCCACGCCCCCTCCTTGCCGAGGCGGAGGAGGCACTGGTGGCGGCCCTGGAGAGCTACCCGATCGGGGACCCGCTGGACCCGTCGAGTTTCCTGGGACCGCTGGTCTCGGCAGCCGCCCGGGACAAGACGCACCGCTACATCCGGTCCGGGATCGACCAAGGCGCCACCCTGATCAGCGGCGGTGATGGCGCACCGGACGGGCTGGATCGCGGCTTCTACGCCAAGCCCACGTTGTTCTCCCAGGTGACCCCGGACATGGACATCGCCAGGGACGAGATCTTCGGGCCGGTGCTGCCGATCATGCCGTACGACACCGTGGACGAGGCCGTCGAGATCGCGAACGATGTGCCCTACGGCCTGTATGGCGGAGTGCAGTCGGCCAGCCGGGAGCGGTCCGTCGCGGTCGCCGAAAGGCTCCAGACCGGGGGCGTGCAGATCAACGGTGGAGCGTTCAACCCGCTGTCACCCTTCGGCGGCGTCAAGCAGTCCGGCGGCGGACGGGAGTACGGGGTCTGGGGCTTCGACGAGGTGACCGCGCTGCGCACTCTGACCTTCTGAGCAGGCGGAGCCGAACGCCCACGAGGCGGCGCGGCCCGGATGAGGCGGCCGACTACGACGCCTGTCCCCGCAGTTGGATGCCCGGCCCGCCACACCTGATTCAGCAGGAGCAGGATGTGGCGGCCGGGCCCGGATAATGGGCCACCGTGACCACCCTCGTGTTCGTTCACGCCCATCCCGATGACGAGGCCAGCCAGAGTGCCGGCTCAATGGCCAAGGCCATCACCGAAGGCCACCGCGTCGTCCTCGTCTACGCCACCAATGGCGACCACGGCGAAGCCCCGCACGATCTGGGCGAGGACGAGACCGTGGTGGGCCGCCGCAGACGTGAGGCGGCGGCCTCTGCCGCAGCGATCGGCACCCACCGGGTCGAGTGGCTTGGCTATGCCGACTCCGGAATGGCCGGCTGGGAGCAGAACTCCCACCCGGACAGTTTCGCCAGCGCGGATCTCGACGAGGCCGCCTCGCGGCTGGCAGACATCCTGCGGCAGGAGCAGGCGGACGTGGTGATCGGGTACGACTGGCACGGCGGCTACGGCCATCCGGACCACGTCAAGGTGCACCAGGTGGTTCGCCGTGCGGGCGCCCTGGCCGGCACGCCGCGCCTGCTGGAGGCGACGATGAACCGGGATCTGATGCGCCGCATGCTGGCCGCGGCGGAGGCTGCCGGGCACTCTCCCGGGTGGAGCCCGGACGATGCGATGGACGACGGCAACCCGATGGGGACACCGGAGGCGGAGCTGCAGTGGGCCTGCGACGTCACCGACCACTTGGCGACCAAGCGCGCCGCGCTCACCGCACATGCCAGCCAGACCTCGGATGCGGGGATGATGCTCGCGATGCCGCAGGAGGTCTTCGCCGCAGCCTTCGGGGTGGAGCATTATCTGGAGCCCGCCCGGCCCGAGCCGATGGTGAAGGGCTGGTTCCTGGACACCTGAGCAGGCGCGCTCGGGCTCGTGGAGGCAGTGCCGCGAACGCGAGCCCCCGTCAAGCACAAGCCGAGACAACACAGCACCTGTCACCAACACCAGCCCGTGGAACGACACGACACAAGCCCGTGGCAACAACACAGGCTCGTGGCAACAACACAGGCCCCTGGGGAACCAGGGGCCTGTGTCGGTCGCATCCGCGACCCGGGGGCGGAGGCGGCGGGATTTGAACCCGCGATGGAGCTTTCACCCCAAACCCGCTTAGCAGGCGGGCGCCATAGACCGGACTAGGCGACGCCTCCCCGACCGCAGGCCAGCGTACCCGTCACGGGGATGAGCGAGCAAAGCGATTCGTCCATCAGCGCGGGTCTGGGCGCGCGGGTCGACTCAGGTGAGCCGCGGACGGCCCGGTCCCGGATCACGCAGCGTCGGCGCAGGCGTCGTTGCTGGCCAACCGGGGATGCAGGCTCGAGGCGGGATCCGGGACGTCACCGGCCTTGGAGGGCACGCTAATGGGCTGCTCGGGCAGGTTTTCGTCCCCGAGCCGATTGGGTACCTCGACCACGTCCGGCGCACCTGGGCCGAGATCGACGACGAAGTGGTCGAGTGTGCTGCTGGACTCTACGGACGCGCCGGGGAAGGCCGCCTGGAGGGTCGCCAGCGCCTTCTCCTCGCCGCGGGGGTAGCGAATCACCGCACCCTGCACCGTCCCGACCTTTCCGGTCTCGTAACCGAGGATGTCGAACCCCTGGACCTCGAGTACTCCCGCGGCCTGCTTTGCCAGGCCAGGAGTACCAGACGAGTTGACCAGGGTCACCGAGACCTTGGCGGGGCTCACTGTGGGGGCGGCTGCTGGGACGGCCGTCGCAGTGACCCCGACCCGGGAGCCGGGCTGACCCGGCAGCGGAGAGTCGATACGAGCGGCCATCCAGATGTCGTCGGCCTCGGGCAGCCATTGCACCCGGTTGTGGTCCTTGGGGTAGGTCTCATTCGGGACGGTGATGAACTGCACCTGATCCGGGGACAGGCTCTTCAGTTGCAACGCCAGGTCGGACATGCTGGAGATGCTGGCCAACTGGGTGTCCATGGTCACCGAGTCGGTGGCGGCGGACAGGAACGAGTAGAGCCGGTCGGGCCGCAGCAACAGTTTGGAGTCGGTGGCCTCGCGAATCAGAGCGGACAGGAAGGCCTGCTGCCGGTCGATTCGGCCTAGGTCCGAGCCGTCGCCGAAGCCCTTCCGGGCTCGCACGAACTGACTGGCCTCGTGTCCGCTGAGGTGGGAGACCCCGGCGGGCAGGTCGAGCCCGGTCGCGGTGTCGTGCGCCGGCTCGTTGAGGCAGATGTCCACCCCGCCGAGAGCGTCCACCATCGCGGAGAATCCTTCGAAGTTGACCACTGCGTAATGGTCGATCCGCACCCCGGTGTTGGCCTCGACGGTCATCACGGTGCAGCCGATGCCTCCGTCGTTATAGGCGCTGTTGAACATGCCGATCGGGGTCTCGTCCAGCGGTACCGCATCCGGGTTCTGGCAGTCCGGACGATGCACCATGGAGTCGCGCGGAATCGAGATCCCGTAGGCGCTCTTTCGATCGGCGGCCACGTGCAAGAGGATCGTGGTGTCGGAGTGGTCGCGGCTGGTCAGATCCGAGGTGCCGCCGAACTCGTCGGCGTTCTGGAGTTCGGTGCGGGTGTCCGAGCCGACCAAGAGGATGTTCAGCGGCAGCAGATCGGTGCCCTCGTCGGCCGTCGCCATCACCGATGGCCGCTCCCCCAAGGCGGAGGAGATGTCGATGGAGTTGATGTTCGACTGAAGTTTGAAGACTGCGAAGGCCGTGAATCCGATGGCGGCCGCGAGGACGAAAGCGAATGCCGTGAGGATGCCCCGAATAACCGGATGGCGGCGCCGCGCACCGTGCCTGGCTCGACGGGACATCGCCCTCCTTATCGTCTAACTCTCGTTCGTTCACCACAGGGCGAGCCACGCCGCCGCCCAGCGAGGCCTCGCCGAGTCGCCCCTGGTCTCGTGGCGCCAGGCACGCCCGTGCCTGGCGGGGCAGACACCACCACGACCACACTCTGTGTGCCCCATCACAATCCCGGTGATCGGACCCACGCGCGTGCGGGTCATCACTCCGGTGACGCGACCCGCGTGCCCGACTACCGTCGGCGAGCACCGGCCACGCAGGTGAGAACACCCGCAACCGGCCGACAGTTCCCGGCGCAGGGCGATCCAGGAAAGAGAGTATCCGTTACCCCCCAGGTGAGGCATCTCTTCACCAAGCCTCCACCGCACGTCCAACCGAACGACGAAAGAGCCGGCTACAGGATCGGATGGATGGTCATTGCCAAGCACCATTCGAAGCCACCACCGTCAATGCCGCCAGTGCTTGGCGTGCCTGATCAGCGCCTCGTAGAAGTGATCGGCGGGAGCACCGTGCCGACGGCGGGTCAGGATGCGGGTCCGGACGATGGCGGCTAGGCCGAACGCCCACACCAGGTACTGGGTGCAGAAGGCGAGTTTGAAGTCGGCCAAGGTGTAGTCGGGTGCCTGCCCGACTGCGTCGAGGACGAAACCGATCAGCGAGATGGTGATCAGCGAGGCCACGAAACCGCCCATGTTGACGATTCCGGTGGCACTGCCGAGTCGCTCGGCTGGGTTGAAGGATCGGGCGAAGTCGAAACCGACCATGGACGTCGGCCCATTGACCGCGAGCACGGCGACGAGTAGCACGACCAACCACAGCGGAGCCGGCCCGGGCCAGGCCAGCACGACCGTCCAGACGAAGATCGTTGCGGCGATCACCAGCATGACGAGGTTGGAACGGCGCATCGGATAGCTGGCCGTCAGGCGGCCGAGCACCGGCCCGGAGATCACCGAGCCCACGACGAAGAAGGTCAGCAATCCGCCGGCCATCACCGGCGAGAGACCCAGACCCATCACCATGAACGGATAGCCCCACATGAGGGCGAACACCATGCCGGAGAACTGCGCGGTGAAGTGTGCCCACAATCCAAGCCTGGTGCCGGGGTGCCGGAAGGCCTCGGCAAGGTCGTGGCCGACCTCGGCGAAGCCACGCGCCCGAGGCGGATTCGGCGCACCCGGTGGGCGATCGCGGACCACGAGGAGGACCAGGACGGACACCAGCACGCCGACAGCGGCAGCCAGCGCATACGCCGTCTGCCAGCCCCGGGCAGCAAGCAAGGCGGTGAGCGGCACCGCGCTGAGCACCTGCCCCAACTGGCCGACCTGACCAGTGAGCTGGGTAAGCACCGGAGCGCGCTGCGGCGGGAACCATGACGGGATCAGCCGGATCGCGCTGATGAAGGTCATCGCATCGCCGACGCCGACGAGGACCCGGGCCAGGACGGCCAACTCAACGGTGGTGACCTGGGAGAGCAGGGCCTGGCCGGCGGCCAGGATCAACCCTCCGGCGGCGATCACCAACCGAGGGCCGAACCTGTCCAGCAGCAGGCCGGTGGGCACCTGCATGGCCGCGTACACCAGTAGCTGGACGACGACGAACATCGAGAACTGGCCGGCACCGATCCCGAATCGTTCTGTGGCAATGGGGGCGACCACGCCGAGGGAGGTGCGGTCGAAGACCGCGACGATGTAGGCCAGCAGTGCGGTCGCCCAGACCACCCAGGCGGTTCGTTGGATGGCAGCAGGCACCGGTCCAGTGTCGCGTGGCCTTTGGCCGTGCCCCGCCCGAGGACTGCCGGTCAGCGGCATCTGCCCAGGTTAGATGGGCCACATCCGGGTGCGTCCGGGGGTGGCGCCGCGGTCGGGTGCCGGCGGCGTCGGGTCAGTTCAGGTGTCCCCGGGGAAGTGGTAGGTGCTTGGGGTATGCCGAAGTCGTCACATATGACGAGCTCGGCATGCCGTTCATCGGCGCCGGGCGGCGCCGCGGTTGCGGTGTCGGCGACCGTGGGTCCGGTCAGGTGTCGTCCGGTGGTGACAGGCACACGGGGCATGCCGACGTCTTCACATATGACGAGCTCGGCTGGCCGTTCATCGGCGTCAGGTGGCGCCGCGCTCGGGGGCCGGCGACCTCGGGTCAGTTGAAGAGTCGTCCGCTCGTGCCAGGCACTCGGGGCCTGCCGAACTCGTCACATATGTCGCACGCGGCATGGCGTTCGGGGGGGTCAGGGGGCTCCGCGCTCGGGGGCCGGCGGCGTCGGGTCAGTTCAAGTGTCGTCCGGTGGTGACAGGCACTTGGAGCATG
>JBKECN010000031.1:0-4533 GCA_047974565.1 Actinomycetales bacterium
GGATCCTGTCGAACAAGACCACCGGCGACGCTGTCCAGCGCATCAGCAACGCGCTAACCGGGGAGATGATCGCCGCCGTGACGAAGCTCATGGGCAACCTCGATCTGGTCGTCGCGGCGAAGAAGATCCCTGTGGTCACGCACTGTGCGAACACGATGGGCCTACCCGGCACACTTGCCTCGCGCAACCAGCCCAATCATCCAACTGACTCCGTGGAGGGCATCCGGGCGGCGGTCTACGAAGGGCTGTCCTTCGGATCGGGCGACTCGGTGATCGGCATCAACCCGTCGGATGACTCAGTCGGCTCGGTCAGCCGCCTGCTGGAGATGACCCACGATGTCATCACCAGATGGGAGATCCCGACACAGAACTGCGTGCTGGCGCACGTCACCACCCAGATGGAGGCCATGAGGCGTGGGGCGCCCACCGGTCTGGTGTTCCAGTCGATCGCCGGGTCGCAGAAGGCCATGGAGAGTTTCGGTATCTCCGTCGGCATGTTGGACGAGGCCAATGCGATGGCGCAAAAGTATGCCTTCACCCCCGGCCCGAACTACATGTACTTCGAAACTGGTCAAGGATCAGCTCTGTCGGCGGACGCGCACAACGGGGCAGACCAGCTGGTGCTGGAAGCCCGCAACTACGCCATGGCGCGTCGGTGGAAGCCCTTCCAGGTCAACACGGTGGTCGGTTTCATCGGCCCGGAGTATCTCTACGACTCAGTGCAGATCATCCGTGCCGGCCTGGAGGACCACTTCATGGGCAAGCTAGCGGGCATCTCAATGGGCTGCGACGTCTGTTACACCAACCATGCCGTCGCCGATCAGAACAGCAACGACAATCTGGCGGTGCTGCTCGCCTCAGCGGGGGTGAACTTCATCATGGGCGTCCCCATGGGCGATGACGCCATGCTGAGTTACCAGACCACGAGCTACCACGATGCTCCAGCGCTCCGGCAAGCCCTCGGGCTGCGGCCGCTGCCAGAGTTCGAGGCCTGGATGGAAGAGGTGGGGCTGTGGCGGGACGGACAGCTCACTGACATCGCCGGCGACGCGTCCTTCTTCCTGAAGAGGTGAATCAGATGACTCAAGACGTTGCCACGATCGTGGCCCGTGTTCTCGCGGAGCTGAAGGCCGAAGGGCTGATGCCTGTCGGTTCCGATCTTGCACCGCACCAGTCGGTCGTCTCGAATGAGGATGGCGACCTGGTCATCGACCTGGCGGACCCCACCACGGACGAGGCCCGGCATGCGATGCAGGTGGAAAACCCCTATGACGTCGATGGCCTGCGCAACCTGATGGCCGCCACCAGCGCAAGAGTCGGTGTGGGGCGGGCCGGCCCCCGACCCAAGACCAACTCGTCGCTGCTGTTCAAGGCCGACCATGGGGTCACACAGGACTCGATTCATGGTCAGGTCTCCGAGGCGGTCAAGGACGAGTTCAACCTTTTCACCGTCCGGTCGAGAGCTGCGGACAGGCAAGAGTACTTGCTGCACCCCGACCTGGGCCGGCTGCTCAGCGATGAAGGGAAAGCCACGATCGCTGAGATGTGCGTCGCATCGCCAGATGTGCAGATCTGCGTGTCTGACGGCCTGTCGGCGGCTGCCATCGACAACAACTTGCGCGACATCTACCCGGTGATGGAGCAGGGGCTCAGCGCTGCTGGGCTGTCGATCGGGACTCCGTTCTTCATCGAGAACGGCCGGGTCGGGCTGATGAATGACATCAACTCGGTCATCCACGCCAAAGTCGTGCTGCTGCTGATTGGCGAGCGTCCCGGGCTCGGTATCGCGGACGCAATGAGCGCCTATATGGGCTTCGACCCCCAGCCGGGCAAATCCGACGCTGATCGCGATCTGATCTGCATGATCACCACCCACGGCGGCACCAATCCGTTGGAGGCCGGCGCATACATCGTCGAGTTCATCAAGCGGATGATCACCTACGCAGCGTCGGGTATCAAACTCCGTGAAGTTGCCGGCGACTAGGCAAGAAAGGTTGACATCATGGCAATTCTCGAACCTGTCAAACCGTCGGTTCTCGCGGTGCGGCTGATCCCCAACGTCGACAGGGGGTTTGCCGAGAAGCTCGGACTGGCCGACCATCATCGGGCACTGGGCATCATCACGTGCGACATCGACGATTCGCTCTACGTGTCCCTCGACGAGGCAACGAAGTTCGCTGAAGTCGATGTGGTCTATGCGAAGAGCTTCTACGCCGGCTCCGGCTATCCCTCAGGCCCCTTGTCGGGAGAGATCATCGGCATGCTGGGCGGGCCGACCCCGGCCGAAGTGGGCTCGGGCGTGGACGCCTGCGTGACGTATGCCGAGGAGCAGGCCTGGTTCTACGCTGCCGACGACGCGGGAGAGCTGACCTTCTTTCCGCATCTCATCTCATCAACCGGCACGTATTTGTCGGGAGAAGCTGGCATTCCCGCCGGAGAGCCCCTCGCGTATCTGATCGCGCCACCATTGGAGGCCACCTACGCGCTCGACCTGGCCATGAAGGCAGCCGACGTGACCATGCAGACGTACTTCGAGCCGCCGAGTGAGACCAACTTCTCCGGTGGTCTGCTGACTGGCTCGCAGAGCGCCTGCCGAGCGGCCTGCAGTGCTTTCCAGGATGCGGTGCTCGAGGTTGCCGCCAATCCCAAGAAATACTGAGAGGTGTCCTGATGATCCAGGCCAACATGGACACAGATCTGCGGTCGGTGCAGCAGGCGCGCGACCTGGCGGTCTCCGCTCGGGAGGCGATGCGGTCGTTCCAGTTCGCCTCACAGCAACAGGTCGACAGAATCTGCGAGTCGATGGTCGAGGCTGCCATGAAGGAGGCGGCCAGGCTCGGTCAGTTGGCCCACGAGGAGACCGGGTTCGGCTATCCGGAGCACAAGAAGCTGAAGAACGAGTTCGCCGCGCGCGGCGTGTGGGACTCGATCAAGGACGTCCCCACCTGTGGGGTGTTGCGCCGCGACGAGAGGAACAAAGTGGTCGAGATCGGATGGCCGGTGGGGGTGCTCTGCGCACTCACGCCGTCCACCAACCCGACCTCCACAGCAATCTTCAAAGTCCTGATCGGCGTCAAAGCGCGCAATGCGGTGGTGGTGGCCCCACACCCGTCGGCCGGCACGTGCACGGCCGAGGCGGTGCGAATCATGGTGGAGGCGGGGGAAGCGGCCGGAATGCCCGCAGGATTGGTCAGCTGCATGACGGAGCTGACGCTGCCGGGCACCAACGAGCTGATGAGCCACTACGCGACCTCCATGATTCTGGCGACCGGCGGGCCGGGCATGGTGAAGGCGGCGCAAAGCGTCGGTAAGCCTGCGCTGGGGGTTGGTCCCGGCAATGTGCCGGTCTATGTCGATCGCACCGCGCGCGTGACCGAGGCTGCACAGATGATCGTCGAGTCGAAGTCGTTCGACTGCTCGACCATCTGCGCCACGGAGCAAGTCGTCATTGCCGACCGGCCGATCGCCGACCGGTTGAAAACCGAGTTGCAGGCCGGCGGAGCGCACTGGCTGAGCCGTGACGAGGCGGACCGGCTGGCCGCGGGCATGTTCCGCTCAAACGGCCTGATGAACGCCGACTACGTGGGACGCACGCCGCAGGAGCTGGGACAGAAGGTCGGCATTGGGGTGCCGGCCTCGACCCGGGTGCTGATGGCCGATCTGGACGGAGTGGGTCCGAAGCACCCGCTGTCACGGGAAAAGCTCACCTCGGTGCTCGGCTGGATGGTCGAGGACGGCTGGCGGGCGGGTTGTGAGCGTGCCATCGAAGTGCTGAAGTTCGGCGGTGACGGACACTCCGTGGTGATCCACTCTCGCGATGAAGAATCGATCCTGGCGTTCGGCGTCGAGAAGCCAGCCTTCCGGATCCTGGTCAACACATGGGGCTCCTTGGGCGGTATCGGGCTGACGACCGGCGTTCGGCCGTCGCTGACGTTGGGGCCCGGCGGGGTCGGCGGCGCGGTGGTGTCGGACAACATCTCTGTCGAGCATGTTCTCAATGTCAAACGGCTCGCCTACCACCTGAACGCGCCGCCAGATCTCGCGCGGGCCCACGGTGGCCGTCTCGACGGCGTGGCCGCGGGAGCCAAGGCCGAATCCGAACCCGCCGACGGGGCGGTGCCGGTCGCCGTCGGCGACGGTGACGCAGCGTTGATCGAGAAGGTGGTCCGCCGGATCCTGACCGAGATGCACCCCTAGCTCGAAAGGAAGCTCTCCCATGACTGAATCATCCTCCAGCAAGCCTCGGCGTCCTCCGCGGAAGCCCATAGGAGACGCGAAGAAGCCCACCGCACCCGAACCGGCCGTCAGCACCCCGAAGCGTCGGTCTCGGCGCGGAGCGGCGGCAACCACCGGGACATCCCCGCCTGACCGGGGTGGTGCCAGCGCCCAGACAACCGACTACGCCCCAGAATCCCGGACCGAGACACCCGTCCCGGCCCCTGACCCATCAACCAACCACACAGCAGTCACAACACGAAGGAGTACTCCCAGGGCAGATGTCCAGATGATCGCGCTCGGCATGGTCGAGACCAA
>JBKECN010000067.1:0-130448 GCA_047974565.1 Actinomycetales bacterium
CCCCCCCCCCCCCCCCCCCCCCCCCCCCCCGCCGCCCCACCCCCCCCCCCCCCACCCCACCCGCCGCGGCCCCCCGCCACCCCGGCCACGTACGGCAGCCCTCGGCCACCTCTACCGTCACCCGACATGCCACACCGTCACCCGGGTCACGGTTGGCAACTCCGCACCGTCACCCGGGTCGCCACAACGTCACCCAGGCCACGGTTTGGCAGCCGCACACCGTCACCCGAAGCGCCACATCGTCACCCTGGTCACGGTTGGCAGCCCACGGCCACCTCTACCGTCACCCGAGGCCGCACAACGTCACCCCGGTCACGGTTGGCAGCCCACGGCCACCTCTATCGTCACCCGAGGCCGCACATCGTCATCCGGGTCACGTTTGGCAGCCCGCGGTCACCTCTACCGTCACCCGAGGCCGCACAACGTCACCCGGGTCACGGTTGGCAACTCCACAACGTCACCCGAGGCGCCACATCGTCACCCGGGTCACGTTTGGCAGCCTGCGGCCACCTCTACCGTCACCCGAGGCGCCACAACGTCACCAGGGTCACGTTTGGCAGCCCAGACCCACCGCCCAGACGATCCCAGCCCCAACCGGTCAGAACTCTAGGTCGACTCCCCAGCCCTGGTCCGGGCCAGGGCCGCACCCTTGCGTTGGGCGGTGGCCCGCAGCTCCTGCTGGAAGCCGTCCATCCGGGTGCGCAGCAGCCGAGCGGGCTCGTCCACTCCACTGGCCAGGATCCGCACCGCGAGCAGGCCCGCGTTCCGGGCGCCCCCGATGCTGACCGTGGCGACCGGGACCCCGGCGGGCATCTGGACGATCGAGAGCAACGAGTCCATCCCATCGAGGTACTTCAGCGGGACGGGTACGCCGATCACCGGCAGGGTGGTGACCGAGGCCAGCATCCCCGGCAGGTGGGCCGCGCCGCCGGCACCGGCGATGATCACCCGCAGGCCCCGCTCGGCGGCGCCCCGCCCGTAATCGATCATGTCCTGGGGCATCCGGTGGGCCGAGACCACGTCCACCTCGCAGCCGACCCCGAACTCGGCGAGCGCCTTCTCGGCCTCGGCCATCACCGGGTAGTCGGAGTCGGAGCCCATGACGACTCCGACCAGCGGCTCACTCATCGATCACTCCCTTGATGAAATCGGCGGCGTGCCGGGCGCGGGCGCGCACGTCGTCCAGGTCGTCCCCGCACACAGTGACGTGCCCGAGTTTGCGTCCGGGACGCACCCCCTTGCCGTACATGTGCACCTTGGCGCCGGGGTCGCGGGCCATGACGTGCAGGTACGAGCGGTACAGGTCCGGGTACTGCCCGCCCAGGACGTTGACCATCACGGTCCAAGGCGCTCGCGAGTGCACCTGCCCGAGCGGGAGATCCAGCACCGCCCGCAGGTGCTGTTCGAACTGTGAGGTCACCGCCCCCTCGATCGTCCAGTGCCCGCTGTTGTGCGGGCGCATGGCGAGTTCGTTGACCAGGAACCTGCCATCGCCGGTCTCGAAGCCCTCGACCGCCATCACCCCGGTGACACCGAGTTCTCCGGCGATCCGTAGCCCGACCTCGGTGGCTGCCGCCGCCAGTTCCGGGCTGAGCCCGGGCGCCGGCGCGATCACCTCGTCGCAGATCGAGTCGACCTGAATGGTCTGCACCACCGGCCAGGCCGCCGCCTGCCCGCTCGGGCTGCGCGCCACCAGGACGGCGAGTTCGCGAGTGAAGTCGACCTTCTGCTCGGCCAGCAGACCTTCGCTGAAGCGCTCGAACCAGTCAGCCGGAACGTCCTTCGGACCCGAGGCGACGACCACGCCCTTGCCGTCGTAACCACCCCGGGGGGTCTTGACCACCACCGGCCAGCCGCCGACCTCGGCAGCGAAGTCGGCCACCTCCACGGCGGACCGCACCCGAGCCCAGTGCGGGTTCGCGGCGAGGCCGTCCTCGCCGAGCAAGGCCCCCAACCGCTCCCGCATGACGAGCTTGTCCTGGGCATGCACCAGCGCCTGCGGTGGTGGGCCAACCGGATAGCCGTCCTGCTGGAGCCGCCGCAGAATCTCGGTCGGCACGTGCTCATGGTCGAAGGTCAGCGCGGCCACGCCGTCGGCGACCTGGCGTACATCGGCCTCCTCGGTGTGGCTACCCAGGACGACGTCGGGGATCACCTGGGCAGCGGAGGAGTCCGGGTCACCGGCGAGCAGCCTGAGCCGCACTCCGAGCGGACCGGCCGCCTCGGCCATCATCCGGGCAAGCTGCCCGTCGCCGACGACTGCGACGGTGGGGAATCCTCCGGGGTGCTGGCTCGACACGGCGGCAAGCCTAGGACACCGTCCACGTGGTCCGAGACACGTCGCGGGCGGGTTCGAGCCGGACATCCGAGCGCCTACGGCCGGGCGGCACGGGGGTTGTCGGGCGCGACGGCGACCCAATCGGGATCCGACACTCCCGAGCCGACTCCAAATCCACTCAGTGGGAGTGAAGGGGGCCACGAAACGCCGGATTTCTTATCGGCCATAACGGCCTGGCAGCGCGTGCCGCTTGGCCGACACTCCGCCGATGCCGAGATTCGACCAGATTCCGGCGTGTTCGATGTCGTGACATCCCAGGAGAGGGGTCATCCTTAGAGGGCCGGACGAGCCTAAGGACTTCCCCCAATGCTTGAGGTCATCCTGCTGATCGCGGCCGTCGCGATCGGACTGATCTTCGTGATGCGGATGGACGTGACCCCACGACCCACGCCGCAGCCGAAAGCCACCCAGACTCCAGCCCCGAACAGCGACGATCCCGGGGCCACCCCCGCTTCTGACGTCTCGCTCGGCACCAGCGCCGCGGCGGACAACAGCATCGCCGCCTGAAATCCACCAGCCTCGGTGTCCATGGGCCTGGTGGCACGCCTGCGCGGCGCCCTCGACGTCCTAGTCCGCGAGGTCCTGAAGTTCGGCGTGGTGGGCGCGCTCGCCTACGTCATCGACGTCGGACTGTTCAATCTGCTCCGGTTCGGCCCCGGCGACCTGCTCCTGCACAAGCCGCTGACCGCCAAGGTCATCTCGGTCACGGTGGCGACCTGCTTCGCCTGGTACGGCAATCGACAGTGGACGTTCCGGCACCGCCGCACCCCGAATCCCGGTCGAGAACTCGTCCAGTTCGCGCTGATCAATATCATCGGGCTGGGCATCGGATTGGCCTGTCTGTTCGTCTCGCACTACGCCCTTGGCTTGAAAACTCCACTGGCAGACAATATTTCGGCGAACGGGGTCGGGTTGGTGTTGTCCACGCTGTTCCGGTTCTGGGCCTACCGTCAGTTCGTCTTCGTCTACGAACTTGGCGACGACCTCAAGCCCCCGCAGAACTCGCAGACTCCCACCGGCTCATCCGAGACCGGGTAGCGACAGCCGCCACCGGTGCCGTGGCTCCTGGCTGGCCCAGGTGACCAGCCAGGGGGTGACCTGGCCCAGCCCCTTGACCGAACGCCGGCGCAGTGGCGTGCAGGTGATCCGTTCGTCGTCCTCGAGGGCCTGTGCGGTCACCTCATCGCAGATCACGTGACCCGGCTGGGCCAGGCTGGTCATCCGGCTGGCCAGGTTGACCGTCGCCCCGTACACGTCGCCCAGCCGGGCCAGTACCTCGCCGGTGGCGATGCCGACCCGCACGTCCGGCAGCATCGGGTCGGCTCCGATCTGCATCGCGATACTCAAGGCCGCCTCCACCGCCACCTCCGGTGGCCAGGCCACGAAGAGCACCTCGTCCCCGACCGTCTTGATCACCCGTCCACCGGCGGAGGTGATGGCATCGGAGGTGATCGACTCGAAGCGTTGGACGACTCCGCTGAGCTCGCGTTCGGGCAGCCGGCGGACGAGCCGGGTGAAGGAGACCAGGTCGGCGAAGCAGACCGAGCGCCGCAGCATCGGCACGCTGTTGTCCGGAGAGGTCTCGGTGACGAAGCGCCGCATCGCCGAGGCCAGGTGCCGCCGCCAGGCGTAGACGATGAGCGCCTCGAAACCGTCGGCGAAGTCAGGGGCCAGCTCTGCCACCCGGCCCACCGCTGCCTCCACTGCTGCATCCGCGGCGCTTCCGTCGCCCATCTGCCCCGACTGAGCGGCGAGATCCGCGGCGGCGTCGGCGAACTCCTCACCGAGCAGTTGCACCTGCCAGGACGCCATCCGGTCCACCGACCGGCCGACGGCCCGGGTCAACGCCAGGGCGAGCTGGTCGTCGAGCACCCCGTCGCGGACCAGGGCGCTGACCGCTTGCAGAGCCTGCACGTCGGACTCGGTGAAGGCCCGCTGCTCGGGTTCGACCACCGGCAGCCCCAGGGCCCGCCAGAACCTGCGGGCGGAGAAGGTCGACACACCCGCTTTGGCCGCCACATCCGGGCCACGCAGGGTGCGCGGAGCACCCAGGATCCGCTCCTCCTCGGTGAGCGCGGCCTCGACGACGGCCTCGGTGCCCGGGCTGGTGGCGTCGTGCTCTCCCCGAGCCTGCCCAGCGTTCATCCGAGCGGCTCACCGGGGCGGACGGTAGTCACGTCGCCAGCAGCCACCGGGACGAGCCGGTCGCCCTCGCGCACCAGCAGTCGGCCGGATTCGTCCAGTCCTTCGGCGATCCCCAGCAGGTCGGGGTGCGCGGGGCGCTGGACCCGGACCAGGCTGCCCAGGGTGTCGCACGACTCCCGGGCCGCAGCCGCCAAGCCGCTGGCCTCGGCGTCGCCGTGATGGGCACGCCACTGGTCGTCGAGACGGGCGAGTTCGCGCACGATGGCGCGCAGCAACAGTTCGCGGTCGGTGGTCGCTGCCCCGGCCAGGGCCAGCGAGGTGGCCGTAGGGACGGGCAACTCCTCGGCGGACAGGGTGACGTTGAGGCCGATGCCGAGCACCGCAGCCGGTGCGGACCCGGGCTCGGCGGCGGGCACGATCTCGCCAAGGATTCCGGCGACCTTGCCTGGCGGGGCCACCGGCCGCCCCTGGGGTGGGCCGCTCGCCGGGAAGTGCGCGGGATTGCCGGGCGAGGCAGAGTCGTCCGGCAGCTCCGAAAGCACCAGCGGCCGATGAGTCGGCGACAGCACCGGGACCAGGACGTCGTTGGGCCACTTCAGGCGCGCCTCGACCCCGGCGTGTCGGCGCAGCGTGTTGGTCACCGCCAAGCCGGCCAGCAGCGAGAGCCATGACCAGGTGTGCATCGGCGTCTCGGGCCGCAGCAGCACCGAGAAGGTCAGGCACGACCGCGCCGGGGTGAGCCAACTGCGGCCCAGGCGTCCGCGGCCGGCGGTCTGATGCTCGGTGACCAGCAGGGTTCGGTCCGGGGCCTCGTCGGCGCCGGTTCTGGCCAGCGACACGAGGTCCGCGTTCGTCGATCCCGTGACATCGCTCACGTCGAGTCTGCGCAGAGGGAGCCCGTTTCCGACCAGCGCCGTGCGCAGCGAGGTGCTCCGCAGCGGTGGTCGCCGCAGATCCGAGAATGCCGCCCGCATGGGATCAGCGTAGGCCGTACGTCTAGGCTCGGCGCGGGTGATGGTGCCCCTGGGCGCGTAACCGGCGAGTCGCCGGGGCGTCCGGCGAGAATGCATGACCGGATGCTGGAAGGGCTTGGCGTGGCCGACCTTACGACGACAGATCACACGACTCCTCCCGACCTGGCCACCACGGCCGGCAAGTTGGCGGATCACGTCCGCCGCGAGCAGGAGATGGAGCACGCCGGCTCGGAACGGGCCATCGCCAAGCAGCACGAGCGGGGCAAACGCACCGCTCGCGAGCGCATCGAGATGCTCTTGGACGAGGGATCGTTCACCGAGTTGGACGGCTACGCCCGGCATCGTTCCTACGCTTTCGGGCAGCAGCACGACCGTCCGTACGGGGACGGCGTGGTCACCGGTCACGGCACCGTCGACGGACGCCAGGTTGCCGTCTTCGCCCAGGACTTCACCGTCTTCGGCGGCTCGCTGGGAGAGGTCTTCGGCGAGAAGATCTGCAAGGTCATGGACTACGCCATGAAGGTCGGTTGCCCGGTCGTCGGCATCAACGACTCCGGCGGCGCAAGGATCCAGGAGGGCGTGGTCTCCCTGGCGCTGTACGCGGAGATCTTCCGGCGCAACGTGCACGCCTCCGGGGTGATCCCGCAGATCTCGCTGGTGATGGGTCCGTGCGCGGGTGGAGCCGTCTACTCCCCCGCCATCACCGACGCGATCGTCATGGTCGACCAGACCTCGCACATGTTCATCACCGGCCCGGACGTGATCAAGACGGTCACCGGGGAGGACGTCGGCTTCGAGGACCTGGGCGGGGCCCGCACCCACAACACGGTCTCGGGCGTGGCGCACTACATGGGCTCGGACGAACAGGACGCCATCGACTACGTCAAGACCCTGCTGGGCTTCCTGCCCGCAAACAACCTGGAGATGCCCCCCGGTTACTTCGGGGACGAGTCCGAACTCGAGGTGAGCGAGCAGGACAAGTGGCTCGACACCGTCATCCCGGACTCACCCAATGTGCCGTACTCGATGGCGGACGTCATCGCGCACGTCGTCGACGACGGCGACTTCCTGCCCTTCCACGGCCTGTACGCGCCCAACCTCATCTGTGGCTTCGCCCGGGTGGACGGCACCCCGGTGGGGGTGGTGGCCAACGAGCCCATGCAACTGGCCGGGTGCCTGGACATCGACGCCTCGGAGAAAGGCGCCCGCTTCGTGCGGATGTGCGACGCCTTCAACCTGCCGATCCTCACCTTCGTCGACGTCCCGGGCTTCCTGCCCGGCACCGACCAGGAGTGGGGCGGGATCATCCGACGCGGCGCCAAGTTGCTGTACGCCTATGCCGAGGCAACGGTGCCGATGGTCACCGTCATCACCCGCAAGGCATACGGCGGCGCCTACGACGTGATGGGCTCCAAGCACCTGGGCGCGGACATCAACCTGGCCTGGCCGACCGGGCAGATCGCGGTAATGGGCGCTCAAGGGGCGGTGAACATCCTGTACCGGGGTCAGTTGAAGGAGACCGCGGACGCGGGCGGGGACGTGGACGGCATGCGAGCCGAGTTGATCGCCGAGTACGAGAAGCACCTGGCCAACCCGTACATCGCCGCCGAGCGGGGGTACGTCGACGCGGTGATCATGCCCTCGACCACACGGGTGGCCGTGACCCAGGCGCTGCGGGGCCTGCTCACCAAGCGCGCCAGCCTGCCCGCCAAGAAGCACGGGAACATCCCGCTGTGAGTCCCACCCAGCCGGCGCACCCGGGTGGGCCCGCGAACGTGGGCGGGCCCGACGAACCGGGCCACATCGCGCCCACCCTGCGGATCGACGGCAATCCCACCGCCGAACAGATCGCGGCGGTCACCGCCGTGCTGATCGCCGCCGCCCGAGGCCCGGTCGAGGCCGACCAGGCCCCGAAGGCACCCTCCCGCTGGTCCACTCCCCCCACCCGCCCGACGAGTTGGCGGCCCGGCCCGGGCGCCTGGATGAGCAGCGGCTGGGGTCGCTGAGCCGAGACCCCCTCGACACCCCCGCTCGGCCTCCAGGCGGCCCGACGTGGCGCTCGTCACGTTCGCGGTCGTGGCACGCCCGCATGGCTCGGCGGGACCCACCTCGTGGCCGATCTTGGGGGATTCTGTGTCCCTTCTGTGTCCTGGGTCACCGTGCCCCCTGGGACCTACCGCCAAGTCAGGCGCTACGGTTCGACGGTGGCCACTTCGCTCGTACCCCCGTCCCAACGCTCCGCCAGGCGGACGACCGTCGCCACCAAGATGGTGATGGCCGCCTCGGGCCTGTTGTTCGTGTTCTACGTATTCATGCACATGTACGGCAACCTCAAGGCCTTCGCCGGTGCCGACGCATTCAACGAGTACGCGCATCACCTGCGCACCATCGGCGAGCCGATCCTGCCGTACAGCGGCTTCCTCTGGCTGTTCCGCCTGCTGCTCATCGTCGCGCTCGTCCTCCACGTCACCTCGGCCGTTTCCCTGTGGCGCCGGGCCAACGGTGCCCGCTCCCAGCGGTACGTGGCGAAGAAGGCGGTCGCCGCGTCCGTCTCGTCCCGGTGGATGCGCTGGGGCGGCATCACGCTGCTGCTGTTCATCGTCTTCCACCTGTTGCAGTTCACCACCAACACGATCCGGGTGAACGGCGACTACGCCGAGCCGTACGACAGGCTCGTGGCCGGCTTCGGCGTGTGGTGGGTGGTGGTGATCTACCTGCTGGCCCTGGCTGCCCTCGGCATGCACCTTCGGCACGGTTTCTGGAGCGCCTGCCAGACCCTGGGCTGGACCCACACCGACCGCAGCGCCGCGCAGGTCAAGGGCGCCGCACTGCTCTTGGCGATCATCGTCGCGGGAGGCTTCGCGCTGGTCCCGCTGTCGGTCGCCTTCGGCCTGATCAGTTAGCCCCACCCCCTACGACGCACCAAGGCAGACCGGCGGCAGACCGGCCCAGGAATCGATAAGGACGCTGATGACCACCCCGCACCTCGACACCCTGACCGACCAGCGCACGCCCAGCCCATCGGCCTCCGCGCAGGGGACCTTGGCCCCCCCGGCGCCGCCGTCGATCGGTGAACTGGTGGACGGCTACTACCAGCTCGGCGGGGACATCGCCGACGTCAAGGCGCCGATCGGCCCGCTGCGGGACAAGTGGGAGCGGCACAAGTTCGAGACCAAGCTCGTCAACCCGGCGAACCGGCGCAAGCTGTCGATCATCATCGTCGGCACCGGCCTGGCCGGCGGGGCTGCGGCGGCCACTCTCGGCGAGGCCGGCTACCACGTGAAGTCCTTCTGCTACCAGGACTCCCCCCGGCGAGCCCACTCGATCGCCGCCCAGGGCGGCATCAACGCGGCGAAGAACTACAAGGAGGACGGCGACTCGATCCAGCGCCTCTTCTACGACACTGTCAAGGGCGGCGACTACCGGGCCCGGGAGACCAACGTCTACCGCCTTGCCGAGGTCAGCGCGAACATCATCGACCAGTGCGTGGCCCAGGGAGTCCCCTTCGCCCGCGAGTACGGTGGCCTGCTGGACAACCGCTCCTTCGGCGGCGTGCAGGTCTCGCGCACCTTCTACGCCCGCGGCCAGACCGGCCAGCAGTTGCTGATCGGCGCCTATCAGGCCCTGGAACGGCAGATCGCGGCTGGCACGGTGGAGATGTACGCCCGGCACGAGATGCTCGAACTCATCGTCGTGGACGGCAAGGCCCGCGGGATCATCGCCCGGGACATGGTCACCGGGGAGGTCGAGACCCACACCGCCGACGCGGTGGTGCTGGCCTCGGGCGGCTACGGCAACGTCTTCTTCCTGTCCACGAATGCGATGGGCTGCAATGTCACGGCCACCTGGCGGGCACACCGCAAGGGCGCCTACTTCGGCAACCCCTGCTACACCCAGATCCACCCCACCTGCATCCCGGTCTCGGGGGCGCACCAGTCCAAGCTGACGCTGATGTCGGAGTCGCTGCGCAACGACGGCCGGATCTGGGTGCCGAAGAACGCCGCCGACGCCGACAAGGATCCCCGCCAGATCCCCGAACAGGACCGCGATTACTACCTGGAGCGGATCTACCCGAGCTTCGGCAACCTCGTCCCCCGCGACATCGCCTCGCGGGCGGCCAAGTACCAGTGCGACGACGGCAAGGGCGTCGGCCCGGCGGTGGCGGAGGTGCAGGCGGACGGCTCCGAGCGGATGGTGCGCCGCGGGGTGTACCTGGACTTCGCCGACGCGATCTCCCGCCTCGGCCGCCCGGCGGTGGAGGCCAAGTACGGCAACCTGTTCGACATGTACGCCCGGATCACCGGGGAGAACCCGTATGAGGTGCCGATGCGCATCTACCCGGCCGTGCACTACGTGATGGGCGGGCTCTGGGTCGACTACGACCTGATGACCTCGATCGAGGGCCTGTACTGCGTCGGCGAGGCGAACTTCTCCGACCACGGCGCCAACCGGCTCGGCGCCTCGGCGCTCATGCAGGGCCTCTCGGACGGGTACTTCGTCCTGCCGAACACGATCCGGGACTACCTCGCCGGCGGCCCCTTCCCCAAGGTGGCCGACGACAACCCGGCCGTGGTCCACGCCCGCGAGTCGGTGGAGCGCCGGATCCAGCACTTCATGACCTGCAACGGCAAGCAGACGGTGGACTCCTTCCACAAGCGACTGGGCCACATCATGTGGGAGTACTGCGGGATGGAGCGCACCGAGGAAGGCCTGCGCCACGCCATCGAGCAGATCCGCAAACTCAAGCACGAGTTCTGGACGGACCTGAAGGTGCTCGGCAAGGCGGATGAGCTCAACCAGTCGCTGGAAAAGGCCGGCCGGGTGGCCGACCTGATCGAACTCGGCGAGCTCATGTGCATCGACGCCCTGCACCGGCGCGAATCGTGCGGTGGACACTTCCGGGCCGAGTCCCAGACCGAGGACGGCGAGGCGCTGCGCGACGACGACGACTTCCTCTACGTGGCCGGCTGGGAGTGGGCCGGTGAGGACGCACCGCCGGTGCTGCACCGAGAGCCCCTGGTGTACGAGAACATCGAGCTGAAGACGCGGAGCTACAAGTGAAGATCACCCTTAACATCTGGCGCCAGGCCGCCGGCGCATCCGACGGCCAGATGGCCACCTACCAGCTCGACGACGTCTCCGAGGACATGTCCTTCCTGGAGATGCTCGACGTGCTCAACGAGAACCTGCAGGACGAGGGCGTCGAGCCGGTCGCCTTCGACTCGGACTGCCGCGAGGGCATCTGCGGCATGTGCGGGCTGATGATCAACGGCCAGGCGCACGGGCCGGAGGTGACCACCACCTGCCAGTTGCACATGCGCTCGTTCAGCGACGGCGACACGATCACCATCGAGCCCTGGCGGGCCGACGCCTTCCCGGTGATCAAGGACCTCGTCGTGGACCGGTCCGCCTACGACCGGATCATCGCCTCGGGTGGCTTCATCTCGGTGAACACCGGGGCGTCCCCGGACGCGGAGGCGCTTCTGGTGCCCAAGCCGAACGCCGACCGGGCCTTCGAGGCCGCGGTGTGCATCGGCTGCGGGGCGTGCGCCGCGGCCTGCCCGAACGCCTCGGCGATGCTCTTCATGTCGGCCAAGGTGACCCACCTCGGGGAGTTGCCGCAGGGTCAGCCGGAGCGGATGAGCCGGGTGGTCGCGATGGTCAACCAGCACGATCACGAGGGCTTCGGCGGGTGCACGAATATCGGTGAGTGCGCCGCCGCCTGCCCCAAGGAGATCCCGCTGGACGTGATCAGCCAGCTCAACCGGGACTACGCCAAGGCGATGCGCACCCGCGACTGAGTTGGAGCCCGGGGTCAGATCCAGCCTTTCGAGCGGGCGATCCGAACGGCTTCGTGCCGGTTCGTGGCGCCGAGTTTGCCCACCGCATTGGACAGATAGTTGCGCACAGTCCCCGCTGAGAGGTGGATCCGTTCGGCGATCTCCTCCACCGGGGCGCCGGCGTCGGCCAGCGCCAGCACGTCCGCCTCGCGGGCCGACAACGGCGAATCCCCCGCGCTCATCGCCTCGGCGGCCAGTTGAGGATCGACGTACCGCTCACCCGCGGCGACCGAACGGATCACCTGGCTCAGGGTCGCCGCCGAGGCCGTCTTGGGCAGGAAGCCCCGCACACCCGCCGCCAAGGCGGACTTCAGGTATCCCGGCAGTCCGTGCGAGGTGACGATGAGACAGCGGCAGTCGGGCGCCTCGGCGCTGATTGCCCGCGCGGTGTCGATGCCGTCGAGTCCGGGCATCTGCAGGTCGAGCACCGCGACGTCGGGCAGATGCAGCCGGGCAGCGGCCACCGCCTCGGCCCCGGAGGCGGCCTCAGCGACGATCTCGAGGTCGTCCTCGAGGCCGAGCAGCCCGGCGAGCGCCTGACGAACCAGGTGTTCGTCGTCGGCGAGCAGCACCCGGATCACCTGCACATCACCTTCCCTGTCTCAACATTCGTTCTCTCGACCATTCGACGTCTCAACCATGCGATGTCTCAGCGATTTCGATGTCTCAAGGATTCGACGCCTTCAAGGATTCGATCGCATCCGCCGTCGGCCCCACCGACCCAGGCGCGCTGCGGAGGCGGTCACCCGGAGAACTGGGCGCCCACGCGGTGACCACGAACTCGTCCTCACCGGCGCTGGTCCGCAGCACGCCGCCAACCTCATCGAGTCGTTCGGACAGACCACGCAGACCGCTGCCGGAGCCAGACCCCCGGCCGGCCGCGCGGGGCCGGTCGTTGCTGATCCGCACCTGGGCACCGGCGTGTAGCCGACCCGTCTCGTCCGGTTCGTCGTGCGGCCTGATCGCGATCTCGCACCGGCGGGCGTCGGAGTGCCGAAGCAGGTTCGTCACCGCCTCTCGCACCACCCACCCCAGGGACGCGAACTCCTGAAGGTCCCCGCTGGACTCGCGCAGTGCGGGGTCGATCACCACCCGGCAGGCCACTCCGGAGGCGCTCAGCAACTCGCGAGCGCCAATGATCTCCTGCTGCAGGTCGAGGTCGCGGTAGCCGTGCGCCACCGAGCGCACCTGGGTGGCGGCCTCATCGGCGAGTTCGCGCACCGCAGCCAGTTCGGCCAGTGCTTCGGCCTGACGGCCGCGTTCGGTCAGGCCGGCCGCCAGCTGGGTCTTCAGGGAGACCGCTGCCAGGGTGCGTCCGACCACGTCGTGCAGGTCGCGGGACATCCGCAGGCGTTCCTGGGCCACGGCGAGCCGGGCGTTGACCTCCCGGGCGTGATCCAGTTCGATCGTCACCCGCAGCACCCAGCAGGTGGCAGCGAAGGTGAAGACCAACGCCCCGACCAGAAGCGGGACGAGGATCAGCAGGATCGGGTGCAGATCGGGCGCCCACACCAGGACAGCGCCGATGGCCACCAGGGTCGCGGCCAGAGCGCTCAGGCTCGCCTGCCGCAGGCTCAGCATCGGGGTCCAGCAGGCCACCACGAGGCCGAAGGATGCACTGGCGAAGAGGGCTGCCTGATCCTGGTCGACCCTGGTGATCAGCCACCAGGCGAGTACCCCGGCCACCACGAGGGCGACCACGCTGCCAGCGGTGACCGCCCGCCTGGGCCGGTTCCGAGTGGAAAGCCGTGCCGACGGTTCGCGTCGCATCCAGGACAGGAAGTACTCCAGGATGCCCACGCAGAGACCGGCCAGCACCGTCGTCAGCCCGGCGGTGACCAGGACCACCATCGCGTTCTGGGTGGGAGTGGCCACCAGGACGGACGCTAGGACGAGCAGCAGGATCGTTGCGTAGAGCGTCTGCCTGCTGTAGACCTCCACCCCCCGGGTGGATGGTCCTCGGACCTCGTTCATAGCAGTGATCCTTTCATTTCGGTCGTCAGCGGACCGCCCCGCCCGAGGCCGGGCGGGGCGAGTCGTGCCGGGTATCAGGGTCAGACCCGGGCTTCCCAGCGGAACCGACGCAGCACGAGCGTTGCGGCCAGCGCCCACGCGAGCAACACGGCCACTTCGACTCCGATTCCGGCCCACACGGTGCCCTGGACGAAGACCTCCTCGGGGTTGGCGTGGCCCGTGGTGGCCAGCCAGGTGAGATCGGTGACCGGGCGCAGCGGGCTGAGTTCGGCGATCACCCGGACCGGCTCGGGCATCCAGGCCGTCGGCAGGGAGAGGCCACTGAAGAGCAGTGAGCCGAGCATCAGAGGCACGGTGGTCACCTGCGCGCTCTCCACCGACCTGGTGAAGACCGTGGAGGCCAAGGCCAGTAGGGACCAGGTCACCCCGGCCAGGAGAACCGCGAGGACGATGATCAGCGGGTGCGCGGGCGCGCCTCGCAAGGCCGAGACCGCGGCGACGGCGAGTGCCACCTCGGCCACGAAGAGGGCGAGGAAGGGGGCGCAGCCGGCAGCCAGGATGCCGGGTCGGGGCACGGTGCCGGTGAGCAGCCGCTTGAGCACCCCGCTTTGGCGTCGGGCGACCACGGCACCGACGATGGAGTAGTAGACGACGAAGATCAGGCAGGAGGCGATGGCCATCGCCACCGGCAGCACCCTGGCCGCATCTCCTTGCATGCCGATCAGCGCGAATGCCCCGGCCAGGGCCAGCGGGAGCAGTGTGGCGTTGACGACGGCGGTCCGGTTGCGCAGGAAGATCCGGGTCTCCAGAGCAGCCAGGGCCAGAGTTCGGCGGGCGAGGGTGAGTGGGCCGGTGGCCGAGGGGGTGGGTAGGTCATGCTGGCGGGCCAAGGTGGTCATCTCTGGTTCTCCTGAAAGTTGTTGGAAGGCAGTAGCACTGCTGATCCGGGGAAGAGTCGAGCAGGTGGACGTCGGGTGTCTTTGCGCACGAGGACATCTGCCAGGTCAGCGGCCAGATGCGTTGCGGCAGATGGTGTGACGGCTAGTCGGGATCAGTCGTCTTCGGGCTGGGTGACGACTGAGAGGAAGGCCTGCTCCAGGGTGGCGCTGCGAGCCTGTAGCCGGCCGAGCGTGACACTCTCACCGGCCAGGGCGATCAGCTCGGCCAGCGTGCGCTGCAGCTGAAACGTCCTGATCTCAAAGGACTTCTGATTCGGATCCGTCTCGGCGAAGGCCGCGATCCGGTTTCGGATGTCGAGGGGGGTGTCCGCATCCAGGTCGAAGGTGATGATGGAGTGCTGCCGCGAGACCAGTTCCTGGACGGTGCCCTCGACGGCGATCCGTCCCTGGCTCATGATGGCGATCCGGTCGGCCAGCCGCTCGGCCTCCTCCAGGTAATGGGTGGTGAGCAGGATCGTGGTGCCTTCGTCGAGCAGGTCCTGGACGAGCTGCCACACCTGGTGCCGGGACTGGGGGTCGAGCCCGGTGGTGGGCTCGTCGAGGAAGAGCACCTCGGGGCGCCCGAGCAGGGCCAGGGCGAGGTCGAGACGGCGTCGTTCTCCGCCGGAGAGGCTGGCGATCTGGACGCGGGCCCGGTGCCCGAGCTGGACCAGGTCGAGGGCCTCCTCCACCGGCCGTGGGTGGGGCAGGGTGGCGGCCCAGGCGGTGGCGTACTCGGCGGCGGTCAATCCGTCGGGGAAGCCGGCCTCTTGCAGCATGATCCCGGTGCGGGAGCGCACCGCCGAGCCCTGGCGGTACGGGTCCAGGCCGAGCACCCGCACTGAACCGCCGGTGGGCGGGGCCAGACCTTCCAGGGCCTCCACGGTGGAGGTCTTGCCGGCTCCGTTGCTGCCGAGCAGGGCAAACAGTTCGCCGCGGCGAACCTCAAAGCTCACACCGCGGACCGCGGCGAAGCGGGTGTCACGGGCGCTGGCGAAGGGATTGACGGTGAGCCGGTGGGCGAGGGTGGCGGGCGGGCGTCCGTAGCTGCGGTACAGGTCGGTGACCGCGAGCACGATGTCGGTGTCGGCCTGGGAAGCGGTCGGGGTGTGGAGTGGGGTCTGTGGGGCGGTTGCTGTGGTCATGACTCCACTCTGCCGCCGGGTGCGGGCCATCCCCGGTGCGCCAGGTCATCGGCTCGGATGAGGGCTGCACGAGCCGGCTATGACATTTGTCAGATGCCGTCCAACTGTTCCAGTTCCCGCTCGAGGTTGGCTCGGGCCCTGGCCTGCCACGCCTGGCGGGCCGCCGCGCCGCTGTAGATACCGGTGTTGAGCAGCGAGCGCAGAATTGCCCCGCGCCCGCGGCGAAAGTCGTTGTCGGCGACGTGCGAGTACTCCCGGCGCACTGCGGCGGCATACTCGGCGTACCGGTCCGGATCGGCGGCCAGGATGGCCAGGTCGGCGTCGCTGAGCAGGCATCCGTCGACGTCCTCGGCGGACGGCCGATGCTCGGCGGTGAGCTCCACGAGCCGGGCGACTTCCTCGATGGCGGGGCCAGACAGGTTCTCGTGCAAGGATTTCCGGGCCAGATCGGCCGACCGGCGTTCCGGCTCGGGAGCACCGTCGTAGATGGCGTCGTGGTACCACGCGGCCAGCCGGACCATGCTCGGGGCCCGCGACGGAGCGCCGGCCCTCCTCAGCTCATCGATCCGGTCAAGGACTTCGCTCAGATGGCGAAGGTCGTGATAGTGCCGGCCCGACTCACTGTAGCGGCGGACCAGATCCACGGCCGGAGCCGAGTTCTGGGGCAACGGCCACCGAGCCAGCAGGGAATCGGCGAGAGCCGCCGGATCGGGGCGTTCAGGGGAGTCGATCGGTGAGTCGAGTGGGCCAGCGGGTGAGACCTGAGCCGGGACCGAGCCGGGGAGCTGGTTCACCGGGCGGCGACGCGGCCGGCGGCATCGAGAGCCACCGAGACCGCCTGGGTCGGGGTCTGGGTCATCACCAGCGGATGTCGGGGCAACTCCCACGACCCGAGCGCGGCGACCACCAGTCCCGCCTTGCGCGCCAGGGCGATCTCACTGAGCGTGCCCCACCCGCCTCCGACCGCGATGAGCGCCTGCGATGAGCGGACGATCAGACCATTGCGCAGGTCACCCATGCCGGTTGGGATACTCACGCTCAGATACCGATTGCCCGCGTCCCGACGCAGCCCCGGCAGCAGTCCCACGGTGAGACCACCGACCGAGCTGGCGCCATGGCAGCCGGCCTCCATCACCCCGCCACCGCCGCCGCAGACCAGCACCGCGCCCGCGGCGGCCAAGAGCCGGCCCACCTCGGCGGCGTTGACCAGATCCGCTTTGGTGGCCTCGGTGTCGGCTCCGATCAGCCCGATGTACGTTCCGGTGGCACCTTCAGCACCCAGATTCATGGGGGCATGCTGCCAGCCGGAACTCAATCAGCACAGCGCCAGCCGGAACTCGATCAGCACAGCGCCGGCCGGCACTCCTGCACGCAGAGCCCGGCCGGCGCGTGGCGATCGCTGGTTAGGCTCCTGCCGTGGCCGACTGCCAGAGCACGGTGGGAGTCGCGGTGGTCGCGGTGGCGTAGCGGTAGAGCACCACGTTTCCATCGCTCTGCATGGCCAGGGTGCAGAAGCCGGTGGATGCGCTCGTGCCGGTGGTCCAGACCGGTGAGTCGGCATCGTCGTAAACCACCACGTTGCAGTCCTGCTGGACGGCGGCGATGCCGTTAGCCCCGACGGTGCCGGACCACCACACCGCCCGAGTCGGCGAATAGGCGACCAGGTTGCCGTCGCTCTGCTGGATCAGCCGGTACCGGCCATCCGGGCTCTGCACGGACCAGCCACTGTCCAGGTACGAGGTCCAGGTGTTGCCCAGCCAGGTCATCCCCAGCAGTTCGGTCTGCACCGTGCCGGTGTTGTAGAGCGGTGTGCCCGAGGCCGAGTAGACGACGAAGTTGCCGTCATCCTGCAGCACCGCGCGAGCTCCTTCATTGCCGGCGGTTCCCGAGTTCCAGTACGCCGTGCCGGCGTTGTACAGCACGAGATTTCCGTCGCTCTGCATGACGAGTTCGTTCTCGGACTGATCCAGGCCGTTCATATTCGTGTTCAGGTAGGCCCGGTTCCCGGACCAGCCCCACAGGTACACCCCGACCGCGTCGTCATTCTGGTCGGTGGCTTCACCATCGATGGCGATCTCGTGCTGACCACTGGGTGAGGCCAGATACTGCGTGGCGGTCATGGTGGTTCCGGCACTGAGCTCACTGCCCAGTTCGGTGGTGGCGGGTGCGGCCACGGCGGGACCGATACCCAGGGAGGCGCCGAGAGCGACGACCGTGATCGCGCCCGCGCCGAGGCGGGCGAGTTGTGTCCGGCGGACGGTTCTGTTGGCTGAAGTCTTCTTCATGAGCATCTTTCGTCGAGGTCGGAGGCGGGCTCAGGCACCGGGACGGCGGCCGTGCGGGGTCGGGAATCGATACTCGCGACCGGCCACGGCCGAGGATTCGCCGTCCACCGCGATGGTCAGCGAGGCGGTGTAGCCGTTGGTGGTGTCCCCGGTGACCTCGGCGATCTGGCCGGAGGCACTGTTGTTGGAGAAGACGTTGTCGGTGGCCAGGGTGATCCGGTTGAGGTTGGTGATGCTGCTGGAGTATCCGGTGGTGGCGTAGACCTCGCGCGCGGCGGCCTCAGGCAAGGCCAGTTGGGATGTCTTGACGATGGTGCTGCTGGTTGCGGTGGCTTCGGCCAGGGAGCTGTACACCTCGAAGTGGATGTGCGGCCACCGACCCGAATAGCAGCCAGGGAAGATGCTGGTGAAGCTCACCAGCCCGTTCGAGTCGGCCTGCTGGATGCCGCGCAGGTAGTTCTCCCCGGTGATCCCCGCCGAGTATAGCGAGTAGTTCCCGTCCCGGTCGCAGTGCCACAGGTACACCGCGACCCCGGCGAGCGCGACGCATTCAAGGTCCTGCACGGTGAGGTTGATGGTCAACGGGACGCCTGCCGCGGTGCCGGTGCCGCTGCCGAAGGACGAGCGGATGTCCTGGCGGACGATGCCGTCCTGGACACGCACGTTGGGGCCGTTGCTGCCATCGGCGGGGTAGGGCCCTTCGGTCTCGGTGTCCACCTCGGTGAGTCCGCAGGCGGCGAGCGCGTCCGAGGTCCGAAGCCCCAGGAGACCGGCGATGCCCGCCCCTCCGGCCAACGACAGCATCTGCCGACGGCTCAGGGTGGCCAGGTCGAAGGCAAGACCGCGGTCGTGTACCGAGCGCACGTAGGCCTCGTTGTCCGGCTGGGTCTCGGCGATGTGTTCGTCAGGCCGACTCAGGCCGCGTGGTCTGGATGGCACGATGCTGATCCCCTTTAGGTAGCTGTGACAATTTACCGATCCATTTCGGTCGGCGTGGATCACAGTAACCGGTAGTGAACGGCATTACCACTAAACCAGATAATCTGGACATTACCTGGGAGCTGCCTGAAAATGCCTCTGGTACCTGCGTTCTGACGTCTCTGCAGACGAATAGGATGTCCTATTCCCATACCCCCAGGCGGCCGAACCCCTGCAGATCCCCACTCACCCTCTGCCCTTCCCTGCAGATCCCGGCAGATCCTGCAGATCCCGGCCCCGGCCCGCACGGGGCCCCGCAGGCCAGTCGCATCCCGGTCGCCCGACGATCGCGGGCACACGCCGGCGACCAACTCGCCGAGGCTCATCCCCGGCGGCCGCCAGGAGCGCCGCGTCCGCGACCGGCAGAACCCAACGAAGCGCCAGCACCATTGCGCCGCAACAGTTCACCCGCCGTCTGCTCGTCCACGAAGAGATCGGTGATCGTCCCCGCCCGCAGCGCTCCCAACAGAATGGGCACCCGACTCACACCCGCCGCCACACACAGCCTGCGGGGAATCGTCGCCAGAGCGGCGGGATCCGGCCCGCTGCCCCGCGAGTTGAGGGGGATGTCGGCGTAGCTGCCGTCCTGGCGCAGAAAGGTCGTGCAGACATCGCCGACCACGCCGTGGCCCTCCAGCTCGGCCATGTCGGCGGCGTCCAGATACTCCCCCGCGTAGACGTGTGAGGTCACCGGACCATCCCATGCGCCGACACCGAAGACAGCTATGTCACAACGCTTCTGGAGTTCAACCACCCGAGCGATGGAGCGTTCTCGCCACAGTGCCTGGCGAGTGCCGGGGTCGTCGAAGAAGGTCGGCACCGGGAAGAACACCGGCCGGGCGTCGAATCCCTCGCAGGCCCGGCGCATGAGATCGCCGACATAGAGGGTCGCGGTGCTGGACGGATTGACCGCGCCGTTCAACTGCACGACCTGGCTACCCCGAGTCGGTTTGGGCACGAGATTGTCCATCACCGCCGAGACGGTGCTCCCCCACGCCACCCCGAGCGCCATCCCGGAGCCGAACCATTCACTCAGGGCCCGCCCGGCAACTCTGGCGACCTGGGCGAGGCGGTGCTCGTCGGTGGCCGTCTCACGCACCGAGACGACATTGGCACGCAGGTCGAAGGTTGCCGAAACCTGCTGGGCGAGCGAGCCCGAGCCGGGCAGGTCGGAGACGCTGATCCGCACCAGGCCCTGCGCGCGAGCCTGCTTGAGCTGGCGCGAGATGGTCGAACGCGAGACCCCCAGCCGGCCGGCGATCGAGCCCATCGTCTCCTCCTGCACGTAGTACAGGGTCGCCACCCGGTGCAACTCGGTGATGTCCCACGGTTGCATTTCGGTCATTCGTGCGCGCCTCTCGTGGACTCCTTGCACGTTCGTGCAGGGCCTTGATCTTACTTGCACGAAGACGACAGAGTGATGCTCAACACCACGAGAACTGGCAAGGCACCACCGGCCAAGGACTCGGATTCGACCCCAGATCGAGGCACTCTCGATCGACGCGACTGACCCAATGAAGGAGCAGCAGGTGACCGCACCGACAGCACGACTGACCTCGACCAACCGGCAGGCGGCATTGGAGGCCATGATCGACGAGCCGCTCGACATCCTCGTCGTGGGCGGCGGTGTCACCGGCGCCGGAATCGCCCTGGACGCGGCCACCCGCGGGCTGCGGGTCGGCATCGTCGAGGCCCAGGACTGGGGCGCCGGCACCTCCAGCCGATCCAGCAAACTCGTCCACGGCGGCCTTCGCTACCTGCAGATGCTCGACTTCAAGCTGGTCAAGGAGGCCCTCGGCGAGCGTGGCCTGCTGATCGATCGGCTGGCCCCGCACTTGGTCCGAGCCGTCCCCTTCCTCTACCCGCTGAACGCCTGGTGGGAGCGGCCCTATGTGGCCGCCGGCATCGGACTGTACGACGCCCTGGCCACCATCGGCACCCGCAACCGGGCCGTCCCGACCCACCGCCATCTCAGCGCCAAGGGCGTGCAGAAGGTCTTCCCGGACATCAAGCCGGGTGCCTGTCAGGGTGCGGTGCGCTACTACGACGGCCAGGTGGACGACGCCCGACTGGTGGTCGCCCTGATCCGCACCGCAGCACAGTACGGGGCCCTGGTCGCCAGCCGCACCGAGGTGGTGGAACTGACCAAGGATGCCACCGGCCGGGTATCCGGCGCCGTGCTCAACGACCTGGAGTCGGGCAGCCAGTTGCAGGTGCTGGCCCGCACCGTGATCAGTGCCACCGGGGTGTGGACCGAGCAGACCCAGAACCTCGCCACCGACGACGGCGGCCTGCAGGTGCTCGCCTCCAAGGGCATTCACATCGTCGTGCCCAAGGAGCGGATCAACTCCAGCAATGGCTTCATCCTGCAGACCGAGAAGTCGGTGCTCTTCATCATTCCGTGGTCGCGGTACTGGGTGATCGGCACCACCGACACCGGGTACCACGGCGATCTCACCCACCCGGTGGCCTCGGCGGCGGACATCGACTACGTGCTGGACAAGGCCAATGCGATCATCGCCGAGCCACTGACCCGCGACGACGTGATCGGCACCTGGGCAGGTCTGCGCCCGCTGCTCCAACCTGGCACCAAGGGGGATGACAGCAAGTCGTCCAAGGTGTCCCGTGAGCACACCGTCACGGAGGTGACTCCGGGACTGGTCTCGATCGCCGGCGGCAAGCTCACCACCTACCGAGTGATGGCCGAGGACGCGGTCGACTTCGCGATCGGCCGCGCCCGGGCCAAGGAACTGCCGTCCGAGACCGCCACCACCCCATTGGTGGGCGCGGTCGGCTACCACGCCTATGCGCGTCAGGCCGATCGGATCGCGGCCACCCACGGATGGGACGACTTCCTCGTGGCGCACCTGCTGCACCGCTACGGCTCGTCCCTGCCCGAGTTGCTCGCCCTCATCGACGCCCGTCCCGAACTGGCCGAGCGGGTCCCCGGCGCCGAGGCCTACCTCAAGGCGGAGATCGTCTATGGCGTCAGCCACGAGGGGGCCCTGCACCTGGAGGACGTGATGACCACGCGCACCAGACTCACCTACGAGGTCCGCGATCACGCGCTGGCCGCCGTGGAGACGATCGCCGACCTGATGGCCGGCGAACTCGGCTGGAGTGCCGAGCGCCGCAACGCCGAGGTCGAGGCCTACCGCGCCCGGTGTGCCGCCGAGGACGCCGCGGCGGCCGCCCCTGACGACGCGGGCGCACAGTCCGCCCGGGGACGTGCCGGCGACCCGCTCTCCACTCTCCCAGGGGCCCGAGTCACCTCGCTGGCCTGAGTCCCACCGGCTGAGCCACGACCTCATCTGCCGACCCACCGATCCCACAACCCGTTCTTCCCCAAGACATGTCGAGCCGGACCCGGCTCCAGCGATCCTGTTCTCCCCGGGTCCCGCTCGGCTGTGCCCGCAGGACCACCCACCAGGTGCCCCCGTCCTGCATCCGCGGACCTCCCGTCCCCGGAACCTCTCCCCCGAACGCCGATGTGCGTCTTTCACGTCAGGAGTACAGCCATGCCCATCACCGCTCTACCCGTCCAGGTCATACCCCTACTGAGCGCCGCGGATGCGGCACCCTCGCTGGCCAGCGTCTTCGTCTCCGAGGTGCTCGGCACCGCCACCCTGCTGCTACTCGGCTGTGGCGTCGTGGCCAATGTCGTCCTGGACAAGGCCAAGGGCAATGGCAGCAACTTCCACATGATCAGCTGGGGCTGGGGCATCGGCGTCTTCGCCGGGGTCTACGTCGCCTTCAAGTCCGGCGCGCACCTCAACCCGGCGGTCACCGTGGGCCTGCTCGTCAACGGAGCACCCGAGTACGCCCCCGGGGTGCCGGTCAGTCTGGCCAGCACCCTGGTGTACCTGAGTGCGGAGGTCACCGGCGCCTTCCTCGGCGCCGTGCTCGCCTTCCTCGCCTACAAGAAGCACTTCGACCTTCCGGACATCGACCCGGCCACCAAACTGGCGGTGTTCTCCACCGCGTCTGAGATCAGGTCCAAGCCCTGGAACGCCCTCACCGAGGCGATCGCCACCTTCGTGCTGGTCTTCGTCATTCTCGTCTTCGGTCAGACCCCCAGCGGACTGGGCCCGTTCGCCGTCGCCCTGCTCGTGGTCGGGATCGGCGCCTCGCTCGGAGGGCCGACCGGCTATGCCATCAACCCAGCGCGTGACTTCGGTCCCCGGCTCGCCCACGCACTGCTGCCGATCCGCGGGAAGGGTTCCAGCGACTGGGGTTACGCCTGGGTACCGATCGTGGGCCCGCTGGCCGGAGCCGTGGTGGCCGGGCTCGCGGCAGCAGCCTACGTGTGAGGCGGTGAGACCCGGACGCCCGACACAGTGAGCACAACACCCCCAAATCAGGCCAGACTCGCGTCAGGCCGACGTACCACCCGCAGTACCGACATGACACCCGTTCAACCCCGCATCACCTCGATGGAGAACCCGAAAGGAAGGACTCGACGATGAGCGACTCCAACAAGAAGTACGTGATGGCGATCGACCAGGGCACCACCAGCAGCCGGGCAATCGTCTTCGATCACGCCGGCCAGATCGTCACCGTGGGCCAGAAGGAACACGAGCAGATCTTCCCGCGGGCCGGCTGGGTGGAGCACGACCCGGCCGAGATCTGGTCCAACGTGCGTGAAGTCGTGGGCATGGCCCTGTCCGGCAAGGACGTCTCGCCCGCCGACATCGCGGCGGTCGGCATCACCAACCAGCGCGAGACCGCCGTGGTGTGGGACAAGACCACCGGCGAGGCGGTCTACAACGCGATCGTCTGGCAGGACACCCGGACGAAGAAGATCGTCGAGGAACTCGGCGGTGAGCAAGGAGCCGACAAGTACAAGGACGTCGTCGGTCTGCCGCTGGCCACGTACTTCACCGGCCCGAAGGTGCGCTGGATTCTCGACAACGTCGAGGGCGCACGGGAGAAGGCCGAGGCGGGTGACCTGCTGATGGGCACCACCGACTCCTGGGTGCTGTGGAACATGACCGGCGGCGTGGACGGCGGCCTGCACATCACCGACGTCACCAACGCCTCACGCACCATGCTGATGAACATCGACACCCTCGACTGGAATGCCGACATCTGCGCGGACATGGGCATTCCGATGTCGATGCTTCCCGAGATCCGCTCCTCCTCAGAGGTTTACGGCGTGGGCCGGCCCCGGGGCCTGCTCAAGGACATCCCCATCGCCGGCATCCTGGGCGACCAGCAGGCGGCCACTTTCGGCCAGGCCTGCTTCGAGCCGGGCATGGCCAAGAACACCTACGGCACCGGCTGCTTCCTGCTCCTGAACACCGGCACCCAGCCGGTGCGCAGCGAGAACGGGCTGCTCACTACGGTCTGTTACAAGATCGGCGACGCACCGGCGGTCTACGCCCTCGAGGGCTCCATCGCGGTGGCCGGCTCGCTGGTGCAGTGGGTGCGGGACAATCTCGAGCTCATCTCCGCCGCTCCGGAGATCGAGGCTCTGGCCGCCGAGGTGGAGGACAACGGCGGTGCGTACATCGTGCCGGCCTTCTCCGGTCTCTTCGCGCCCTACTGGCGCTCGGACGCCCGGGGCGCGCTGGTCGGGCTGACCCGCTACGTCAACCGCAAGCACCTCGCCCGGGCCGTCCTGGAGTCCGTGGCGTACCAGACCCGGGACGTCGTGGAGGCGATGAACGCCGACTCCGGGGTCGCCCTGACCGAGCTCAAGGTGGACGGCGGCATGGTGGTGAACAACCTGCTCATGCAATTCCAGGCCGACCAGCTCGGCGTGCCGGTGGTGCGTCCCGAGGTGGCCGAGACCACCGCGCTCGGCGCCGCCTACGCGGCCGGCATCGCGGTTGGCTTCTGGGCCGGTGAGCAGGACGTCACCGACAACTGGGCGGCCGGGCAGCAGTGGGAGCCGCAGATGCCCGAGGACGAGCGCGACCGGCTGTACCGCAACTGGAAGAAGGCGATCGAGCGCACCTACGACTGGGTCGACGACGACGTGGAGTGAGCCCCGGCTCTCCCGAGCGGCTGCCCGGATTGGTAGCGTTTGCAGCGGCCTGCGACTCCCGGACCGGCACCGGTTCGACCGGCGGCAGAGTGGAGCCACCGGCCGCTGGCGACCGAGCCCAATGACGGGAGTTGCGATGACCACGACGCCGACCTGGACGCCCGACCCGGCGGAGCTGGGCCGAACCAATATCGAGCGGCTGCGCCAGTGGCTGCACCAGGAGCGCGGCGTCCAGACCGCCGACTACGCCGAACTCCTGGCTTGGTCGGTGGAGCACCCCGGGGACTTCTGGGCGGCCTTCTGGGACTTCGCCGGGCTGGTGGCCGATCGCGGCGAGGCCACGCCGCTGGCCGATGCCACGATGCCGGGCGCCTCCTGGTTCCCCGGAGTCACGCTCAACTATGTGGACCAGGTGTTCTCCAGTGGCCTGGCTGCGGCCGACGATGTCGTCATCGTCGGCCGCAGCGAGCCGGGAGGGCCCGCGGACGTGGACCTGACCATGGCCGAGCTGCGGCGGCAGACCGCCGCCCTGGCGGCCACCCTGCGGGCGAACGGGGTCGGGCCCGGCGACCGGGTGGTGGGCTACCTGCCGAACATCGCCGAGGCGGTGATCGGCTTCCTGGCCACCGCCAGTCTGGGAGCCATCTGGGCCGGCTGCGGCCAGGACTACTCGGCCGGGGCCGCGGTCGACCGGCTCGGCCAGCTCGAGCCGGTGGCGCTGATCACCGCCGACGGTTACCGCTACGCCAACAAGAACCACTCTCGATTGGCCGAGATCGACACGCTACGAGCCGAACTCGACCACCTGCGGCTTACCGTCGTGAGCCCCAGAATGGGCTCGCCGATTCCCGATGGCGCCGTCGGCTGGGACGAGGCGACCGCCGGGGATCACGAGTTGAGCGTCACCCAGGTGCCCTTCGACCAGCCGCTGTGGGTGCTCTTCTCCTCCGGTACCACCGGCAAACCCAAGGGAATCGTGCACGGCCATGGCGGCGTGCTGCTCGAACACGTCAAGCAGACGATGATCCACTCGGACCTGCACCCTGGGGAGACCTTCCTCTGGTACACCTCCCCGAGTTGGATGATGTGGAACATCCAGATCGCCGGGCTGCTGGTCGGGGCCCGCATCGTCTGCTACGACGGCTCACCGGGCCACCCCCAGCACGACCAACTCTGGCGGCTGGCAGGCGAACTGGGAGTCAGGGTGCTGGGCACCAGCCCCGCCTACCTGCACGCCTGCGAAATGGCCGGGCTCGAGCCCGGCCGCGATCACGACCTCTCCGCCCTGGCCACCCTGGGGGTGACCGGCTCGGTGCTGCCTGCGGGCTCGTGCTACTGGGTGCGAGACCACGTCGGCGAACGGGTCGCGGTGGGTGCGATGAGCGGCGGAACGGACGTGGTGAGCGCCTTCGTCGGCTGGGTGCCGACCGCGCCGGTGTGGCCGGGCGAACTCTCGGTCGTCGACCTGGGCACCAAACTCGAAGCCTTCGACCCCAGCGGCGTGCCCGTGCCGAACGGCCAGATGGGTGAACTCGTGGTGACCGCTCCGATGCCGTCGATGCCGGTCTCCTTCTGGAACGACCCGGACGGCAGTCGGCTACGGGCCGCCTACTTCGACACCTTCCCAGGAATCTGGCGCCACGGAGACTGGGTGACCCGCACCGACCACGGCTCGGTGATCATCCACGGCCGCTCCGACTCGACCCTGAACCGCAACGGGGTCCGGATGGGTCCAGCCGACATCTACTCCGCGGTGGAGCCGATGCCCGAGGTCACCGAGGCGCTGGTGGTGGGCATCGAGAACTCCGACGGCTCCTACTGGATGCCGCTGTTCGTGCACCTGGCCGACGGCCAGGAACTCACCGACGAGCTCGTCGCCACGGTGAAGCAGACGATCCGCGAGACCGCCTCCCCCAAGCACGTTCCGGACGACGTGCTGGCCGTGGCGGGCATCCCGCACACCCGCACCGGCAAGAAGCTCGAGGTGCCGGTCAAGCGGGTGCTGCAAGGGGCCGACCCGGCGCAGGTGGCCGACGCCTCCAGCATCGACGACGCCAGCCTGCTGGACGCCTTCGTCACCCATCGCCGCTGAGAAGTCGGCGCTGAGAAGTGGGCCCGGCCCGCACGCTGATGCGTCTGCGGACCGGGCCGGTCGGGCGTTGAGTCAGCCCGCCCTCACGGGCTGATCGAGGTCGTCCGCCTCAGGCGGTGCCCCACGTGTTGGAACTCCAGATCACCTGACCGTTCGGCTTGTACTGCACCAGGTTTCCGTCGTCCTGGACGTACATGGCGGAGTTGGTGTTGGCGCCGATCCACACCCCGCCCCACTGCACGTCGCGGAACTGGTTGTAGACGATGAGCTTGCCGTCGGTCTGCTGCTTGAGGTAGCTCTGGATGCCGCCGGAGGTGCCGCTGTTCCACACCGCACCCCGCGGGGTGTACAGGACGAGGTTGCCGTCGTTCTGCATGACCAAGCGCACCTTGCCGTTGGGGCTGGTCAGGTACTGCCCGGCCTGCAGGTGCTTGGAGGTGAGCCCGCCACGCACCGGGTCGTTGGTGTCCTGCACGTTGCACAGCGACCAGGAGGCCCAGATCGGGGTGCCGTCGGCCCGGTACACCACGAGGTTTCCGTCGTTCTGCATGATGGCGAAGCCACCGGCGTTGTTCGTCGTGTAGGAGGCCCAGGTCGGCTTGCCGTCGGTGTACATGACGAGGTTGCCGTCGGTCTCCTGCATGACCAGGAAACTCTTCCCCGGGGCCGAGGTGGCGAAGAGCTTGTTGACGCAGGAGTTGCGCATGATCGCCAAGCCCTCCTTGTCGGTGCCGCTGATCGAGCCGATCTCCAAGCGGTGCTGGCCGTTCAGCGAGGTCAGGCCCTGGCCTTCGATCTTCACCTCGCCCGGACGCATGACGTTGATCGCCTTGTTCTGCCGCGCGGGCAGGTCCCGCGCCGCCAGGCCGGTCCGAGCCGCGTTCTGGTGGAAGGTCGGCCAGTCAGCCCGGCCAAGCGGTTTGGTGGCCTGGTACGCGTAGAACTTGGCCCCGCTGGCGTTGGTCGAGGACACGGTGATGATGGCGTTGCCGCCGTTCTCGCCGGGCACGATGGTGGGAGCGTTGTAGATCGGGTCGCCGTTGGTCGCCTTGGTCCGCGACATCAGGGTGCCCCAGGCGTTGTAGATGTTGACGAAGTTCTGCCCCGCGACGATGACCTCCTGGCGGCCGTCGCCGGTGACGTCCGCGATGGACGCACTCGGCTTGATGCCGGTGGCGGTGGAGGTGTTCCCGACGCTCTGGGTCACGAAGCGCATCGAGCCGTCGGCGGAGATCACGTTGAGCCGGCCGTCGAGGCCGACGATGGCGACCTCCGGGCTACCGTCCAGGTTCAGATCCCCCACAGCGGGTGAGGAGAACGACTTGGCGCCGATATTGACCGGCCACCCGGGCAGGGTCTGGCCGAAGCCGTCGAAGGCGTAGACCTCGCGGCCACCGTTCATGCAGCCTTGTGGCGGGCAGTAGCTGTCGGGCATGTCGCCGGTACCCACGACGATGTCCAGGCGACCGTCACCATTGAGGTCATCCAGCGCTGGTGAGCTCCACACGACTTGGTGCGGAACGAGTTTGGGGAAACCAGGCAGAACCTGTCCCGCGCTGTTCACCGCGGTGACGTAGCCGCCCATGGACTTGTCGAACTCCGCGCAGGGCTGACCGCCGACGCCGTCACAGTCGTAGCCGAAGACGATCTCGTCCTTGCCGTCGCCGTCCAAGTCGCCCAGCGCGGGAGTGGAGTACGAGGTGTCGTGCAGGAACATGGTGAACTTCTCGCTGAGCCGGCCGCCGATCACGTTGTACACGTGCAGGTGGTGGTCGATGCCGGTGACGATGATCTCGGAGACACCGTCCTTGTCGATGTCCTTGATCACCGGGCTGGAGAAGTAGGCCCGGGGATTCACCACTGCTTGAGCGGCGAAGATCTGGTTGCCGGTGCGGCCGTCGTAGGCCTTGAGCCAGCCGTCGTACGAGGTGGCGGCCACGTCGAGGTGTCCGTCGTTGTTCACGTCCCCGACGGCGGGGGTGCCCACGAGTTCCGCATTGGACACCTTGATGCTGCGGATCAACTGGGAGCCGCTGCCCGGGGAGGTCGGCAACGACCAGATCTTCACGGTGCCGTCGCCGAAGCCGCCCAGCACCTCTCGCGAACCATTGCCGTCCAGGTCGACGACCGCCGTCCCGGAGTAGCGCTCGCCGGACACCGAGCGATAGTCACCACCGTCCAGGGGGGCCGATACTCCACCGTCCGGGGTGAGGCGGGTGAGCGGGGCCAGTTCGGTGGAGTAGTACGCAGCAGTCGCGGCGGTGGCGGGCCCGGCGACGGCGACCATACCGGCCGCTGCCATCGCGCAGGCCGCTGTCGCCGAGACGAAGCGGTGCAGGCTAAACGGGGTCATGAGGGAAGATTCGTCGTGTGCCATCGCCAACCTAACGGTGATCGAGAGTGAAATTTGGCTACTCTCTGCGATCGGGTATTCGGGCACGAATCCCCCAGATCGTGATCTGCCGTAAGGCCTCCAGGACGATCTCCCGGCCCATTTTGGACGACCCCTGCTCACGCTCGGTGAAGTCGATCGGCACTTCCACCACCCGAAAGCCCGCCCGAAACGCCCGCCAGGCCATTTCCACCTGAAAGCAGTAGCCCTGGGAGGTCACGGTGTCCAGATCGATCCGCTTGAGCACCTCGCGGCGGTAGGCGCGAAAGCCTGCGGTCGAGTCGTGCAGCGGCAGTCTCAGCCACCAGCGGACGTAGGTGTTGGCCCCGCGGCTGAGTAGCCACCGGCGCCTGGACCAGTTGTGCACCCCGCCACCGGGGATGTATCGGGCGCCGATCACCAGGTCGGCCGAATCGTCCGATGAATCCAGCCTGCTCAGCAAACGCGGTAATTGCTCGGGCGCGTGGGAGCCGTCGGCATCCATCTCCACGAGCACGTCATGCCCACGCTCCAGCCCCCAGCGCATTCCGGCCCGGTAGGCCGTACCCAGGCCCTGCTTGGCCGGCCGGTGCAGCACCTGCAGCCTCGGCTCTGCGGCGGCGAGTTCATCGGCAATCGCGCCGGTGCCGTCGGCGGAGTTGTCGTCGACGATAAGGACGTGCACCTCGGGTGCACTCACGAGCAGCCGGCTCACCACGCCAGGCAAGGTGGACCGCTCGTTGTACGTCGGTATGACGACGAGCGGATTCATCCGGCGCAACGTACCCACATAACGGGCTCATGACAAATCATCGTCATGAAGGACTCCTGCCTCACCGCCCCCGTGATTCCCTATGTCCCCTTTGGGCGCATAAATCGCTTGACTCTCTGTAGTTGCTTCACGTCACAGTTGTTTTCACGTCACTGTCGATCCGACGTGTCGCCTCGATCGACACCAGACCTGGGGGTGCAGCAGCCTGCTCACCGGCACCGCGCCAGCGAAGCCAGCACCTCCAGCCACACCGGACCCAACCGCACCAGCGCTCCACCAACGGCATGCCAACCTCGCCATATGAGACGACTTCGGCATACCCCACGCACCCGCCACCGCCCCGGAACCACCTGAACGCCAAGACTGCGCCCCCGACACCCCCAGGGCAGGCCCCACCCGCCACACAATCCGACACCTCCAGCCACACCGGACCCAACCGCACCAGCACCCCACCAACGGCATGCCAACCTCGCCATATGTGACGACTTCGGCATACCCCACGCCCTCCAGCGCCCCGGGACCACCTGAACGCCAGGACTACGCCCCCGACACCCCCAGGGCAAGCCCCACCCGCCACACAATCCGACACCTCCAGCCACACCGGACCCAACCGCACCAGCACCCCACCAACGGCATGCCAACCTCGCCACATCCGACGACTTCGGCATACCCCACGCCCCTGCCACCGGCCCCAGCACCAACGTCACGCCAGAGCGACACTGGACGTAGCGGCCGGCGCTCCAGCCCTGGTCCACCGCGACAGCCCGGTCCACCGCGACAGCCTGGTCCACCGCAACCGGGTAGCCCGCCTGGCAGGTGCGTCCGTCATAGCGGACGTAGGCTGCCGCAATGAGCCGCCCACGCAGCGCGATCGACGAGATCGCCGAGAACTACACCCGTGAGCTCCTGACCCTCGACCCGGTCCTGGCCACCAACCTGGGCCTGCCCGGGCACGACGCGGAGTGGACCGACTACTCCCCCGACGGCGAGCAGGCGCGCCACGACCTGGCCCGCCGCACCCTCACCCACCTCGAGACCGCCACGCCCGCCGATCCGGTGGACCAGGTCACCCTGGCCGCGATGCGCGAACGCCTGGGCCTCGCCGTCGAGATGCACGAGGCAGGCCTGACCGGTGGGCAGCTGCGGGTGATCGACTGCCCGGCGCAGCACATCCGGGAGGTCTTCGACCTGGCACCGACCGACACCGAGGACGACTGGGCGGCCATCGGCAAACGCCTGAGCACCCTGCCGGACACCATGGACGGGTACCTGCGTTCCCTGCGGATGGCCGTCGAGCAGGGCAGGGCACCGGCCGCGCGCCAGGTGGCCTCGGTGGCGGCGAATGCCCAAAGGTACGCGGAGAACGGCTTCTTCACCGACTTCGTCGCCTCGACCACCCAGCGCGCAGACCCGCTGCCGTCCACCCTGCTTTCCCAACTCACCGCCGGGGCCGAGGCGTCGGCCGGCGCCTACCACGAGTTGGCGCGCTTCCTGCGCGAGGAGGTGGCTCCCGTCGCCTCGCCACGCGACGCGGTGGGTCGCGACGCCTACCGGCTCTGGTCGCGGGAGTTCCTCGGGTCGGAGGTCGACCTCGACGAGACGTACGAATGGGGACTGGCCGAGTTGGCCCGCGTCGAGGATGAGATGCGCCGGGTCGCAGCCGAGATCGTGCCCGGCGGCGACACGGCCGAGGCGATCGCTGCCCTGGACGCCGACCCCGCCCGACGTCTGGAGGGCACCGACGCCCTGCGCACCTGGATGCAACGGGTCTCCGACGAGGCAGTGACGGCCCTGTCAGCCGAGCACTTCGACATCCCGGAGCAGATCCGCCGATTGGAGTGCCGGATCGCCCCGACCCAGGACGGCGGCATCTACTACACCGGCCCCAGCGACGACCTCAGCCGGCCCGGTCGGATGTGGTGGTCGGTGCCCGAAGGGGTCACCTCGTTCACCACCTGGCAGGAGACCACCACCGTCTACCACGAGGGGGTGCCCGGGCATCACCTGCAGATCGGGCAGACGGCGGTGCGTTCGGGTCTGCTCAACACCTGGCGGCGGATGGTCTGCTGGGTGTCCGGGCACGGCGAGGGGTGGGCCCTGTACGCCGAGCGCCTGATGGACGAACTGGGCTACCTGCAGGACCCGGGAGACCGGATGGGCATGCTGGACTCGGCCGCCTTCCGCTCCGCGCGGGTGGTGGTGGACATCGGCACCCACTGCGGTCTGGCGGCGCCCGACGAGGTGGGTGGCGGCACCTGGGACGCGGAGAAGATGTGGGCCTTCCTCACCTCACACTGCCGGGTCGAACACAGCCAGTTGGCCTTCGAACGCGATCGGTACCTGGGGTGGCCGGGTCAGGCACCCTCCTACAAGGTGGGCGAACGGATCTGGCGACAGCTACGCGAGCAGGCACGAGCCCACGACCCGAACTCGTTCGACCTCAAGGATTTCCACCGCCGGGCACTGGACGTGGGCTCGGTCGGGCTGGAGGTGCTGGCGACTGCGCTGTCCCCCGCCACCCAGGGGAATGCCGCGGCGCCACCACCAGGTGGTGCCGGCCGATGACCGCAGCAGTGGACCTGGTGCTCGCTTCGGCGTCCCCGGCCCGCCTGGCCGTGCTGCGAGCCGCCGGTCTGCGGCCACGGGTGCAGGTGTCCGCGGTGGACGAGGACGCGCAGATGCGCCGGGACGGAGTCAGCGAGCCGACCCAGGTCGCACTCGCGTTGGCCACCGCCAAATGTCTCGACGTGGCGGCGGGCATCGACGACGCCCTCGTCCTCGGCTGCGACTCGGTGTTGGAGTTCGACGGGCAGACCCTGGGCAAGCCACCGAGCCCGCAGGCGGCTCGGGACCGTTGGCGGGCGATGAGCGGACGCACGGGGGTGCTGCACACCGGCCACTGGCTGGTGGACACCCGGGGTGAGGAGTCCCGCGCCGCCGGTGAAGTAGCCTCCACGACAGTACATTTCGCAGAGTTAACCCCCGCCGAGATCGACGCCTACGTCGCCACCGGCGAGCCGCTGCGAGTGGCCGGCGCCTTCACCGTGGACGGCCTGGGCGGCGCCTTCGTCCAGGGCATCGAGGGAGACCACTACAACGTGGTCGGGGTGAGTCTGCCTTTGCTGCGCCGGCTCTGCCAGCGGCTGGGTGTGCCCTGGACGGATCTGTGGGTCGCAGCCCCGCAGGGACCGGCATGACGCAGCCGGACCGCATGGACCTGGGCCCGGTGGCCGACCGGGTGCTGCAGTCGCTGGCCGGCCCCGACGCCCGGCTCCGCGAGGACCAGCGCACGGCGGTCGCCGCCCTCCTGCAGCCGGGGGCGCGGGTGCTCGTCGTGCAGGCCACCGGGTGGGGTAAGTCGGCGGTGTACTGGGTCGCCACCGGTCTGCGCCGAGCCGCGGGAGCCGGCCCGACACTGGTGATCTCCCCCCTGCTCAGCCTGATGCGCGATCAGGTGGTCGCCGCGGAACGGGCCGGCCTGCGCACCGCGACCCTCAACTCCTCCAATGTCTCGCAGTGGTCGCAGATCGAGAATGCCCTGTTGGCGGACGATCTCGACGTGCTGCTGATCTCCCCGGAGCGATTGGCCAACCCCGGCTTCGGGCAGCGGGTGCTCACCACGCTGGCACCCCGGCTGGGCCTGCTGGTGGTCGACGAGGCGCACGCCATCTCCGACTGGGGCCACGACTTTCGTCCGGACTACCGTCGGGTTGCCCTGGCTCTGCACCGGCTGGCGCCGAGCACCCCGGTGCTGGCCACCACCGCCACCGCCAACGCCCGGGTACGCCAGGACGTGGCCGACCAACTGGGTGCAGAGACCCTGGTGTTGCGGGGTCCGCTGGCCCGGGCCTCGCTGCAGCTGAGCGTGATCAACGACCTCACCCCGTTGCAGCGTTTCGCCTGGGTGGTGGAGAACCTGCCGAGGCTGAACGGGTCGGGCATCGTCTACGCACTCACCGTCTCCGATGCGATGCGCCTGGCCGAAGCGGTACAGCACGTCCACGGCCCGGAACTGCCGGTGGCGGCGTACACCGGTCAACTCGACGGCGACACCCGGCAACTGCTGGAGGAGCGCCTGCGCGCCAACGAGCTCAAGGCCCTGATCGCCACCAGCGCACTCGGGATGGGTTACGACAAGCCGGATCTCGGCTTCTGCGTCCATGTGGGGGCGCCACCGTCTCCGGTGTCGTACTACCAGCAGGTGGGGCGGGCGGGGCGCGGTATCGATCACGCCAGCGTGGTGCTGCTGGCCTCGGGCGCCGATGCCGGAGTGTGGGATTACTTCGCCACGGCCTCCATTCCCAAGCCCGCCGAAGTGACCGCCCTGCTGCAGGTCCTGCCCGGGCCCGGGCAGAGCCCTGCGTCGGTGCCGGCCCTGGAGGCCGAGTCGGGACTGCGACGCAGCAAGGTCGACCTGCTGCTCAAGCAACTCGCCGTCGACGGAGTCACCGAGCGTGGCGAGCAGGGGTGGTCTGGCACCGGGGTCGAATGGGCCTATGACGCAGAGCATTACGACGGCGTGCTGGCCACCCGGCGCCGGGAGGCCGACATCATGCGCGATTACGCGCTCGGGCGCTGCTGCCTGATGCAGTTGTTGCAGCAGGCGCTGGACGACCCGGACGCGGCCCCGTGCGGGCGGTGCAGCGTCTGCACCGGACAGTTGCCCGCGGGGCTGAGCCCGATGCCCGAGCTGTCCACCACTCAGGCGGTCGGTGCCGCGCTGCGTTCTCGACCGCTGGTGCTGGAGCCGCGCAAGATGTGGCCCGGCGGTGAGTTCGGCAGCCGCGGCAGGATCGCCCCGGCCGATGCCGTGGACGAGGGCCGGGTGCTGGTACGCGCCGACGCACCGGAGTGGAGCGAGTTGGTGGCCGCCTGCTTCGGTTCCACCGCCGCCGCTCAGGCACAGCACGAGCGCACGGCGCCCAGCCCGGCGGCCGCCGCGGACCTGGCCGCCGCCGTGGTCCGGGTGCTGTCCGGCTGGCGCACCGACTGGGCCGAGCGCCCCGAGGTCGTCGTCGGACTGCCCGCCGCCGGTTACCGCGAGCTGGTGGACCAGTTGGTCCGCGAGGTCGCCACCGTCGGCCGCCTGGACGAGACCACCATCGACCTGCGGGATGGACCGCCTCCCTCGCGGGACCTGCCGTCGGCGGCCGAGGCGGCGCACTGGCAGAGCCGGCTCAACGCCGACAGTTCCGAGGTCGCGGGCCGGGTGGTCCTGCTCGTGGTGGACCGATCCCATTCGGGGTGGCCTGCGACGGTGGCCGGGGCGCTGCTGCGCCGGGCCGGTGCCCGGCGGGTGCTGCCGCTCGTGGTTCACCAGCCCGCCTGAGCCCGTTCCGGTGGGTGAGGACTGATGTGGTCTTGCCCACTGCGCCCCTGAAAGACGCGGCGGCACGCCCTGACTAGACTCCCGGAGGGCCAGGCGCCGACGCCTGCCGACGAAGGAGCGCGCCAGGACGATGACGAATCAGCAGGCCACCAGGAAGCTCAGCAAGGTACTCATAGCCAACCGGGGCGAGATCGCGGTGCGGGTCGTGCGTGCCTGCGCGGATGCCGGCATCGCCTCCGTGGCGGTCTACGCCGACCAGGACGCCAACGCCCTGCACGTGCGGATGGCCGACGAGGCCTATGCCCTGCACGGAGCGACCCCGGCCGACACCTACCTGTCGATCGACAAGCTCCTCGAGGTGGCCCACGCGAGCGGAGCGGACGCGGTGCACCCGGGCTACGGCTTCCTCTCCGAGAATCAGACCTTCGCCCAGGCCGTGCTGGACGCCGGTCTGGTGTGGATCGGCCCTCCGCCCAGTGCGATCGACGCCCTGGGCGACAAGGTCAAGGCCCGGCACATCGCCGAGCGGGTCGGCGCACCCTTGGTCCCGGGGACCCCGGACCCGGTGTCCGGCGCCGAGGACGTGGTGGCCTTCGCCACCGAGCACGGCCTTCCGGTCGCGATCAAGGCCGCGTACGGCGGTGGTGGCCGGGGCATCAAGGTCGCGCGAACCCTGGAAGAGATCCCCGAGTTGTACGAATCGGCGTTCCGCGAGGCCAAAGCCGCCTTCGGCCACGGCGAGTGCTTCGTCGAACGCTTCCTCGAGCACCCCCGCCACGTCGAGACCCAGTGTCTGGCGGACGACCACGGCAATGTCGTGGTGGTGTCCACCCGGGACTGCTCGTTGCAGCGACGCAATCAGAAACTCGTCGAGGAGGCGCCGGCGCCCTTCCTCACCGACGACCAGAATGACGAGTTGGTGCGCGCGTCCAAGGCGATCCTCACCGACGTCGGGTACCGGGGAGCCGGGACGTGTGAGTTCCTGGTCGGGCCCGACGGCACCGTGACCTTCCTGGAGGTCAACACCCGGCTCCAGGTGGAGCACCCGGTCACCGAGCAGGTCACCGGCGTGGACCTGGTGCGCGAGCAGCTGCGAGTGGCCGCCGGCGAGCCGCTTTCGTTCACCCAGGATCCGCCGATCGTCGGGCACTCCTTCGAGTTCCGGATCAACGCCGAGGATGCCGGCCGTGGGTTCATGCCCGCGCCGGGGTTGCTCACGGCCTTGGTGCCGCCCACTGGCCCGGGGGTGCGCTGGGACGCCGGGGTCGTTCAGGGCGATGAGATCGCCGGCGTCTTCGACTCGATGATCGCCAAGCTCATCGTCTCCGGGAGCACTCGACAGGAGGCGCTGGAGCGCTCCCGGCGCGCCTTGGCCGAACTCGTGGTGGAGGGCCTGCCGACGGTCGTGCCCTTCCACCGTGAGGTGGTGCAGGACGAGGCCTTCGCTCCCGCGGACGGGAAACCGTTCACGGTGCACACTCGGTGGATCGAGACGGACTTCGACAACCAGATCGCCCCCTACGAGGGTGCAGCGGGTCATGGCGAGCCCACCGCGGCCCGCCAGAAGGTCATGGTCGAGGTGGACGGCAAGCGGCTCGAGGTCACCCTGCCTGCGGAGTTGGGCATGGGCACCGGTGCGCCGGCTAAGGCCAAGGCCCCGCGGCGTGCAGGGTCACGCGCCGGGGCGGCGGGAGGTGCCGGCAGTGGGGCCCTCACCGCCCCGATGCAGGGCACCATCGTCAAGGTGGTGGTCGCCGAGGGGGACGTGGTGGAGTCCGGCGCCCTGGTCACCGTCATCGAGGCGATGAAGATGGAACAACCTCTCAACGCGCACAAGGCGGGCCGGATCACCGGGCTGGAGATCGAACCCGGTCAGACGGTGCAGTCCGGAGCGGTGATCTGCACCATCGAGGACGTCGAGTAGCCGCCCACCGTGTAGCTCGGCCCCGAGGGTCGGGGTAGGTCGGGCCTGGCGAGCAGCGCCACGGGCGTTGCTGTCCCAGTGGCCGGAACATTGTGGTCGGCGCCCGCTCACGCTCGGGCAGGATGGCGCCTGGTCACGCACCGGCATCCCGCGTGCCGCTGCGGGTCCGATGCCTGGCGGGTCACCCGTACCGGCCGTCACCACACCCGAGGAAGTGAGCATTCATGTCGTCCAGCCCCTACACCGAGACCGTCGCCAACCTCACGCTGGCGGGGGCGAGGGCGGCCCTGGACGCGGCGATCGCACACGCCACCGGCCGCGGCGACGCGGTCGATATCAGCGTGTGCGACCGGGCCGGTCACGAGATCGTCTTCGCCCGGATGGACGGGGCACCGGTGTTGAGCATGTCCATCGCCCGCGACAAGGCCTACACGGTGGCGGCCTTCGGCCCGGACACCCGCGACTGGTGGGACATGATCAAAGATGAGGACGCCTTGCGTGAGGGCATCGTCAAGACCGACCGACTGCAGATCTTCGGCGGCGGGGTGGCGATCCAGGTGGACGGTGTCACGGTCGGCGCGGTCGGGGTCAGCGGCAGTACCTCCGAGGGTGACCACGAGATCGCAGCGGCTGGCGCGGCGGCCGTCTCGGCCTGAACCGTCTCGACCTGAAAGCCGTACACGGGCGGGCATTCATTGAGGCTAGGGAATGGCCACCCGGACAATGACCGATCCACCCACAGTCGCATAGACGTCACTGGAATTCGCGGATCCCGTCACCAGACCGGGTTGGATGTCACATTCGCCACTCGGCTGATCTACCTGCTGGTCTGCCCCTGAACGGATCCAGCCACTGCGGGAGGAGGCGCAGGAACTGATTGTGCCGACGCTCAGCGTCCGCTCAGCACCACTCGAATCTGTCACCACAAGGCCACTTGGCCCGGGCCGCACCGCGCGATCGCCGGCGATCACCACGACGCCCGCCGGGTTCGCCGATGCTCGGTCGGCATCTCCCACCTCGCCTGCGGGGGTGATGACGCTGTCGCCTGCTCGAAAGCCCGCGCTCGTCATGACTACTCGACTGCTGTCCTGAACCTGCAGCGTGCTGCTGGAGCCCTGATCCGCGGAGACCAGGAGCACCGAGTGGGGCCCTGTGCCACCAACAGCGTCTTGGAGGCCGATGGCAACGGCACCGGCCCCATCCATGGCGATACTCGCTGCCTCAGAACCGGCGGGAATGGGAACAGTGCCGGAAACTACGTGCTGTCGACCATCCAGCACGAATGCCTCCTGGCTGTTCGCGAGAGTTACGGCGGCCTGGTCGCCGTTGCAGGCGACGCCATTGAGCCCCGATACATTCCTGATCTCGACAGGGCGCATTTGTGCGACCCCCGGAATTGGCGTCGCCTCCGGGATCAGTACCTGGCCGACGACCGTCTTGCCGCTCACGTGATACACCGATCTGCCTGCGGCAAACCAGGCATCGTCTCCGCAGACTGCCAGCGCTGGCTGCTCTGTGGGAACGCGCGCATCTTCGCCGGGCAGAATGACCTCGGTCTTCGTATTGTCCCGCCCGACATGTACGAGTCGAGCGTTCTCGAGGGAGGTGATCCAGACCCAGAATCCCCCATCGTCGTCTGCCGCCATCGTGGTGATGGAGTTGACGGACTCACCGCTGAGATCGAGCACGATCTCACTCCCAGCAGCCAGGTTGATATCCGGACCTGGATTCGGGGCAACCTCAGGAGTAGTAGCGCTCACCGCGCGAACAGCATTATCCGTCGCGCCGGTGGTCGCCGACTCTGCCGCACACCCTGCCAGGCCCGCCGCTGCCACTACCACGGACACAAGGCCGATAGCGCGTGGCTTCACCATGCTCGACACCCCGTTCTCTGGATAAGTAGTCGAGACCGTGAGGGCATGGTAGATGAATCTTCTACAGACGCCGAGGCTGAGAACCGGGTTCTCGATATCCGGTGCGTCACGCTCCGACTTCGACGCGCCGACGTCGCACGTCCGGCTGGCCTTTGATGGAGCCCCGGTGTGCGCGGTTCAGTCGCGGCCGGAGCAGGGCCTTTGCAGCAGGTCCGAGACGTATTCCGCGGGGGCGCCGGCAGCCTCGGCTGCCTCGGCGATCAACGAGATGCGTTGCGGCGTAGGCAGGCCGCCTTCGTAATCGTCCAGGACGTAGATCCAGGCCGTCTCCTGGCCGCTGAGCAGGTCCACCCGGACCTTGATCTTGCGGTAGAGACCCGAATCGGTGCCCTCCCACTGATCGAGCACGTGCTCGTCGGCCGAGGTGATGTCATACAGCGCGATATAGACCGCGGCACCGGCGGCCCGGTCTTCGACGATGGTGGGCAGGGCGCCGGTCTCGGCGTCACCGCCGGCGAAGGTGAGCCGCCACCCCTGCAGCCAGCCGGTCCCGACCACTGGCGAGTGCGGGGCCCGCAGGAGCATCTGCTCCGGATGCATGTTGGCCCCGTAGGCGGCGTAGTACGTCACCCGGACACGGTAGCCAATGTGGGCGCCGAACTCCGGCAGCTGGACAGCGATCCTGACGGTCGTCATGTGCCGGACACACCGGGGCGTCACAATGGCGGGCGTGACTGACACCTTCACCGATTCGCAGACCCGTGTCGTGATCGTCGGCGGCGGCCCGGGCGGCTACGAGGCCGCCCTGGTGGCCAGCCAACTCGGCGCCCAGGTGACGCTCATCGAGCGGGCCGGGGTGGGTGGCTCGGCCGTGCTCACCGATGTCGTGCCCTCCAAGACGCTGATCGCCACCGCCGAGGTGCTCACCCTGGTCGACGACGCCCATGAGAAGGGCGTGGTCTTCCCCGGAGTGGCTGGCGATCCGGTTCTGGGCGAAGCGCTGGGCGTGGATCTCGGGCGGATCAACTCCCGGGTGATGGGGCTGGCGGAGGCGCAGAGCCTGGACATCCGAACTCGGCTGGCCGATGCGGGAGTCACCCTGCTCACCGGCACGGGCCGGCTCGACGGGCCCGAGCGGGTGATCGTCGAGGACGAGCAGGGCCTGCGCCACGACATCGACGCGGACGTCGTCCTGGTCAGCGTCGGAGCCCATCCACGCACGCTCGCCGAGGCTGCCCCCGACGGCGAGCGCATCCTCACCTGGACCCAGCTGTACACCCTGACCACATTGCCGCAGCGCCTCATCGTGGTGGGCTCGGGTGTCACCGGCGCCGAGTTCGCCTCCGCCTACAACGCGCTGGGCGCGGACATGGTGTTGGTGTCCTCCCGGGACCGGGTGCTGCCGGGCGAGGACGCCGACGCCTCGGCCGTCATCGAGCAAGCCTTCGAGCGGCGGGGCATGACCGTCATGTCGAAGTCGCGGGCCGCGGCCGCGGTGAACACCGGGGACGGCGTGCTGGTCACCCTCGACGACGGACGCACCGTCGAGGGCTCCCACTGCCTGATGGCGGTGGGATCCATCCCGAACACCGCGGATCTGGGGCTGACCGAAGCCGGGGTCAAGCTCACCGATTCGGGCCACGTGTTGGTGGACAAGGTCTCGCGGACCTCGCGCCGCGGGGTGTACGCGGCGGGCGACTGCACCGGGGTGCTGCCGCTGGCCAGTGTCGCGGCCATGCAGGGCCGGATCGCCATGTGGCACGCGCTGGGGGACGCGGTCAGCCCGCTGGACCTCAACATGGTGTCGGCGAATGTGTTCACCGCCCCGGAGATCGCCACCGTGGGAGTCAGCGAACAGGACATCCGCTCCGAGCGGGTGGCGGGTCAGGTGCACCGGCTGGCGCTGGCGGGCAACCCCCGGGCGAAGATGGCGGGCATCTCCGAGGGCTTCGTCAAGCTGATGGCCTCCCCGAACGGCACGGTGATCGGGGGCGTCGTGGTGGCCCCCGCGGCCAGCGAGCTGATCTTCCCGGTGACGGTGGCGGTCCAGAACCGGCTCACGGTGGACGCGGTGGCGACGACCTTCACGGTGTACCCGTCCCTGTCCGGGTCGATCGCCGAGGCCGCCCGAGCCTTGCACCGAACCCGCTGACGAGCGGCCAGGAACGGTCAGGGCGGCCAGGGCGACGGTGAAGGGTACTGTCCGACAGTGGATCTGGGGAGCGGCCGAGCATCTGACCACCCGCTGTGTAGGCCTGGGCTATGGTCGCGCCATGACCGAACGATCCCCCCGGGAGTTGGCCGGCGCAGCCGCCGAGTACATCGCCGAGCACAGCGGCCTGGCCGGGCACGACGTGGCCCTCACCCTGGGCTCGGGGTGGGCCGGAGCCACCGACCTGCTCGGCCAGACCGTGTGGGAGTGCTCGGCCGAGCAGGTGCCCGGGTTCAACGCCTCCCAGGTCGTCGGTCACGTCGGGACGCTGCGTTCGGTGCAGATCGGCGAGACGGGCCGGCACGCACTCGTCCTCGGGGCGCGTACTCACCTGTATGAGGGCCGGGGGGTCGCCGCCGTCGTGCACGGAGTCCGCACCGCGGCGGCCGCCGGATGTTCGCGCCTGGTGCTCACCAACGGGTGCGGCAGTGTCAACCCGGCCTGGGGCCCCGGCACGGCGGTGCTCATCCGCGATCACCTCAACCTGACCGCAACCTCACCCCTGGTCGGCGCCACCTTCGTCGATCTCACCGAGGCCTACTCCCCCGCGCTGCGGGCACTGGCCCACCGGGTCGCACCCGACCTGCCCGAGGGGGTCTACGCCCAGTTCCCGGGCCCCCACTTCGAGACCCCGGCCGAGGTGCGGATGGCCGGCATCCTCGGTGCCGACCTGGTCGGCATGAGCACCGCTTTGGAGACGATTGCCGCGCGCGAGGCCGGGTTGGAGGTGCTGGCGATCTCGCTGGTCACCAACCTCGGCGCCGGGATCGGCGGGCAGGCGCTCTCCCACACCGAGGTGCTCGACGCCGGGCGGGAGGCGGCGCCCCGGCTCGGTGCCCTACTGGCCGGCATCGTCACCGAACTGGCGCGAACGTGAGCACGCCCCCCGTGGAGCAGTTGTTGGCCCAGGCCTCGGCCTGGCTGGCCGACGACCCGGATCAGGCCACCCGGGACGAGCTTGCCGCCGTCATCGACGCAGCCGGCCAGGGTGACCCGGAGGCCGTGGCAGACCTGACCGATCGTTTCAGCGGTCTGTTGGAGTTCGGCACCGCAGGACTTCGGGGCCGGGTGGGGGCCGGGCCCAACCGGATGAACCGGGCGGTGGTGATCCGTGCTGCGGCAGGCCTTGCCGATTACCTGATGACCCGCGGCGTCGCCCCCGTGAGCGGCGAGAAGTACCGGGTGGCAGTGGGTTTCGATGCACGTTTTCGATCGGACGACTTCGCCGTCGACACTGCCGCGGTGCTCACCGCCGCCGGGCTTGAGGTTCTCCTGATGCCCTCCCCGAGCCCGACGCCGATGCTGGCCTGGGCCACCCGGCACCTGCCGTGCGACGCGGGTGTGATGGTCACCGCGAGCCACAATCCCCCGCAGGACAACGGCTACAAGGTGTACCTCGGCGGCGAAGAAGGGGGCACGCTGATCGTGCCTCCGCACGACACCGAGATTGCCGCGCGGATCGCCCGGGTGGCGCGGGTCGCCGACGTACCCAGAGCCGAGCGCGGGTGGAGCCTCGTCGGCGAGGACGACCTGCAGCGCTATGCCCGCCTCGCCGCCCAGGTGGCACCACCCGGGCCACGCGATCTGCGCGTGGTGGCCACCCCCTTGCACGGCGTCGGCGGCGGGCCCTTGCTGCGCATCCTGGCCCTGGCCGGATTCGAGGACGTGCGACTCGTCCAGGCTCAGGCCGTCCCGGATCCGCGGTTTCCCACCGTTGCCTTCCCGAACCCCGAGGAACCCGGGGCACTGGACCTGGCCCTGGCCCAGGCACAGGCGCAGGGGGCGGATCTGGTCGTGGCCAACGATCCCGACGCCGATCGGTGCGCGGTGGCCGTGTTCGATCCAGGTGGCGTCGAGCCTGACGATGCGCACGGGCGCTGGCGAATGCTGCGGGGCGACGAACTGGGTGCGGTGCTGGCGGATTACCTCGCGCCTCGGATCGCGGCGGGTTCTCAGCCGGCCGCTGCCGCCGACGCCCCGGCCAGTCAACCCGCCCTGGCGTGTTCGATCGTCTCCTCCACCCTGCTGGGCAGGATCGCCGCCGACCACGGGCTGCGGCACACCCGCACGCTCACCGGCTTCAAGTGGATCGCGCGCGCGTCCGGTCTCGGCTACGGATACGAGGAGGCGCTCGGATACTGCGTCGCCCCCGACCTCGTCCGCGACAAGGACGGCCTCACCGCGGCCGTGCTGGCCTGTCATATCGCCGCCGAACTCAAGACCGAGGGCCGGTCCATGCTCGACGTGCTCGACGACCTGGCCCGCCGGCACGGCCTCCATGCCACCGATCAGGTGTCTTTGCGGGTATCCGACCTGTCGGTACGCGACGTGGTGCTGGCGCGGGTGCTGGCGAACCCGCCGTCGAGCGTCGGCGGTGCGGCGGTCGAGGGTGTGGACGACCTGTCCGCCGGTGTTCCATCCCGGGGCGGCGAACCCGGCATCCCGGCGACTCCGGGGCTCCGGCTCCGGTTGCCCGACGGTTGGGTCATCGTGCGCCCCTCGGGCACCGAACCCAAGCTCAAGGCCTATGTGGAGGTGGTCATCCCGGTGGACGGCGATGTGGGCGGGGCCCGGGCTCGGGCAGCCGCCCGGTTGGCCGACATCGCCGACGATCTCGCGGTGCTGCTCAGCGTCGACGACGCACCGGCCGTGCATCGGGACGAGCCGGAGCCCCATCCATGAGGTGCAAGCGCGTTGGGTTTCGCCCGCGGCCCCGGCCACGGCAGCTACCGGACGACGGCAGCGTGAGTTGGGGAGGCACCCCGGGCGGGCCTCGGGGATCAACCGCCCAGGGATGCCCTATGTACGAATCGACGCAGAACGGGCCAGCCTTGAGCCAATCGAGTATGACTCAGATCACACATCGATCCGGGTCGGCTCGGCCGCTACGGTACGGCTGTGAGTGAGGTGGACGAGTCCGTGCCCGAATCTCTGGCTGAATCGCCCGACTCCCTGGCTGGATCGGAGCGGCCGGCCCGGACAGTGCTGACCCGAGGAGCCACCCCTGCCGTGCCGGGCACCAGCCCGGTCAGCGACGACGTCGCCCGGCTGCTGGGGGAGATTCCGGCGGACCGGTCCCTGCGGCGTTTCCTGCACGCCCTGCCGGGGGTCGACACGGTGGGCGTCGCCGCCCGGGTGGCCGACCTGGGCACCCGGTCGATCAAGACAACCGCCAAGGCTTGGGCGATCGACCTGGCCATCTCGATGATCGACCTCACCACGCTCGAGGGCGCCGACACCCCAGGCAAGATCCGCTCGCTGGCCGCCAAGGCACGCCAGCCCGACCCGGCGGACCCGTCCTGCCCCCAGGTAGCCGCCCTGTGCGTCTACCCGGACATGGTCCGCGAAGCGGTCGACGCGGTGGCCGGCACCTCGATCCAGGTCGCCTCGGTGGCCACCGCCTTCCCGTCCGGGCGGGCCGGGCTCACCGTCAAGGTGACCGATACCGCCGAGGCCGTGCGGGCCGGGGCCGACGAGGTGGACATGGTGATCGACCGCGGGGCGTTCCTGTCCGGCCGGTACCTGCAGGTCTTCGAGGAGATCCTCGCGGTTCGGCGTGAATGCCACGCACGCAGCGAGTCGCCGGCACATCTGAAGGTGATCCTGGAGACCGGTGAGCTGGCCACCCTGGACAACGTCCGACGCGCGTCGTGGCTGGCGATGCTGGCCGGAGCCGACTTCATCAAGACGTCCACCGGAAAGATCTCCCCGGCGGCAACCCTGCCGGTCACCCTGGTGATGCTGCGGGCCATCCGGGATTTCCGGGCTCGCGCGGGACGCCAGATCGGGATGAAGCCGGCCGGGGGAATCCGGACCACCAAGGACGCCCTGAAGTACCTGGTGATGGTCAACGAGATCCTCGGCGACGACTGGCTGACCGCCCGCTGGTTCCGGTTCGGCGCCTCGTCCCTGCTGGACGATCTGCTCATGCAGCGCCAGAAACTGACCACTGGCCATTACAGCGGACCCGACTACGTCACCCTGGCCTGAGAGCGAAAACCCATGAGCCGCACAATGTTCTCTTACGCACCCGCACCCGAGTCCACCTCCGTGGTGAACTTGCGACCCGACTACGGCCTCTACGTCAACGGCAACTTCACCCTCGGCGGGGGTGAGCCCTTCACCACCGTCAACCCCGCCACCGAGCAGCCGCTGGCCCAGGTCGCCACCGCCTCCCCGGCGGACCTGGACACCGCGGTCGCCGCAGCTCGGCGCGCCTTCACCCGGGTCTGGCGGCCGATGCCGGGCAGCGAACGCGGCAAGTACCTCTTCCGGATCGCCCGCATCATGCAGGAACGCTCCCGGGAGCTGGCCGTCCTGGAGTCGATGGACAACGGCAAACCCATCAAGGAGTCCCGGGACGTGGACGTGCCGCTGGCGGCGGCGCACTTCTTCTACCACGCCGGTTGGGCGGACAAGCTCGCCCACGCCGGCTACGGACCCGACCCCCAACCGCTGGGCGTGGCGGCCCAGGTGATCCCGTGGAACTTCCCGCTGCTGATGCTGGCCTGGAAGATCGCCCCGGCGTTGGCCTGCGGCAACACTGTGGTGCTCAAACCCGCCGAGACCACGCCGTTGACCGCGTTGCTGTTCGCCGAGATCTGCCAGCAGGCCGACCTTCCGGCCGGGGTGGTCAACATCGTCACGGGCGGGGCGGAGACCGGCCGCGCCCTCGTCTCGCATCCGGGGGTGGACAAGGTCGCGTTCACCGGCTCCACCGAGGTGGGCCGACAGATCGCCCGCTCGCTGGCGGGCACGTCCACCCGGCTCACCCTCGAACTCGGCGGCAAGGCCGCGAACATCGTCTTCGACGACGCACCGCTGGACGAGGCCATCGAGGGCATCGTCAACGGGATCTTCTTCAACCAGGGGCACGTGTGTTGCGCCGGTTCCCGGCTGCTCGTGCAGGAGTCCGTCGCCGAGGAGGTGACCGACCGGCTCAGGCACCGGGCGAGTTCGTTGCGGGTGGGCGACCCGCTGGACAAGAACACCGACGTGGGGGCGATCAACTCCGCCGACCAGCTCACCCGGATCCGGGCGCTGGTGCAGGCCGGGGTCGCCGAAGGCGCGCACCCGTGGACGCCGGACGATCCGCTGCCGGACAAGGGTTTCTGGGTCTCACCGACGATCTTCACCGACGTGCAGGCGAGCATGCGGATCGCCCGGGAGGAGATCTTCGGGCCGGTGCTGTCGGTGCTGACCTTCCGCACGCCGGACGAGGCCGTCGCCAAGGCGAACAACACCCCCTACGGACTGTCCGCGGGGATCTGGACGGAGAAGGGGTCCCGAATGCTCGAGATCGCCGGCCGGGTCAAGGCCGGTGTGGTGTGGGCCAACACCTTCAACCGGTTCGACCCCACCAGCCCCTTCGGCGGCTACCGGGAATCCGGTTACGGCCGCGAGGGTGGGCGTCATGGGCTGGCCGCCTATCTGCACACCGAGGACGACCTGTGAGCCCGGCAGCGCGACTCGACGTCCGCAAGACCTACAAGCTCTTCATCGCCGGCGCCTTCCCACGCAGCGAATCAGGCCGCTCCTATCAGGTGCGCGACGCCAAGGACCGGTTCTGGGCGAACGCCGCCGCCGGCTCACGCAAGGACGCCCGCGACGCGGTGACTGCCGCGCGCAAGGCCCAGGGTCCGTGGGCGGCGGCCACCGCCTACAACCGGGGGCAGGTGCTGTACCGGGTCGCGGAGATCATGCAGGGGCGGGCGGAGCAACTCGCCGACGAGGTGGCAAGGGGTGAGGGGCTACGGCGACCGAGCGCACGGGCGGTGGTGTCCGCGGCCATCGACCGCTGGGTCTGGTACGCGGGGTGGACGGACAAGATCGCTCAGGTGGCCAGTGCGGTGAACCCGGTGGCTGGGCCCTTCTGGTCGGTCTCCTCCCCCGAGCCGACCGGCGTGGTCGCCGTCCTCGCCCCGCGGGAGTCGTCCCTGCTCGGGCTCGTCAGCGTCCTGGCGCCGGTGCTGGTCAGCGGCAACGCCGCGGTGGTGGTGGCCAGCGGCACGCGCCCGGTTCCGTCCATCAGCCTCGCCGAGATCCTGGCCACCTCGGACGTCCCGGGCGGCGTGGTGAACATCCTCACCGGCCGGTTGAGCGACCTGGCCCCGACCCTGGCAGCCCATGCCGATGTCAATGCGATCGACCTGACCGGGGCCGTCCGGTGGGCGGACCAGCGCCCCGATCCTGACGCGGGACATGACGCCGAGCCCGACCCGGACGAGGTGACCCCGTCCGCCCTGGAGGCGTCCGCCGCCGGAACCCTCAAGCGGGTGCTTCGTCCGCCGGGTAGCGAGCCCGACTGGTCGGCCCCACCCTCCGGTCCGCAGCGTATTCTTCGGTTCACCGAGACCAAGACCGTCTGGCATCCCCGGGGCACGTGACACGTATCCGATTCCCTGGACTATTTATTGACGATTCCCGAAGATCGTGACGATTTCCCGCGCAAAGATTGGTAGTCGAGCTTCGGATTCTCCGGACTGATCAACGAAATTCTTTGGTATACAACGATCTTGGATTGATTCTGGTCATCGCGAGGAGAACTTCCCAGCCCCGGACGTGCGTGTCAGCCGACGCACGCGCCCGGACCTGTCAGATCGTCTATCGGGCTCGATTGGGTGCCCACGGTGGGCGAGGGCTAGGTTGGCCTTGACAAGCGCCGAGTGACACCCGCCCCGGGTAGTTGCGCGGCACCACAAGGAAGTGGTCGGAAGGAGTCGTAGCGATGAGCACGCACAACGCCGAGGTGAGCACTCAGGTCGAAGTCCGCAAGGACGTCGAACACGACCGTTTCGTTATCTTCGTCGACGACGAGCCCGTCGGCTTCGTGACCTTCCACGACCGCGGCGACGTCCGCGCGCTCCCCCACACCGAGATCGACGACGCCTACCAGGGCAAGGGCCTGGCCGGCCGGCTGATCCGCGAGACCCTCGACCAGACGCGGGCCGAGGGCATGAAGGTCCTCCCCTTCTGCCCGGCGGTCCGCGGATACATCGTCCAGCACCCCGAGTACGTCGATCTGGTCCCGGCGGACCGGCGCGCGGAGTTCGAACTCTCCTGACCCCCGCCACGTCCAAGGGACTCACCCTCGGCGACTCCTAGAGTTCGGCGAGCCAGCGCCGGGCCCCGAGCATGGTGACTCGACGGGTGGCGATCTCGGCGGCCGCGGCCACCCCGGAGGTGAGGGTGTCCACCCAGGTGCGGCGCCCGCTCGGGTCGGGCGAAGCCAGCGCGACGGCGAGTTCGGCGGCCAGCGCGCCGTGGAAGACATCGCCGGCCCCGAGGGTGTCGCGGGCGTCTACCGGGGTCACCCGGTGCTGGGCGAGCTGCCCGCCGGCAGCCTGCCAGACCACTGGTTCGGCTCCCTGGGTCACGATGACCGCCGAGCACCCCGCCGCCAGCCCCCGGGCACACACCTGTTGAGCGGTGAGACCGAGCTGGTCCGCGTAGTCGCGGGAGGCGGCCAGGACATCCACCCGGGGCAGCCACTCCTCGGCGCGTGGTTTGACGCTGCCCGCATCCAGCACGGTGACCGCGTCGGCGGGCCGGATCACCATCGCCTGTTCGGCCAGGCCCGGGTGGTGGCCGTCCAGCAGTAGCACCCGGGCGTCGGCCACCGCGTCCGCTGCATCGGCGGTGAGGGTGAAGGTCGTGTTCGCCGCCCCCGGCGAGACCACGGTCCGCTCCCCGGTGCCGTCGATGATGCAGCTGGCCACCGGAGGTGACCAGCCGCTGTAGGGGGCGCAGTCGTGCACCCGTACCGAGTGCGCGGCCAGGTCGGCGTCGACCGTGTCGGCCGCCGAACCCGAGCCCAGCGCGGTCACCAGGTCCGCCCGGCCCAGCAGGGCGGCGATGGTCACCGCCGCGTTCGCCGCCGGCCCGCCGGCCACGAGTTCCACCGAGGTGGAGACCGACTTGCCACCCAGGACGATGGGGGCGTCGGTGTGGTGCACAACGTCCAGGGTGGTGAGCCCGAGGGCTACGACGTTCACCCCGGCCCCTGCCCACCCGGCCCCGGGACGGTTCGGGTCTGGTGTTCGATCGCCCGCGCCCAGCCGGGCTCGATCACCGCGTCGATGAGTGCGGTCCGCTCGTCCCAGGGCAGGAAGGCGTTCTGCATGGCGGCCACGGTGGCCGCGCGCAGGTCGCCGAGGGACCAGCCCGCCTCGGTCACCAGTCGGCACATCTCACGGGTCATCGTGGTGCCGGACATCAGCCGGTTGTCGCAGTTGATCGTCACGACGAAGCCGAGGTCGCGCAGACGGCTGATCGGGTGAGTGGCCACCGAGGCGGCGGCACCGGTCTGCACATTGGACGAGGGGCACAGTTCCAGCGGGATGCGCCGGTCGCGCACCCAGGCGGGCAGCCGGTCCAACCGCGGGACCCCGTCCGGGCCTGCGGTGATGCCGTCGATTATTCGCACCCCGTGCCCGAGCCGTTGGGCCCCGCACAGTTGGACCGCCTCCCAGATCGAGTCGAGCCCGACCGCCTCCCCGGCGTGGATGGTCACCGGGAAACTCTCCCGGTGCAGGTAGTCGAAAGCGTCCAGGTGCAGGGAGGGCGGGAAGCCGATCTCCGGGCCGGCGATGTCGAAGCCCACCGCGTACCTGTCCCGGTGCCGCACCGCCACCTCGGCCACCTCACGGGCCTGGTGGCCCTGACGCATGGCGGTGACCAGGATGCCGCAGCGGATCGGGGATCCCTCGGCGGCGGCTTGACGCTCCCCCTCGGCCAGCCCGGACGCCACCGCTTCGACCACCTGGTCCAGGCTCAGCCCGTTCTGTTGGTGCTGCTCCGGAGCGAACCTGGCCTCGGCGTAGATCACGCCGTCGTCCACCTGGTCGAGGGCGAACTCGCGCGCCACCCGTGCCAGAGACTCCTGGGTCTGCATCACCGCCACCGTGTGGGCGAAGGTCTCCAAGTAGCGGTCCAGCGATCCGGAGTCGGCGGCCGCGTAGAACCACTCGCCCAGTTCCGGCGCCGACTGGGCCGGCAGGGCATGCCCGATCTCGGCGGCAAGGTCCAGGACGGTCTGCGGACGCAGCCCTCCGTCCAGATGATCATGCAGCGCCACCTTGGGGGCGCGTCGCAGGTGCGCCTCGACGTCCTGGTCCATCGGTCCTCGTCTCCTCGATCTCCCGGCCCGACCTGCGGTGCCATGCTCCCGGCGCCCGGTCGCCACCATGCTGTGCTCGCGATCCTGGTCGAGCGTTCACCCCTGCCCGTCATCCGGGGAAGCCGACCCCCATCGAGCCAGGTGCTCGGGCCCGAAGGCCTGAGGCAGCACCTCGGCCATCGACAGCACCCCGGCGGGCGTCCACACCAGCAGTGCGTCGCCTCCGTGCTCGTACAGCAGTTGGCGGCAGCGTCCGCACGGCATCAGCAGTTCCCCGGCGCCGTCCACGCAGACGAAGGCGACCAGCCGTCCGCCACCGCCGATCATCAACTCCCCGACGAGAGTGCACTCCGCGCACAGAGTCACACCGTACGAGGCGTTCTCGATGTTGCACCCGCGGACCGTGCGCCCATCGTCGACCAACGCCGCGGCCCCCACCGGGTAGCGCGAGTAGGGCGCGTAGGCCGAACCAAGGGCCAGTTCCGCGGCCGTCCGCAGCGCCTGCCAATCGGGGGTCACCGGTGCACCCTATGGTTCTCTTGACCGTAATCGGGGTGAACGTCGGTCGGCTTTGTGGGTCGCTCGGATGCGAGGGCTTGGGAGACCGGGGCGCTGATCGTCATGGGCATCCACACGGACACCGGTCGCACCGGGGACAGCCGTCGGCGTAGCGGGCGATCGCCTCGGTGAGGTCGACGTCCATCTGATTGGCCAGGGACGCCACCCAGGCCAGCACGTCGGCGAACTCGTGGACCTGCTGGTCGTGGCTGCCCTTGCGCACCGCCTGGGCAAGTTCGCCGAGTTCCTCGGTGAGCCAGGCGACGGTGCTGGGCACTCCGCGGGCCCGATCCCGCTCGCCGTAGGTGGCTTCGATCACCGCCTGCAAGGCCGCCAACTCCACCGCTGCGCCCCGGTTCAGCCGGCGGCCGGAGCGTTGGCGGAGACCAGCACGAGGCTGCCGTCGGCGAGACGGTCGCGCTCGGCGTCCACCTGGGACTGCACCCCGGCCGCCAACCGGTCGGCGAGCGCCGGGTTGAGGACCAGGGAGACGGCATCGCCGTCGACGGTGCCCAGGTACGGTTCGACGGAGAAGTCTGCCTCGGTGACCTGCTTCGCGGTGTCGAGTACCGGGTCCGTCACGGCCGTGGTGACCCCCGCCAGCACCGCGTCGGAGTAGGCGGGCAGGTCCGCCGGTCGAGCGCCCGGCCAGATCGCCAACGCGCCCTCCTTCTCGGCGACCGCCTTGAGCACCCCCTGCCCGAAGGGTCCGCCGACCGGCATCAGCACGTCCGCGCCTTCGGTGAGCTGTCCGGTGGCGGCTGCGTACCCCCGGGTCCAGTCGGTGGCCGTGCCGATCAGCCCGGTTTGCGTTTCCTTGTCCCAGCCCAGCACCCGCACCTGGGCGCCGGAGGCGAGGTTGTATCCGTTCACCCCGTCCACGAAGCCGTCCAGGACCACCCTGGTGGTCGGCAGATCCGACCCGCCGATCACCCCGACGATGCCACTGGTCGAGGCGGCGGCCGCGAGGTATCCGGCCAGGTACCCTCCCTGGCCGGTGCTGAACTGCACCGACCGGACATTCGGCAGGGTCGTCGGCTGGCCTTCGGCGGTGACCAAACCCGCCCCGACAATGACGAAACGGACGTCGGGGTTGCTGGTGGCGGCGGCCTGCACCGCGTCCCGGGTACCCGCTCCCGAGGCGACCACGAGCTGGCAGCCCTGGGCGAGCAGGCTGTCGAGGTTGATCGAGTAGTCGGCGGCCCGTCCGGACTCGACGGTGACGATCCGGGCCTGGAGCACCTTGCTCACCTCGGCCATCGCCGCGGCCGTCTCGGTGTTCGTCGCGTGGTCGTCCAGGGCACGGTCGTCGGTCAGCTGGCAGGCGACCAGGCCGGTGTCATCGCCGAGACCGGCTTGCTCCCCGGAACCGGCGTCCAGGCGTACGTCATTGGCACAACCGGTGAGCAGCAGAGCGAGCGCAGCGAGCCCGCCGGTCAGAGCGCGTGCGTGCCGGTGCCGGGGATCGAGCGCGGATGAGTGGTTCACGTGGGCTCCACCGGGGCAGCCACCGCAGACGGCTGAGCCGCAAACTCCTGGCCCGCGGACGCCTGGGCCGCTGACGCGTGGGCTGCTGACGCGTGGGCCGCTGACTCGTGGGCTGCCGCGGACTCCAGGACGGTTCTCACCAGCAGGCGCACCCCCACCCCGATCGCCGCTTCGTCGGGCTCATAGTCGCCGCGATGCAGGTCGAAGGTCACCCCACCGGGGGTGCGGGTGCCGAGGCGGGCGAGGGCACCGGGGATCTGCTCCAGGTACCAGGCGAAGTCCTCCCCGCCCAGGCTCTGCTCGGTGGGCACCGGCGCTTCGGGACCCAGTTCGAGTTCGGCGGCTCGAGTGAGCACAGCGACGGCGTCCGGGTCGTTGACGGTGGGCGGCACGCCATGGGTGAGGCCGAGTTCGGCCCGCACGTCGAAGGGCGCCACGACATGGTCGAGGGCTTCGCGCAGTAGATCTCCGGCGGTGAACCAGGCGTCGCGCTGCAGCACCCGCAGCGTGCCTTGGACTTCGCCGTGGGCGGGGATCGCGTTGTGCGGCCCCCCGGCCGCGACCCGTCCCCAGACCAGGCTTGCGCCGGAGCGCGGATCGACTCGCCGGTTGAGCATCGCCGGGAGTTGGGTGATCACCTGGCCGAGCGCGAAAACCAGATCGCCGGTCAGGTGCGGGCGTGAGGTATGCCCGCCCTTGCCGGTCAGCCGCACCACCACGTGATCAGAGGCCGAAGTGATCGCTCCGGCCTTGAGTCCGACCTGGCCGACGTCGACGTGGGGGTCGCAGTGCACCGCGAAGATCTGGTCGATGCCCGAATGGGCTCCGGAGGCAATGACGTCCAGGGCGCCGCCGGGCGCCAACTCTTCAGCCGGCTGGAAGATCAGCCGGACCCCGCAACCCAGTTCTCCCCGCTCAGCGAGCCGGGCCAGCACGAGTCCGGCGCCGAGCACGACCGTGGTGTGCATGTCGTGTCCACAGGCGTGCGCGGTGCCGGGGATCGTGGAGGCCCATGCCGTGCCGGTCTCGTCGACCAGGGGTAGCGCGTCCAGGTCGGCGCGCAGGCCGACCACGTGCCGACTCACCGGACGGCCGTTGCCATTGGACCGGGCCCCCGAGGGCTCGATATCGCAGGTGAGCCCGGTTCCCTCGAGCAGGCGAGGGGAAAGCCCGGCGGCTCGCAACCGCTCGGCCACCACTGCGGTGGTGCGCACCTCGGCGCGTCCGGTTTCTGGGTAGGCGTGCAGATCGCGACGGAAGGCGACGAGCTCATCGGTCAGCGGCGCAAGAAGAGAAGAGATATCCACGGTGGAATCAGGGTATCGGGCGTAGGGGCACTGGCTGACCGGTTCAGCGTGACGGCCCGAGGCAGGGCCGCACAGCTCCCGCACTGGGCGTTGCGGGCGACCAGCGCGACCTCGAGCGGGTCTCAGGACTCCGGCGGCTGGGGCGGCCCCCGCACTGGCCGTTGCGGGCGACCCCGCCACCGGCCGGACGGCGCTCTGCGCCCAGGCCGCGCCCCGCTAGAACTGCCGCGGCCCCGCTAGAACTGTCGCGCGGCTGGAACTGCCGCGAGGCTAGAAGCTGTCGCGCGGCCGGTAGACCCCCCACACCTCGCGAAGGGCGTTGCTCACCTCGCCGACGGTGGCCATCGCGGCCAGGGCCTGGCGCATCGGGGGCAGCACGTTGTCGGTGCCCTGCGCGGCCACCCGCACCGCGTCCAGCGACGACTGCACCGCGTCGTTGTCCCGCCCGGAGCGTAGGGCGTCGAGCCGTTCGCACTGCTCCACCTCGATCTGCGGGTCGACGCGTAGCGGCTCGTAGGGCTCCTCGGCGTCGATCGCGAAGCGGTTGACCCCGACGACGGTGCGCTCTCCGTCGTCGATCTCCTGGGCGACGGCGTAGGCGGAGCGCTCGATCTCGTCCTTCTGGAAGCCTTCCTCGATCGCCGCGACCGCTCCGCCCTTGTCGTCCACCGCCCGGATCAGCTCGATGGCGGCCTCCTCGAGGTCGTCGGTGAGGGACTCCACCACGTAGGACCCGGCGAACGGGTCGACCGTGCCGCACACGTCGGTCTCGAAGGCGATGACCTGCTGAGTGCGCAGCGCCAGCCGCGCCGCCTTGTCGGTGGGCAGGGCGATCGCCTCGTCATAGGAGTTGGTGTGCAGCGACTGGGTGCCGCCGAGCACCGCGCCCAACCCCTGCAGCGCCACCCGCACCAGGTTCACCTCGGGCTGCTGGGCGGTCAACTGCACCCCGGCGGTCTGGGTATGGAAGCGCAGCATCATCGACGTGGGGTTCTTGGCGCCGAACTCCTCCTTCATGATCCGGGCCCAGATCCGACGGGCGGCGCGGAACTTGGCCACCTCTTCGAGCAGCGTCGTGCGGGCCACGAAGAAGAAGCTCAGCCGGGGCGCGAAGTCGTCCACGGCCAGGCCGGCGGCCTGGGCGGCGCGCACGTACTCCTTGGCGTTGGCGAGGGTGAAGGCGATCTCCTGTGCGGGTGTGGCTCCGGCCTCGGCCATGTGGTAGCCGGAGATGGAGATGGTGTTCCACCGCGGGGTCTCGGCCTGGCAGTAGGCGAAGATGTCGCTGATCAGCCGCAGCGACTCGGCCGGCGGGTAGATGTACGTTCCGCGCGCGATGTACTCCTTGAGCACGTCGTTCTGGATGGTGCCGGTGAGTTTGGTGCCGGGCACGCCCTGCTCGGCGGCCACGAGTTGGTACAGCAGCAGCAGCACCGAGGCAGGTGCATTGATCGTCATCGAGGTGGACACCTCGCCGAGGGGAAGGCCACCGAAGAGGGTGCGCATGTCGTCGAGCGAGTCGATGGCCACCCCGACCTTGCCGACCTCGCCGTGGGCGATCGGGTCGTCGGAGTCGTAGCCCATCTGGGTGGGCAGGTCGAAGGCCACACTGAGCCCGCCGGTGCCCGCGGCCACCAGCTGGTGATAGCGCTCGTTGGACTCCTTGGCAGTGCCGAAGCCCGCGTACTGCCGCATCGTCCAGGGCCGACCGGTGTACATCGTCGGGTAGACGCCCCGGGTGAACGGGTACTCCCCGGGGGCGCCGAGTTGGGTGCCCGGGTCGAAACCGTCGAGGCTGTCGGGGCCATACACGGGCCGCAACGGCAGATTGGACTCGGTGGTGCGCTCGGACGACGTCGTCATGCAGCGAGGCTACCCAACCGGGTCGGGACGCCACCGGGGGCCGGTGATGGTCTACGTCACACGCCAACTCGGGACCTGGACCGCTCGTCACGGGCACGGGTGTATGCCCTCTAATGCACGCTCGGGCCAAGCACGCTCGGAACGCCCATGCACGCTCAGAACGGTGGAGGCAGGTCGCGTGGTCCGGTCCAGATGTTGACCCGGCCGTCACGTGTGGCTGGTGGTTCTGGGTCGACGATGGATGGGCGCTCGGGAGTTGGGGTGAGATTGCGGGGGTTGGGGTCGATACTGGCCCCGGCCGGTCGGCACGGTACGCGCGGCGTCGGGTTGGTGTGTCTGCGCAGGTCGGGGCGCCAGTGCAGGTCCTCCTCGACCGGCCGGCCGGCGTCGGGGTCGTTGGCCAGCAGGACTGCGTCGAGGTCGTTGGCCAGCAGGCCGGCGTCGAGGTCGTTGGCCGGCAGGACTGCGTCGAGGCCGTTGGCCGGGTCTGTGTCAGACAGCGGGCCTTCGTCAGTGATGCGGGCAGCATGACTGCTGTCGTCGGGCTGAGCCTCGCCGGCCTGGCGCCGGTTCGGAATGGCGCGCGTCCCGACACGAGGGCCGACGTTGTCGTGGTCAGGCTCGGCGGCCACCGCGATGGATCCATCGGTGGCGGTAGCGATGAAGGTGCAGGTGGTGTCGGTGGGGGTGCCAGCCGTATCGGCGGTTGCGTCCGCGCCAGTGGGGGTCGTGTCGGCGGCGGCATTCACGGTGTCCATGGCGATCGTGGTCTGAGCGACACCGGTCGCAGCGTCAGCCCCGGTCACGGCATCCGCACCGGTGACGGCGTCGGCGGCGCCCACCACGGTTGCTGCGTCAGCACCGATCACGGCATCAGGGACGGTTGCGGCATCCGCACCGGTCACGGCATCAGCGACGGTTGCGGCATCCGCACCGATCACGGCATCAGCGGGGGTCACGCTGTCAGCGACGGTCGCAGCGTCCGCGGGGGTAGTGGAGCCAGCGGCGGCATCGGCGACAGTGTCAGTGTCCGGGTCAGTTTCCGGGGCTGGCGGGTGTTCGACCGGTGGGTGTGTGTGCTGGTAGTTGGTGGGGTAGGTGATGCCGGTTTGGCCGGTGGGGGTGGTCCAGGCGATGGCGCCGGTGTCGGGGTTGCGGTGGACCTGCCAGCCGGGCTGATGGGTTTTGAGGAGGTGGTGGGGTCGGCACAGGTGGTGCAGGTTGTCCAGGCTGGTGGGTCCTTGGGGGTAGGGGGTCAGGTGGTCGGCGTCGCAGCGTGCGGCCGGGACGGTGCAGCCGGGGAAGGTGCAGGTCTGGTTGATGTGGTTGAGGTGGCGGCGGATCGTGGCGGTGGGCCGGTAGGAGCGGGTGGAGATGTCCAGCGGGGTGGTGGTGATCGGGTCGGTGATGATCCGGGTCCAGGTGGCATCGGCGGCGAGGTCGCGGGCGACGTGGGCGGGTAGGGGTCCGTACCCGGCGAGGTGGGCGGGGTTCTCGGCGAGGCCGAGCAGGGTGGGTAGGTCGATGGTCAGGTTCAGGGTGGTCGGGGTGGTGTGGTGGCGCATCAGGACCCCGGCGGGGTCGGCCAGGACGGTCTCGGCGATCAGGCGCAGGGCATCGAACCGATCCCGCCCTGGGGACCACCGGCGGGCGGGATCGGTGACCGCACCGAACCAGTCCGGGCGAGTCCACCGCTCCCATGCGTCACCAGCACCAGCACCAGCACCAGCACCAGCACCAGCACCGAGATGATCGGTGGCACCGGGGTCGGGTATGCGCGCAGACGTCTCCCCTGTGACCTGGTGCGGGGCGGCAACCGAGCCGGTGTGCGCGCTCACGGTCTCGGCGGCGGGCGCCGATGCGGGCCGGGCCTGCGGGCCCTGGTCCGGGCTGCCGGCAGCCGACTGGATGTCGTCCCGCGAGTGCGCAGACGTCTCCCCCGCAGCGTGGGGAGGGGTCGCAGACGGATCGGCAGGCGGCCCCACGGTGTCAGCAGCGCGGGCTGCGACCGGCTGGGCGGCCAGGTCCTGATCCGGGCTGCCGGCAGCCACCTGGGTGTCGCCCCACGAGTGCGCAGACGCCTCCCCCGCAGCGTAGGGAGGAGTCGCAGACGGATCGGCAGGTGGCCCCACGGTCTCAGCAGCGCGAGCCGAGACCGGCTGGGCGGCCAGGTCCTGGTCCGGGCTGCCGGCAGCCACCTGGGTGTCGCCCCACGAGTGCGCAGACGTCTCCCCTACGGCCTGGGGCGGGGCGGCAGCGCAAGCAGCGGGTGGGCGCATGATCTCAGCGCCGGGAGCCGATGCGGGCCGAGTGTCCGGGTCTTGGGACGGGTTGCCGCGGCAAGGCGTGGCGGCCGCGGGGTCGTCGTGCGAGCCGGTACCGGCGCAGGGCGGGTGATATTGGCCGTGAGCAGGCGCCATGCCACGCCCAGGAGCATCGGTGCCGGGCACATCGCGGTCACACACGTCGGCGCCGGGCACATCGCGGTCACGCACGTCGGGGTCACGCACGTCGGGGTCGGGCACGTCGGCCTCGGACACGTCCGCGCCGGGAACGTCGGCGTCACGAGAATCGGTGCGTCCAGAATCGCTGGCGCGCATGGGCGCGCCAGCCTCCTTCGACTGCTCACCGGCCGCCTGGGCCTGGCTAGTGGCGTGGTCCTCGCCACCGCCGTACGACGCGCCCCCTGCGGCCACCCGGTCGGTCACGTCATCAGAGCCGGCGCCTCCGGAAGGTTCGTACGGAGTTGATGCAGGATCCCGCTGACACCCATCGCTGTCACCGGGCACCGGCGCATGGGCCCGGGACGCCATAGGTCCCGGGCGAGCGGGATGACCGGTGCCCGAGGGCGGGTCGGTCCCCTTGCTCGCCTGCGCACCCTCTGCGGGCCCCGAGTCGGGATCCGCGGCAGCGGCGCCGGCATCTGGCGGGGCCTCGGCATCTGGCGCGTGGTCGCAAGCCGTGCTCGTCCGCTCATCCGCTGGGGGCTCAGCGCTGCAGTCGGCGGGCGTGGCCGCGCGGGTCCCGCCTGTCGCGGCAGCGGGGTTGTCGTTCGAGGCGGGGGGCCGCCAACCCAGAGTGTCGGCCAGTGCGCACACGGCCTGATACATGGTCTCGATCGATTCGGCCGGGCCCTCGGCCACCAATCGTGCCAAGCCATCGGGCAACGGCTCGGTCCACACGCTCCGCTCATCGGCTCCCCGCTGCCGGCGGGCCCGCACAGCGTCGGGATCCAGGCGCATCATCGCCTCGCGATACCGGCTCGCCAGCCGCCGCGGGGTGAACCAGACGGCCGGGTCGGCCTCGAATGGGGCCAGCGCATCAGCCTCGATCAACCGGAGCACCTCGCGCTCGCTCACCTCATCGGTCTCCCGCACCACCGCAACCACATGCGCCCAACACACCCGCCCCGAAGACAGCAAGCGCAGCAACCCTGGTAACCAGCCCACCAGCCGCGTGCACTGATGCACGAACCGCTCCACCTCGCCCTTACTCGTGTGGGTAATAAAACCCACCTCGATCGATCCGTCCCAATCGATCCCCGCCATCTCTCGTGCGCTCGCCCCGGCCATGGATTCCGCCAGCTCACACGCCCTCGCGAACCGGATGTCCGCCAGCTGCGCAACCGCCATCGCCTGAACAGCCTGCGTCAACCCGACCGCCTTCTGCGTGGCCCGCACGGTGGCCAACAACTCCACATCCGACAACGCCCCGCCTGGGGTGTGCGGCTGTGGCGCCGGTTCGAACTCTGCGTCGAGGTTGGCGTCGGAGCCGGGGCTGACCCCAGAACCAGAAGGACTGTCGGTGGCGACCGGCATGCTCTCGGTGGGATGGGACACCCCCTCGGAGCCGTGCGCGTCAGGCGGTTCAGCGCCGTTGCTCCGACCCGGACCGCAATCAGCGTCCACCTCGTCAACGGCCTCGCGATGGGGACCGCCCCGACCATCGGCCCGGAGGCGTGGATCCCCTCCACGGCACGACGGTTCGGGTGCTGTACTGGACATGCACTCACATTATCTCGATCACTTGTTCTAGACAAGACCTCGTTCGTATGCTTTTAATACTGCTTAGCCATCGTCCACAGAAGGAGAGCGGTCTCATCATGAACGACGCCATACAGGTACGATCGGGTGAAAACCGGACAACAAGAGATTTCGGCCGCAGGAGCCGTCACGCGCCGGAGGAGTCCGGGCGGTGTCGGCCACGCGAGCCGGGCTGGCGGCGCGGGCAGGCGCAGCGAACCCGCGGCCAGCGGGCAGCCCCAACCCGTGCAAGATCTTGGCCTCGGGACCGACCCGAGCACTCGTACGTCCGGCTGCCGGACGAAAGATGCCACGAAGGCCGCACACACCGGACACCTGGCCGGTCACCCGAGCGGTCACGCGCAGCGCGCACGACAAAGGCCTGCCAAACCGCTACGGGTAGCAGTGTTGACAGGCCTGAGACGACGCGGCTTGAATCGATCCGGGAGTGCCCGTGGGCCGGGTCTTCCCAGCCTCAGCGGCCGGACCGCCAGAGCACGACCTCGCCTCGTGAGCCGGTCCGTTCGGGTCGGCTTCCGGGCCGCATCGCGACCACGTCACCGGACGCGCCGGCGGCGAAGACCCGCTGCTGCTTCTGCATCGCCTGATAGGCAGCGAGCAGGTCGTCGGACAGCTCGCGGACCTTGTGCTGCAAGGCTTCCACCTGCAGTTCGAGTTCGAGGATGCGCTTGACGCCGGCCAGGTTCACACCCTCCTCCTGCGAGAGGCGCTGCACCTCACGCAGGACCGCGATGTCACGGGCCGAGTAGCGCCGCCCCTTGCCGGACGACCGGCTGGGCGTGACGAGCCCCAGCCGGTCGTATTGGCGCAGGGTCTGCGGGTGCATGCCCGCAAGCTCCGCAGCCACCGAGATGACGAAAACCGGTGCGTTCTCGTCGAAGTGAGTCGGCATCAGACACCCTTCGCCGCTCGGGCCCGGGCCAGCAGATCGTCTCTGGGGTCCTGCCCGCGGGTCGCCTCGGCGAATGCCTCGACGGCCTCCTTGGCTTCACGGTCCAAACGCGAGGGAACGACGATCGAGAGGGTGACGAGCAGGTCGCCCGTTGCCTTCTTCGTCTTCAGCCCCTTGCCGCGTGCTCGCAGCACACGCCCCGACGGGGTACCGGCCGGCACCTTGAGCCGAACCGTCCCACCGTCCAGGGTGGGCACCTCGATCTGGGCACCGAGTGCTGCCTCGGCGAAGGTGATGGGCACGGTGACCGTGAGGTCCGCCTCGCCCTTGCGGCCGAACACCGGGTGTTCCCGCACGGTGACGGTGATGATGAGATCACCGGGAGGTCCGCCGGTCATCGACGGCTGGCCCTTGCCGGCCAGCCTGATCTTCTGGCCGTCCTTGACCCCCGCGGGGATCCGGGTCTTCACCGTGGCGCCGTCGCTGGAGGTCAGCGAGACCGTCTCGCCGTGAGCGGCGGCGTTGAAGCTGAGCGTCGTGCTCGCTTCGATGTCGCCACCCTTGACCGGGCCGCGCCCGTAGCCGGGCTGCCCGTACGAGCCGTAACCGGCTGCACCCCCAGGCGTTCCGTAACCGGGGCCGGCACCTCCGCCCTGACCGAACATCCGGAGCAGATCGTCCAGGTCGGGGTTGGCGCCGCCACCACCGCCGCCGCCAGTCGTGAAGCGCACATTGCGCCCACCCGCACCGGCGTTGCCGAACAGGCCACCGAGCAGATCCTCGAAACCGGCTGAGCCGGCTCCTCCACCGGGACCCGCGGTGAAGCGGGCACCCCCGGCCATGGAGCGGATGGCGTCGTACTGCTCGCGCTTCTCCGGGTCCGAGAGAACCGAGTAGGCCTCTCCGACCTCCTTGAACTTGGCCTCGGCCTGCGGGTCGTTGCTGTTCGCATCGGGGTGCAGGGTGCGCGCCTTCTTGCGATACGCCTTCTTGATGTCGGCCTCAGAGGCGTCCTTGGAGACACCGAGCACGGCATAGAAATCCTTGTCAAACCAATCCTGTCCGGTCACCGGGCCTCCCTTCGTCTGTGGTGTTCATCGGTCGTGTGGTCGTGTTGGCTAGGCGAGCGCGGGGTTGCTGCCGGCTTCACTCGGGCCCGGCCACCGCAACCCGGGCGGGTCGCAGGACCTTGGTGTCCACCCGGTAGCCGGGCTGCAGCACCTGGGTCACGGTGGTCGAGGTGGCCTCGGGTGAACTGGCGTGGAAGAGCGCCTCGTGGATCGTGGGATCGAACTCCTCACCCACATCGCCGTACCGCTCCAGCCCGTACTTGCCCAAGGACGCCTCGAGCTTCTCGGCGATCGCCGCAAAGGGCCCGCCTTCGAGGTCGCCGTGCTGGCGCGCCAGGGCGATGTCGTCGAGCACCGGCAGCAGCGACTCCAGCACCGACGCGATGGCCGCGTCCCGCGCGACACTGCGGTCGCGCTCGACTCGCTTGCGGTAGTTGACGTACTCGGCCTGCAGCCGCTGCAGGTCCACCAACCGCTCCTGGGCGAGCTGGGCTGCCGCCGAATCCACCGAGGACGCGTCCAGGCCCGACAGGTCGTCGGGCACCTGCGACTCGGTGTCGGCACCGGGCTCGCCGGCCGGCGTGGCCGCACCCGGTGCGGGGGTCGCCGTCGGCTCTGTGGGACGTACGGACCCGGTCTCCGGGTCGATCCGTCGCTTGTCCCGGATCACCGGGGCGGGCTCTTCAGCCTCGCCCCGGCGCTCGGGGTTGTCGTTGCCAGAACTCACTTGGAGTCGTCCTCGTCCACGATCTCGGCGTCGACGACGTCGTCGTCACTGTCCTTGCTGAAGTTCGGGCCGGAATCGGTCGAACCCTCGGCGCCCTCACTGGACGCCTGGGCGGCCTGAGCCTCGTACATGGCCTGGCCGAGCTTCTGGCTCAGCGAGGACACCTTCTCCTGCGCGGACTTGACGGCCTCCACGTCCGAGCCGGCCAGCGCGGCCTTGAGCTCGTCGAGAGCCGAACGGATCTCGGTCTTGCCGTCCTCGGGAAGCTTGTCCTCGTTCTCGTTGACGAACTTCTCCGTCTGGTACTGCAGCTGCTCGGCGGTGTTGCGGACCTCGGCCTCCTCGCGGCGCTTCTTGTCCTCGGCCGCGTGCTCCTCGGCCTCGCGCACCATCCGGTCGATCTCGTCCTTCGGCAGCGCGGAGCCACCGGAGATCGTCATCGACTGCTCCTTGCCGGTGCCGCGGTCCTTCGCTGAGACGTGCACGATGCCGTTGGCGTCGATGTCGAAGGTCACCTCGATCTGGGGCACGCCACGGGGAGCCGGGGCGATGCCGGTGAGGTCGAAGTTGCCCAGCGGCTTGTTGTGCGCGGCGATCTCGCGCTCACCCTGGAAGACCTGGATCTGCACGGACGGCTGGTTGTCGTCCGCGGTGGTGAAGACCTCCGACCGCTTGGTCGGGATGGCGGTGTTGCGCTCGATGAGCTTGGTCATGATGCCGCCCTTGGTCTCGATGCCGAGGGACAAGGGGGTCACGTCGATGAGCAGCACGTCCTTGCGCTCACCCTTGAGGACGCCGGCCTGCAGGGCGGCGCCGACGGCGACGACCTCGTCCGGGGTCACGCCCTTGTTGGGCTCCTTGCCGCCGGTGAGCTGCTTGACCAACTCCGACACGGCCGGCATGCGGGTCGATCCACCGACGAGCACGACGTGGTCGATGTCGGACAGCTTGATGTCGGCGTCGCGGATGACCTGCTGGAACGGGGCCTTGCACCGGTCGAGGAGGTCCTTGGTCATGTCCTCGAACTGGGCGCGAGTGAGCTTCTCGTCCAGGTGGACGGGGCCGTTCTCGGTCATCGAGATGTACTGCATGGAGATGTTGGTGCTGGTGGTCGAGGACAGTTCCTTCTTGGCCTGCTCGGCAGCCTCACGCAGCCGCTGCATGGCCATCTTGTCCTTGGACAGGTCCACCCCGGAGGATGCCTTGACCTTGTCGACCAGCCACTCGACGATCCGCTGGTCCCAGTCGTCGCCGCCGAGCCGGTTGTCGCCGGCGGTGGCGCGCACCTGGATGGTGGAGAAGCCGTCCTCGGCGTCCTTACCCACCTCGAGCAGGGACACGTCGAAGGTGCCGCCGCCGAGGTCGAAGACGAGGATGAGCTCGTCCTCCTTGCCCTTGTCAAGGCCGTAGGCGAGCGCGGCCGCGGTGGGCTCGTTGATGATCCGCAGCACGTTGAGGCCGGCGATCTCGCCCGCCTCCTTGGTGGCCTGGCGCTCGGCGTCGTTGAAGTAGGCCGGGACGGTGACGACCGCGTCGGTGACCGGCTCGCCCAGGTAGGACTCGGCGTCCTTCTTGAGCTTCATCAGGATGCGGGCGCTGATCTCCTGCGGGGTGTACTTCTTGTCGTCGATCTCCTGGCTCCAGCCGGTGCCCATGTGGCGCTTGACCGAGCGGATGGTGCGGTCGACGTTGGTGACCGCCTGCCGCTTGGCGATCTCGCCGACCAGGGGCTCGCCGGACTTGGCGAAAGCGACGACGGAGGGTGTGGTGCGACCGCCTTCTGCGTTCGCGATGACCGTCGGCTCGCCGCCCTCCAGGACGGACACGACGGAGTTCGTGGTACCGAGGTCGATTCCGACCGCACGTGCCATGTGTGTTTCCACCTCTTCATATCGGGACCGGCCGCCCTCTGGCTGGCCGGGGTAGCTTGAGTCTTCGGGGCTCAGGATAGAACAGGTACTGAGCCGCTGTCACGTCAGGGCTGATCTAACTTGAGTCTAGTAGGCTCAACTACTGTCGAGGCCATCTTGTTCCCTCGCCCCAACAAATCCGCGCGCAGGGGCAACCCGCGGGCAAGCACGCAGAGGCGCAGGTACCCAGAGGTGCTGTGATGCTATGATGCGTTGATGCGCACTACGCTGGATCTCGACGAGGTCGTGCTCTCCGCTGCCCGATCCCTGGCCCGGGCTTGCGGTATCTCGTTGGGGGCCGCGGTCTCACAACTCGCCATGAGGGGCCTGCAGTTGGAGAGCGGGGGCGCCAGCGTTGCCGACGTTTCATATGCGGCCTTCCCCGTCCTCATCGGCGACCCTGACCACATCGTTACGCCTGAGTTGGTCAACAGGTACCGCGACGATGAGTGAGGACGCCGATTGGCTCTGCGACGTCAACGTCCTCCTGGCTCTGGCGCTGTCGACCCATGTTCACCATCGCGCCGCACACGCCGCGCTGCACAAGCACACCGGACGCTGGGCCACCTGCCCCCTCACCGAGGCATCGCTGTTCCGGCTGCTACTCAATCCGCGCGTGACCGGCACGGAGTTCACCGCGACAGCCGTACGCCAGGCCTTACGTGGCATGCGTTCACATCCCAGGTGGCGCTGGCTAAGCGATGACAGCAGCCTGGCCGATCCCGACATCACCACGGCAGTTCTCGTCGGCCACCAACAGGTGACCGACTTCCATCTGGTCAATCTGGCAGCAAGACATGGATTGGCCCTGGCAACCTTCGACGGCGCCATCTCCCCCGCGCTCGCACCTGCCGACCGTCATCACGTCCACGTCGTGGCACCGTAGCGACACCACGACCTGTCGTCACCGGCCCCTGGCGGGCCAACAGCGCAGGCTCAGCGAATTCGAAGACCCGCCCACCGGTCTCACTGGCCGAATGGCCAGGGCGCCCAAGTCGCGAAGATCAGTCACGCGCCTCCACCCAGCTCGACGACGCCTAGCCGAGCCGGTCCGGCCGATGCCAGCGAACGTCCTGGAAGCGGCCGAAGACATCGTCGTAGGAGACGATGTCCGCGCCGTGTTCAATGGCAATGGCGGCCAAATGGGCGTCGCTGACGAGGTTTCCCCCGGAGCCAACACCGCGCAGCAGCCGCTCCAGGACGGTGATGTGCTGCCCGGTGGGCTCCAGGACGCGGGCACCCGGAGCCTCGAGCCATGACCTGACCTGCTCGCACGCCTCGCCCGAGGACAAGGGCGAGGGAAAGATGCCGATCTTGATGGGGATCCGGATGAACGCAGTCAACGCCAACCAGGTGAATCCCACCGTGTCCGCGCCACCGAGGGCTGCATCCAGCCACCGGCGGGATCCCTCATGGTGGGTGGTGTCGGCGTCCACGGCGTACAACAGGACGTTGGCGTCGACGACCTTCACTGGCCGTTCCTCATCCGGCGCAGCATCTCCTCGTCTTCAAGCTCGCCGACCAATTGCAGGGCACGGTCCAGATTCACGGTCGGCACTCCGAGATGCCGCACCTGCGTGCGAAACTCCTTGGGCGCAGCGGATTCACGACTGCCTGCGCGAATCGCGTCGTTCAACGCCTGCTTGAACGAGATTCCCCGCCGTTGCATCAACTGGCGCACCACGAACTCCGTGTCCGCATCGAGAGTCACCGTCGTCCGCACCTTGACAGCATAGGATCATCGATCCTGATGATCGATGCTCCAAGACTTCCCCCGGTGGACAACACGCGACCCGCGTTCAACCTCACGCACCAAATGTCTTGACATACTTCCCTGGGCTCGCCCAGTCTGAACCCAGGCGTCATCAGCATCGCGATGCGATTCCCCCGGACATCGCGGTGCGATTCCCCCGCACGACGAAGGAGCCTGGCGTGAGCGAACGGACGATGCGGATCGGCCTGGTCGGCTTCGGGGTCGGCGGACGGCACTTCCACGGGCCGTTCATCGAGGCCGCGAGCGGGGTCGAGTTGGCCGGCGTGGTGGCGCGCCGCGACGAGACCAAGGCGGCGGTCGCCGAACGGTTCCCGGGTACGCCCACGTACGACTCCCTCGCCGAACTGGTCGATACCGAGCGTGCCGGTGCCGGCCTGGACGCGGTCACCGTCAGCACTCCACCGGCCACTCGCCGCGCCCTGGTGCTGGAGGCCCTCGACAGCGGCCTGCATGTGGTGGCCGACAAGCCCTTCGCCCCCGATGCCGTTGCGGCTCAACATCTCAGCGACGCTGCGGACCGAGCGGGCCGGATCCTCGGGGTCTATCACAACCGGCGCCTGGACTCGGACTTCGTCACCGTCTCGAGGCTGATCGCCTCGGGCCGGCTGGGCCGGGTGACGCGCTTCCACTCCCGGATGGACCAGGGTGACGCCTCGACGATGGAGGGCGGACCCACCGGTGGTCTGCTGCGCGACCTCGGCAGTCACCTCATCGACCAGGGGCTGCACCTGTTCGGCCCGGTCGAGCGCGTCCATGCCACCCTCGACGAGGTCGACACCCCTGACGGCCCTACCGACGGCGCCTTCGTGGTGAGCATCCGGCATGGCTGCGGGACGACCAGTCACCTGTCAGCCTCCAAGCTCAACTACCTGGACGAGCGTGAACTGCGGATCTACGGCGACGCGGGCAGTTACCTGGCCCGAAGCACGGACGTTCAGGCGCAGGCAGTCCTGGCCGGGCGACGGCCGACCGATGAGCCGGCCGAATGGGGCCGCGAACCGGAGAGGGCCTGGGGCACCTTGCGCACCGCTGCGGGCGCTGAGACGATCCCCGCCGAGCAGGGCAACTATGCCTGGTACTACGAACGTTTCGCCGAGGCGATCCGCACGGGTAACACCCCGCCGGTGCCCGCCCACGAAGGCGTTGCGGTGCTGAGAGTGCTCGACGCGATCCGTGAGAGTACCGCGACCGGGCAGGCCGTTCGGCTGGGCTGACGACGAGCCAGCACCGCCGGATACGGTGACCGGATGCGGCGCGCAGAGAAGGTGCAGCGGATCGGGAACATCCTGGACGAGTTGTATCCGCACCACCGATCCCGCTCGACCACCTCGACCCGTACACGCTGCTCGTCGCTGTCGCCCTCTCGGCCCAGACCACGGACAAGAAGGTCAATGAGGTGACCCCGCGGCTGTTCGCCGAGGCCGCTACGCCCGAGGCGATGTACGCCCTGGGTCCGGACCGGATCCTGGAGTTGATCCGCCAGGTCGGCCTGGCTCCGACCAAGGCACGCAATCTGTGGACCGCGGCCGGGCAGATCCTGGACGCGGGAGGCGAACTTCGAGCCGATGCCGAGTTCCTGGAGTCGCTCGCGGGGGTGGGACACAAGACCGCCAGCGTCGTCCTGGCCCAAGCCTTCGGCGAGGCAACATTCCCCGTGGATACCCACATTCACCGGCTCGCCCGACGCTGGGGGCTCTCCGACGGCAGCAGCGTCGAACGCACCGAACGGGATCTCAAGCGCGCCTTTCCCGTCGACACCTGGGCCAGGCGCCACCTGCAGATCATCTACTTCGGACGCGAGTTCTGCCCAGCCAGAGCGCACGACTTGACAGCCTGTCCGATCTGTTCGTTTGCGGCGACCGACGGGTAGCGAGCGCCTCCTGCCAGCGGCTTTCGGCCCCAGCATTCTCGGCCCCAGCATTCTCGGCTCACAGCACCCTCGACGCTGAACACCATCGATCGGCACCCCCGAGCACTCGGGCGTGCCTATGGTTGAGGTGCAGATGATCGTCAACAGCGGCGGCTCGCCGACCCGAGCCCGGGCTGCTGGGTGCGCAGCAGGCCGTCCGGTGCACGTCGGGAGCCCGTCCGCCGAGAAGGGGGATGATGTCCGGTGCCCCGCGGATCGCGTCTCGCGGACGATGCCTGGCGGGCTCTCGTCCCTGCCGCCGAGCCACCGGCAGCCCGGTTCGACCCGGAATCGCTCACCGACCTGCCGGCGCCCGCCCAGCGGTTCCTACGCCGAGCCCTGCCCGAGCAGACCCCACTGGTGGACAGCGTTGCCGTGACCGCCCTGGGCAGTATCAGGCTCGGCTCGACGTGGTGGGCGTTCCACTCGGCCCAGGTGCTGCGGGCCGGGCAGGGCCTCGTCTGGCGAGCCCGTGTCAGGCGTGGCCTGCTGCGGATCGATGGCGCGGACAGCTACGTCGGCGGCACCGCCCGGTTGGATTTCCGGCTGTACCGGCTGGTGCCGGTGGTGCGCGAGCACGGTCCGGACATCGACCGCAGCGCGGCCGGGCGGCTGGCCGCCGAAACCGTCGCCTGGTTGCCACAAAGCCTGGCACCGCAGGCGGGCATGCGGTGGGAGCCGATCGATGACGAGCACGCCCTCGCAACGGTGGTCACTCCCGCCGGGCCGATCAGGGTGCAGGTCGGCGTCGACGCGGACGGACGCCTCCGCTCGATCCGGACGATGCGATGGAACAGCGCGTCGAGCCCGCCCGGCAGACAAGCCTTCGGCGGGTCGATCGACGCGGAGTTCAGATCACAGACCGGGATCCGAGTCGCCGGCTCAGGGAGCATCGGGTGGGGTTTCGGTACCGATGACTGGCCGGACGGCCTGTTCTTCCACTTCCAGCTGACGTCAACGGAATATCCCGCCAGCAAGTGAAACTGCTTCTGCGGCTATACGATTCACCCGAAGAGTGGCGGGCTGAAATCAGCAGGTCGGCGCTTGGTCCAACTCGGCCCGCGCGACGGCGAAGTCGGCGAGCGGCTGCGCCGATTCCGTCACCATGGCCACCCACCGCTCGTGGTACTCGTTCGGATCCGTCATGGACTTGCCGGCCATCATCTTCACGTGGGCCTGCCACTGGTCGGCCACGACGGTACCCACTGGGATGAACCGGGTGAGCGCGTCGTAGCGGGCCAGGCACGCCTGTGCCTGTGAATTGGCGCCGGGGCCGACGGCCTGTAGGTCCTGACATCCAGGTGCTGCCTCGTCCCAGGACGCCCGGGCGGCGTGGACGGCGGCCACGTCCGCGTCGCCGCGCGACTTGGTGTCCGCCCAGTCGGCGGCTGCCTGGTCCTTGGTGAACTGTCCGGCGTCGAGCCGGCGCTGGGCGTCGGTGTGCACCTGCCAGTCCCCGCCACTGTGAATGAGGGCGTCCGCCAGGGTGTTCCCCGCCGAGACCGTGGCCCAGCACGAGTCCAGCGCGGCCCCCGGATCTGCCGACTGATCGGGTGTGGACTCCTGGCTGCTGGCGGCGTCCGTAGCCGACGTCGGGCTCGCCGCAGCGCCTGCGGTGACCGCCTGCGGCTGACTGACCGCCGCCGAACCCTCCTCGTCTCCGCCGAGCGCGATCCACGCCACCGCACCGCCACCAACCAGAGCCGCCGCCGCCAATGCCGCGACGAGCACCGTGGCGCCCTTACGCGGCTGCGTATGTCTACCCATGAGCCCATGGTGACAGGGCTTGGGGAGATTCCGTGGAACAGGACGCAAGCGGCCCGTCGCGTCTGGTAATGCGCACGGGTGCGCGGTGTTAGCGTGCTCCCCACGCCACGAAAGGGGCCCACATGAAGGCCAGAACCGGCAGTGTCGCACTCGTCACCGGGGCAAGTTCGGGCATCGGGGAGGCATCGGCGCGGGCTCTGGCCGCGGCCGGACTCACCGTCTACGCCGCGGCCCGCCGGGTCGAGCGAATGCAGCACCTGGCCGCCCACCGCATTCAGCCGATCGCTCTGGACGTCACCGACGATGAGTCGGCGCGAGCCTGCGTGGAGACGATCGCACGCGAGGCCGGCCAGGTCGACGTGCTGGTGAACAACGCCGGTTACGGCTCCTACGGGGCCGTCGAGGACGTTCCGATCTCGGAGGCCGAGCGCCAGTTCCAGGTCAATGTCTTCGGGGTGGCTCGGATGATCAAACTCGTGCTGCCCGGCATGCGCGAGCGACGGCATGGCCGGATCATCAACATCTCGTCGATGGGCGGGAAGATCTACACCCCGTTCGGCGGGTGGTATCACGCCACCAAGTTCGCTCTCGAGGGGATGTCGGACTGTCTTCGGTTGGAGGTGGCACCCTTCGGCGTCGACGTGGTGGTGGTCGAACCGGGTGGCATCAAGACCGACTGGGGAATGATCGCAGCGGACAACCTCGAGCAGGAGTCCGGCTCCGGGCCTTATGCGGCCACGGCCAGCAAGACGGCCGACGGGATGCGGACCATGTACAGCGGGGACCGGCTGTCCGGCCCGTCGGTGGTGGCGGACGCCATTGTCGCGGCGGCGACGGCCAAGAAACCGCGTACCCGGTACGCGGTCGGCTACGGCGCCAAGCCACTGATCGCTGCCCGCACGGCCCTTCCGGATCGGGCGTTCGATGCGCTGATCCGACGCGCCAGTTTCTAGGGTGTGTCTCGCAAGCGCCGGTTCCTACCGGTGCTTGCCCTCGCTCAGCATCTGCACGGCCTTGGCCACCCGGGCCGTGCGAGTCTGCTCCCGCTTGGCCTCGGTGATCCAGCGCACGTATTCCTTGCGGTGGCTGTAGGCCATGCCTTGGTAGGCGGCCTGGGCTTGCGGAGCCAGCGCCAGGGCGTCCGCGAAGTCCTGCGGCACCTCCACCTCGCGAGGTGAGTCGTCCCGGACGATCTCGATCGTCACCACCTCGCCGAGGGCCAGGCTGGCCTGTTCGCGAATCTCGCGGCGCACGCCCACCACGTTGACGCCGCCCATCCGGGCCAGCCGCAGCGGGTAACTGCCACCATTCACTGTCAGGGTGACCGGAAAGGTGCGAGCACCCTCTCCGATAGCGGCCACTTCGTCATCGGTCAGCACGAACCCGCCGGCCGGCCCCATCGGGATGAACTCCGCTTCGCGGCGCAGGCTCTCACTCATGGCCACAGTGTGACCCAAGCGCGGCCGTGACCCACCCCCTGCCCGCTGGGCCGACAGCCTTGCCAACCGCGGGCACGACACCACGGCCGGCCCGGCGTCCGCGCCGGACCGGCCGCTTTGGTTGCGCGTCAGGCAGCCTGGGCGGCCGGAGCCGCGGCCGGTTCCAGCGCCAGGCGCACCAGTTCGACGACCTCACTCATCGGGCGGACCTCGATCGCCTCGAGTACCTCTGCGGGCACGTCATCGAGGTCCGGCTCGTTGCGCTGCGGAACGAAGACCGCGGTCAGACCGGCACGCTGGGCCGCCAGCAACTTCTGCTTGACCCCGCCGATCGGCAGCACCCGACCGTTCAGGGTGACCTCACCGGTCATCCCGACATCACCGCGCACGGGTCGTCCGGTGGCCAACGAGGTCAACGCAGTCACCATCGTGACCCCCGCGGACGGCCCGTCCTTGGGGACCGCTCCAGCCGGAACGTGCACGTGGATACGGCGTTCGAGCACCGAGGGGTCCTCGATTCCCAGATCGGCAGCGTGCGCGCGCACGAAGGACAGTGCGATCTGGGCCGATTCCTTCATCACCTCACCCAGTTGCCCGGTGAGGGTGAGCCCCGGCTCGCCGTCCACCGAATTGGCCTCGATGAAGAGCACGTCACCGCCCAGGCCGGTGACCGCCAGGCCGGTGGCCACCCCGGGAACGCTGGTGCGTTCGTGGGCTTCGGGGGTGAACCGGGGCCGGCCGAGGAAGTCCCGCAGGTTGTCCGCGCCGACGACGATCTGCTCGCCCTCGACGAGCCGGGTGGTGGCCTTGCGCAGCACCTTGGCCAACAGCCGCTCGAGTTGGCGGACCCCCGGCTCCCGGGTGTACTGGGCGGCGATCTCCCGCAGCGCGGTATCGGTCACCGAGACCTCCTCCTCGGTCAGGGCGGCCCGCTCCAGTTGGCGGGGCAGCAGGTGCCCGCGGGCGATCGCGACCTTGTCGTCCTCGGTGTACCCATCGAGGGTCACCAGTTCCATCCGGTCGAGCAGCGCCTGCGGGATCTGCTCCACGACATTGGCGGTGGCCAGGAAGAGCACGTCGGACAGGTCGAGGTCGAGATCGAGATAGTGGTCCCGGAAGGTGTGATTCTGCGCCGGGTCGAGCACCTCGAGCAGGGCCGCCGACGGGTCGCCCCGGTAGTCCGAGCCGACCTTGTCGATCTCGTCGAGCAGGATCACCGGGTTCGCCGATCCCGCCTCGCCGATGGCTCGTACGATCCGCCCGGGCAGGGCGCCCACATAGGTGCGTCGGTGTCCGCGGATCTCCGCCTCGTCCCGCACACCGCCCAGGGCGACGCGGACGAACTTGCGTCCGAGGGTGCGGGCCACGCTCTCCCCGAGCGAGGTCTTGCCCACCCCGGGTGGGCCGACCAGGGCGAGCACGGCGCCGGAGCCACGCCCCCCGACGACGTCGAGGCCACGACGGGCCCGGCGGGCGCGCACCGCCAGGTACTCCACGATCCGCTCCTTGACGTCCTCGAGGCCGTGGTGGTCGGCGTCGAGGATCGCTCGGGCGGCCTCGAGGTCGGTGGTGTCTTCGGTGCGCACGTGCCACGGCAGTTCCAGGACGGTGTCCAGCCAGGTGCGGATCCAGCCCGACTCGGGGCTGGCGTCGGAGGCGCGCTCGAGCTTGCCGACCTCACGCAGCGCAGCGGTGCGGACCGCGTCGGGCAGGTCCGCTGCCTCGACCCGGGCCCGGTAGTCCTCGGCGCCCTCGGGCTCGTCCTCGCCGAGTTCCTTGCGAATGGCCGCGAGTTGTTGGCGCAGCAGGTACTCACGCTGGGACTTGTCCACGCCGGCCCGCACCTCGGCGGCGATCTTGTCGCTCACCTCGGTCTCGGCCATGTGGGCCTTGAGCTTGTCCAGCAGGAAGGTCAACCGCGTTGCGGTGGAGGGGGTTTCCAGCAGTTGACGCTTCTGTTCCGAGTCGAGCCAGCCCGCGTATCCGGCCAGGTCCGCCAGCGCGGACGGCTCATGCACCCGGTTGACGCCCTCGATCACCTGCCAGGCGTCGCGGTGCTGCAGATAGCCCACCAACAGCGTGCGGTACTCGCTGGCGAGGGCCTCGAGATCGTCGCTCACCGGGTCCGGGTCGAGGAGTTCGACCTCCATCCAGAGTGCGGAGCCGGGGCCGGTGACCCCCTGGCCCAGTTTGGCGCGCCGACCGGCCCGCACCACGACGGCGTTCTCGCCGGTGGGGGTGCGGCCCTGCTGGATGATGGTGGCTTCGACCGCATAGGTCGGGTATCGGTCGGCGAGCCGTGGGCCGACCAGGAGTGTGTCGTCGGCGCTGGCCACGGCGGCATCCACCGCCGCCTGGGCGGTGTCGTCCAGGGCCAGCGGCACCACCATGCCCGGCAGCACCACGATGTCGTCGAGAAGCAAAAGGGGCAGACGCGTAGGCGTCATCAGTACCTCCATAGTTGAGTGTCATCGACTCAACCCGAGGGGCGATCCGGTTGTTCCGCTGTTCTCTGAGGGTGAAGTGACCCGCTAGGGTCCGGGAGAACCCGGCCCCACCAGCGAAAGGACGACGCCCTGCGTGCCGTTGTGATTCCAGGCCCCCGGTGCCAACCGCAGGTGCAGCGCGTGCCGATGCCGTCTGCTCCGGTGGGCGGGGTTGTGGTCCGTGTGGCCGCGACCGGGCTGTGCCGCAGCGACTGGCACGCCTGGGCTGGGCATGACGAGGATGTGGTGTTCCCGATCATCCCGGGACACGAGTTGGCGGGCGAGGTCGCCGAGGTGGGCCAGGGCGTCACGAGCTGGCAGGTCGGCGATCGAGTGACGGTCCCGTTCGTCTGCGGCTGCGGGCAGTGCGAGTGGTGCCGTTCGGGAAACGCGCAGGTCTGCCCTGCTCAAGAGCAGCCCGGCTTCACCCAGGACGGCTCGTTCGCGGAGTACGTGGCGCTCAAGGGGGCCGAAGTCAACCTCATCGCGCTTCCCGATGACGTGGACTTCACCACCGCCGCGAGTCTTGGCTGCCGATTCGCCACCGCCTTCCGCGCGCTGGTCGGCCGCGCGAAAGTGACCGAGGGCGAATGGGTCACCGTCATCGGTGCCGGTGGGGTCGGCCTCAGCTCGGTGATGATCGCTCGAGCGCTCGGTGCCCAGGTCATCGTGGTCGACCGCAACCCGCAGGCCCTCGCGGTCGCCGCCACCCTCGGCGCCGGTCACACCGTGCTCGCCGACGACAGCGACATCCCCTCTGTCGTGGCTGAGCTCTCCCAGGGTGGCAGTCATGTCGCCGTCGATGCCGTGGGCAGCGAATCGACCTGTGCGCAGGCCATTCTCAGCCTGCGGCGGCGAGGGCGCCTCGCGCAGATCGGTCTGCTCCCACCCGTCGACGGGCACCCCAGAGTCCCGATGGCTCGCGTCATCGGCTGGGAACTCGACCTGTTGGGGAGCCACGGCATGTCCGCTGCCGATTACCCGGCGATGATGGCACTCATCGCGTCCGGCGCGCTCGCGCCGCAACGGCTCGTCGAGCGCACCATCGGTCTCGAGCAGGCCGCGACGCTGCTTCCCCAGTTCGACCAGATCACGGTGGCCGGCATCACGAGTATCGATCCGCGCGAAAACTGACACCTCGACAGGGACCTGTCCCGCAAGCCGGGCTGAGTCTGCACCACAATCGAGACGGACCGCGATCACCGATGACCCCCCGGGAGGGACCCCGATGACCGACCCGAACCTGGCCCAGCCGGGTGTCCTCAACGATGCGCTCGCCTTCGCGGAGTACCTCACCTTCGTGTTGCGCGACGACGCCGACGCCTCGGACGGATTCGCGCACGCCCTGGAGATGGTGGACAACGCGGCCCGGTCGATCGGGCACAAGGACGTCACCGCACAGGTCAGCGCCACCATCGGTGTCTCCGCGCGCGCCTGGCCCCGCCTGTTTCCCGGCCATCCGCTGCCCGAGGGACTGGCAGACTTCGAAGAACTGCGGGACGGGGACCGCCACTTCCCAGCCACCCCGGGGGATGTCTTCGTCATGGTCAAGTCGACCAGGATCGACCTCAACCTGCAGGTGGCCAAGTACGTCTACGACGGCTTGCGCCCGATCGCCGACCTCACCGAGGACGTGACCGGCTTCCGGTACCTCGACGACCGTGATCTCATCGACTTCGTCGACGGGACCGAGAACCCGATCGGCCCGGAACGGACGGCCGCGGTGCTGGTGCCCGATGGCCCGTATGCCGGCGGGTCACATCTGTTCGTGCAACGGTATGTCGACCGGCAGGCCGATTGGGACGCGCTGAGCACCGAGCAACAGCAGGATGTCATCGGCCGGACGAAGTTCGACGACCTCGAACTGCCGGCCGAGCAGAAGAAGCCGTACGCCCACAACGTGCGCTCCAAGGTCGAGCGGGACGGGGAGGAACTGGCGATGTATCGGCAGAACCGGGCCTTCGGCACGGCCCTGGAGCACGGCACGATGTTCATCGGCTTCGTCCAGGACCCCACGGTGATCCGCACCTCGCTGCGGCAGATGATCGTCGCCGACGAGCACGGCGCGTACGACCACCTGCTCGACTTCGTGGTGGCCCGCACCGGTACGGCCTACTTCGTGCCTCCGGTGGCCATGATCGCCCCTGGCGGCTGACGACCTACGATCGGCTGATGGCCGAACTATGGGCGCACGTCGGTATCACCCCGCTGGGAATCGTCGCGGTCGCAGTGTCGACCACCCTGCTCTATGGCGCCTATTCGGTCATGCTGAGCGTCTGGGGGCCCCGCCTTTTCACCAGCGCCTCCGTGCTGAGCATGGCTTTGCTGGCGGTGCTCGGTGGGCTTTTCGCCCGGTCCATGCTGGGCGATTACCCCACCATGGCGGGCGGCTTCGTGGCTGCCATGACCCTGCTCAGCCTGGAGGCCGCACTCGGACGAATGCGGGCAGCGTTGCCGGCCGGGGCGCGCGACCTGCTGTACGTGCACCGTCCCCTGGTGGCGATGGTCGAGGGACGGATCGTCCATCATGCCTTGACCAAGCGCCGGCTCAGCGAACGCGAGTTCCTCGCGCTGCTGCGGGTCGCCGGAGTCCGCGACCGGAGCCAAGCGGCCCTGGTGATCCTCGAATCACGCGGCGGACTGACTGTGCTGGCCCCGGGCGAACGAATCGAGCCCGAACTGGTCCAGGACGTCGTGGGCGCGCACGAGATCCCGGACCATCTCTTGCGCTAGCGCCACTGGGTCGGACTTCGGCAGCCTGACTGTCGATTGTGGGCACAAAAGAACGGCACGGGTCGTTCCGAGGCCCCGAGATTACCACCGGCGCGCAATCTACCCAAGGGTAACGTCGCCCTTCTTCGACCTGCTCGCGTGCGATGAATCCGCAGCAATGCACGCGATGCGAAAGGAGGTCGCCCGACCTGCGCAGAATGGCTCGCAACGAGGCTTGCACTCTTCGTATTGTGTGCCACGCTTATGCCAGTCGGGCGGGTGATGCCAGCACCGCCAGGTGCACGCTGGGTACCCGAGGCCCCCTTTCGAGAACGACCGGCCGAATCAGATCGAGTGATCCCTGGCCACGCCCCACCCCAGCGACCATCCGCTGTCATCGACAGCAGTCCACGGCCTTCCAGTGCGCGAACTCCACCTGCAGCCGCTCCCAGATCAGCTCGGGCGCAGGCCATTTATTCTGATTTGCACTTTTTATCATATCCGCAGGACTTCGAGTCGACCACTCCGCCAGTTCGCACCTCCCCGACCCCCGGGACTGGCCTTCGCGACAGTGGTGAACCTGAGTGCCGCTCGATCCAGCGGGAGCGGCCGTTGCGACGGCCGGCACCGCACCCTCCTCGGCACTGGGCCGACGATTCGGAATTCACCCGTAATAGAGACAGGGAATCAGCGCCCGACGGTACATCCATTAGGGGCTGATAAATGCGTCCGGTCACCGGCCCCACACCCGCTGGAGCGCCTTCGGAGTCTTGCCCGTCCACATTATCGATCACCAGATCACCGCGTGAAGTCAGCACAGCGCCAAGCAGGTGAGTCTTCAGGCTTAACGCGGGTCAAAGCGGGACGTAGCCCCGTTCCGTCGAAGCGATCGCGGTTACCGTCACAACACGTCCTTAGCCCAGCCTTACCCGGCCTGAGTGCACTGTCGGCATCGCCCACGGAGAATCCCATGACACCTCACGCGAACGCCCGAATCGCCAGCCTGATCGCCGTCGTCCTGGCCCTGATCGGCGTCAGCCTCACCGCGATGCCGGCTTCGGCAGCCTCCGCCACCTCACAGACCTCGACGATCGACCTGGACTCGCTCACCTATGACCGGCTCCATGTCGGGTCCTGCCAGGACGGCGGGACCCCGGCGTACTACGAGAAGTTCACCTTCCAGACCAGCGGCATCGGGGTTGACACCTACACCATCTCGGTCAACGCGAGCACACCCGTGGTGGCGACCCTGTACGAGGGCACCTTCGACCCGCTCTCGCCCAGCCTGGGCTGCCTCGAAGTGCCGCTGAGCATCAGCGGCGTCGGGCAGCTGATCACTTCCCTGACCACCACCGTCCTGGACTCGGACCGCACCTGGGTGGTGGTGGTCTCCAGCGACACTCCACCGCCGGCCGGGACGGATGTCTCGGTGAACTTCAGCACCCTGCTGTCCACGGTGACCGAGGTGCTGCCGGCGACGGTCACCGTCGACCCGGCCACCGCGCCGAATGGCACTGTGGCAATGCCCTACTCCCAGACCTTCACCGCCTCGGGAGGCACCTCGCCGTACACGTACGACGTGTCCTCCGGCACCCTGCCACCCGGTCTGAGCTTCACCGACGGCACCCTCAGCGGCACCCCGACGACAGCAGGCACCTACTCCTTCACCATCCGGGCCCAGGACAGCATGCTCGCCTACGGCACCCGCGCCTACACCGTCGTCATCGGTGCGGCAGGTGTCGCCCTGACCCCGAGCGTGCTCACCGCCGGAACCGCTGGAACCGCCTATTCCCAGGCCTTCTCGGTGACCGGAGGTTCCGGGCCCTACCTCTTCGAGGTGACCTCAGGGACCCTTCCGCAGGGTCTCACGGTGAGCCCCACCGGCGTGCTGACCGGCACCCCGACGGAGGCCGGCACCTTCGACTTCGTCCTCACCGCAACGGATTCGACTCCGGTCACTCCCGTGGTAGCCCCGTTCCCGCTGACCCTCGAGGTGGCTGTCCCCGATATCGCGATCAACCCCGACACCCTGCCTGACGGCGAGGTGGGCCTCGTCTACGACCAGGACCTGTCCGGCAGTGGCGGCGTGACCGGCTACGACTTCTCCGTCACCGACGGCACCCTGCCTACCGGTCTGGCTCTGAGTCCGGCCGGCCGGCTGTCTGGAAGTCCCACTACCGCGGGCAGTTTCACGTTCACCGTGACCGTGACTGACTCGACCACCGGCACCGGACCGGCCACCGCGACGCTGACCTACACGATGGTCATCGCCCCGCCGGCCTGCCTGGCGCACAACGAGGTGCTCACCGCGGGCCAGAGCTGGTCGTCCCAGTCCAGTCCGCTTGAGGGCCTCTCCTATGAGATGACCATGCAGCCGGACGGCAACGTCGTGCTGATCGCGCCGGACGGCAAGCCGATCTGGCAGACCCGGACCAGCGGCCACCCCGGCGCCCGGCTGGTGATGCAGGGCGACGGTAACCTCGTGGTGTACACGACTCTGGGACAACCGGTGTGGTCCGCCACGAACACCCCGACCGGCTGCTCGCAGTTGCTCGTTCAGTCCGACGGAAATGTCGTCATCTACGCTCCTGACGGCACCCCGCTGTGGTGGACCGGAGAGGATCACCTGGCGCCGCAACGGCCCGCCGCCACCGGGACCTCCATCATGCGCGGGCGGAGCCTGCGGGCCGGTCAGTCGATCAGCGCCGGCTCGACCACCTTCGTCATGCAGCTCGACGGAAACCTCGTCAAGTACAGCCCGACGGGCGTGTGGGCGTCGGGGACCAACAAGGCCGCCAACGAGTACGCCTTCGCCGTCCTGCAGGTGGGCGACGGACACTTCGTGATGTATTCACGCGAAGGTGTGCCGCTGTGGATGACGAATGTCTACGAGGGCACCGAGGTGAAGGTGCAGGAGGACGGCAAGGTGATCCAGTACCAGGGCAGCCGGGCCGCGTGGATCGTGTGAGACCGGCCCCGGACGGCCCGGAACGGGGCATCGCCTGATCTCAGGCGCCGGGCCGAAGGGCCACCGACGGCGGCGCTCTCCCCGGTGGGAGGGCGCCGCCGTGGTGCTGAGGCCGAGCCCGTCAGATCACGCAGGGACCGAGGCGACGCCCGGCGGCAGGAAGCGACGGCCGGTTACCCGTTCGCTGCTGCCCTCGCGGTCCAGCAAGGGCAGCAACCCGCCGTCGAAGAGGGTGAACCCGGCACCGGTGATCATTGCCAGGTCGATCTCGTGCGGTTCGCTCACCACACCCTCGTCGAGCATCCGACGGGCCTCGTCGGCCAGGGCGTCAAGCACCCGGGCCCGGATCTGGTTCGCGGACAGTGGCTCCGGCTCAGCGGGAGTGGGCAGCAGGGCGACCACCTCCGGGTCGAGCACCGGGGCGGTGCCCGGCTTGGCCGGCAGGTAGTACGCCTGCTTGCCCGCCTCGACGACGGCGGTGAGGTTCTCCGGCACCACGAAACGGTCGGGGAAGGCCCGGTGCAGGGAGGTGTTGTTGTGCAGCGCAATCGCCGGCCCGACTAGGCCCATGAGCTGGAACGGGGCCATCGGCGCCAGACCCACGACCGCTGCGTCGGCCGCCGGGACGGACACCCCCTCGTCCACCAGCGCACCCACCTCGCCCATGAAGCGGCCGAGCAGCCGGTTCACCACGAACGACGGCGCATCTGCGACGCCGATCGTCGTCTTGCGCAATCCCTTGGCGACCTTGAAGGCGGTGGCCAGAGTCGCCTCATCGGTCTTGGCCGTGTGCACGATCTCCAGCAGTGGCATGACGGCGACCGGGTTGAAGAAATGCATGCCGACGACCCGCTCGGGGTGGGTGAGATCGGCGGCCATCTCCGTCACGGACAGCGAGGAGGTGTTGGTGGCCAGGACACACTCCGCGGACACGTACTTCTCCACGTCCGCGAAGACCTGCTTCTTCACCGAGAGTTCCTCGAAGACAGCCTCGATGACCAGGTCCGCCTCGGCGAATCCGGCATTGCCCACGCTGCCGGTGACCAGGCCGGCCAGGCGGGTCGCCTGATCCGGTGAGATCCGGCCCTTCGCGGCCAGCTTGTCGATCTCTGTGCGGACGTACCCCAAGCCCTTGGCGACCCGGTCCTGATCCAGGTCGCTCATCACCGCCGGGACGTCTAGGCGGCGGGCGAAGAGCAGGGCCAGCTGGGAGGCCATCAGCCCGGCGCCGACCACCCCGACCATCGTCACGGGGCGGGCGGCCTTGAGATTCACCCCGGCCGGTGGGCGCTTGGCCACCCGCTGCACGAGATTGAAGGCATAGAGACCGGCGCGGAACTGCTCACTCATCACCAGATCGGCAAGTGCCTCGTCCTCGGCGGCGAAGCCGGTGTCGGGATCGCTGGTCCGGGCGGCCTCGATGAGGTCCAACGCCCGGTACGGGGCCGGTGCACCCTCACCCACCCGGGCGGCCAGGGCGGCGCGTGCGGCGGCGACCGCCGGGGCCCAGGCCGGATCATCGGTGTGATCGGTCCGGCTCACCAGGTCCGGGTCGGTCAGCACCCGGCCGGCCCACCGCAGGGACTCCACCAGGAAGTCCGCCGGCTCGAGCAAGACGTCACCGATGCCCATCGAGACGGCGTCCGCTCCGTTGAGCATCTTGTTCTGCTGCAACGGATTCCACACCATCACCTGGATCGCCTGCTGCGGGCCTACCAGGTGCGGCAGCAGGTAGGCCCCGCCCCACCCCGGCACCAGCCCGAGCATCGTCTCCGGCAGCCCGACGGTCGCGTTGGTGCTGATCGTGCGGTAGGTGCAGTTGAGCGCGACCTCGAGGCCACCGCCCAGCGCGAGACCGTTGACGAAGGCGAAGCTCGGCACGCTGAGGCGGCTCAGCCTGGACAACTGCGCGTGGCCGGCCCGCGCGACCGTCAACGCATCCTCCCGGGTGGCGATCTGCCCAACGGCCTTCAGGTCGGCTCCGGCCGCGAAGAAGTAGGGCTTGCCGATCACGCCGACCGCGACGATCTCACCGGCCGCGGCTCGTGACTGAACCGAGTCCAGCGCCCGCCCGAGACTGGCCATCGTGTCCAGCCCCAAGACGGTGGGCTTCTTGTGATCACCACCATTGTCCATGGTGAGCAGGGCCATCACGCCTGGGCTGGGACGGCCCGACACTGCGGGCAGATCAACGTCGCGCAGCCGGAAGACCACTTCCGGCGAGACGGTTTCGGGCGTGGCGTGTTCACTCATGAAGACTCTCCCTGCATCTGTGCCTCGACACGGCCATTCTGGTCGGTGGCAAGGTTCTCCCAGATCACCGCGCCCCCCATCCCCAGTCCGACGCACATCGTGGTCATCCCGTAGCGCAACGACGGGTCAGCCGCGAATTGCCCGGCCAGCTGGGTCATCAACCGCACTCCGGACGAGGCGAGCGGATGACCGGTGGCGATCGCCCCGCCCCACGGGTTCACCCGGGGGTCGTCGTCGGCGATGCCGAACTCGTCCAGGAAGGCCAGCACCTGGACCGCGAAGGCCTCGTTGATCTCGAAGACGTCCATGTCGCTGACGCCCAGACCGGTCTGGGCGAAGACCTTGCGGGCCGCGGGCACCGGGCCCACACCCATCACCTCGGGGTCGACCCCGGCGAAGGCGTACCCGACCAGGCGCATCTTCGCCCCAAGGCCGAGTTCGTCGGCGACCTCCTCGGCGGCCAGCAGACAGGCGGTCGCACCGTCGTTGAGGCCGGCGGCGTTACCGGGGGTGACATTGCCGTGGGCGCGGAACGGAGTCTTCAGCCCGGCCAGGTCGGCCAGCGTCGTGCCCGGCCGTGGCGGTTCGTCTGCGGTGGCCAGGCCCCAGCCCTTCTCGGCCGAACGCAGTTCCATCGGCACCAGATCGGGCTGGATGCGCCCAGCCTGGTAGGCGGCGGCCAGTTTGGCCTGGGACGCGACGGCATACGCATCACTGCGCGCCTTGGTGATCTCCGGGTAACGGTCGTGCAGATTCTCTGCCGTACTACCCATCACCAGGGCTGAGGAGTCGACGAGCTTCTCGGCGACGAAGCGCGGGTTGGGGTCCATCACCGAGCCGATCGGGTGCCGACCCATGTGCTCGACGCCGCCGGCGATGGCCACGTCGTAGGCACCGAAGGCGATCCCGCTGGCGGTGGTGGTGACTGCGGTCATCGCCCCGGCACACATCCGGTCGATCGCGAAACCCGGCACCGACCTGGGCAGGCCTGCCAGCAGAGCCGCGCTGCGGCCCAGGGTCATCCCCTGGTCGCCGACCTGGGAGGTGGCGGCGATCGCCACCTCGTCGATCCGCTCGGGTGGCAGGTTCGGGTTGCGGCGCAGAAGGTCGCGCAGACACGCGACGACCATGTCGTCGGCCCGCGTCTCGGCGTACATCCCCTTCTCGCCGGCCTTGCCGAACGGGGTCCGCAGGCCGTCGACGAAGACGACCTCTCGAAGTTCTCTGGACACGTGGATTCCAATCGCTATGACATCAGCGTTGCGATGTCAGATGGCAGGTTGCACTTCGGTATTCAGTTGAGACTCCCCCACACATACTCCCCTGCCCCGGCCTGCGCCCCTGCCGCACACCCGGTCGATGCCCGCCAGGCCGGCCCGGCCCCTCCTGCGACGGGCCGGGGCCGGACCACCGCGGGCCGATCACACGAAGGCGCTGTGACCGGTGATTTGGCGTCCGACGATAAGGGTGTTCATCTCCCGGGTGCCCTCATAGGAGTAGATCGCCTCGGCATCGGCGACGAACCGCCCGACGTTGAGATCGAGCAGAATACCGTTGCCTCCCATCAGCTCTCGCGCGTAGCCCACGGATTCACGCATCTGCACCGTGCATACCGCCTTGGCCAGCGATGCCTGTGCGTCGGTGACCGTGCCCTGGTCCTGCAGCTGGGAGAGCCGCACACACATCGAGGCCGTGGCGGTGATGTTGCCGAGCTGGCGCACCAGCAGATCCTGAACCAGTTGGAAGCCCGCGATGGGGCGGCGGAACTGCTCACGCTGGAGGGCGTAGTCGCGCGAGTTCTCGTACGCACCCAGTGCGCAGCCGACGGCCATCCAGGCAACTCCCGCCCGGGTCATCAGCAGCACCTTGGCGGTGTCCTCGAAGCTGTTGGCGTTGGCCAGCCGGTTCGCCTCCGGCACCACCACTCCGTCGAGCTCGATGTCGGCGTTCTGCACCATCCGCAGGGCGAACTTGTGGTCGATCTTGGAGGGCTTGAAGCCGGGCATGTCCTTCTCCACGACGAAGCCCTTGACCTGGTTGTCCTCGGTGTCGCGGGCCCACACCACGATGAGATCGGCGAACGTCCCGTTGCCGATCCAGCGCTTGGCCCCGTTGATCACCCAGGAGTCACCGTCGCGAGTGGCCGTGGTCTTCAACCCCCGGGAGGTCCCCGAGCCGACATCCGGCTCGGTGAGCGCGAAGGCGCCGATCTTCTCCATCCGCCGCATCGACGGCAGCCAGCGCTCCTTCTGCTCCCCCGAACCGCACAGGTAGATGGAGCCCATCGACAGGCCGGAGTGCACCCCGCGGAACGTGGACAGCGACGGATCGCAGCGAGCGAACTCCATGGCCAGCATCCCATCGAAGAGGTAACTGCCGCCCGGGCAGCCATACCCCTGGTACGGCCAGCCGTTGATGTCGAGTTCGGCGATCTTGGGGATCAACTGGAACGGAAACTCCGCCTTGGACCAGTACTCGGTCACCACCGGCTGCACCTCGGTTCGCAGGAACTCCCGCACCCCGTGCAAGGTCTCACGCTCGTTGTCGTCCAGCAGCGCTTCGAGTTCGTAGAAGTCGGTGGTGCTCATGCTGTCTCCATCCAGAGTGTCGTCCGGCCCGGGCCCGGAACCGGTAGGTGTCCTGCGGTGGATGCTGACGTGGGCAGACGATCCGGCCCGCGCCCGTGCGGGTGCACGCTCCGACGGAAAGGGGTACCGGTGCGCCCGCCGTCGAACAGGCGCACCGGCGATTTGAGGTCAGGGCGACACGAGCCCGCCGGGCCCCGCCAGAGCGATGGCTCTGGGGGTGACCTGCCGGGCTCGCGGTACGCCGACGCCCTGTGGGGACTACTTCACCGCCTCGGGCACGCTCACCTCGCGGCGCAGGATCTTGCCCGTCGCGGTCTTGGGCAGCTCGGCCTCGATCCACACCCGGCGCGGGTACTTGTACGCCGCCACCCGCTCCTTGACGAAGGCGACCAGTTCCTCGGGGGTGACCGGCTCGGCGCCGGACTTCAGCGCCACGGCGGCACCGATCTCCTCGCCCAGGGACTCGTGCGGAATGCCCACCACCGCAGCCTCGGCCACCGCCGGGTGCTCGTAGAGCACCTCCTCGATCTCACGTGGGTAGACGTTGAAACCACCCCGGATGATGAGGTCCTTGGCCCGGTCCACGATGTAGTAGTAGCCGTCTTCGTCCACCCGGCCCAGGTCGCCGCTGCTGAACCAGCCCTCGCTGTCGATGGCCTCGGCGGTGGCCTCCGGACGGTCCCAGTAGCCGCTCATGATGTTGTTGCCCCGGATCTGCACCTCGCCGACCTCGCCAGCAGCGCTGACGTTGCGCTCCTTGTCGACCAGCCGCATCTCCACCCCGGCGACCGGCTGACCGATGGACCCGGGCTTGCGTACGCGGTCCGGGTGGTTGAAGCACGCCACCGGGGAGGTCTCCGAGAGTCCGTACCCCTCCAGGATCATGCAGCCGAACTTCTCCTCGAAGGCCCGCATCACCTCCACCGGCATCGCCGCCCCGCCCGAGCAGCAGATCCGCAGGCTGTTCACGTCGCGGTTGGCGCCCTCGGGGTTGGCGAGCATCGCCGCGTACATGGTGGGCACGCCGACGAAGATGGACACCTTGTCCCGCTCGACGATCTCCAGGGCCTTGGCGGGGTCGAAGCGCGGAAGCAGGGTCAGGCAGGCACCCACTGCGATGGCCGAGTTGAGCCCCACGGTGAGCCCGAAGACGTGGAACAGGGGCAGGCAGCCCATCACGACATCGTCCGGCGTCAGGCTCAGCAGGGTGCGCCCGGTGAGTTCCTGGTTGGAGTTGAGGTTGTTGTGCGTGAGCTGGGCACCCTTGGGACGCCCGGTGGTGCCGGAGGTGTAGAGGATCACCGCGGTGTCGTCGTCGGCGCGCTCCACGACGTCCGCGTGCTCGTAGTCGGTCGGCAGGATGGTGCGGATGTCGTTGACGACGACGAGTTCGGCACCGGCGTCGTTGGCGCCCTCGGTGGCCGCCTGCTCGGACAGGTGCCAGGCGAAGAGCAACTTGGCCCCGGAGTCGCCGAGGTAGTAGTGCACCTCGCGCTCCTTGAACAGCGGGTTCATCGGCACCACAGTGCCCCCGACCCGCAGGATGGCGTAGAAGAGCACCGGGAAGGCGGGCACGTTCGGGAGCATGATGCCGACCCGGTCGCCCGGTTGCACCCCCTTGCTGCGGATGAGGGCCGCCGCCGCGTCCACCAGCGAATCCATCTCGGCGTAGGTGAGGGTGAAGTCGTCCATCCGAATCGCGGTCCGCTCGGGGTGGGTGCGGGCGGAGTTCGTGAGATTGGCGGCCAGGTTGGTCATCAGGGGGCTCCAGGGGCTCGACGGTGAGTGCCCGGCGCGGTATGCCGGCAGGTGAAATCCTGCCGCGAAAGGCTTGGCGTGTCGATGGTCACACCAACAACCTCGGACGGCTCTCGTTGTTGTCATGAACAATGCATCTCGCACTGAGCCCGTCTTGACTACGCTCAGTGCATGGCTGACCTTGTCACCGACGACGAGATGGGTGCGCAGATCGCCCCTGCTGATCGGGCGGCGGCGACCGCCGTCGGCGATGCCGTGGTGGCCCGCCTCGACGAGCTCGCCGAGGGGATGACCACCGTGATCCGCTCCCGCGTGGCCGCCTACGGTCCCAGCGGCCCGGTGCCCCGCTCAGAGTTGCTTCGGTCCTGCCGGGCGCACGCCCGGCATGTGCTCTCCGCCCTGGGTTCCAAACCCACCGAGCCGGGGCTGGGCGGAACCACCGGCCGCGGCTCGGCGGTGCAGGGCATCCCGCTGCCCGACGTGATGAGCGCCTACCGGCTGGGCCTGACGATGGTGTGGGAGCAGGTTGCCGCCACCGCGGTCGAGATGGAACTCGGCCCTCGCGCCATCGTCGCCCTCTCCGCTGTGGTGTGGTCGATGCACGACACCTTCGTGCAGGATCTGGTGGCCGACTACCGGGACGAGATGTCGATGCGGGTCAGGGCAGCGGAGGAGGAAGCCTCGGCGGTCGTGGCAGGACTCATCGACGGAACGATCGCCCAGCACACCGCCCTGGAGGCGGCCACCTTGCTGCGGATGCCGATCGAGGGGCCGTACGTCGCGGTGGTGGCCGAGGTGGTCGACCCCGGGACCCATGCGGTTCCCGGCGCCCGAGATCGGCTCGCCGCCCACGACTTTCCCTCGGCCTGGCGGCTGCTCACCGCCGACCAGGTGGGGATCGTCCGCGTCGGAGGCCGCACGGACCAGTTGGTCGAGGTGCTACGACGCACGGCGACGTACCGGGTGGGCATCTCCCCCGAGTACGACGGCCTCCAGGACACCTCGAACGCGGTGCGGCTGGCCCGGCTGGCCATGCGCAGTTGCTCCCCTGAGACCCGGGTATCGCGCTACGACGACGACCCGCTCGCCGTGGTGTCGGTGGCCGCGCCACCGGTGATGTCACGTTTGGTGCACACCATCTTCTCCGGACTGGACGAGATGCCGGAAGCCGACCGGAACCTGCTGCTGGAGACACTGCGGGTCTGGCTGCACAACGCGGGCTCGGCCGATCGCGCCGCCGCCGTCCTGTTCTGCCACCCCAACACCGTGCGGCACCGGCTGAAACGGATCGAGGAGCGCACCGGTCGCTCGCTCAGCGACCCGCGCGACCTGAGCACGCTCTGCCTTGCGGCGGAAGCTGAACTGCGCCAACGCGGACCCACGTGACGTCGCCTCGACCGTCGCTCTTGCCTCGGCAGCGATATCCCCGTCTCGATGGCTACCGGCGTCGTGCTGATGCGAGCCGGTGTCGCTCACCGCACGATGGGTGATGAGCTGAGGGGCTCATTCCGGACCTCTCGCCGGTTCCGGGAAATTCTAATGATCACAATCTTGACTGATTACAAACCATGGGCAAGGCTGGGGTCGTGGCGACACCAGATCTTCCCGAGCTGCTGCGGGCGGCCGGGCTTCGGGTCACCCGGCCCCGGCTGGCGGTGATCGCGGCGGTGCGCAAGAACCCGCATGCCAGCACCGAGGTGATCATCGACCACGTGCGCTCAGAGTTACAGTCGGTCTCCCATCAGGCCGTCTACGACTGCTTGAACGCGCTCACCGCAGCCGGCCTGCTCCGCCGGATTCAGCCCGCGGGATCGCTCGCCCGGTACGAGACCCGGACCAGCGACAACCACCACCACATTGTCTGCCGCCGGTGTGGCACGGTCGCGGACGTAGACTGCGCCACCGGTGAGACTCCTTGCCTGACCGCTTCGGACACAAGAGGTTTCGAGATCGACGAGGCCGAGGTCATCTACTGGGGAACCTGCCCCGCCTGCACCGAACAGATCGCCGCCCCGGCGGCCACCCCCGACCGTGCCGGGTGACGACCCCGGTGACGACCGTGCTATCGACCCCCGTAACCTGCGACCACACGTGGCCCGAATCATCCGGCTGTCATCGTCCCAACGGCTGACAGCACCGCACGATCCCCTCTCAACCCGAGGTCTCACCACGAGAACCTCACCACCGGAAGTGGACCCACCGAGGAAAGGAACGAGATGACAGAGCAGCCTGAGGCCGGCGCCGAGGCCCAGTGCCCCGTGATGGGGGCTCACCCCACCAGCGGTGACGCGAACCAGGATTGGTGGCCGGGCCGGCTCAACCTGAAGATCCTGGCCAAGAACACCTCTGCCCGTAACCCGATGGGTGAGGACTTCAACTACGCCGAAGCCTTCAGCTCACTCGATCTGGCCGCAGTCAAGCAGGACATCGCGGCGGTGCTCACCGACTCGCAGTCCTGGTGGCCCGCCGACTTCGGCCACTACGGCCCGCTGATGATCCGGATGGCCTGGCACAGCGCCGGCACCTACCGGATCAGCGACGGCCGTGGCGGCGCAGGCACCGCCCAGCAGCGTTTCGCGCCGCTGAACTCCTGGCCGGACAACACCAGCCTCGACAAGGCGCGCCGACTGCTGTGGCCGGTGAAGAAGAAGCACGGCCGCAGCCTCTCGTGGGCCGACCTGCTCATCCTGACCGGCAACGTCGCCCTCGAGTCGATGGGCTTCACCACCTTCGGCTACGCCGGAGGCCGTGAAGACGCCTGGGAGGCCGATGACGACGTCTACTGGGGCCCGGAGACCACGTGGCTGGGCGACGAGCGCTACACCGGCCAGCGCGACCTGGAGAACCCGCTGGCCGCCGTGCAGATGGGTCTGATCTACGTGAACCCGGAGGGCCCCAACGGCAACCCGGACCCGATCGCCGCCGCTGTCGACATCCGCGAGACCTTCGCCCGGATGGCGATGAACGACGAGGAGACGGTGGCCCTCATCGCCGGGGGTCACACCTTCGGCAAGACCCACGGTGCCCACAGCCCCGAAGGCGTGCTTGGCCCCGAGCCGGAGGACGCCCCGATGCAGCAGGTCGGCCTGGGCTGGAAGAACTCCTACGGCACCGGCGCCGGCCCCGACGCGATCACCAGTGGCCTGGAAGGCATCTGGACCAACACCCCGACCACCTGGGACAACTCCTTCTTCGAGATCCTCTTCGGCCACGAGTGGGAGCAGAGCAAGAGCCCCGCCGGCGCGCACCAGTGGATCCCCAAGGACGGCGCGGCATCCGACAGCGTCCCGGATCCTTTCGACGCGGACAAGAAGCACCCGCCGACGATGCTCACCACCGACCTGTCTCTGCGCTACGACCCCATCTACGAGCCGATCTCACGCCGATTCTTGGAGAACCCACAAGAATTCGCCGACGCCTTCGCCCGGGCGTGGTTCAAGCTCACCCACCGCGACATGGGTCCGGTCTCGCGGTACTTCGGCCCCGAGGTGCCCAGCCAGGAACTGCTTTGGCAGGACCCGCTCCCCGCCGCCGAAGGTGAACCGCTGACCGCCGAGGACGTGGCCGACCTCAAGCAGCGGATCGCCGCATCGGGGCTGACGGTGTCCCAGCTGGTCTCCACCGCGTGGGCGTCGGCCTCGACCTTCCGCGGCAGCGACAAGCGCGGTGGCGCCAACGGTGCCCGGCTCCGGCTGGAGCCGCAGATCGGCTGGGAGGTCAACAACCCCGACCAGCTCACTCCCGTGCTCTCGGCCCTGGAGTCGATCGCTGGTGACTTCAATGTCGGCCCGCGCAAGGTCTCCCTGGCCGACCTCATCGTGCTGGCCGGCGGCGTCGGCGTTGAGCAGGCGGCCAAGGCCGCCGGTTATGACGTCGAGGTGCCGTTCAGCCCCGGACGCACCGACGCCTCCCAGGACCAGACGGACGTGGAGTCCTTCGCGGTGCTGGAGCCCAAGGCGGACGCCTTCCGCAGCTACCTGGGCAAGGGCCACCGCCTCGGAGCGGAGTACCTGCTCCTGGACAAGGCGAACCTGCTCAACCTCACGGCCCCGGAGATGACCGTTCTCCTCGGTGGAATGCGCGCCCTGGGAACGAACTTCGACGGTTCGTCGCTGGGTCAGCTGACCGACCGGGTCGGCACCCTGAGCCCGGACTACTTCGTCAACCTGCTGGACGCGGGCACGACGTGGACCCCGGCGGGCGAGGCGGGAGACACCTTCGACGGCAAGGGTGGCAACGGTCAGTCCTGGACCGCCAGCCGCGCCGACCTGGTCTTCGCCTCGAACTCCGAGCTCCGGGCGCTGGCCGAGGTGTACGCCTGTGACGACGCCGCCGAGAAGTTCGTCGACGACTTCGTCGCTGCCTGGGCCAAGGTGATGGACAACGACCGCTACGACCTGCGCAGGCCCTCGAACGCCTGACAGTTTCGTCGATCCGGCGCGCCGGCCTCGCCCCTGGTGGGCGGGGCCGGCGCGGCGTCTGCAGCCCGCGCCGAAGTAGCTCACCCGAAGCCGGCTCACCCGAAGCCGGCTCACCCGATGCCGGGTCGTCCCCCGGTCCGCACCTGGAGACCGGAGCCGGCCAGCGCGGCCAGGCTGTCCTGATCCAGGACGACGATGCGTCCCCGGCGCAAGGCCACGAGCCCCCGATCGGATAGTTCGCCGAGCACTTTGGTGGTGGTTTCCCTTGTGCTGCCAACCAGTTCGGCCAGTTGTTCGTGGGTAACCCGGATGGCCCGGCCCCCGGCGGACATCCGCAGCACGGTGGCGACGATCCGGTCCGGCGCCGACAAGAGCACCGACTCCCCCAGCCGCCGTTCGAGTTCGGCCACCCGGCGGCCCAGGTGCTCGGCAACCCTGGTGGCGATCCGCGAATCGGCCAGGAGCAGACGCTCGACGTCCCGACGGCCCATCACGCACACCAGGCAGTCCTCGTCCGCCTCGGCGAAGGTGTGCTCCAGATGCTGCCCCAGCATGCTCATCTCGCCGAAGATCTCACCCGGGACGACGAAGCCTAGGGTGACCGTGCGCCCGTCCTGGCCGACCTGGAAGAGCCGAATCCGCCCGGCCTTGAGGATGAACAGCACCTCGGCGGGCTGGCCAGGGGAGTAGATGAGTTGACCGGCGAGCAACCTGCGCATCGGCGCCGCCTCACCGATCGCGGCCACCTCGCTCTCGTGCAGGTCCTGGAAGAGGTGAAACTCTCTGAGCACCCAGACCCGTCCGGACGGCTCGCTCATCGCAACCATGCTCAAGTGCCGCAGTAGGTGACGTACCGCTCGGCCTCGCTCGGGGCGGGCAGCGCGTACTCGGCCAGGCCGGATCGTTCGGTGAAGGGCTGGCGGACGACATCCACCAGCCGGTGGAAGGGCGCGAGGTCGCCGTGCGTGGCGGCGGTGAGCGCGGCCTCCACCAGGTGGTTGCGCGGGATATACACCGGATTGACCCGGTCCATCTCGGCGCGCACCTGCGCGGGCGCGCCCAGGAGCAGGACATCGCGCTGGCTTCGCCACTGCCGCAACGGTTCTGAGTCCGGGATGAGGGTGCCCTCGGATCCGTCGGCCAGGGAGCGGAAGAACATCGTGAAGTCGACCCGGTCCTGGTGCAGCAGCGAGAACAGCCCGGAGGCGAGCTCCGGGGTGAGCGAAGTGGTGCCGAGCTTGCCGGCCAACCCCTGCTCGAAGGCTGCGGTGTACTCCCCGGCGAATCCCGACAGCCGTTCGGTGAGCGCCGCGACGGCCGCATCGGTCGACTCCTCATCCCGGGCCAGCAGCGGCAGCAGCGCCTCGGCCAGCCGGGCCAGGTTCCACTGGGCCACGGTGGGCTGGTTCGCGTAGGCGTATCGGCCGCCGGTGTCGATCGAACTGAAGACGGTCGCCGGGTCGAACCGGTCCATGAACGCGCAGGGACCGTAGTCGATCGTCTCCCCTGAGATCGTCATGTTGTCGGTGTTCATCACCCCGTGCACGAAACCGACCAGCATCCAGGAGGCCACCAGGCGCGCCTGTCGGCGCACCACGCGCGTGTAGAAGTCCAGATAGCGGGTAGGCGAGCCGGCCAGGTCGTCATCGTGCCGTGAGATGGCGTAGTCGGCGAGCCCGGCCAACAGGTCGGGCTGGCCGAGGGCGGCGGCGTACTGGAAGGTGCCGACCCGCAGATGACTGGCGGCCACCCGCACCAGCACGGCGCCGGGCAGCGCCTCCTCCCGGTGCACCTGCTCGCCGGTGGAGCAGACCGCCAGGGCCCGGGTGGTGGGGATCCCCAGGGCGTGCATCGCCTCGGAGATCAGGTACTCGCGCAACATCGGGCCCACCGCGGCCAGGCCGTCCCCACCGCGGGCGAACGGGGTTCGTCCCGAACCCTTCAGGTGCAGATCCCAGCGCCTGCCCTGCCCGTCGAGGAGTTCTCCGAGCAGTAGTGCCCGGCCGTCGCCCAGCCGAGGGGAGTATCCGCCGAACTGGTGCCCGGCGTAGACCTGCGCGTACGTGGGGGTGTCTTCGGCCACCGAACCGGTCAGCCAGCCGACTCCGGCGGGTGAACGCAACCACTCGGGGTCCAGTCCCAGTTCCATCGCCAGGGCGTCGTTGAGCACCAGCAGGGCGGGCTGGGCGAAGTCCCGCGCACCCCAGCGCATCGACAACTGCGGCACCGTACGCGCATAGGACTGGTCGAGGGTGGGCGCGGCAGACATACCTCGAGCGTACGACTCCCCGCACCCGAGCACGAGCGGCTGCGCACCCGAGCAAGGCTCCTCGCGACCCCGGGAGCCGACCGAGGTCGCCCCGTGCCCACAGCCTCTCAGACGTCGAAGGCCCGCTTGGCCCGCCACCGGCTGAACAGCACCGCTGTCACGGTGACGATGAGAACTGTGTAGATGCTGATGGTGATCGGACTCGACACCAGGGCGGTCAGGCTGCCCTCGCTGACGGCCAGGGTCCGGCCCAGTTCGGTCTCGGCCATCGGCCCGAGGATGGCGGCGATCAGCACCGGCGCAACGGGTACGTCATAACGACGCATGAGCAGGCCGAGCAGGCCGAAGGCGAGCATCAGGGCCAGGTCCAGGACGCTGGCCGAGTTCACGTACACCCCGAAGGCGCAGAACGTGGTGATGCCCGCATACAGATAGGGCCGCGGGATGAGCAGCAGCTTGGCCCAGACCGCGGCGAAGGGCATGTTGATGATGACGAGCACCACCAGGCCGACGAAGAGTGAGGCGATCAGCGCCCAGGCCAGATCGCCATTGCGGTCGAAGAGCAGCGGCCCCGGCTGCATCCCGTACTGCTGGAAGGCCGCGAGCATGATGGCCGCCGTCGCCGAGGTCGGCAGGCCGAGGGTGAGCAGGGCACCCATCGCCGTGCCGGAGGTGGCATTGCCGGCCGCCTCGGGCGCGGCCACCCCGCGGATGGCGCCGCGACCGAACTCCGGGTGTTCGGAGCTGGCGTCGATCCGGCGTTCATTGCCATAGGCGAGGAAGGTCGGGATCTCGGCGCCACCCACCGGGATGACGCCGAAGGGCAGGCCGAACCCGGTGCCCCGCAGCCAGGCCGGCAGCGCCTTGGCGAACTCTCGCCTGGACAGGAACGGCCGTCCCTGCGAGCGGACCATCGAGTCCTGGCTGGTGTGCCGGGCCACCGAGGCGACCCGCAACACCTCGCCGAGGGCGAGCAAGCCCACGGTGAGCACGATGATCGAGATGCCGTCGAAGAGTTGTGGCAGCCCGAGGGTGAAACGCGATGAGCCGGATTGGGTCTCGATGCCGACCATGGCGGCGCCCAGCCCGATGAGCAGGGCGGCGAAACCCTTGAGCACCGAGTCCGCGACCACCGCCGAGGTGGCGACGAAAGCGAAGACCGCGAGGGCGAAGAACTCCGCCGAGCCGAACTGGGTCGCCAGGCCGGCCATGTAGGGGGCGCCGAAGGCGACCACGACGGTGGCGATGAGCCCCCCGGTGAAGGCTCCGATCGCGGCGGTGGCCAGGGCCTGTGGGGCTCGGCCGTCCAGGGCCATCTTGTGCCCCTCGAAGGTGGAGGCGATGGCGGTGGAGTTGCCGGGGGTGTTGAGCAGGATGCCGGAGATCGAGTCTCCGAAGAGGCCCCCGTAGTAGACGCCGGCGAACATGATGAAGGCGCCGGTCGGGTCGAGGCTGAAGGTGATCGGCAGCAGCAGTGCCACCGCCATCGCCGATCCCAGACCCGGGAGCACTCCGACGGCGGTCCCGAGCAGTGCCCCGATGACGACCCACAGCAGGTTGATAGGGGTCAGCGCGGTGGCGAAACCGTCGGCGAGATGGGTGATGGTGTCCATGCTCACCAGGCCCCGAGGATCCCCGCGGGCAGCGGCAGACCGAGGCCGCCGCTGAAGGCGAGTTGGATCGCCGACGACAGGGCCAGGCCGGCCCCGGCGCTGACCAGCAGGTTGCGGGCGCCCAGGCCATAGGCGACACCCGTGAACAGGAAGGCGCCGCTGATCAGCCAGCCCACCGGGACGAGCGCCACCATGAACACGACCAAGGTCGCCGAAACGATCACCACCCCGCGCCAGTCGATCGGCGCTTCACCGTCCGCCGCTCCGCTTGCCGTGCCCTGCGGTGCATCGGCACCGGCATCGACATCGACACCGGCATCGGCATCGACAGTGCGGTCGGCCTCGACGGTGCCCGAACCCGTTCTCGCGCCGTGGGCCGCACGGCGGGCCCGCATCGCCTGGACGATCAGCAGCACCCCGATGAGGTAGGCCAGGCCCGCCACGATCGCCGGGAAGAAGCGCGGACCGGGCGGGCTGGCACTGGGCGAGACCTGCATCGTGACGATCCCGTAGGTCAGGTAGACCGCGACCCCGAGCACGACGAGGGCGAGCGGAATGGACCCCTGCTCCTGCATGGTGGCGGTCGCCGCCGGCGTGTGCGCCGTGACGTCACCTCCGGTGCGTGGATACTCCTGGCCGCTCACAGCCCCAACTCCTCCACGATCTGATCTATCCGGGCGTTCTCCGCTTCGAGGAAGTCCCGGTACTCCTGGCCGGTCTGCACGTTCGACACCCATTGGTTGCGCTCGAGGGCGTCCTGCCACTCGGGCGTGGCGACGGTCTCGGTGATGATCGCGGTGAGCTCGCCGCTCTGGTCGTCGGTGAGCCCGGGCGGCGCCACCACGCCCCGGAAGTTCGGCAGGTTCAGCTCGTATCCGGCTTCCAGGAAGGTGGGGGCGTCGACCCCGGGCAGGCGTTCGGGAGCCGAGATGGCCAGGATTCGCAGGTTGCCGGCGGCCACTTGGTCGGCGAACTCGTTGTAGCCGCTGATGCCGGCCGCGACGCTATGGGAGAGAAGACCATTCACCGCCTCACCACCGCCTGAGAACGGGATGTAGTTGACCTGGCGGGGGTCGGTGCCCACCGCCTGAGCCAGCAGACCGGCGGTGAGATGGTCGGTGCCGCCCAGCGAGCCGCCGCCGATCGCGACCCCGCCCGGGTCTGTCTGCAGTGCCGCGGCGAGATCCCCGACGTCGGCATATGGGGAGTCCGCGGGGACCACCAGCGCCTCGTAGTCGTCCGCCAGGTGCGCGATCGGCGTGGTCTCGTCGAGGGTGTACTCCGAATCGTTCACGGCGATGCCGCCGATCATCACGGTTCCCATCACGAGCAGGACGTCGTCCTGACCCTGCATCTGGATCACCTGGCCCAGCCCGATGGTGCCCGACGCACCCGGGACATTGACCACCCGAGGGTTCGTGACGATCCCGTTCGCGCGCATCGCAGCCTGCAGTTCCCGGCCGACCGTGTCCCATCCGCCGCCCGGGGCGGCCGGCACGATGATCGTCAGCCCGGTCCGGGCACCGGAGACCGAGCCGCTGCGATTGGCCTGGATGGCGGCGGCGATCACCAGCGGGACGCAGAGCACCGCGAGGACGATCTTGAGGGTCCGATTCACGGGTGCGGCGCCTTGACCGTGAGGACGGGTACCGGCGAGTCGAGGATGAGTCGCTGCGCCACCGAGCCGAGGATCAACTTGCCCACCGGGCTGCGGCGCCTGGTTCCGACCACGAGCAGTTCCACCTCATGGGCGGCCGCCAGGTCGATCAGGGCATCGGCCGGATCCTGATCCGCCTCGATCGGCAGTTCTCGGGCGTCGACGGCTGCCAGCAACGCCCCGGATTCGGGGATCGGCCGCTGACCGAGGTTGCACCACAGCAGCGTGGTCTGCCGTCGAGCGGCCTCGGCGACCGCCTCACGTAGGGCAGCCTCGCCCTCGGGCGATGCGCTTGCTGCCACCAGGATCGACATCTTGCCTCCTCACCAGGGTCTCGGGCCGGTTCTCGGCGATGAGACCGATACATCACACATATCCACACACGCGAACCTATGGTTTTTATGGCAATCGTGGTGTGTTCGGGCGGTACATTCCGCTCGGCCGGGGCCGAGCCGCCCTGGCTGCGATCAGCTCCGCGGGCCCGCGGGAATCGTCGTCCATCGCGGTCGGACAGGCGCCACCGCCGGCCGGGCGGGGCGCGGCATCACCTCAGAATTCCTCGAAACTCCATGCAGTGGAGCGAGTCAGGCTGTCATTCTGATGGACATGGCGCTGAGCTCGCAGGTTCGAGCCGGCCTCGCCGTGCGAATCGCGGGGTTGGGTACCGCACTTACCCTGGCCGCGTGCACCGCCGCCGGAGGCGCCGATCAGCCGTCCGTCGCAGGCCAGACCACCCATCCCGGGCCCACCCTCTTCCAGGTGAGCCCGCTCGCCACCCTCGATCGACCCTGGGCGATGGCCTTCCTGCCGGACGGCCGGGCGCTGGTCACCGAGCGCGGCGGCACCCTGCTGCTGGTCGATCCGACCCAGACTCCCCAGGTCGAGCCGCGGGTGGTGTCGGGGACCCCGTCCGTGGTCGACTCCGGCCAGGGCGGGCTCGGCGACGTCATCCTCGCGCCATCCTTCGCTCGGGACGGGGCGATCTACCTCAGTTGGGTGGAGGCCGGCCCGGGCGGCACCGGTGCGGTGGTCGGGCGGGCCACCCTGGTGGACGGCGACTCACCGCAGCTGGCCGATCTGCACGCGATCTGGCATCAGGATCCGAAGACCTCCGGCAGCGGCCACTTCAGCCACCGGATGGTCATCAGCCCCGATGAGAAGTACCTGTTCGTCAGTTCGGGCGAACGACAGAAGGGCGATCCCGCGCAACACCTGGACGTCAACCTCGGCAAGGTGCTGCGGCTCAATCTCGACGGCAGCGCCGCCGAGGGGAACCCCTTCGCCCGCCGGGGTGGGGTGTCCGCACAGATCTGGACCCTGGGTCACCGCAACGTGCTCGGCCTGGACTTCGACCCGGACGGCAACCTGTGGGCCAGCGAGATGGGTCCACGTGGCGGAGACGAACTCAACCTCATCGAGCCCGGTGACAACTACGGCTGGCCGACCGTGTCGAACGGAAGTCGCTACGACGGCCGGGACATCCCCGATCACGCCGAGGGCGACGGCTTCACCGCCCCCAAGGTCTGGTGGACTCCGTCGGTCTCGCCCAGCGGCTTGATGATCTATCGCGGCGACCTGTTCCCCGACTGGACCGGCGATGCCTTCCTGCCAGCCCTGTCGGGCGAGGCGCTGATCCGGGTGGACCTGGACGGGACCCAGGCGTCCAAGGCGGACGAGTGGTCGATGGGCGCGCGGATCCGAGAGGTGGACCAAGCCCCGGACGGGACGATCTATCTGCTCGAGGACGGCTCCGGCGGTCGGCTGCTGCGCCTGACGCCCGAGCGCTGAGCCCTTCCCGGCTCAGCACCCGGGCGCCGACGGCTGCGGTCAGCCGGCGAGCAGGCCGGTGACCAGCCGGTAACACGTGGCCAGGATCGCGATCAGTCCGATCGCGGCACCGATGTTCTGCCACAAGCGGTTTCGCAGATCCAGCATCAGCGACCCGTTGTTCGCCAGGATCACCAGCACCACCCCGAGCAGCGGCGCCACCACGACGGTGAGCGCCTGCGCCACGATGATCATCTGCACCGGTGAGGAGCCGGCGAAGAGCACCGTCACGGCGGCGCCCACGACGAGTACGGCCAGGATGCACAGCTTGACCGTCGTCGAGGAGAGCCGGTTGCCGAAGCCCAGGCCGTCCGCCAGCAGCGTGCCGCCCGCGGTGGCGTTGGCGATCATCGAGGAGAAGGCCGCACCGAAGAAGCCCAAGGCGAAGATGATCCGGCCGGCGGGACCGGCGACCGGCTCCAGCACGTCGGCGAGCTGGGCCAGGGTGGCGCCCTGGCTGCCGGAACCGGACAGCACCGCGGCGGCAGCGATGATGACCAGCATCGTCATGACGCCCGGGGCGACGATGCCGGGGATGGTGTCGGCCAGTGTGGTCTCCCGGTACTGGCTGCGGGTCAGGCCTCGCTCCCGCGAGGCGTACCCGGTGTAGAAGGCAGCGTTGATCGAGAAGTTCGTCCCCACCAAGGCCACCAGCAGCAGGCCGGTACCCGCCGGGATGGACGGCACCAGACCTGCGGCGGCCGCGCCCCAGTCGGGCTTGGCCAGCACCGCGGTGAGCACGAAGCAGATCCCCATGCCGATGATCACGGCGAGCAGCAGCTTCTCGATCAGGCCGTAGAGCCGCCTGGCCAGCAGGGTGGCGGCCACCAAGGTGGTGGTGGCCAGCGTCCACCAGACCGTGGACCCCCCGAACACCAGGGACAGCCCCAGGCCGGCACCGATGGCGTTGCCGACCGAGAACATCAGCGTGATGCAGAAGACCCCGATGCCGGCCGCCACCCCGGTGGCGCGCCCGAGCCGGGCCTTGATCACCTCGATCAGCGAGCCGCCCTTGGCCATGATGGCGATCCGCACGCTCATGTCGGTGAAGAAGAGCATGAGCACTGTGGACAGGGCGATCACCCAGAGCAGGGAGTAGCCGAACCTGCTGCCGGCCTGCACGGCGGAGGTGAGGTTGCCCGGCCCGAACTGCCAGGCGCCGACGATGAAGGCCGGGCCCATGAGCTGGGCGAGGCGCATGAGCCGGCCGGATCGGCGGGCCGGGGTGTGCACGTCATTGGACACGGTGTTGCTCACCGACGATTCACATCCCCGTCAGATCAGCGGCCTTGAGCGCCTCGACAATCTCCGCCTCGGCGTCCGTGGACAGGTCGATCAGCGGCGGCCGGACCGTCGCGTGCGGTAGGACACCGCGAGCCTTGAGCCCGAGTTTGAGCGCCACGGTGCCCTCCATGTGCGAGCCGCGGTGGTAGACGGCCTTGGTGATCGGGAGCATCCGGTCGTGCACGGCGCGGGCGGCGGGATAGTCGCCGGCCAGGCCGGCCTGAAGCAGGTCGTTGATGATCTCCGGGGCCAGGCCGCCGTAGCCGACCAGGAAGCCGTCCACGTCGAAACAGGTGTGCAGCAGGTACTCGTCGTGGCAGGACAGGATGGTCAGATCCGGGTGTTGCTCGCGGATCACCGGGATCTCGGTGTCCCACCGCCGCATGTTGCGCACCCCGTTCTTCATCGCGAACACCCCTTCCTGCGAGGCGATCTCGAGCTGGGTCGCCAGGTTGTAGGTGGCCGTGGTGTTGTCCGGGTACTGGAACAGGATGCAGGGCAGCCCCGAGCCCTCGTAGATGGCCCGGTACCGCTGCTGGGGGGCGCCTTCCTGGTAGCCGAAACGCAGCCAGCCGTGCGAGGGGTAGATCAGGCCCGCCCGAGCGCCGGCGGCAACCGCCCGCTTGGCCTCCTCGACGGCGGTGAGATCGCCTTCGGTGGTGATGCCGGCGATCACCGGGATCTCGTCGTTGACCGCTGCCACGGTGGTCCGGATCACCGCCTCCTGCTCGGCCGGGGTGAGGTACGTGCCTTCACCGGCGTGCCCGAGGACCACCAGCGAGGTCACGTTCTCCTTGCTGTGCAGCCACGCCGCGAGGCGGCCGAGGCTGTCGTGGTCGACGGCACCATCGGGGGTGAAGGGGGTCACGGGGGCGGGGTTGACGCCGCGCAGGTCGAGAGACATCGTCGGGTCCTTCCTGGGCTGAGACTCGGTCGGCAAGAACTGCCGGATTGGAATGGGCCACCACCTCGTCAGACCTCGACCCGATTGGTCGGCCCGGGGTCTGACTCGATGATGAGAACGTTCCTGGGAACGTTCCTACACCATAGGATGGGATCGTTCCCAGGTCAAGACTCAATTCCGATTGCGGCCCACCTCGCCCGATCTCGCAGGCGGATCTCGAAGGTGGAGCTCCCAGGCCGATCTCGTAGGCACATCCCGACCGGCTTTGCGCGCTCACGCTTGCCGCTACCGGGTTTTGTTACGTTCAGGGCGTGGTCACGATCATCGACGTCGCCCGGGCCGCCGGGGTGAGCAAGTCGACGGTCTCGCGCGTCCTGGACGAACGCCTGCCCCCGTCCAACAGCCCGACCGCCCAGCGGGTCCGTCAGGCCGCCGCCGACCTCGGCTATGTCAAGGACTCCCTCGCCGCGGGCCTGCGCCGCGCAGGTACCAGCACGATCGGAGTGGTGGTTCCGCGCCTCACCGACACCGTGATGGCGATGTTCTTCGAGGCCGTGGCCGCTGCCGCCGGCACCCGCGGGCTGTTCGCGCTGGTGGCGACCACCGATGATGACCCCGGCACCCAGGCCCGCGCGGTCGAGGCGCTGTTGCGCAGGCGGGTGGACGGGCTCGTACTCACCACCTCCCGGATCACCCAGGACCACGATCCGGGTGTAGCAGGCGTGGAAACGGCGCAGGACGGGATCGGGGCGAGCACGGTCCCGCTGGTGCTGGCGCTGCGCGAGGACGGGCACTGCCCGGCCGCGGTCGGCGATGACGAGTTGGGAGCCATGCTGGCCACCCGGCACCTGCTGGATCTGGGGCACCGGCGGATCGGCCTGGTCGGCGGCCCGGAGTACGCCTCCAGCGCTCGAGGCCGCCGCCGCGGTTACCAGACGGCCCTGGACCGGGCCGGGGTCGGCCTCGAGACCGAACTGATCGCCGGGGACGCCTTCTCGATGCAGGCCGGCGAGGAGGCGGGTGCTCGGCTGCTTACCTCGGCCCAGCCCCCGTCCGCCATCTTCGCGGTCAACGACAACACCGCGATCGGGGTGATGGCCGCCGCGCACGCCCTGGGGTTCCAGGTGCCGCGGGACCTGTCCGTGGTCGGATACAACGACATCCCGGTGGTGAGCCGGTTACCGGTCCCGCTGACCACCGTGCGGGTGCCTTTCGACCAGATCGCAGTCAACGCCCTGGACCTGCTCGATCAGGCCCGACGCGGCGAACCCGCCCGCACCCTGGTCAGCACCCCCACGCTCATCCCGCGGGAGACGACCGCTCCCCCGCGCGAATCGTCCCTCACCCTCTGATTGGACTCAGGCCATGGCGCATGTACTCATCATCGGCGGGCACGGAAAGGTGGCCCTGCTGGCCGCGCCCAAGCTCGTGCAGGACGGACATCGGGTGTCGTCGGTGATCCGTAATCCGGACCAGGCGCCCGAGGTGGCCGCTACCGGGGCCGAGGCCGTGGTGGCCGATGTCGAACTACTCGACGTGGATCAGCTCGCCAACCTCGTGCGCGGGGTGGATGTGGTGGTCTGGTCGGCCGGGGCAGGTGGCGGCGACCCCCGGCGCACCCTGGCCGTGGACCGAGACACCGCCATCCGCTCCATGGATGCGGCTCTCCAGGCCGGGGTGCCGCGGTACGTCATGGTCTCGTTCTTCGGGTCCAGGCCGGATCACGGCGTCCCGGCGGACAATCCCTTCCACACCTACGCCGAAGCGAAGTGGCAGGCCGACGAGCACCTGCGCGGCAGCGGTCTGGGCTGGACGATCCTGCGGCCGAGCCGGCTCACCCTCACCCCGTCCACCGGAACGATCGACCCGAAACCGACCGAGTCCGGGCCCACCTCGCGCGACCTCGTCGCGGACGTGATCCGGGCGGTGATCTCGGCAGACCCGGCGGCGATGAGGGGCTTCGAGCTCGACTTCACCGACGGCGAGGTGCCCATCGCCGACGTTCTCGCACAGCGGTAGCGCCCGGTCGCACACCTGGCAGCGCCGCAGAGCGCAGCCGCCGCCGAGCCCACGGCCGCAGCGCCCGGTCGCGCCCCGCGTCACCGGCCTGGCACCCTGGGGTCGTGCCGTACCCCGACATTCGCTTCTGCCGACTCTGTGGCAACCCCACCCGGCAGGACATCCCGCCGATGGAGGACCGCCGGCGCGCGGTCTGCACCGTCTGCGGCTACGTCGACTACGTCAATCCGATCAACGTCGTGGGCACCGTCCCGGTCTGGCAGGACGAGGACCGGGTGCGGATCCTGCTGTGCCGGCGCAACATCGAACCCCGGTACGGGTACTGGACGCTGCCTGCCGGCTTCCTGGAGTACGGCGAGACCGCCAGCGACGGTGCGGCCCGGGAGACGCTGGAGGAGGCCGGCGCCCGGGTGGAACTGCTGGGCTTGTTCACCGTCCTGGACGTGCTGCACGCGGGCCAGATCCACCTCTTCTACCGGGCTCGGCTGCTCGACCTGGACCTGGCCCCGGGGCCGGAGACGATCGAGAACGCGCTGGTCGACCTGGACGACATCCCCTGGGACGACATCGCCTTCCGGACGGTGGCCCGCACGCTCGAACTATGGGTCCAGGACCACCGGCGAGGCTCCTTCGCGGTGCACACCGGGTCGATTCCCCGCCCGCCGATCGATCCCCCGCTCCCCGGGTGACCTGACGGGCCGGCCTCAGGGCAGAGCCACCGTGAGCGGGCCCGGCTGCGACACGGGGCCACTGACCCCGAGCTGGCCGTGCTCGTTACCACCCCAGCAGGAGACGACGGCGCGCGAGCTCAGGGCGCAGGTGTGCGCCCGTCCGGCGGCCACCGCGGCCGCCGGGGCGAGCCCGGGGACCGGTACCGAGGCGATCGTGTGACCGATCGCGGGATCACCCAGCTGGCCGACATCGTTGCGGCCCCAGCACCGCACGGCACCGGCATCGCCGACCGCGCAGGAGTGTTCGCCGCCGGTGGTCACCGCCCGCACGTGCGAGTCGAGCCCGGTGACGTCCTGGGGGTAGGGGTAGTAGCGGTAGACCAGGTCCACGTTGCCGACCTGCCCGTAGTAGTTCAGCCCCCAGCACCTGGCTCCCCCGGAGCCGGTGCGCACGCAGGTGTGCGCCACGCCCCCGTCGATCGCCACCACGTCGTGCACCTCGGTGGCGACCACCGGTTCGACGGCCATCAGCCCGTCAGGCCAGGCCAACTGCCCATAGCGGTTGTAGCCCCAGCAGCGAAGCTCGTCGTTCGCGGTGGCCGCACACGAATGGTGGTCACCAGAGCCCAGGGCGGTCGCCCCGGAGCTGAGCCCGGCGACGGTGACCGGGGTGCGCACCAGGTCGGTGCCGGGCGGCGGCGATCCGAGCTCGGCCAAGGCGTTGGTGCCCCAGCACTGCACCCACCCGGCCTCGCCCAACGCGCAGGAGAAGCCGTCGCCGGCCGAGATCTGGGTCACCGCGGTGAGCGGGTCGAGGCGAACGGGCTCGGCCACCGGAGCCGGATCGGCCGCGGTGTACGCGCCCCAGCACCAGACCTCCCCTTGGCGGGTCAACGCGCAGGTGTGGGTGCTTCCCGCGGCCAGAGCGCTCACCTCGCGCAGACCGGCGACCGGCACGGGCTGGGCGGAGTCGGCGAAGGACCCATTGCCCAACTGGCCACGAGTGCCGGCTCCCCAACAGGCGGCTCCACCGTCCAGAGTGACCACGCAGGTGTGATCGCTGCCGGCGGCAAGCAGTCCGGCGGAGGCGGGAGGCAGCACCAGGAGCCTGGCCTCGATCTCCACGGGGTTGCCGCAGCCGCGGGAGGTGCAGGCGATTCCGGTGAGGATCATCGAAGAGGCGCCCCTCGCCGCGGTCGCCTCGGCGCGTACCCGAATCCCGGTGGGCTGGACCTGCCAGGACAGGCCGTCCGAGGTCGACTCTCCAAGGCGTTGCAGAGAAGTCAGGGAGGTGACCCCGGGCAGGCTCACGTTCAGTTCGCCACCGGCGGGGACGGCCACCGAGATCCGGTGCCTCACCGCGCCGTGCAGTTCTCGTTCCGGACCGGCGACCGCGGCGGTTCCAGCCACGAGTTCAGTGGGGACCGGACGCTTCAGCGTCAACTCCCGCCCCTGCACCTGGGCCGTGGCCACCGGCTGGTGGCTGCCCAGCCGCTTCGGGGAGGTGTGTTCCGGGACGGCCACCGCGGGCCCGGCCAGCAGCGTCAGAGCGGTCACCAGGACGCCCGCCGAACCCGCTGCCCGAACCCGGCGCGATGCGGCGCCGGCCCACCCCCTCGTTCTCACGAGAAGAACGGTAGCCGACCGTGACCGATCCGGCCGGGAGTTGACCCACCTGGCCGAATGACACCGAGCGGGCGAGGGAGCCGATGACCCACGCGGCGGATCGACAACGTGGACGTCGCGGTGCTCAGCCCAGGCTGCTCCAGCACGGCCACAACGCCAGACTGTCGGGCACGAAGTCGCGTGGCGAGCGCTGGATCCGTTCGCGCAGTTGTTCCGGAGCGAGCCATTCTCCGCTGCTGATCTCCTCGGCCTGTAGGCGCAGCGGCCCGTCCCAGTGCACGGTGTACCGGTAGGCCCAATACCGCGTGTACGCGTCGGCGTAGGCCGCAACCCCGGCCGGACGCAGCGGGACGTCGCCGATGCCGAGTTCCTCGGCCAGTTCACGTCGGGCTCCGTCGTCCGGCAGTTCACCACAGCCGAGCACCCCGCCGGCCGCGAAGTCCAAAAGCCCCGGATACACGTCCTTGGTCGGCGTGCGCCGATGGACGAAGACCTCCCCGGCAAGATTGCGCACGACGATCGAGGTGGCCGCATGGCGCAGGTTCTCCGCCCGCACCCTGGCCCGGCTGGCGCTGCCGGTGACCCGCCGTTCGGCGTCCAGCAGCGCGACCTGCTCACGTGCCGGATCCATCCCGCTCATCGCGCGCCCTCTATCTGTGCCTGCGGGCCAGCGCGGTGACTCAGGGCCCCTCCTGCGGAATGAGCACCCACAGCACCACGTAGAGCAGTACCTGAGGCCCGGGCAACAGCAGCGAGGCGACGAAGAGCAGCCGCACCAGGGTCACGCTCATTCCGAAGCGGTCGGCCAGCGCGGCGCACACCCCGGCGATGACCTTGCCCCTGCGTGGACGGGCGAGTTGGGACATGAGACTCCGTTCGATGGGCGTGGCCTCGTCGATGGGGCGTGGCCTCGGACAGGTGGCGCCGACGGCGCCCGGAACCGCGGAGGCTCCCGACCTGCCGGAACTACTTGATCACCACTCAATCGCCCGTGACAACCGCTGCCATCGGGGAGAACCCTGAGATTTCACTCCCCGCGGACACCAGCTCAGCAGCGGCGTGGGCGCTCACCGCCCGGGATTCTCGCAGGCGGGCACGGCTGGCAGGATCGCCCACGGGCACGGCTCGGCTGCGCCTCGGCTCGGGTGTCGGTCCTGTGCCAGACTCGCCCGGATGCAGGCGTGCCCGCCGGATTTCGAGCTGACCACCCCCGAACTGCAGGCGGTGGCCGGGTACGCCCTGGCCTGCGCCGAACCGGCGCTGATCATCTTCGACAAGCAACACCCCCAGGACCCACGCCCCGGCCAGGCACTGCACGCCGCCCGGGTCTTCGCTGACGGTGCGCCTCGCTCACGCCTGCAGCGCACCGCGGCCGCCGCCGCCCATCGCGCTGGGCGGCAGGCCGGCACCGACGCCGCCCGGCACGCGGCCAGCTCCGCCGGGGACGCTGCCGCAGCCGCCTACCTGCATCCGCTGGCCAGGGCCTCCCAGGTGCGGCACATCCTGGGTGCGGGCGCGCACGCCGCCCGGGCCGCCGAACTCGCCCGGGGCGACGACCCGGTGGTGGCCGAGTACATCGTCACCGCCGCAGCGACACGGATGACCCCAGTGGTGCTGGAGGTGCTGGGCAGGTATCCGCGGGTCACGGCGGGACGGACCCGGGTGTCGGTGCTGATGGCGCGCTTGGACAGCCTGCTGCGTGACCCACCCGCTCCGGCGCGCGTGGTGGACGACCCCGGCCCGTTCTTCCACGGAACCCGGGCCGACCTACGCCCGGGTGACCTGCTGACTCCGGGTCGACGGTCGAACTACGGGACGCGACGGATCGCCAAACACATCTATCTGACCGCGAGCCAGGCAGGCGCGCCGTTGGCCGCCGAACTGGCCCACGGGGACGGGCCGCCACGCGTCTACCAGGTCGAACCGCTCGGCGTGATCGAGGACGACCCGAATGTCACCGACAAGCGCTTCCCGGGGAATCCGACCCGGTCCTACCGCACCATCGAGCCGCTGCGAGTGGTCGCCGAGGTGGTGGACTGGCAACCGCCCCCCGCAGACCTGGTGCGGGGCATGCGGGCGCGAATGGCGGAGTTGGCCGAACTCGGCATCGAAGCGATGGACGACTGAGACCTCGCGCAGGCCTGGCAGCGGGTCAGTGCGCGTGTGCACCCGAGCGCGACCCGCGGACGGCCCGCACGGCCATCACGATCCCGGCCAGCACCAGACCGAGCAGGAGACCGATGAGAGCGGAGATCAGCGTCTCGACGATCCAGACGAGCACACCCTGCACACCGGCCGGGACGGCATGCGCAACGGCCTCCTCGATGTGGTGCACCTGATCCAGCGGCCAATGCCAGCCGGCCTCGGCGACGTTCACCAGCACGATGTGCCCACCCACCCACAGCATGGCCGCGGTGCCCACGATGGCCAAGGCCTTCATCACCGCCGGCATCGCCTTGACCAGGCCGCGGCCGAACCGGGCCATCGACTCCGAGCTGCCCTGGGCCAGCCGCAGGCCGATGTCGTCCATCTTCACGATGAGACCGACCACGCCGTAGACCAGCGCGGTGATCACGAAGGCGACGACGATGAGGATGAGCAGCCGGGACACGAACGGTTCGTTGGCCACCGAGGCCAACGAGATGGCCATGATCTCGGCAGACAGGATCAGGTCGGTACGGATGGCACCGGACACCATGCGCTTCTCGTGCTCGGCGCTGCCGAGTTGCTGCTCCTGGGAGTCCGCGCTCTCGTGGTGGCCGATCCCGAGCACCTCGAGCACCTTCTCCGCGCCCTCGAAGCACAGGAAGCCACCGCCGAGGATGAGCAGATAGGGCATCGCCTGCGGCAGGAACTGGCTCAGCAGCATCGCCACCGGCAGGATGATCAGCAGTTTGTTGCGCAGCGACCCGATGGCGATCTGTTTGATGATCGGCAGCTCACGTTCGGGCGAGAATCCCTGGACGTAACGGGGGGTGACGGCGGTGTCGTCCACGACCACGCCGACCGCCTTGGCGCTCGCCTTGCCCGCTGCGGCGGCGATGTCATCGACGGAGGCCGCAGCCATCTTCGCGATCGTCGCCACATCGTCCAGTAGCGCCACCAGACCACCCGACACGGGGCGCCTCCTCGATGATCGTCCGGCTGGAGCACGCCAGCGGTATCGCGTGGACCGGGCGACGACCCGGAACCGGGCACCAAGGTATCAAGCAGCGTGGCTGTCCCCACCTTGACTTGGTGCGGATGATTCGCCTCACCGTCACGTCGGACACGGCCTACTCTGGACGGGTGGATCAGGTGGAGATGGTGGAACGTGGCACGCCCCCGCACGGGGTGGACGAGAGTGCTGCCGGAGTGGATGCCGATTCCCCTGCCGCGGGTGGGGCAGGTGGGAACGACGGTGACCTCAGCTCGCGAGTGGTCGGCTGGTTCCTCACCGTCTTCGGGCTGATCGGGCTGCTCGCCTCGGCCACGCTGATGATCGAGAAGGTCGAGTTGCTCATCGACCCGACCTTCGTCCCAAGCTGCAATATCAACCCGATCCTGAGTTGCGGGTCGGTGATGGTGACCCCGCAGGCATCGGTCTTCGGCTTCCCGAATCCGGTGATCGGGGTGGCCACCTTCCCGGTCGTGGCCGCGACCGGGCTGGCCGTGCTCGCCGGAGCCAGAATGCGTGGGTGGTACTGGTGGGGCCTGCTGGCCGGCACCCTGGGTGGCGTCGTCTTCATCCACTGGCTGGCGTTCCAGAGCATCTTCGTCATCGGGGCGCTGTGCCCGTACTGCATGGTGGCCTGGGTGTGCACGATGGCCACCCTGTGCACGACGCTGTCGCAGCTGGCGCGTAACGCTCGTCTACCGCGGTTCTTCCGGCATTACTCGATCCTGATCTTCGTGGGTTGGGTGGCGGCGATGACGATGGTCATAGCCTGGCATTTCGCTGCCCAGTGGGCGGCGTTGATCTGAGCCGGTTGCGCCCGAGCGCCGGCTGAGCCTCAGCTGGCGATGAACACCGGCTCGTCCACCGGCCACCCGCCGCGCGGGGGCCGCATCGTGTACACCGACCGGCCGCGGCGGAAGTCGCGGTAGCCGGCCAGCAGCGCGAGCACCGTCTCGGCTTTGGCGGCCTTGCCCCCGCGCTTGTCCTCGCGCTGGCTGAGCAGGTAGCGGCGGGTGGCCAGCGCCGGCGAGCCGGTGGTCAGGCCGATCGTCTCCACCAGTTGCTCGACGAAGTACTGCTCGGCGGTAGCGGGATCGGCGGCCACCGAGCGCGCGGCGAAGTGCGCGGCCGCGTACGGGGCAAGTTGGCAGGGCAGCAGGTTCCGGTTGCGGTGCGCCAGGGCCACCACGTCGTCCAGGCCCTCGTGCACCTGCACCCAGTAGACGACGTCGTCGCGGCTGTAGCTGGCGGCGAAACCACCGCCCTTGAGCAGCCAGTTGACGATCGGGACGGTCGCCGCCAGCTGCGGGCCGTGCCGGAATCCCTTGACCTTGAGCGCGTCCGACGCGGTACGGGCCGCGCCGGTGTCGACCGCGTCCTGGGCCTGCGGGTCGAGGCCGCGCACCACGTGCAGTTCGACGGTGGCGCCGGCCTTCACCAAGGCCTTGAGTCGGTGCTGGCCGTCGATGAGCCGGCCGTCGGAGTCGAACCGGATCGGGTCGGCGGTGTACAGCCAGCGGCCGTGGGCCATCGCCTCGGCGTACTCCTTCACCCGGGCCGGGCGTACCGTGCGGTTCGCCACGTTGCGGGCCAGCCATTTCTCGGCGGTCTCGGGGGTCACCTGGATCGTCGAGTGGGTTACGCGCGTCATCGTTCTCCCGTTCCGCGCCCGTGTGTGAACCCTTCGCAGGGTAGCCGCGAGGTGGTCGCACTCCGGGCCGGACGCGCGGGGAGAGGGCAGGTCGAAGCAAACGCGGCGACTGCGCCCAGTTCTGCGCGACACCGGCGCCGGGAAAAGGCCGGCTCTGCGGGAGTCTGTGGCGGGGAGAAGCCCAGTTCTGAGCGACGCCGGCGCCGGGAAATGGCCGGCTCTGCGGGAGTCTGTCGCGGGGAGAAGCCCAGTTCTCCGCGACGCCGGCGGGAGAAGACGCCCAGGTCGATGCCGTCCTGCCGCCGCCCACCATTCGAGCCGGGGGCGGGGCGGGGAGCGCCGGACACGCCATAAGGTGTGCTGTGCGGTCGGACCCCCATCCGGGAGGCCGCCGGGCCGATCTCGCCTACGACGATCTCACCGAAGGAGGACAGCGACCATGCCCGTGAACATTCCACGTGACCTGCCTGCGCGCCGCACCCTTGAGGACGAGAACGTCTTCGTGATGTCCGACGAGCGCGCCCACCACCAGGACATCCGGCCGCTGAAGATCGCCATCCTCAATCTGATGCCGACCAAGGTCGCCACCGAGACCCACCTGCTGCGGTTGCTGGGCAACACCCCGCTGCAGTTGGAGATCACGCTGCTGCACATGGGCAGCCACGAGTCCAAGAACACCTCCACCGAGCACCTGGAGACCTTCTACGCCACCTTCCCGGACGTGCGGGAGGAGAAGTTCGACGGCCTGGTCATCACCGGAGCCCCCGTGGAGATGCTCGAGTTCACCGACGTGGACTACTGGCCAGAGCTCGTCGAGGTGATGGAGTGGAGCCGTCGCAACGTCTTCTCCACCCTGCACGTGTGCTGGGGTGCCCAGGCTGCGCTGTATCACCACTATGCGGTGCCCAAGCACGCCCTGGACGAGAAGATGTTCGGGGTCTTCAGCCACCACCTGCACAATCCGCACGCCCGGATCCTGTCCGGTTTCGACGAGGGCTTCTTCGCACCGCATTCCCGGCACACCACGGTGCTCGCCGACGACCTGCGCCAGGCCGAGGGGCTGGAGCTGCTGGTCACCTCCGAGGAGGCGGGGGTCTACCTGGCGATCAGCACCGATGGCCGGGAGGTCTTCGTCACCGGGCACCCCGAGTACGACCCGGACACCCTGCAGTTGGAGTACGAGCGGGACGTGGCCCGTGGCCTGCCGATCGAGGTCCCCCGCCACTACTACCCCGACGACGACCCGTCCAGGGCGCCGCTGGTGACGTGGCGCTCGCACGCCTTCCTGCTCTACGCGAACTGGTTGAACTACTGCGTGTACCAGCGCGTTCCGTTCGACAGGTCGGCGATCCCGGCCGCCATGAACGGGACCGAGTGAGGGACCGTCCCGGTCGGGGCCACAGGTCCGGGTGAGAACCGGAGCACGCTCGGCCGGGACGCCATAGGCTGAGGCGATGAGCATCGAGGGGCAGACCATCCCGCCGGGCCTGGCTCAGGCGCAGCAGAAGATGCGCTCGGAGGGGGTGAACTCCACGGCCATCGACGTTTTCGGGCACTACTACGCCCAGCTCCAGCAGGGTGCCACCGGCCGGATCCCTGAGGACAGCATCGATCCGCTCACCGATCCACCGGCCTTGGCGGACGTGCAGATCGACGGGACCGCCGCTCGTGCGGCGCTGGCCAAGACCGCGATGATCAAGTTGAACGGCGGCCTCGGCACGTCGATGGGAATGAGCAAGGCCAAGTCCCTGGTGCCGGTGCGCGAGGGCAAGTCCTTCCTCGACATCGACGTGCGACAGGTGCTGGCAGCCCGGCGCCGCCACGGCGTGCGACTGCCGCTGGTACTGATGAACAGTTTCAACACCTCCCAGGACACCCTTGCCGCGCTCGCCGCCTACCCCGAGCTTGCGGTGGCCGACCTACCCCTGGAGTTCATGCAGAGCCAGGCACCCAAACTCCTGGTCGACGGCCTCACGCCCGCGTCCTGGCCGCAGGAACCGAGCCTGGAATGGTGCCCGCCGGGGCATGGCGACATCTACCCCTCGCTACTGGCCAGCGGGGTGCTCGACGCCTTGCTGGACGCCGGTTTCGAGTATGCGTCGGTGAGCAACTCGGACAATCTCGGGGCCAGCCCGAACGCGACCCTCGCGGGGTGGTTCGCGGCCAGCGGCGCGCCGTACGCGGCCGAGGTGTGTCGCCGCACAGCGATGGACCGCAAGGGTGGTCATTTGGCGGTGCGCAAGAGCGATGGGCGGCTCATCCTGCGGGAGACCGCTCAGACCAGTGCCGAGGAGATGCATTACTTCACCGACGAGCACCGGCACCCGTACTTCCACACCAACAATCTCTGGTTCAACCTGCGCACCCTGCGCGAGGTGCTGGGCGAACGCGGCGGCGTGCTGGGGCTGCCGATGATCCTCAATGCCAAGACCCTCGATCCGCGCGACCCGCAGAGCCCGCCGGTCTACCAGATCGAGACGGCGATGGGCGCTGCGGTGGAGGTCTTCCCCGGCGCGCAGGCCATCGCGGTGCCCCGGGGGCGGTTCCGTCCGGTCAAGACCACCAACGACCTGCTGCTGCTGCGCTCGGACGTCTACGACCTCGACGCGGACGACCTGATCGTCCAGCAGGTGGACGAGGCCCCGGTGATCTCGCTCGGGCCTGCGTACCGCACCATCGACGACTTCGAGGCGCGGTTCCCCCAGGGGGCTCCGTCGCTGCTCAAGGCGGGATCGCTGACGGTGGACGGCGACTGGACGTTCGAGCCGGGGACCGTCGTGGAGGGGAACGTGCACCTGCCCGACGAGGGGGTGCGCACGGTGGGCGGCCGCCTGCACGGCTGACCGCCCACCGCCTTGGTCAGGCCCGGTTCAGCGGATCTGACCCCGGTACAGGCTGGCCTCGCCGGCGGACCGCAGGCCGGCCTCGCTCGCCTTGGCGATGCGGTGCAACAGGTTCTTGATGCTGTGCATGACGATGCTCCTTCGGTGTGGTGATGGTGAGAGCTGCGCAGTGCGTAGTTCGTCGTCACACCGTCGGGGCGGCAAATCGGGGCCGGTTGGTGACCGGATCCGAGCACCTCGCGCTCGATAAACCTAGCATCGGGCGATTCGGATTCCAAGCGCGCAGCGGGGAGCGGCTCAGGGTGATCACCGGTGCCTGATGGACCCGGGGGTACGGCAGACTGGCCTGCATGTCAGCGGACGTGAACGGCCCGGCGGCCGGGCCCGGCGAATCACCAGAAGCCGCCTACGAGGCGGAGGACCCGGTGCTGGCTGGCTACCGGCAGAGCATCGACAACATCGATGCCGCGCTCGTCTTCATGCTCTCCGAACGGTTCAAGATCACTCAGAAGGTGGGCGAGTACAAGGCCGCCACCGATCAGCCCCCGGCCGATCCCGCCCGTGAGGCGCGGCAGCTGGCGCGGCTGCGCGAGCTGTCCCGCACCGCCCAGTTGGACCCGGAGTTCTCCGAGAAGTTCCTGCGCTTCGTCATCGACGAGGTGATCCACCATCACGAGCGGATCCGCGATAGCGAGGCGATCGGATGACCGGGTGGGTGGATACCAGCCTGTGGTGGCACGCCTACCCTCTCGGCCTGCTCGACTGCCCCGCCCAGGCGCAGGACCTGCGCACCGAGCACCGGCTGCGCCGTCTCACCGACTGGCTCGACCACGTGGTTGAACTCGGCCTCAACGGGATCGCGCTGGGCCCGATCTTCGCCTCCGCCACGCACGGTTACGACACCGTGGACTACTTCGAGGTGGACTCCCGGCTCGGTGACCGGTCCGATCTGGACCACGTCATCGCCGAGTGCCACGCCCGCGGCGTGCGGATCATGCTCGACGGGGTCTTCAACCACGTCGGGGACACCCACCCGGACTTCCTGGCCGCGGTGGAGCACGGAGCCGGGGCCCCCACCGAGCACCTCTTCCGGTTCCACACTCCCGATGGCCCGGCCCAGGGCGGCCGGGCGCCCGGCCAACGTCCCGAGTACGACTGCTTCGAAGGCCACTCCCAGCTCGTCGCGCTGAACCACGCGGACCCCGCGGTGGTCGACCTGATCGTCGAGGTGATGACCCACTGGCTGGCCCGCGGCGTGGACGGCTGGCGACTCGACGCTGCCTACGCGGTGCCGCCAGAGTTCTGGGCGACGGTGATCGGCCGGGTCCGAGAACAATTCCCCGACTGCTACCTCGTCGGGGAGGTGATCCACGGTGACTACGTCGACATCGTCACCAGGACCGGGATGGACGCGGTCACCCAGTACGAACTGTGGAAGTCCATCTGGAGCAGTCTGAACGACCAGAACTTCCACGAGTTGGCCTGGAACCTCACTCGGCACAATGACTTCCTCGACACCTTCGTGCCGTGGACCTTCGTCGGCAACCACGATGTCACCCGGATCGTCAGCCGGCTCACCCGGCCCGAGTCGGTGAGCCTGGCCGTCGTGCTGCTCTTCCTGCTCGGCGGCACCCCGGCGGTCTATTACGGGGACGAACTGGGGTTGGCGGGCCTGAAGGAGGAACGCGTCGGCGGCGACGACGCGATCCGGCCTGCCCTGGAGCCGGTGCCGGCGGAGCAGATCGAGGGGATCACCGCCCTGCATCGCGAACTCATCGCGCTGCGTCGCCGCCACCCGTGGCTGCACCGGGCCCACTCCCACACCGAGCACCTGACCAATACCGTCATCTGCCTGCGGATGGGCGACCCGGACGACCCGGAACGGTGGCTCCAGGTTGGGCTCAACAACGACTCCGCCCCCACCGAGTTCGGCACGCAGAGTGCGGAATTGTCACCGGTGCCAGTTATCGTGGCCGGGCGTGGCGCCCACCAGGACGGTGAGGCGATCCGGCTGGACTCGTTCGGCTGGTGCGTCTTGGCTCCGCAGGGGTCGAGGGACGAAGGTTCGTGAGCACGTGACTCCACGTCGGCCACCGCGAGCCCCGCGCGAGGCGTGACCAGGCCCTGAACCACCCACCACAATCTCAGGAGGACGACCGATGAGCGCACTGACGCGGCTCGCGCTGCGAAACCGCGCCGTCGTCATCCTGGCCACGCTGGTGACGATCGGGCTCGGCCTGTTCAGCGCCGGTGCCCTGCGTCAGGAACTCATCCCCTCGCTGACCATCCCCAGCGCAGCCGTGGTCGCCGCCTACCCCGGTGCCGGCCCGCAGGTGGTCGAGACCGAGGTCACCAAACCCCTGGAGACCGCGCTCAAAGGGGTCACCGGAGTCACCAAGGTCACCTCCGTCTCGGCCAACAACGTCTCCCAGATCACCGTCTCGTGGGACTACGACACCGACCGCGATTCGATCGAACCCAAGCTCCGGGCCGCGATGGACGCCCAACGGTCCACGTTGCCGGCCGACGTCGATCCCCAGTTGCTGATCGGCACCTTCGAGGACGTACCGGTGCTCTACCTGGCGGTCTCCTCCGAACTGGCCCCGGACGACCTGGCCAACAAGCTCGAGGACGTCGCCGTACCCGCCCTGTCCGCGGTGGACGGGGTGCGCTCGGCCAGCGTGTCCGGTCAAGAGGTGCGTGAGGTCACGATCACCACCCGGGCCGCCGACCTGGACCGGCTCAACGTCGATGCCAGCCAGCTCAGCCAACTGTTCCCGATGTACACCGCGCAAATCCCGGCCGGTGCGATCACCGAGGCCGGCCAGGACGAGAACGTCCAGGTGGGCAAGACCCTCACCACCCTCGACGACGTGCGCGCCATCCAACTCCAGGGCACGGACGGGCCGGTCGCCCTCTCGGACGTCGCGGACGTCACCGACGACGTGGTGCCGGTCACCACGATCTCCCGGGTCAACGGCGAGCCCTCCCTCGACCTGGCGGTGACCAAGAACCAGGACGCGAACACCGTCTCGGTGGCCGCCGACGTGCGCGAGCAACTCCCGCAGATCGCCGAGCAGATCGGCGGGAACACCCAGTTCGAGACGATCTTCGACCAGGCCCCGTTCATCGAGCAGTCCATCCACGACCTCACCGTCGAAGGTGGGCTCGGCCTGGTGATGGCGGTCCTGGTGATCCTGGTCTTCCTGTGGTCGATCCGGCCCACGGTGATCACCGCGATCTCGATCCCGATGTCGCTGCTCATCACGTTCATCACGCTGTACCTGAGCGACTACACCCTCAACCTCATCACCCTGTCGGCATTGACCGTCGCTGTCGGCCGGGTCGTCGACGACTCCATCGTCGTCATCGAGAACATCGAGAGGCATCTGCACGCAGGCGAGGAGTTCTCCGCGGCCACCATCATCCGGTCGGTCAAGGAGGTAGCCAGCGCGGTCACCGCGTCCACCATCACCACGGTCGCCGTGTTCGCTCCGATCTCCCTGGTCTCGGGCCAGGCCGGCGAACTGTTCCGGCCGTTCGGAATCACCGTCACCGTTGCTCTGATGGCCTCACTGCTCGTCTCGCTCACCCTGGTGCCGGTGCTGGCGTCCTGGTTCATGCGCCCCTCGCGCAGGCCGCCATCGGAAGCGAAGCTGGCCAGGCAGGCCGCCCGCGAGCGCAAGCTGGCTGACGCTGAGCAGGCCCGCCATGCCAAGGAGCAGGCGCGCGCCGAGGCCAAACTGGCCAAACGAGAGGCCAAAGAGCGCGCCTGGCTCGCCAAGCACGATGCCGACGAGGCGACCACCGAGCAGCGGATCGCCGCCCTGCACGCCCGGCACGCCCCGGCCCCGGCCAATCCCGAGCATGAGATGCACGAGTCGGCCCAGACCCGGCTGCAGCGTGGCTACCTGCCGGCGCTGCGGTTCAGCCTTCGGCACCCGGTGATCACCATCGTCGCGGCGATGCTCCTGTTCGGCTCGACCATGGGTCTGACCACGCTGCTGAAGACCGACTTCATCGGCGACGCCGGCCAGACCAGTCTCGCGCTGAGCCAGACCATGCCACCCGGCACCTCCCTGCAGGCCACCGACGAGGCGTCCCGCAAGATCGAGGCGATCCTCGCCGACACTCCCGCGGTGGAGACCTACCAGACCACGGTGGGCGGCGGATCCCTGGAGGAGCAGTTCAGCGGTGGCGGGGGCGGATCGAACAAGGCGTCGTATTCGGTGACCCTGCGGGAGGGCAGCCAGGCCCTGCCGGTTGCCGACAAGCTGCGCGCCCAGTTCGCCGAGCAGCCCGACGTGGGGCAGGTCGAGGTGATCACCTCGGACGGAGCGACCGGATCGCAGGCCATCTCGGTCCAGCTGACCGGTAGCGACGAGGCATCCCTGGCCGAGGCGGGTCGCCAGGTGGAGGCCATGATGAGCGGCCTGAGCGGCTTCAGCCAGGTCACCTCCACCCTGGCCGACCAGCAGTCCGTGCTGCAGGTCAACGTCAACGAACCGCAGGCCGCCGTGTATGGCATGTCGCAGTTCACCATCGGCGCCGCCGCGACCGAGGCGATCCAGGGCACCACCCTGGGCCAGATGACCCTGGCCGGCATCGAGCGCGACGTGGTGCTGCGCTCGGGGCCCAGGCTGACCAGCAAGGAGGAACTGGAGAATCTCGCGCTGCCGGTCACCCAGCAGCAGACCATGGACGCCCGCCAGAACGCCGCCGACGCGCTCGCCGACGAGCAACAACAACAGCAGGACGACCAACTCGCCGAGCAGCGCGCCGACCTGGTCAAGGCCGAGAACGAGCTCCGCAGCAGCAGGGCCGACCTCGCCCACCAGATCGCCGTGATGAACGATCAGCTGACCGCGCTGCGCCGGATGCCGATCCCCCCGCCGCAGCCGCTGCCGACCGAGTCGAACCCGGCCGTGGAGATCGCCACCCAGATCGCCCAACTGGAAGAGGGTGTTTCGCAGCTGAACACCCAACTGGAGCAGTTGGACAAGCAGATCACCTCGACGGTCGACCAGCGGGCGGCGCTGGCCCAGTCCGCCGCCGACGCCGCCGAGGCCCGGCGCAAGTCCGAGGCCGCCCAGGAAGTGGAGGGCAGCCCGAAGCTGCTCAAGGAGGTCGCCGAGGTGGTCGCCGTCCCGGCCCCGGCCGCGATCAACCACACCGATGGGGCACGCGTGGTCACCGTCGACGGGGTCCCGCCCGAGGGCGACCTGCGCCAGGCGACCCTGACCGTCACGAACGAATTGGACGCCCTCGCGCTGCCCGCCGGGGTGACCGCCGACATCGGTGGGGTCGCCCAGGAGCAGGGAGAGGCCTTCCAGCAGCTCTTCCTGGCCATGGCGATCGCCATCGCGATCGTCTACATGGTCATGGTGGCCACCTTCCGCTCCCTGCTGCAGCCGGTGATCCTGCTGGTCTCGGTGCCCTTCGCGGCAACCGGCGCCATCGGCCTGCTGCTGATCACCGGCACACCGCTCGGCCTGCCGGCGATGATCGGCCTGCTCATGCTCATCGGCATCGTCGTCACGAACGCGATCGTGCTGATCGACCTGGTCAACCACTATCGCTCCACCGGCGCCAGCATCGACGACGCCGTCATCCACGGTGCCCGGCAGCGATTGCGGCCGATCATCATGACGGCTTTGGCCACCATCATGGCGCTGGTGCCGATGTCCCTGGGCCTGACCGGTGGGGGCGTGTTCATCTCCAAGCCACTGGCGATCGTGGTCATCGGTGGGCTGGTCTCCTCGACCCTGCTCACCCTCATCCTGGTGCCGGTGCTGTACCACCTGGTAGAAACCGCGAAGTACCGGATCGCCTCATGGCGGACCCGTCGACACGAGCCCGATCCCGACCCCGATGAGGACCTGGACGGGCTGACGAGCATGCTGGACAAGCCTTCGCCAAGTTGAACCTGATCTGCCGATCAATCGGACATTCGGGCACCGCGGGCCACTCGTGGATCGCCCACCCGGCAGACCCGTTGACGAATGTTCGCGACGGATGTGACGCACAGTAATCGACGTGATCGTGACTCTCCATATTGGTTCCGTCCACTAAAATAGGGTCCCTTCACCCGATCGGACGTCACCGGATTCCACCCGTACCCACACTCACCCTGATCGGGGGACGCCACCTCATCACCAGATCGGCGCCAGCCGAATGTGACGGTATGAGACAGCAGGTCGACATCCACGCCGTGGGCATGTCCGACCTCATGCACGGCGCCTTCAGGTACAGCGCGCACGCAATGGCCTTGCTCGACCTCGAAGGCACCGTCCTGGACGTCAATCTGCAGGCCCTGGACGGAACCAGTCAGGTGGCTGCCGACCTGGTGGGCAAACCCTTGTGGGAGGCCCCCTGGTGGCAGGACGCGCACGAGGCCGATCGCTTGCGTCGCTCCATCCGAGAGGCGGCCCGGGGCGCCCGGCTCAGCTACCCGGCCCATCTGCCCGGGGAGGACCGCCCGCTGCTCGTCGAGATCTCCGTCATGCCGGTGCGAGGCTCCTCCGGCGAGGTGGTCGCACTGCTGGCCGAGGCCCGCGACCTCACTCAGATCACCCAGTGGGCCCAGGACGCGGGACTGAAGAACCTCTTCCTGGACGCCATCCTCGACAACGTCCAGGACGGCATCGTCGCGTGCGACCCCGATGGCCGGCTCACCTTGTTCAATCGGGCCGCGCGACGGATGCACGGCACCGGCCCCGACTCCCACCTCAGCGCCGGGGAGTGGGCCGAGCACTACGACCTGTTCACCTCGGCCGGCGACCGGCACCTCACCCTGGAGGAACTGCCGCTGGCCAGAGCGCTGCACGGCGAACGCTTCCGCGGCGTCGAGATCCAGATCGAGCCCTCGTACGGTGGCGGCCGCCGCACCGTGGTGTGTGCCGGATCGCCGCTCACCGATGGCACCGGCAGACTGCTGGGCGCGGTCACGACCATGCACGACATCACCGCCCGCAAGCGAACCGAGGCGCAACTGCGCCACGACGCCCTGCACGACCGGCTCACCGGGCTGCCTAACCGGGCCCTGCTCGGGCACATGATCGAGCACGCGATCGCCCGATACCAGCGCAAGCCGCGGCAGGTCTTCGGGCTCATGCTGCTCGACCTCGACGACTTCAAGAACGTCAACGACGCCTACGGCCACCTGGCTGGCGATCAGTTCCTGCTGGAGGTCGCCCAGCGGCTGTCCGGCTGCCTGCGCAGCACCGACCTGGTCGCCCGGCTGGGCGGCGACGAGTTCGCCATCCTGCTGGAGTCCCCCGTCGACGAGGGCATCCTCATGCGGGTGGCCGAACGCATCCAGGCGGCCCTGGCCACCCCGGTGACGATCAACTCGATCCCGATCCACCCGTCCGCCTCGATCGGTGCCACGGTCGCCCAGCCCTCGTATACCCAGGTGCACCAGGTGCTGCGGGACGCCGACACCGCGATGTACCGCGCCAAGAACAGCGGCAAGAACGAGGTGACGCTCTTCGACGACAGCATGTACGCCGCGGTGCTGCGCCGGATCACCACCGAGCGCGAACTGCGCACTGCACTGGCGGAGGAGCAACTCGTCCTGCACTACCAGCCGGTCATCGAACTGGGCACCGGACGCTGCGTGGGTTTCGAAGCACTGGTGCGCTGGCAGCACCCCGAGCGGGGGCTGCTGGGGCCAGGGGCCTTTCTCGACGTGGCCGAGACCACCGGCCTCATCGTGCCGATGGGCAACTGGGTGCTGGACGAATCGGCCCGCCAGTTGCGGCAGTGGCGTGCCCTGCCGGGCCTGGGCGATCTCACCATGGCCGCCAACCTCAGCGGCCGTCAACTGTGCAAGCACAACAACCCCAGTGAGCACCTGCTCGCCTTCGACTTCCCCGAAGGCCTGGAACTCGAGGTGACCGAGAGCACCCTGACGGACTCGGCCGCCGCGGTGGCCACCCTCGAGGCGCTGGCTGCCCGGGGCGTGCCCCTGTCCCTGGACGACTTCGGCACCGGCTACGCCTCGCTGGCGGCTCTGGAACGGCACCCGATCTCCACCCTCAAGATCGATCGGACATTCGTCGCTCAACTACCGGACGGCGAGCGGCCCCGGGCCATCATCGGCTGCGTCTCGACACTGGCCGGGCACCTCAACCTGCGGGTCGTGGCCGAAGGGCTGGAGACCATTGAGCAGGTGCAGGCGATCCAGGAGTTGGGTTGCCGGTATGGTCAGGGCTTCTACTTCGCCAAGCCGTTGCCCGCCGACGAGGCACTGGCCTACGCCCGACGCTCACGCGAGTCGGCAGCGGGCTGACGTCCCTGGACGGACCGGGCTGTGCACGCCGGCCAGCCGGGTCGGTGCGCGGCATGCCGCTTCGAGGTGAACAATGAGTGCCATGGCGATCGGTTCCAACCCTGGCCGGGCGCGGGTGGGCACGTGAGCGCACCCGAGCACCCGGCCACCCCCGCATCGGCCCCCGACCACGAGGGCCATTCCGTCGGGCACCCTGACGGCGTCGATGGCGGGCGGGACGCTCGCTCCACAGGTGGCTTCACCGAGCGGCTGGCAGCCCTGACCACTCACGTCCGCCGGGGACGACGCGCCGAACCCGAGAGCGAGTCGCCGACCGTCGTGGTGATCGAGGAGCCGACGGGCGCACCTCGGCCCGGGCACAGCGTGCCGGCTTTCGTCATGGAGGCGGGCGCGTGGAGTTGGCGGCTGCTGAGCATCGGGGCCGTCCTCTTCGTGTCGGTCTCCCTGCTCACCCGGATTCCGATTGTCACCATCCCGTTCATTGTGGCGATGCTGTTCACCGCGGTGCTCGGCCCGGTGCAGCGCTGGCTGAGTAAGACCGTCCGGCTGCCGCACGGGGTGGCGGCGCTGGTGGCCCTGCTCATCGGAGTGGCCGCCCTCGCGGTGATCGGCAACTTCTTGTACGAGCAGGTCACGACGAACCTGCCGCGGATGGCGGCCCAACTGGGCGACACCATCAACCGGCTGATGATCTGGCTCCAGGAGGGTCCGCTGCAGGTCAGCGATGCCCAGGTCGGCCAGCTCTCGCTGCAGGCTCAGGACGTCATCAACCGCAATCAGGAGGCCCTGCTCTCCGGCGCGCTGTCGACCCTGTCCACCGTCTCGCACGCGATCGGCGGCGCCCTGCTCGTGCTGCTGGCCACGTTCTTCCTGCTGCGTGACGGGGAGCTGATCTGGGGCTGGGCACTGTCCATCCTGCCTCGCCAGGCCCGCCCCCGGATCAACTACGTGGGCCGGTTCGGGTGGCGCACCCTGGGAGGGTTCGTCCGCGGTCAGACCATCATCGCCGCCCTGCACGCGATCACCGTCTTCATCGTCCTGGTAGTGCTGGACGTGCCCTTGGCCCCGGCCTTGGCGATCCTGGTCTTCCTCGGTTCGTACGTGCCCATCCTCGGGATGATGTTCGCCGGAACCCTGTGTGTGGTGGTCGCTCTCATCGAGAACGGCCCGGTCTCGGCACTGGTGGTGGCGATCACCATCCTCATCCTCATCCAGCTCGAGGCACACCTGTTGCAGCCGCTGATCATGGCCCGCACGGTGGAGGTGCACCCGCTCGGAGTGGCGATGGCGGTCTTGGCCGGCACCTCCCTGGGTGGCATCGCCGGAGCCCTGTTCGCGGTGCCGCTGGTGGCCTTCCTCAATGCAGCGATCCGGGCGGCGAATATGCCCCTGCCGGGTTCGGTCCAGCCCGGGGACAGCCCCGTGGCGGTCGACCCGGCAACCGATGGGCAGGCGGGCGACGACCGGGCGAGCCCCGCTCAGCAGGCCCCGGCGGATCCGGTCTCGACGGCTTCGGCGCAGACCGCCCCGGACCGGGCCGACTGGCCGGCCGCCGAGACGAAGACCGGTGAGACCTTAGGCTCGGCCTCCGGTGGCGCCTCATAGCACTGCAGCCGCTGGCCGCGTGCCCTCACCGTGCCCCCAGATCTGCCGATCGGCTGTATTCGATCTAGCCGATTAGTAGCATCAGTCACGTTGGGGCGAGTGGGCTACAGGGACGGTTCTCGAACCGGGGGGGTTTCATGGGCACGCGTTTCAATCCGGCGCCTGGGTGGCCATCGGTGCCTCAGGGGTGGGAGCCACCGCCAGGCTGGCAACCAGATCCGTCGTGGCCGCAGGCGCCTCCCGGGTGGCAGTTCTTCCTGCCGACCCCTTGCCTGCGCAGACCGTGACGGCCACCCCTGAGGCCGTGACAGTGACCACGACAGCACCGCCGGTGACCGTCACCTCTGCGCCGGCCGGGATCGTCGCCCCCTCCGCCGGTTCCTCGGTCGGCGCGGATACCGCACAGGCCCCGGCCGCCTACTACCCGAACTGTTCGGCCGCCCGTGCCGCCGGCGCGGCGCCCCTGCGGCGTGGCGATCCGGGCTACTCGACATCGCTGGACCGAGACGGCGACGGGATCGCCTGCGAGTAGTGCGACCCGCCGCTGCGCGACCGCCGGGTGCCGTCGGGCGCAGGATGGGTGGGGTGGGAGCGGGCCTCAGCCGGCGTTGATCTGGTCCCGCCACCGAAGCCAGGCCGGAACGTGGCCGAGGTCGAACCCCGGGGCTTGGGCGTTCATCGTGAACAGGGTCGCGCCCTGGGCCAGCAGGGGCGCGCCCTCCACCTCGGGCGCCTGCGGTAGCCGCCCCTCCCGACCGAGACCCCCTACCCCGCAAGAGATCTCAATGTCATCGGGATCGCGTCCGAGGTCCCTGCAGTGGGTCCGCAGCACGCTGAGCTTGTGCGCGAGCTCGGCGCCGCCGGTGAACGAATGCCAGATCGAGGCGTGCTCGGCGACCAGCCGCAGGGTTCGCCGCTCCCCGGCACCGCCGATGAGGATCGGCAGATCGGCCCTGGCCGGCGGATTCAGGCGGGTGAGTCGGGAACGGATCCGCGCCAGCGACTCGGCGAAGCCGTCCAGGCGCTGGCGCACATTCGGCATCGGATAGCCGTAGTCGAGGTGGTCACGTTCGTTCCAGCCGGCTCCGAGCCCGAGGGTCAGCCGGCCACCGGAGATCTCGTCCACCGTGCGAGCCATGTCGGCGACGAGGTCGGGGTTGCGGAACGACGTGGACGAGACGAGCACCCCGATGCCGATCGTCGTGGTCTGCTCGGCCCAGGCACCGAGCATGGTCCACGCCTCGTAGTGCCGGCCCTGCGGATCGCCGTAGAGCGGGAAGAAGTGATCCCAGGTGAAGACCAGATCGGCGCCCAGGTCCTCGGCGCGCCGTACCGCATCGCGCAACTGGGCGATCGAGCAATGCTGCGGCGGCAACTGCACCGCGATCCGCACCGGGCGGGCCCGTGTGACCTCGGCCGGACCTCCAGGTGGATCTGCGACGGTTCGCAGCGCCGACGAAACCGGCTTGGGTGCAGACATTCTCCGGAGTGTACGGTCCGGGCACGGCAGTCCGGCGCAGGCCGGGGCGGCCCAGCGGTGAGCCGGTACGGCTGGCACTCGACGTGGCGAGCGAGGGCCGCGATCAGCGGGCGGCAGGCGCTGCAGGCCATCGGCGGAGGCGGCGGCCATCGGCGGAGCCGCCGGGCGAGCGGCAGGTGCAGGCATCGGGCGGGCAGGCGCGTTCGCGCGAGCGCCGCGGCCGGTGACCCTACATACCCGGCCTGCGCCGTCTCCTGCGCACGGCCGAGTAGGTTCTCCCCATGGCCCGCCAGCCCTCCGCCCGCAGCCACGTCGAGCCCTTCCATGTCATGGAGGTGCTCAAGGCGGTCGCTCATCGACAGGCGCTGCACGGGGACGTGATCCTGCTGTGCGTGGGCCAGCCCGCCACACCGGCGCCTGCCGCTGCGCTGCATGCCGCCGGGCACGCGCTGCAGACCGAGGTGCTCGGATACACCCAGACGGTGGGGGTGTTGCCGCTGCGCCTGGCCATCGCCGAGTTGTACCGGGACCGCTATGGCCTGGAGGTGGACCCGCACGAGGTGATCGTCACCACGGGATCCTCCGGAGGGTTCCAGGCACTGCTGATGGCGGCCCTGGACGTCGGTGACACGGTCGCCATGACCCGGCCCGGCTACCCGGCGTACCGCAACACCGCCGAGGCGCTCGGGCTCACCGTGGTTGATCTGGACTGCGGCCCGCACACTCGCTACCAGCCCACCGCGGAGCAGCTCGACGCGCTCCCCCGGCGTCCCGACGCCGTGGTCATCGCCAGCCCGGCCAACCCGACCGGGACGATCATCGATCCGGACGAGCTGGCACGGGTGGCGGCGTGGTGCGAGAGTGCGGGATGCCTGCTGATCAGCGATGAGATCTACCACGGAATCTCGTTCGGCCGAGAATGCGCCAGCGCCTGGAGCACGTCGCGGCAGACGGCCGTGGTCGGCTCGGTGAGCAAGTACTACTCGATGACCGGCTACCGGCTGGGCTGGCTCCTGGCCCCGGACACCTTGCGGACCCCGGTGGAACTGCTCCAGGCCAATCTGGCGATCTGCGCGCCGGCGGTCTCCCAGGTAGCCGCCACCGCCGCCCTTGCACCCGGGAGCCGAGCAGAGCTGGACGCCCACGTAGCCCGTTATGCGGTCAACCGGGATCTACTGCTGCGCCGGCTCCCCGAGCTCGGGATCACCTCGTTCGCCCCGCCGGACGGGGCGTTCTATGCCTACTGCGATATTTCGCACCTGACCGCGGATTCACTGTCCTGGTGCGCGCGCGTACTCGACGAGACTGGCGTGGCGCTGGCCCCGGGGGTGGATTTCGACCTGGCTACCGGCAACCGGACGATGCGTTTGAGTTTCTGCGGTCAGACCGATCAACTGGACGAGGCCATCGATCGGCTGATCGCCTACCTGAGCTGAACTGGACTCAAGCTGGGCCGGTCCTGAGTTGAGTCGGACTGGACTGGAGCTGAGCGGGTCAGATCTCAGCCGAACGGACGCGGGTGCACCCGCTCCTTGCCGGAGACGTCGATGACCCGGCCGCGCCGGATCTCGCCGTCGTAGCGCCGCTCGCCGGCCGGTTGGTTCATCCACTCGTCGATCGCCCGACGCACGACGGTGGCCATCGACAGGCCCACCCGGTCAGCCTCTTCCATGAGCATCTCGAACCGATCCCGACCGAGCAGCATCTGCAAGCCGGTCTTCTGCAGGTTGCTGGTGTTCGACATGTGGACACCCTACGACGAGGCCGATCGGGGTGAAAGCGCTGACCCCGCGCAGCTGGGCCGAAACCGTCCAGTGCGGGCTTGGGTCTCGGGCGGGCCCGGTACATTCCCGCGCGGTGCGGGCAAACGCCAGCGCCTAATAGGCCGCGGCGAAATCGTCCTCGGCCAGGGCCGTCCGCAGTTGCTCGAGCCCGGGCTCGGACAGGTCGACCGCGAGCGGACCGGCCCCCTGCACCCGAACCTCGGCGACCGCAGCGGTTGACAGGTGGACGTCATCAGCCCGGAGTCCCCGCATGCTGAAGGCCAGGGAGCGCAGCATCCGCGGGCTGAGGTCGGCGTCCACCACGACGTTGTCGGCCGCCACGGCCAGCAGGGCGATCAGCCGATTGGGTTCGGCGAGCAACTGTGAGCCGGTGAGCCGGGCGGCCAGGCCGCTGAGGTACTCCTGCTGATGGGTGGCCCGGTCCAGGTCGCGTCCGGGCAGGGACGCCTGCTCCCGGACGAAGGCCAACGCGGCGGCTCCGTCGAGGGTGTGCGTACCGGCCGCGTAGGTCCGCCCGCCGGCCGAGAAGGGGTCGGTCACCGTGACCTCGACGCCACCGACCGCATCGGTGATCTCCGCGACCCCGTCCAGATCGGCCAGCACGACGTGGTCGATCCTCGTCTCCAACAGGTCCTCGACTGTCTGGACCGCCAGGGGAACCCCACCTCGGGTGGTCGCGGCCGAGATCCGATCAACCCCGAAGCCGGGTATCGGGACCATCGAGTCAGCGGGTAGCGACACCACATCCACCCGGTCCCGGTCAGCCGAGATCCGGGCCACCATCACCGTGTCCGCGGGGAACCGGCTGGCGGCCGAAGCGCGCGGCAGCGTCGTCGCGCCGATGAACAGGACGGTCACCGGGGTCGCGCCCGTGCCGGGAGCGAGTTCGGCTGCCGGGGGCCTGGTCGACTCGGCGGGGAACAGCCCGTCCAACCGGCGCACGTTGTCGTTGATGGTGCGGTCGAGATTCCAGATCACCCCGAGCCCGGCCGAAGCCGCTGTGACCAGGAGCAAACACGCCACGAGCAGCAGACTGCGCAGGCGGTGGCGGCCACCTGCCGTCATGACCTCACCTTCCCGGGCTCGATGGCCCCGGCCGCCAGGATGGGCAGCCCACCCCGAAGCCTGTCCCTCATGTTAGGACCTGTCTCGAGATTGGCTCTCGGCTTCACCGAGACCGGACAGGTGCGCCTGGGGAATCTCGGCGTAGATGCGGTTCTTGCCGTCGCGCTTGGCTGCGTAGAGCAGGTCGTCAGCGCGTTTGAGCATGGCGCTGACGTTCTCCTGAGCCTGCCGCCGGACCAGACCCAGGCTCATCGTCGTCACCAGGTCGGGATCCGCAGCCACCGTGGCCCGGGCAGCCTCCAGGCGCGCCCACGCCCGGGGCATGGCCCACCCGGGGAAGGCGACGAGAAACTCCTCCCCGCCCCAGCGGGCCACCTGCGGCGCGGACAGCACCTCGACCCGCTCACTCACGCACGTGGTCAGGACCTTGGCGAAGGCGGCCAGCACCGCGTCACCACGTTCGTGCCCGTACATGTCGTTGACCGCTTTGAAGTCGTCGAGATCGATGAGGGCCACGACGACGTGCTCGGAATGTTCCAGCGTCGGGTACAGCGCGCGCCGGTTGAGCAGACCGGTGAGCAGATCGGTGTTGGCCAGTTCGCGCAGTTCTCGCGCCTCGGCCTCCGAACGCATCAGCAACCGCTGATACCGGCCCATCACCGAGAGCAGCAGCACCGCGACGAGAGTCAGCACGTCGGTGGTGATCTGAGTGCTCTGCAGCCCACCCCAGGGAAACCGGACCAGGTTCAGCCAGGTCGCTGCGGTGTGCACGGCGAAGAAGGTCAGCAACAGCGGACGTTGCCAACGGGTCGGGATAATCAGGCACAGCATGATGCAGGCGAGCAGGAAAACCGGAGCGCCGCTGACAATCTCCCCCGAATCCGGTTGACGTCCGATAGCCAGGTTGATGACGTCCCAGGCCCCGATGAAGGTGATGATCGCGCCGAGCATGATCCGTTCGATCACCGGCACCCAGGCCGTTCGGCCAAGCATGAGGAAGCCGATGAGACAGACCAGGAAAGTCGTGCCGTCGACCACCAGAATGACGGTGCGGAACTCGTCCGAGCCCAACCAGGCAACCGTCATCGGCAGAATGCACGCGAAGAGCGCGAGCAGCGTCGCCCACCGATAGACCTGCTGTTTCGTTCTCAGCACCGCCCATCGGGTGGACTCCACGAGCGCAGCGTCCACTCCGGACCCTGCCATGACCACCTCTTATCGTCCGCGGCCAGAATTGACCACGCCATGTCGGCCACTCGACCCAGAACCCACCCATGACCACACCCCGACACCACCGAGTGCGTGCGCGCACCCGGCGGGAACAGTGCCAAGTTTAGTGAGGCTTTCAATCATCTGGTTCCGCTGATCGAGCGGACCCCGTAGCGCTGCGTTACCGTTCGTCGCCTACGTGGGGATTTGTGAATCTCGAATGCCTCGCCGGTGGGCGTCCTTGCTCGCCGTCCTGGTGTTCTCGGGTGCCGTTTCGAGCGGCACCACCTGCCATCACTGCCGTGGTCTGCAATCCCGGGTGCCGTGCCACCCAGTCCGGCGGACGAGTGGATCCTCACGCGTCCGGCCCGGCGCCAACACATCTGATGCGGCACCATCTCGGTTCATCCGGGCGTGGGTCCTCACGCGTCGGTGCTCCTTACCCTGCAAGACGTCGATCCGTGCATACGATGACGATCTTTGGCGATTAGTTCCCCGGACCTCCTGATGTCCATCTCACGTGTGGCGATCGACGGCCCGTGGGCGTGGGTCACGTCTGCTCGGGCTTCGGATGAACCTGAGTGCGCCTGGGGTCTGCCGATGTCGTCACATGTCGCGACGTTGGCATGCCGTCCTTGGTGCGGGTGGCGGGTTCGTTCGACGTGGTCCCTGGTGGCGGCGGCCACGTCGTCTCGGGGTTCGGCTGATTCCGGCCTGGGGGGCGTGTGCCTGGAGCCTGCTGGAAGCGTCGAGATCCGACCCCCTTGCTACCGACCTGCGGGCGTACCGACCGAGGCGAACCTCAGGGATCGGCTCAGGTGCCCCTCAGGGCCGCGCCCGATGTGCCCGGTGCGCCTGGCCAGCCACTCTGGATACATGTCCGGCGCACCTCAGCCCGGCACCTACAGAAAACACCGGCATCAGCTCCGGCCCGCTGCAAAGCACCGGCAGTGAATCCAGGAAAGGTCTCATCGTGAACTCCCTGCACCGCTACATCGCAAGCCTCGGCCTGGTTCGGAACACCTCCGACCGCATTCTGGGCGGTGTGTGCTCCGGCATCGGCCGCCGCATCGGCGTCGACCCGTGGGCGATTCGACTGCTCTTCGTCCTGAGCCTGGTGCTCATCCCGGGCAGCCAGATCATCATCTACCCCATCGCCTGGGTGCTCATGCCGGACGAGAAGCGAGCCCAGGAGGTCAACGCCGCTGCTCCTGCCGCCGGAACTGCTCCGGCCGCGACGACCGATCCTGTGCCCAGCGCAGCGCAGACCCAGCACCAGGGCGACCCGATCCTCAACCTGGCCCCCCTCACCTACGCAGGCCCGGGCCGGACCGTCCCCGCCCAGGCTGCTGCCCAGCCGGCTCCCGCCCCGGCGGCAACCACTGCCCCCGCCGCCGGCGCCCCTGACTCAGGTGTCGCGGCAGGCTCCAGTCTGCTCGACCTGTCCAAGCCGTCCACGGATGCCACTGGGCGAGATGTCGCCTGAGCCTGCATGACACCGACGGGCGGTGCGTCACTAGAGTGGCGCACCGCCCGGGTATGTCGGGCCGGTGATACCCGCGGGGCTGACCGTCGACGGGTGTCGCGGCACCAGCGTGACGGGCGTCCACCGGTCGGCATCCCCGTGGAGGTCAGATGCGCCGCTCCATCGCCACTGTCTCGCTTTCCGGACCCTTGAACGAGAAGCTCGTGGCGTCGGCCGCCGCCGGCTTCGACGGGGTGGAGATCTTCGATCAGGATCTCATCACCAGCCTGTGGACGCCCGCGCGGATTCGCGAACGCTGTGCCGAACTGGGCCTGACGATCGAGATGCTCCAGCCCTTCCGCGACCTGGAGGGCATGACTCCCAGCCAGCATGCCCGGGCGATGCGCCGCTTCGTCGGCAAGCTCGACATCATGGCCGAACTCGGCACCGACCTCGTCCTGGTCTGTGCCAGCTGCCAACCCGACGCGATCGACGACGACGACCTCTCTGCCCGGCAACTGCGGGCAGCGGCCGACCTGGCCGCGGAACGTGGCATGCGGATCGCCTTCGAAGCCCTTGCCTGGTCGACGCACGTGTGGGACTACCGGCGGGCTTGGCGGATCGTGGAGTTGGCAGATCACCCTGCGCTGGGCACCTGCCAGGACACCTTCCACGTCCTGTCCCGGCGTCTCGACCCGTCTGGGATCCGGCAGATCCCGGGAGAGAAGATCTTCTTCGTCCAGCTCTCGGACGCACCCGCCATGGCCATGGACATTCTGCAGTGGAGCAGGCATTACCGCGTGTGGCCGGGGCAGGGCAGCTGGGACGTCGTCGGCTTTCTCGAGCATTGCATCGCCGCCGGGTACTCCGGACCCCTGTCCTTGGAGATCTTCAACACCGTCTTCCGGCGCGCCGACGCCGCCCGCAACGCCGCCGATGCGATGCGTTCGCTGCTGTGGGTGGAGGACGCCGTCGCTCAGCGGGGCCAGATCCCCGGTGCCAGGCTGGACTCGGCGCCGCCCGAGCCCCGGGTGGAAGGCTTCGACTTCGTCGAGATCGCCGTCCTCGACCAGCACCCGCTCACTTCTGCGGCATTGGCCGCTCTGGGTTTCGTCCACACCGGCGACCATCGTGAGAAGCCGATCGAACTGTGGGAGCAGGGCCGCGCCCGGATCCTGCTGAACTCCTCGGCCGTGGCCCGGGCCGGCCAGACCGGCCCGCACGTCGCGGCGCTGGCTCTGCACACGGACGACCCGCACGAGGCGACCGAGCGGGGGCATTACCTGCGGGCCGGCGACGTGGCCCGGCACCGCGGCCCGCAGGCCACTGAGGGGATCGAGGCGCCGGACGGCACGGCCATCTTCTTCACCGGCCTGTCCGGGCCTGAGCACTGGACGCAGACCTACACCCCCGTCGGGGGTCGACGGCCCGGTCAACCGGATGAGACGGCCGGTCCGGGGGTGGCAGCGCGGATCGACGGGGTGACCCTGGCACAGCCCTTCGACCGGTTCGACGAGGCCGCCCTCTTCCTCGGTTCGGTGCTCGGGCTCCGCACGCACGAGGACCTGGAGGTGCCGGCTACCTACGGCTTGTTCCGGGCCAGGTCGGTGACCAATGACGACCGGTCGGTGCGGATCACCACCACCGTCGCCCTCCTCGACGATGCCGGGGTCACCCAGGAGTCCGGCGCCGGGCAGCTGCGGCGTGACGTGCGGCCTGTCTCGGTGGTCGAGGACGAGTCACGCAAGAACTGTGTGACCATCGCGGTGGACGACATCTTCGCCGCCGCCCAGGC